>DATNGG010000034.1:0-16360 GCA_035605975.1 Allostellaceae bacterium | reverse complement strand
ATCGGATCGTCCTTCATATCGTCCGGCAAGGCCGCCAACACCGCATCGACGATATCCTGGGAGCCGTTCGGCGCGGCATTGACCGCGGCCGTCGCGATCGCCGCCGCATCGGCGGGGCAGCGGGCGGTTTCCTTACCCGCGATCGTGGCGGCAAGAGACGGTGCCTGAGACACCGCCTGCGTAATCGATGCGGCAAGTCCAGCGACATCGTCGCAAGACACTTCGGCCGCGCGTGCGCTCTGTGCGCCAAAGGCCGCAAGGCCGAGCAGCGCCGCAGCCGACAGAGTCAAATATGCTTTCACCGGTGCCTCCTTGGGAAGCGCTAAAGCTTGACGCTTCATTAAGTACCTGTAAAAAGCCCTAAACGCAAGCGGAATAAGTATTTACAGCGCCTTGAAATATAAGAGATTTTTGCGTTTTTCGCATTAACCTTGTTGGTGCGATATTTTCGCAACTGGACCTTGCGGCCGGATTCCGCGCTCCGGTCAAGAATGGTTATAAACGTCCAACGAACCCCTTATCCGCAAATTTAGATTGATCTGGCACCCTGGCCAATGCGAGCTAGGTGGAAATATTTGGATCGCGCTGTGGCGCGCGGAGCAGGGGACCTCATATATCTTCGATGATTGCGAACCTTTTCGGCCGACGCCAGCAGATCGTTTCAGAACCGCGCGTGCCTGCCGGCACACGGGTCTACGCCATCGGCGACATCCATGGATGCCTCGAGCTGTTGCGCGCCCTGCTCGACCGGGTGCGCCAGCATGCGGCAGCCCACCCCGCCCGGCGCAACGTCGTCGTCTATCTCGGCGATTATGTGGATCGCGGCACGCATTCGCGCGGCGTCGTCGACCTCCTCTTGGGCGAGCCCCTGCCCGGCTTCACCAGCGTCTTCTTGAAGGGCAATCACGAGGACAGCCTCGTCCGCTTCCTCTCCGACGCGGAGGCCGGCCCGCAATGGTTCACCTATGGCGGCGCGGCGACGCTCTACAGCTATGGCGTGCGCCCGCCGCAGCTCAATGCCGATCTCGAGGACCTGCTCCGCGCGCAGCGTGAATTCACCCAGAAGCTGCCGCAGCAGCATCTTGCCTTCTTCGATCGGCTCTCGCTCATGCATATCGAGGGCGACTACGCCTTCGTTCATGCCGGGATCCGGCCGCGCATCGCGCTCGAGCGTCAGGAGACGCAAGACTTGCTTTGGATTCGCGACGAGTTTCTGCAATCGAGCGTCGATTTCGGCAAGATCATCGTCCATGGCCACAGCATTTCCGAGGCGCCGATCGTGCGCCCCAACCGCATCGGCATCGACACCGGGGCCTTCGCCAGCGGCCGGCTCACCTGCCTCGTCCTCGATGCGGGCGAGCGCGCCTTCCTCGCGACGTGATCGGCGGCGGCGCCGCGCCGGCGCTGGTTGCTCCCGAATCATAAAACAGCAATATCAAGGCATTGCCGCATTGCAATAAATCCGAAACCATGCCCTCGTCACAACAAGTGCTGGCTCCTCAATGACTTTCATGTAATGCTTGGCGCGATCACCAACTTTCGCTGAAAGAAACTTCATGGCTACTGGAACTGTAAAGTGGTTCAACGCGCAAAAGGGCTATGGCTTCATCGCGCGCGACGATGGCGGACCTGACGTGTTCGTTCACATCTCGGCAGTCGAACGCTGCGGCTTGCCGGGTCTGCGGGAAGGGCAAACCATCAGTTTCGAAACCGAAGTCGGCAAGAACGGCAAAAGCGCTGCGACCAACCTAAAGCTCGTGTGATGGCGGCCGGCGCAGCGCCGCTGCGCGGCAGAGTTTCGCGATAATCACCCGTATCGTTCGAGAGAGCGCCGCGCACCTTCGAAAGGGTGTCGCGCGGTTGCTGTGTTGCGCGCGCCGGCAGGGCGGCGTCAGCTGCGCTCGCCGCCCTTGCGCGCATTCGGCGTCAGCCCGGCGCGCGTCTCGAGGATGGCGCAGACC
This sequence comes from Allostellaceae bacterium, assembly GCA_035605975.1. Classification (GTDB taxonomy): domain Bacteria; phylum Pseudomonadota; class Alphaproteobacteria; order ATCC43930; family CGMCC-115725; genus CAIKMD01. The sequence continues at coordinate 14,399 of DATNGG010000034.1, read as the reverse complement.
GCCGCCGTATCATCGCCGCCGAGGCCCGCTTTGAGCGCCGCGTCATAGACCGGCGCGCTCGCCGCGAAGGTCGGCGTCGCAACCCCGAGCTCGCGCGCGAAATCGCCGATGATCGTCATATCCTTTTGCCAAATCTCGATCTTCATCGTCGCCGGGCGGTAAGCCGCCGCGGCCATCAAGGGCGCGCGCAATTCGAAGACGCGCGAATTGCCCGCGCCGCTCGCGATCACCTCGACGATCGTCGCCGGATCGAGCCCCGCTTTCATCCCGAGCACCATCGCCTCGGCGCTCGCCACGTTGTGGATCGCGACGAGAAGATTGGCGACGAACTTCATCTTGCTGCCATTGCCGAAAGCGCCGAGATAATGGCTCGCGCGCGCGAAACGCAAAAAGGCCGGCTCGGCCGCGTCATAAGCCGCGCGCGCGCCGCTGGCATAAACCGCGAGATCGCCCGTCGCGGCCTGCGCTCCGGTTCCGCTCAACGGACAATCGAGCATCGCCACCGCCGCGGCGGCGAGCCGGTCGCGCGCCTGCTCCTTGGCGGCGATCGGCAGCGTACTCAATTCCGCGACCACCAGATCCCGCCGCGCCGCTGACAAAAGCGACTCGACCGTCGCATCGAGCGCCGCAACGCTCGGCAGGCTGGTGAGAAGCAGCGCGGCGCCTTGCGCGGCTTCGGCAGCGGAATTGCAGGCCTCGCCCCCATCCGCGCGCAGCAGCGCCACGCGCGAGGGATCGATGTCGTAGCCGCGAACGGCGGTGCCCTTGGCGATGAGATTGCGTGCGATCGCCGAGCCCATAATGCCGAGACCGACGATGCCGACCGTGCCGTTCCGAGCGATCATGAGAGACCTCCGTGATTTCCGCTGCAAGCGCGCGGCTTAGAAAATGCCGAGATGCTGATGGAAGTCGAGCCCCGCCGCTTGAAGCTCGGCGGCTCGTCCGGCGACGGCGACGCGGCCGCTGTTGAGGATGACGATATCGTCGGCGACGCCGAAGACGAGCTTGGGACTTTGCTCGACCAAGAGGATCGACAGCCCCTCGGCCTTCAAACGCCGGATCGTCGCCATCACCTCGGCGACGATTTGCGGCGCGAGGCCTTCCGAAGGCTCGTCCATCAGCAAGACGCGCGGATTGGAGACGAGCGCGCGCCCGATCGCCAGCATTTGCTGCTCGCCGCCCGAGAGAAAGCCCGCGACCTGGCTCGCCCGCTCTTCGAGACGCGGGAACATCGCGAAAATCGCAGCGAGCGGCCAGGAGGGCCGGTCGGGGCGCGGCTTGTTCGCGGCGACCAGCAAATTTTCGCGCACCGTCAGGCTGCGGAAGACGCGCCGCCCTTGCGGCACCAGCGCGACGCCATCGGCAGCGATGGTCTCGGGCGCGGCGCCGGTGCGCGCCGTGCCGAAAATGCGGACAGCGCCGTGCCGCGGCGCGAGCAATCCCGTCGCGACATTCATGCAGGTGGACTTGCCGGCGCCGTTCCGTCCCAGAAGCCCGAGCAGGCGCCCTTCGCCGAGGCAGAGCGAGACGCCGTGCAGGATGTGGCTGTCGCCGTAAAAAGCGTCGATCGCCGCGAGCTCGAGCGCGTCACGGGCCAAGATAGATCTCCCGCGTGCGCGGATGGGCAACGACCTCGGCGCGCGTGCCCTCAACCACCACCTCGCCGAAATGCATCACCGCGATGCGGTCCGCGAAGTCGAGCGCCACGTCCATGTCGTGCTCGATCATGACCACCGTCGTGGAGCGGGGAATGGCGAGGAGCAATTGACGCACCTCGCGCCGCTCGTCGATCGAGAGACCGGCGAAGGGCTCGTCGAGCAGCAACAGCCGCGGGCGCTGCGCCAGCGCCATGGCGATCTCGACGCGCCGCCTCTCGCCATAGGAGGTCTGAGCCAGCGGACGGGCGCTCAAATGCGCGAGGCCGATTTCCGCAAGGCAGGCGCGCGCCGCCTCGACCAAGGCGCCGTCGCGATCGAAGCGCGCCCACGGATTCCAGCGCCGCGGCGACAGCCCCATCAGCGCGAGCATGACATTGTGCAGCAGCGTGTCCTTGGGAAAGAGCGTGATGATCTGATAGGTGCGGGCTAGGCCGAGATGCGCGCGGCGCCGGCTCGGCACGCGGGTGATGTCCTCGCCGAAGAGGACGACGCTGCCGCGATCGGCGCGCAGCTCGCCGGCAATGAGATTGAAGAGCGTCGTCTTGCCGGCGCCGTTCGGCCCGATGATCAGGCGCCGCTCGCCGGCTTCGACGGCGAGATCGACATGGCGCGTGACGCGCAAGCCGCCAAAGGCCTTCTCGATGCCTTTCAGCTCGAGCGCGGTCATGGCCGGCCCTCCACCGGCCGCTCCGGGCGTCTGAGCGCGCTCCAGCCGCGCCGCAGGAGCCGCGCCGATCCCGGCACGAAGCCCTCCGGCATGAAAAGGACGATGAGGACGAAGACCGCCCCGAGCGCCAGGTTCCAGCGCTCGATATAGGCGCTGGCGATGCTCTTCATCGCGACGACCAGCGCCGCTCCGGCGACCGGTCCCATCAGCGTCCCGGCGCCGCCCGAGATCACCATCAGCAGCGCTTCGGCCGAAGCCGAGAGCGCCAGCGCATGGGGGCTGATGAAGAGATTGTAGTAGAAGAACAGGATCCCGGCGACGCCGCTCCAGAAACCCGAGAAGAGACAGGCGAGGAAACGGATCATCCAGACATCGTAGCCGAGCGCCGTCATGCGCCGCGGCTGGTCGCGCGTGCCGCGCAGCGCCGCGCCGAAGGCCGAGCGGGCGAAGATGCTCATCGCCGCAAGCGTCGCGAGAAAGACCAGGAGGGTCGCGTAATAAAACGACGGCGCCGAGGCGAGCGACAGGCCGAACGGCGCCGGGCGCGCGGCGCCGGTGATGCCGTTATCGCCATTGGTCAGGCTGATCCAGCGATAGGCGAGGCCCCAGAGGATCTGCCCGAGCGCCAGGGTGATCATGATGAAGCCGATGCCCGTGGTGCGCAGCGACAGCACGGCAAAGAGCGCGCTCGCCGCAACGGTCAGGACGAGAGCGCCCAGAACGGCCACGGAATGGCCGGCGCCGGCGCCAAGCAGGATCGCCGCGCCATAAGCCGCGACGCCGAAGAGACCGGCCTGTCCGAGCGAGATGAGCCCCGCATAGCCGACGATGACATTCAAGGAGAGCGCGAAAATCGCGCTGATCAGGACCTGGCTGACGATGTTGACGTAGTAGCTGCCGCCGACCCAGGCCGGCACCGTGGCGAGGAGGACGAGCGCAAGCGAGAGCGCGGCCCGCCTCATGGCGCACGCCGTCCGAAAAGCCCCTGCGGGCGCATCACCAGAATGAGCACCATCGGCAGGAACAGCACGAAATAGGCGAGCTCGGGCAGCAGCGCCTGACCGAAATTGTAGAGAAAGCCGATCGTCAGGCTGCCGATCAGCGAGCCGAGCAGGCTTCCGGTGCCGCCGAGGATGACGACGACGAGGGCGAGCGGCAGCATGTCATTGTCGAGCCCCGGATAGACCGAGAGGATCGGCGCGCCGATCATCCCGGCGAAGCCCGCCAACGCCGCGCCGAGGCAAAAGACGATGGTGAAAAGATGCGAGACGCGGATGCCGCAGACCCGCGCCATTTGCGGATCGTCCACCCCGGCGCGGATCATCGCGCCGAGCCGGGTCTTGTCGATCAGCAGCCACAGCCCCGCCGCGACGATGACGGCGATCACGATGATGCCGAGGCGGTAGAGCGGGAACGCCGCGCCGGCAATACGCGCGAAGCCGCGAAGCGCCGAGGGCGTTGCGACCGAGATCGGATCGCCGGTCCATTCCATGAGGCAGAGATCGGCGATCATGAAGGAGAGGCCGAGCGTCACCAGCACCTGCGCCTGCTCCGCCCCCGCGAGGCGCCGCAAGAGAAACCGCTCGATCACTCCGCCGATCGCGGCGACGAGCAGCGCCGCGAGCAGCGCCGCCAGCCAGAAATCGAGATGAAACCACATGACGAGGCTCGCGCCGAAATAGGCGCCGAGCATGAAGAACGAGCCATGCGTCAGATTGGGAATCCGCATCAGCCCGAAGATCAGCGAGAACCCCGCCGAGAGGAGGAAGAGCAAACCGCCGAAGGTGATGCTGTTGACGGAAAGGACCAGCCACAGATTCATGGACGCTGTGCCGCGGCTGGCCTTTCCGGGCGGTGCTAGCTCTTCAAGGGCGGGTAGTCCCGCGAATAGACCGGCTGGGCGAGATATTTCTTTTCGTCATAGGTCCAGAACTGGCTGACATTGTCGTAGGTCTTGAGCGTGACATTGGTCAGCTCCCCGTTCTGCAGCTTCTCGACCCGCCGGATATAGATATTGCCGATCACATTTCCGAGATGATCGAAATGCAGCGGGCCGCGCGGCGTGTCGGTGAGCTTCACCGCGCGCAGCGCGGCGATGGTCTTTTCCCGATTGCCGGTGTCGCCGTGCAGCGCCTGAAGCGCCGCCTCGACGACCTGGCCGTTGATGTAGAGCCCGGCGGCATAGAACCCCGCCACCGTGTTGTACTCCTTCTTCATCAGCGCCTTGAATTTGCGGTTGGCATCGTTGTCGAGGCCGATCGTGTAGGGGCAGGCGCTGATCATGCCCACCGCCTCGGGGCCGAAATGCGGCAGCAGCGCATCATCGCCTGCAGTCTCGCCGCCGCACACCGGCAGCTTCAGCCCGGCATCGGCATATTGCTTCATGAATTTCAGCGGATTGGAGCCCGCGAAGCCCTGAACCACGCCGTCGACGTCCTGGATTTGCGCGAGATAGGGCGTGTAATCGGCCGTGACCAGCGGCGGCCAGAGCTTCTTCACGACCCGCCCGCCATTATCCTCGAAGACCTGCTGGAAGCCGCCCATCTGCTCGTAGCCGAAGGCGAAATCCTCGACGATCGTGACGACGCGCTTCAAATGCATCTCGGTCGCCGCGTAATGACCGAGCGGATGCATCGCCTGGGACGAGGTCGCCGAGGCGCGCACGAAGTAGGGATTGGGCTTGCGCTGCGTCATGTCCTCCGCGGCCGCGAGGCTCAGCAGCGGCGTCTTGTTTTGCGCGATGTAATCGGAGATCGCGAGCAGCTCGAAGGCCGCGAGAGGCCCAAGGATGAAATCGACGTGATCGCGCTCGATCAGCTCCTGCGCCTTGGTCTTGGCGCCGGCCGGGCTGCCGCCGGTATCGGCCGAGATGAAATCGATCTTGCGCCCGGCGAGGGTGTAGTTCTTGTCCTTGAGGAAGGCGGTGATGCCTTGCTCCATCTGGATGCCGCCTTCGGCGAGCGGCCCCGTTTTGACGGTGAGCAAGCCGATCCGCACCGGCGCGCCCTGTGCGATCGCGGGCAAAGGAAGAGCGGCCGCCGCCGCGCCCGCGATGAAACTCCGCCTGCCGAGCTTGATGGCCATGGTCGATCCTCCCATTGGTATTTCGCGTTCTATTGTTTGGTCGGAACTCTAATTCCTTTTTCGCCAATTCGTCCAGGGCGGCGCGCTATAGCCCCGCTTCGCGCAGCCCGCCGCCCCATCGTAGCCTTCGGCTAATGATCAATAGATCACCACGCTGCGGATCGATTCGCCGGCATGCATCAAATCGAAACCGCGATTGATGTCGGCGAGCGCCAGGCGATGGGTGATGAGATCGTCGATGTTGATCTTTCCCTCCATGTACCAATCGACGATCTTCGGCACATCGGTCCGGCCGCGCGCGCCGCCGAAGGCCGTGCCCTTCCACACCCGGCCGGTGACGAGCTGGAACGGCCGGGTTCGGATCTCCTGGCCGGCGCCGGCGACGCCGATGATCACCGAGACGCCCCAGCCGCGGTGACAGCATTCCAATGCCTGGCGCATGACATCGACATTGCCGATGCATTCGAAGCTGTAATCGGCGCCGCCGTCGGTCAGCGATACGAGATAGGGCACGAGATCGCCCTCAGCCTCGGCCGGATTGACGAAATGCGTCATGCCGAATTTTTCCGCCAAGGCGCGGCGCCCGGGATTGAGATCGACGCCGATGATCTTGTCGGCGCCGGCAAGCCGCGCGCCCTGCACGACATTGAGGCCGATGCCGCCGAGGCCGAAGACGACGACATTGGCACCGGGCTCGACCTTCGCCGTGTTGATCACCGCGCCAATGCCGGTGGTGACGCCGCAACCGATATAGCAAACCTTGTCGAAGGGCGCGTCCGCGCGAATTTTGGCGACGGCGATCTCGGGCAGAACGGTGAAATTCGAGAAGGTCGAGCAGCCCATGTAATGATGGATCGTGCTGCGCCCGAGCGAGAAGCGGCTCGTGCCGTCGGGCATCACGCCCTTTCCCTGGGTTGCGCGGATCGCGGTACAGAGATTGGTCTTGCGCGAGAGGCAGGCTTTGCATTGCCGGCATTCGGGCGTGTAGAGCGGGATGACGTGATCGCCTGGCTTGAGCGAGGCAACGCCCGGCCCGACTTCGACCACGATGCCCGCGCCCTCATGGCCGAGGATCGCCGGAAAGAGACCTTCGGGATCGGCGCCGGAGCGGGTGAATTCGTCGGTGTGGCAGATGCCGGTCGCCTTGATCTCGATCAGCACCTCGCCGGCTTTGGGCCCTTCGAGATCGACCGTCTCGATGCTCAAGGGCTTGCCGGGCTCGTAAGCGATCGCGGCTTTGGTCTTCATCGATGTCTCCCTTTATCGCAGCCGTCACGGCAGCAGGATGGCGGAGCCGGCAATTCGGCGGTTTTCGAGATCGCGATGCGCCGCCGCGGCGTCGCGGAGCGCGTAGCGCGCGCCGATGGCGATCTTGAGAATGCCGCGACGGACGAGGTCGAACAATTCATCGCACGCGGCCTCATAGTTTTGCCGCTCGGCGATAAAATGGCTGAAGCCCGGCCGCGACACCGCGAGCGAGCCTTTCTTGCTCAAGAGAATGAGATCGAGCGGCGGCACATGTCCCGACGCGTTGCCGTAATCGACCAGCATGCCGAACGGCCGCACGCAATCGAGCGAGGCGACGAACGTGTCCTTGCCGACGCCGTCGAAAACCGCCGCCACGCCCTCGGGCACGAGCGCTTTCACCGCGGCGACGAAATCGGTCTCGCGATAGAGCACCGGATGATCGCAGCCATGCGCCCGGACGAGGCGCGCTTTCTCCTCCGACCCGACCGTGCCGATCACGCGCGCGCCCAAATGCTTTGCCCATTGGCAGAGGATCAGCCCGACGCCGCCCGCGGCGCCGTGGATGAGGATCGTCTCGCCGGGTTGCGGGCGATAGACGCGGTTGACGATCATCGCGGCGGTGAGGCCCTTGAGCAGAAGGGCCGCGGCGGTCTCGTCCGCGATATCGTCCGGCAACCGCACGAGGCAGGATACCGGCAGGTTCCGTTCCTCGGCATAGGAGCCGGTCATCTCGTAGAACGGCCCGCCCGAGCCGACATAGGCGATGCGATCGCCCGGGCGGAAGCCTTCGACCCCTTCGCCGCATGCGGCGATAATTCCCGCGCCCTCATTGCCGAGGATCACCGGGAATTTCAGCGGCTGCGCCAAATAAAAGCCGCCGCGGCGCACATTGATATCGGAGAAATTGAGCGCAATCGCGGTGTGGCGGATGCGCACCTCGCCCGGACCGGGCGGCGGCAGCTCGATCTCCTCCCAGCGCATGATCTCGGGCGCACCGTTGGCATAAATCTGCATTGCCTTGATCAGGACGAGCCTCCGCCGAATCGCTGCTCGGAAGCGACAGCGCGAGTCTCAGAGGTTAGTCCAAACCACGACAGCGGCAAATCGGCCTTCGCGTCTGCAAAGCCGGCCGTTTTATCGGCAATGAGCCGGTGCTAGAAACCATCGACGCAATGCAAGGATGCCCCGATGCCCGATGCCGCAACGCTGATCTTTTCCGCCGATGACGGCCGGCGCTTCATCCTCAGCGCGCTCGGCGCGGCCGGCATGAGCCATTTCGACGCCGAAACCGTGGCCGATCTCATGATGCTGACCGATATGCGCGGCATCGACACGCATGGCATTGCCCGGCTTCCGATCTATGTGCGGCGGCTCAAATCGGGCGCGATCAACAAGGCGCCGCAGATTCACATCGTCGAGGACGCGCCGGCGACTGCGCTGGTCGATGGCGACAACGGCATGGGCCATCTGGTGATGAGCTTTGCCGCGAAGCTGGCGATCGAGAAAGCCGCCGCATGCGGCATCGGCTGGGTCGGTACGCGGCGCAGCAACCATGCCGGCGCCGCCGCGCCTTACGCGATGATGCCGCTGAAGCACGACATGATCGGCGTTTATCTCGCGGTCGCCGAGGTGAACCACATGGCGCCTTCGGGCGGCATCGAGCCGATGCTCGGCACCAACCCGGTTGCCATCGCCATCCCCGCGCAGGACGAAGCGCCGATCGTGCACGATGTCGCGACCACGGTCGCCTCCAACGGGCGGGTGAACGCGGCGATCGACGCGGGCGAGACTTTCCCGGTCGGTTGGATGATCGATGCCCTGGGCCGGCCGGTCACGGATCCGAAGGACGGGCATGGCGGCGCGCTGCTGCCGATTGGCGGCTACAAGGGCTATGGGCTGGCGCTGGTCTTCGCGCTGATGGGCGGCGCGCTCAACGGCGCGCCGATCGGGCGCGATGCGGGCGATCCTTCGGCGCCGCCGCGCAAGCCGCCGGCCGATACCGGCCAAGCGATCATGGCGCTCGATATCGCAAAGTTCGGGCCGCCCGAAAGATTCAAGCGCTCGGTCGACAAGTTCGTGCGCGAGCTGCGCGGCTCGAAGCCGCTGCCCGGCGGCGCGCCGGTGCGCTATCCGGGCGAAGCGGCCGCGGCGCGCTTTGCGGCGGCGGCGCAATCCGGCATCGCGCTGCGCGCGCCGACGCGCGCCGCCTTAGAAAAGCTTGCGGCAGAATTAAGCATCGCGCCGCTGGCGCTGCGCGGCTGAACCCAGCAGCGCCCGCCGGTCGTGCCCGGCCGCCCACCGGCAATCTTGACTTCCTGGGCAGTTCTGCCCACAGAGGCGCGCTTTTGCCGCGATGCTTCGTGGTTGCGGCCAAGGCGCGGCGGCAAGATACTCGGCCTCGATCGAAAGCAGTCTGTCGGACAAATCATGGTCGCGAAGGTTATCGACGGCGTCGCCATCGCCAAGGAAGTGCGCGTCGGCATCGCCGCGCGCGCCGCGGCGCTGAAGGCGCGAGGCATTCAGCCGGCGCTCGCCGTCATCATGGTCGGCGAGAATCCCGCCTCGGAGCTCTATGTGCGCAACAAGGTGCGCGCCTGCGCCGATTCCGGCATCAAATCCCAGGTGATCCGCTTCGCCACCGACGTCTCCGAGCGGGACTTGCTCGATTGCATCACGCGGCTCAACCGCGATGCGGGGATTCACGGCATTCTCGTGCAGCTGCCGCTGCCCGCGCATATCTCGCCGCGCGGCGTGCTCGAAACCATCGCCGTCGAGAAAGATGTCGACGGGTTTCATCTCTACAATGTCGGCGGACTCGTCATCGGCATGACGGTGTTCCCGCCCTGCACCCCTTACGGCGTGCAGAAAATCCTCGAGCATGAAGGCATCGAGCTCGAAGGCAAGAACGTGACCGTCGTCGGCGCGAGCAATATCGTCGGCAAGCCGCTTGCCCTGATGCTGATGCAGCACGAAGCGACGGTCGCGATCTGTCACGCGAAGACGCGCGATCTCGCGCAATACACCATTCTCGCCGATATTCTCGTCGTCGCCGCGGGCTCGCCCAATCTCATCGTGCCGCAGATGATCCGCAGCGGCGCCGTCGTCATCGATGTCGGCATCAACCGGCTGCCCAATGGCAAGCTGGTCGGCGACGTCGATTTCGAAGGCGTGAAGCAGAAGGCGTCTTACATCACGCCGGTGCCGGGCGGCGTCGGCCCGATGACGGTGACGATGCTGCTCGAGAACACCGTCGCCGCGGCGGAACGGACCAACGCGCCATCCTGAAAAGCCTCGCGACAAAGCACCCGCCAGGATGTCGACCTTGATAAATGCGTATATGCACGTATATATGAGCGCATATACACGTATCAGGCCGATTCGAGGCATGCATGGCGCAGCAAAACCAGAGCGCGAAACACCCGGACGGAAACGCTCGCCCGCCGGCGATGCCGGCGGCGCTCGATACGCGCACCCGCGCTCTTCTCGAGGGTCCGATCACCAAGACCCTGCTGCGGATGACCGCGCCCAATACCCTCGTCATGGTCGTCCAAGCCTCCGTCGGGCTGATCGAAACCTATTTCATCGGCAAGCTGGGCACGGATGCGCTGGCCGGCGTCGCGCTGGTTTTCCCGGTGATGATGCTCATGCAAATGATGTCCGCTGGCGCCATGGGCGGCGGAATTTCCTCCGCGATCGCCCGCGCGCTCGGCGCGGGACGGCGTGCAGAGGCCGATGCGCTGGCGCTTCACGCGCTGGCCATCGCGCTGATGTTCGGGCTCGGCTTCATGCTCGTCATACTGGGCGGCGGCCGCTGGCTTTACGCCGCGATGGGTGGCAACGCCGCCGCGCTCGATGCGGCGCTCGCCTATTCCAACGTTGCTTTTGCCGGCGCGATCCTCGTCTGGATTTTCAACTCCCTCGCCAGCGTGATCCGCGGCACGGGCAATATGGTCCTGCCGGCCTCCGTCACCAGCGCCGGCGCCGCGGCATTGATCCCGCTTTCGCCGTGCCTCATTTTCGGCTGGGGGCCGTTTCCCGAGCTCGGCATCGCCGGCGGCGCGACGGCGGTGGTCGTCTACTATGCTTTGGGCAGCATTGCCCTCGCCGCCTATCTTCTCGCCGGCCGCAGCGTGGTGCGTCTTTCCCTGCGAAACCTCCGCTTTCGCTGGTCCCTCTTTCGCGACATTCTCCGGGTCGGCCTTGTCGCCGCTCTGGTCACGCTTCAGACCAACCTCACCATCGCGATTGCAACGGCGCTCGTCGGCGGGTTCGGACCCGCGGCGATCGCGGGCTACGGCACCGGCGCCCGGCTCGAATATTTCCTCGTACCGCTCGTCTTCGGCTTGGGCGCTCCACTCGTCGCCATGGTCGGCACCAATCTCGGCGCCGGCCAGCGCGAGCGCGCCTTGCGCATCGCCTGGATCGGCGCCGCGCTGGCCGCGGGCACGACCGAAGCCATCGGACTCGCCGCCGCAGCCGCGCCGCAATTGTGGCTCTCGCTCTTCGGCAGCGACCCAGTGATGCTCGCGGCGGGAACGCGCTATCTCCACGCGGTCGGCCCCTGCTACGGGTTTTTCGGCCTCGGCATGGCGCTCTACTTCGCCTCGCAAGGTGCGGGTAGATTGTTATGGCCGCTGCTGGCAAATTTTGCGCGCCTCGCGATTGCCGCGGGCGGCGGATGGTTGGCGTTGCGCTGGAGCGGGCAGATGGCCCCGATGTTTATCGCGCAAGGCACCGCGCTCGCCGCGTTCGGCTTGATCAACGCCGCCTCCATCGCCGGCGGCGCGTGGTTTGGGCGAACCGGCCTTTCGCGGCCAGCGGCGGTCGCGCTGTCGCGTCGCAGCCTGCCGTCATGAGTCTCCGGTATTTCGAAGACTTCGCCGTCGGGCAGCGTTATCGCTCCGCGCAGCGGCGCATCGACGGCGACAGAATCAAGAGCTTCGCGGCGGAATTCGATCCCCAACCCTTTCATCTCGACGATGCCAGCGCGCGCGGCACGCTCTTTCAAGGGCTCGCGGCGAGCGGCTGGCATACGGCCGCCTTGTCCATGCGTCTCTTGACCGAGAGCGGTCTCGATATCGCCGGCGGCATCATCGGCGCCGGCGTCGAATCGCTGCGCTGGCCGCGTCCCGCCCGCCCCGGCGACGAGCTTCGCGTCGAATGCGAGGTGATCGAGCTGCGTCCCTCGCAATCGAAACCCCATCAAGGCTGGCTCAAGCTGCGGATGACGACGCTCAATCAAAACGACGAGGCGGTGCAGGTGCTGATCGCCGATCTTTTGGTGCCGCGGCAGCCGGCTTAGCGCGAGTCGCGTTTCGCGTTTGTACGACCGATCCTAAGATGCCCGGTCGCGCGGGTGGCCTCCTTGCCTTAACCGCATGAAGCGCCCAAAATCGTGCTTGTCTTGCGCCCAGGCGCAAGCCCGGGAAGACCGGAGCGACAGCGCGATATCATGAGCTTACCGACGCAAAACGCGATCGATTGCGATCTTCATCCCGCGGTGCCGGGCGTGAAGACGCTGTTGCCCTATTTCGACGAGTATTGGCGCGATGCCATCGTCAATCGCGGCATCGACCGGCTCAATCTCGACATCACCTCTTACCCGCCGGGCGCACCGCTCTCGGGCCGCGCCGATTGGCGGCCGGCGCGCGGCAATCCGGGCAGCGATCTCGATCTGCTGCGGCGCCAGGCGCTCGATACCTTCGGCACGGGCTGCGGCATTCTCAATTGCCTTCACGCGGCGCAGATGTTTCACGGCGAGGATATGGCCGCGGCGTTCTGCCGCGCGGTCAATGATTGGCTGGCGAAGGAATGGCTCGAGCGCGAGCCGCGGCTGAGGGCTTCCATCGTCGTGCCGACGCAAAACCCCGAGCTTGCCGTCGAGGAAATCGAGCGCCGCGCCGCGGATCGCCGCTTCGTCCAAGTCTTGATGCTGGCGGGCGACGAGATGCCGCTGGGGCGGCGGCATTACTGGCCGATCTATGCCGCCGCCGAGCGGCACGGCCTGCCGCTCGGCATTCACGCCGGCAGCCTCTATCGCCATGCGCCGACGCCGGGCGGCTGGCCGTCCTATTATCTCGAAGATTATGTGAGCTATGCGGCGGGGCTCGAGAGCACGCTGCTCAGCCTCATCGCCGAAGGCGTTTTCGTCAAATTCCCGCGGCTCAAGGCGGTGTTCATCGAATCGGGCTTCACCTGGCTGCCGGCCTGCCTGTGGCGCTTCAACAAGACCTGGCGCGGCGTGCGCAGCGAGATCCCCTGGGTCGATCGCCCGCCGGCCGAGGTGGTGCGCGACCACATCCGCTTCACGCTGCAGCCGGTCGATGCGCCGCCCAACCCCGGACAGCTCGAGCGCGTCATCGAGCAAATGGGCTCGGATGAGCTGCTGCTGTTCTCGACCGACTATCCGCATTGGCAGTTCGAGGGTGAGGCCGCTCTCCCCGCCGAATTGCCGCGCCATCTTTGGCGCAAGATCCTCATCGACAACCCGCTCGACACCTATCCGCGGCTGAGCGAGGCCGCGCGCCAAGCCAGCGAGGAGCGCCTCTCATGACGACCGAACTTCGCGAGCGCCACGGGGCGACGGCGGAAACCCGCCTCAGCGTCATCGATTGCGACATCCATCCGACCATGGGCTCGCTCTCCGATCTCAACCCGTGGCTCGCCAAGCGCTGGCAACAGCATATCGTGACCTATGGCGAGTTCGTCCGCCAAGGTCTCTCCAAAACCCTGTCGCATCCGCGCATGCAGCCGGCGGTGTCGCGCGCCGATGCCTGGCCGCCCAATGGCGGGCTGCCGGGCTCGCATCTGCCTTTCATGCAGGAGCAGCATCTCGATCCCAACGGCGTCGTTTACGGCGTGCTCCAGCCGCTCCGGCCCAACGGCAATTCGCAGCGCAATCTCGAATTCGGTGCGGCGCTGTCCTCGGCGCTCAACGAATGGCAGCTCGAGACCTGGACGCGCCGCGACAAGCGCCTCAAGGGCTCGATCGCCGTGACGCAGGAATGGCCCGAAGCCGCGATCAAGGAGATCGAGCGCCACGCCGGCAATCGCGATTTCATCCAGGTGTCGCTGCCGCCGCGGAGCGACGAACCCTTGGGCCGGCGCCGCTATTGGCCGATCTATCGCGCCGCCGCGGAGGCGGGACTGCCGATCGGGCTGCATGTGTCGGGCGTCAACGGGCATAGCTCGACCGCCTCGGGCGCGCCCTCCTTTTATATCGAGGAGCATCACAACAACGTCCAATCGATGCAGGGAGTGGTGACGAGCTTCGTTCTCGAGGGCGTGTTCGAGGAATTCCCGACGTTGAAGCTCGTGCTGATCGAAGGCGGCTTCGCCTGGGTTCCGGCGCTCGCCTGGCGGCTCGATGCGCATTGGGCGAAGATGCGGAACGAGGTGCCGCATGTGAAGCGCCCGCCCTCCGACTATATCCGCGAGCATATCTGGTACACGACGCAGCCGATCGAGGAGCCCGAGAAGCCGGAGCATCTCATCGATCTCTTCGAATGGATCGGTTGGGATCGGCTGCTGTTCTCGACCGACTATCCGCATTGGGATTTCGACGATCCGCACACCGTCTTCAAAATTCGCATTCCCGAGGCGCGCAAGCGGCAAATCTTCCGCGGCAATGCCGAGCGGCTCTACGGGCTCGGCTGACGATGGATCGGCACGTGGTGGCGGCGGTCGGCGAGATCGCCCCCGGCGGCAGCAAGTTGGTCACGGTCAAAGGCCGGCCGATCGCC
>DATNGG010000033.1:0-2014 GCA_035605975.1 Allostellaceae bacterium | reverse complement strand
AAACGTGGCGGCGATGGTGTTGAGGCAGGGCTGGCCGCCATTGATGCTGAACCCCGTCAGGAACATCGCCGGATAGAGGATCGCGGTCTCGTGCACGGAAAAGGCGCCGACGATGATGAAGATCGTCGCCCCGACATAGGCGACTGCGAGCACCTTGGGCAGCGAGCCGATGCGGTCGGCGATGAAGCCGGTGACCAGCCCACCGACGATGCCGCCGATCCCATACATGATCGTCACCGTGATGGCGACGTTGAGCGGCTGTCCCGCCTCGCGCAACAGGGTCGGCATCCAGAAGATCATGTAGACGAGGATGAAGAGGTTCATCACGAAGGCGATCCACAGCATCGCCGTCGGATAGGCGCGGCCGTCGGTGAAGAGATGCTTCACGGTGATGCCGTGAAGCTGCGGCTCCAAGGTGAAGCGCGTGCCGGCGGGGAAGTTCCGGTCGGGCACGATGCGGCGCATGATCGCGGCCGCCTGCTCCATCGCCTTGTTGTGGAGCAGCAGATAGCGCACCGATTCCGGCAGATAGAACGCCGCGATGATGACGAAGAGCAGCGGCACGGCGCCGCCGACATAGAAGGTCGATTGCCAGCCGAAGGTCGGGATCAGCCATTTGGCGAGATTGCCGGCGATGATCGAGCCGACGGCGAAGACCGCGCCGGTGCAGTTGACGAGAAGGGAGCGCATGCGCTTGGGCGAATATTCGAGGACATAGGCGGTGACGTTTGGCAGCGTGCCACCGAGGCCGAAGCCGGCGAGGATGCGCAGGATGACGAGGCTTTGCACGGTGTGGCCCAAGGGCGTCGCCAAAGAGAAGACGCCGAAGATCACCATCGGCCAGATGATCATCTGCTTGCGGCCCAATTTGTCGGCGAGCATGCCGAAGAAGATCGCGCCCAAGGTCAGGCCCAGAAGGCCGGCGCTGAAGATCGGCCCGAGATCCGCGGGCGGAAAGCCCAGATCATGCGCCATCACCGGCGCGACATAGGCGATGCCCTGCGTATCGTAACCGTCGAAGAGCGCGGTCAGAAGGCTGATGCCGAGGACGGTCCATTGCGCGCCGCTGATGCGCGATTCATCGATGACTTGCGTGACGTCGAAGCTTTGCGGCTCGCTCATCGCGCGCTCCTCCCCTGATGCTCGCGCCGGCGCCTTGCTGCGCTCTTGGCTGCTTTCGTGCCTAAACTCCCACGATCGTCTCAGTCCGGCAAGGGCGGCGCCGCGGCGCCCACGGAAATCCGCACCCGGCCGCGGGGAGGTGCTATTTTCGGCTGCGCTTGGATGGCGGGAGACACCGCCGCGACATCGGATGCCAATGAGCTTGCCGGGATTTTTTCAGGGCACGGGGATGCCCGATGCGGATTGGTGGCAGGCGCTGTGGCCCGCACCGCAGCGCGTCGTCGATGCGCTCGGCCTCGAGCATGCGATGGTGGCGATCGATCTCTGCTGCGGCGATGGCTGGTTCACTTTGCCGATGGCGCGGCAGGCGCGGCTCGTCTACGCCATCGATATCGACCCGGCGATGCTCGCGGCGGCGCGCCGCCGTCTCGACGAAGCGGGCCTTGCCAAGGGCCGTTTCATCGTGGGGGACGCCTTCGACATCGCGCGCCTCGTGCCGGAGCCGGCGGATTTCGTCTTTCTCGCCAATGCGTTTCATGGCGTTCCCGACCAGCCGCGGCTCGCCCGCGCGGTGCGCCAAAGCCTCAAGCCTGGCGGCCTCTTCGTTATCATCGGCTGGCACCAGCGGCCGCGCGAAGAAACGACGGCGCTCGGCGCACCGCGCGGACCTGCGAGCGAGCTTCGGATGACGCCCGAAGCGACCATCGCCGCGGTTGTGCCGGCGGGCTTCCGCCTCGCGACGCGCGCCGAGGTCTCGGCCTATCATTACGGGCTTGGCTTCGCGCGTGCGGATTGATGCCGCCGCTTTTGCAAAACAAGCACCCCAACGCGCCTTCGGTGTTTCGCGCGCCGGCGCTGCTGCGCGAGGCGCGCCGGCAAAAGCGCTTGCCCA
>DATNGG010000032.1:0-16313 GCA_035605975.1 Allostellaceae bacterium | reverse complement strand
GCTACAACCGCTCCGCCAGAAACCGCATCAGGCGCGGGGCGAAGAAGCCCGAGAAGCTCTCGGGTTCCTCGATCGGATCGCCGCCCCAGAAATGCGGCGCGCCCTCAATGATCGAGATGCGCGCGAAGATGC
The DNA here is from genome assembly GCA_035605975.1 of Allostellaceae bacterium. Taxonomy (GTDB): domain Bacteria; phylum Pseudomonadota; class Alphaproteobacteria; order ATCC43930; family CGMCC-115725; genus CAIKMD01. The sequence goes on along the minus strand of DATNGG010000032.1, from coordinate 16,181 downwards.
CCGCCTGTTTGAGCGCGGTGAGAAAAACGGCCGATTGCGTCGCGACATCGACCACATCGTCCTCGGTGCCATAGGCGATGAGGAACGCGGTCTGGTTGTTGTCGCGCGTCGCATAGCTGATGGGCGAGGCGTCGAAATAAATCCGGCGGTTGTCGATCGGCGCCGCGCCCAAAAACTTCTCGGTGATCTGGTCGCGCGGCCGCGCCACGAGATCGTGCTGCCATTGCGCGGCGAGATCGTAGACGCCGTAAAGCCCGATGACCGCCTTGACGCGCGTGCTCTCCTTGGCGAACTCGTCCTCGCGATAAGCGCCGGCAAAGAGCGGCGCATCGCCGGCGAGGGCGACGAGCGCTGCGAGATGCGCGCCCGCGGAATCGCCCATCAGCGCGATGCGCTTTGGATCGAGCTTCAGCGTCGCGGCCGAGCCGCGCAGATATTGCACGGCGGCGCGGATGTCGTGCACCGCTTCGGGAAAGCTTTTCTGATTGGGCTTGGCGAGGCGGTAATCGACCGCGAAGAGCGCGATGCCGCGGGTTGCGAGATAAGGCCCCCAATGGCGATAGCCGGCGCGTGTGCCTTGCTGCCAGCCGCCGCCATGAACGGCGATCACTGCCGGATGCGGCCCCGCGCCCTCGGGCAGGTAGAGATCGCCCAAAAGCGCAACGCCGTCATGGGTTGCGAAGGTGACGCCCGATTGCTGTTGCATGAGTGCTGGCCCTCCCGGCGGCGAGGATAGCGCCGCGCCGCGGCAGGCGCCACGAGGTCAGGGCGCGATCAGCTCGCCATTCCTGGTGCAGCCCGCCTCGGCGAGCGCGACGAAAGCCTCGGTCGCGTCCTCGGGCGGCTTCAGCGCGGCGCGATCCTCGAAGGGGAAGGCCGCGGCGCGCAGCTCAGTGCGCAGCGGCCCCGGATCGACGAGATTGGCGCGCATCGCGCCATGGCCGATCTCCGCCGCATAGACGCGCACCAAAGCCTCGAGTCCCGCCTTGCTCGCGGCATAGGCGCCCCAGAACGGCAAGGCGCGGCGCGCGGCCTCGCAGGTCGTGAAGATCGCGCGGCCGGCGGGCCCGCGCTGGAGCAGCGGATCGAAGGCGCTCAGCAATTGCCAATTGGCGGCGAGATTCACGTCCATGATTTCGCGATAAAGATTGGCCGGCAGATGGCCGGTCGGCGCGAGATGGCCGATCGCGGCGGCGCAGGAAACGAGAATGTCGAGCCGGCCGAAGCGCTGCTCGACCGAGGCCGCGAGCTGATCGATCTGGCCGAAGCGGCGCAGATCGAGCGGGATGAGCGTCGCCGCGCCGCCCGCTTGGCGGATCGCATCGTCGGTGCGCTCGAGCCCCTCTTGGCTGCGCGCGAGGAGGATCACCTGCGCGCCTTCGGCGGCAAAGCGCTGGGCGACCGCCGCGCCCAAGCCGCGCGAGGCGCCGGTGATGAGCGCCAACCGGCCGTCGAGGCGCTGCGTCACACGGTCTCGGTGAGGAGCGAGAGCTGGGTCGAGACCCGGCCGGCTTCGTGATCGACCAGCGGAATGGGATAATCGCCGGTGAAGCAGGCATCGCAGAATTGCGGCGTCTTGGCGTTGCGCTTCGGCTCGCCGAGCGCGCGGTAGAGTCCGTCGATCGAGACGAAGGCGAGGCTGTCGGCGCCGATGAACTTGCCCATCTCCTCGATGCTCATATGCGAGGCGAGAAGCTTTTCGCGCTCGGGCGTTGCGATGCCGTAAAAGCAGGAATTCATGGTCGGCGGGCTCGAGATCCGCATATGGACTTCGCGGGCGCCGGCTTGGCGCACCATGGCGACGATCTTGGTCGAGGTCGTGCCGCGCACGATCGAATCATCGACCAGGATCACGCGCTTGCCCTGGATATGCGCGCGGTTGGCGTTGTGCTTGAGCTTGACGCCGAGATTGCGGATCTGGTCCGTCGGCTCGATGAAGGTGCGGCCGACATAGTGGTTGCGGATGATGCCGAGTTCGAAAGGCAGCTTGGCCTCGGCGGCATAGCCCAAGGCCGCGGGCACACCCGAATCCGGCACGGGAATGACGATATCGGCCGGCACGTGGCTCTCGCGCGCGAGCTCGGCGCCGATGCGCTTCCTCGTCTCGTAGACGCTGACGCCGTCGACCATGCTGTCGGGCCGGGCGAAATAGATGTATTCGAAGATGCACAGCCGCTTTCGCGCGTGATCGAAGGGCCGCGACGAACGCAGCCCCTCGGGTCCGGCGACGATCATCTCGCCGGGCTCGACATCGCGCAAAAACTGCGCGCCGATGATATCGAGCGCGCAAGTCTCGGAAGCGACGATCCAGGCATCGCCGAGCTTGCCCAGCACCAGCGGCCGGACGCCGAGCGGATCGCGCACCGCGATCAGCCCCTCTTGCGACAGCGCCGCCAGCGAATAGGCGCCTTCGACCTGGCGCAGCGCATCGATCATGCGCTCCTCGACGCTGAGCTTCAGGCTGGTCGCGATGAGATGGACAATGACCTCGGTGTCGCTGGTCGATTGGAACAAGCTGCCGCGCCGCACCAGCTGCTGGCGCAGCTTGTAGGAATTGGTGAGATTGCCGTTGTGGCAGATGGCGAGGCCGCCGAACTCGAAATCGGCGAAGAGCGGCTGGACATTGCGCATCGCCACTTCGCCGGTGGTCGCGTAGCGCACATGGCCGATCGCCGAATGGCCGGACAGCCGGCCGATCACGTCCTTGGAGCTGAAATTCTCGCCGACATGACCCATGGCGCGATGCGCGTGGAACTGCTCGCCGTCATAGGTGACGATGCCGGCGGCTTCCTGGCCGCGATGCTGCAGCGCGTGCAAGCCGAGGGCGGCAAGGGCCGCGGCATCGGGATGCCCGAATATGCCGAAAACGCCGCATTCCTCATGCGGATGGTCGTCATCGAAGGGTTGGGTGGCGAGCATGGGCCTCGAGCTTCAAATGGGCATCGCGCGGCCGGAAAACCAGCCCGTTTCTTACACGGAACTGTCGCATGTCGCCAGTCCCGTCAGGGGGTTCAGGGGCTGTTTTGCTGCTGGATGAGGCGGTCGAGGTCGCGCTTTTCCTCGGGCGAATAGGCGGGCGGCGAGTCGGGGGCGGCCGGCGCCGGCGCCGGATTGATAAAGGCGCGCATCGCTTTGTCCGCCTCGGTCTCGATCCGACGCGACTTGCCCGAAGCGGCCGGGCGGGCGGCATGGGGAATGAGGTTTTGCAGCGTCGCGGCGCCGGCGGCGAGGAAGGGCAGGGTGCGCGCCTGCGTGAACCAGCGCGGCTGGTCCGCCGGCGGGATCCAGGCCAGCGGCAGATAGGCGATGCAAACCAGCACGAGCCCGCGGGCGATGCCGAAGATCAGCCCGAGGCTGCGATCGACCGGCGAGAGGGGGCTGCGCTTCACCTGGCCGGCGAGCGTCTTGGCGACGAGGTGGAAGAGGATCAGCGCCACGACGAAGACGAGGCAGAAGGCGGCGACATTCGCAACCATCCCGCCCGGCACGAAGCGCGCGAGCGTCGGGGCGGCGAGGGGATAGGCGTAATAGCCGGCGGCGCCGGCGAAGAGCCAGGCGGCGATCGAAAGCGCTTCGCGCACGAAGCCGCGCGCATAGGCAAAGACCGCCGACAAGGCGATGACCGCGATGACGGCGAGATCGAAAACCGTCACGATTCGAGTCTCGCCGGGCCGAGGACGCGCCGCGTCTCGCCGGCCCGGTCCTCGAAGAGCGCGACGAGTTGCCGCAGATGCTGCACCTCGCGCACGGCGAGGCCCGATTCGCTCTCGCGCTCCTTGGCGCGGCTGCGGCGCGGCGGAACGATGGCGGCGGTGAAGCCCAGCTTTGCCGCCTCTTTGAGCCGCGCCTCGCTTTGCCCGACCGGGCGGATCTCGCCCGAGAGGCCGATCTCGCCGAAGACAACCGTATCGGCGGGCACCGGCTCGAGCGTCAGCGCCGAGACGAGCGCGCTCGCGACCGCGAGATCGGCGGCGGGCTCGGCGATGCGCAAGCCGCCGGCGACATTCAAGTAGATATCGCGCGCGCCGATCTGCAGGCCGCAGCGCGCTTCGAGCACCGCGAGAACCATGGCGAGGCGGTTGCCGTCCCAGCCGACTACGGCGCGGCGCGGCGTGCCATAGGCCGAGGGCGCGACCAGCGCCTGGATCTCGACCAGCACCGGCCGCGTTCCCTCCATCCCGGCAAAGACCGCGGCGCCCGTGACCTTGTTGTTGTGGCCGGCGAGAAACAGCGCCGAGGGGTTGGGGACTTCGGCCAAGCCGCGATCGGTCATCTCGAAGACGCCGATTTCGTCGGTGGGCCCGTAGCGATTCTTGACGGCGCGGAGGATACGGAACTGGTGTCCGCGCTCGCCTTCGAAATAGAGCACGGTGTCGACCATGTGCTCCAAAACGCGCGGGCCCGCGATCACGCCTTCCTTGGTCACGTGGCCGACAAGCACGATGCAGAAGCCGCGCTCCTTGGCGAGGCGGATCAGCTCCTGGGCCGAGGCGCGTACCTGGCTCACCGTGCCGGGCGCGCTGTCGAGCGTGTCGAGATACATGGTCTGGATCGAATCGATGACGACGATGTCAGGCGCGTCCGCCTGATCGAGGGTCGCGACGATGTCGCGGATGCTGGTTGAGGCGGCGAGCGCGACCGGCGCATGCTCGACCTTCAAACGCGCCGCGCGCAGCCGCACCTGGTCGAGCGATTCCTCGCCCGAGATATAGGCGCAGCGCAAGGCCGCGCTGCCCTTGCCGGCGGCCAAGGCCGCAACAACCTGCAGCAGCACGGTCGACTTGCCGATGCCCGGATCGCCGCCGACCAGCAGCGCCGAGCCCGGCACCATGCCGCCGCCGCACACCCGGTCGAACTCGGCGATGCCGCTCGCGCGGCGCGCCATCTCGCGCGTGTCGCCGCTAAGGCCGGAGAAGGCAAGCCGCGGGCCGCGGCTTTTGCCGAGACCGCTCTTGCCGATGCTCTTGGGCGGAGCCGCGGCGACGATCTCCTCGACCAGCGTGTTCCAGCCATTGCACGCCTCGCAGCGCCCGGCCCATTTGGGATAGGCCGCACCGCATTGCTGACAAACGAATTGCGTCTTGCGCCCGGCCATTACCGCCGCCTATCCGTCATTGCGAGCGAAGCGAAGCAATCCAGGGGCAGGGATGCACAAAGGCTGGTTGCTTCGCTTCGCTCGCAATGACGGCAAGACCTCACAGCGCACGCACCTCCATCTTGATCGGGCCTTCGGCACGGCCATGGATGAACTGGTCGACATAGGCGTTGCCCGACCGGTCGATCTCCGCGCTCGTGCCGCTCCAGATGATCCGGCCTTTATAGATCATGGCGATGCGGTCGGCGATCTTATGCGCGCTCGCCATGTCGTGGGTGATCGAGATCGCGGTCGCGCCGAGATCCTTGACGCATTTGACGATCAGATCGTTGATCACATCGCCCATGATCGGGTCGAGCCCGGTCGTGGGCTCGTCGAAGATGATGATTTCGGGCTCGGCGGCGATGGCGCGGGCGAGCGCGACGCGCTTCTGCATGCCGCCCGAGAGCTCCGCCGGCCGCAACTCGCCGACTTCGGGGCCCAAGCCCACCGCGCCGAGCTTTTCGAGGGCGATCGTCTTGGCCTTGTCGCGCTCCAAGCCGCGGCCCTGGATGAGGCCGAAGGCGACGTTCTCCCAGACGCTCAGCGAATCGAAGAGCGCCGAGCCCTGGAACAGCATGCCGAACTTTTGCATAAGCTTCTCGCGCCGGCTGCGCGACAGGCGCGTCATTTCTTCGCCGTCGATCTTGATCGAGCCCGCATCGGCGTCGAGCAGGCCGAGGATGCATTTGACCAGGACCGATTTTCCGGTGCCCGAGCCGCCGATCACGACGACGCTCTCGCCGACGCCGATATCGAGGTCGATGCCGTCGAGCACGACCTTCGGCCCGAAGGACTTCTTCAGGCCGCGAACCGCGATTTTGGGCGTGGTGGTCATCGTTAGAATAGCACGCTGGTGAGAATGTAGTCGAACAGCAGAATCATCACCGAAGCCGAGACCACGGCATAAGTGGTGGCGGTGCCCACGCCTTGCGCGCCGCCGCGCGAATGATAGCCGTGATAGCAGCCCATCAGCGCGACGATGAAGCCGAAAGCACCGGCCTTGATGAGGCCGGACAGCACGTCGTTGGCGGTGAGATTGTCGGCGGTGTTATGCAGATAGGTCGCGGGATTGAAGCCGAATTTATAGGTCGCGACGATGTAGCCGCCGAAGACGCCGATGATGTCCGCGACGAGCACCAGCAGCGGCACGGTGACGAGTCCGGCGAAGATCCGCGGTACGACGAGGTATTTGAAGGGATTGGTCGACAAGGTCGAGAGCGCGTCGATCTGATCGGTCACGCGCATGGTGCCGATCTCGGCGGCGATCGCGGCGCCGATGCGGCCCGCGACCATGAGCGCGGCGATGACCGGCCCCAGCTCGCGCGTCACCGACAGCACGACGACCGTCGCCATTGCGCTCTCGGCGCCGAAGCGACTGAAGCCGGTATGGGTTTGCAGCGCCAGCACCATGCCCGTGAAGATCGCGGTGAGGCCCACCACCGGCAGCGAGTAATAGCCGATATCGATCATCTGCTTGCCGACGAGCCGCACATAGATCGGGCCGCGAAAGCAATGGCTGATCGCCGTCAGGGTGAAGATCGTCAGCCTGCCGCTCGCGCCGAGAAAGGCGATGAAGACGCGGCCGACCGAAGCCAGAAAATCGAGCATCGCTAGCGGGTCCCGCCGCGATAGAGGCGCAGGCAGCGCTTTCCCAGCGCGGTCAGGACTTCATAGCCGATCGTCTCCGCCGCGAAAGCCGCGTCATCGACGCCATATTGCGCGTCGAGCAGGTCGGCATAGTCGCCCGGCCGTACCGTGCGCGGATCGAGGCCGGTCACGTCGAGAGTCACAAGGTCCATGGAGATGCGTCCGATGACCGGAGCCGGTTTGCCGGCGATGCGGGCCGTACCGCGATGGCTCGAGGACCGCAGCCACCCGTCGGCATAACCAAGCGCGAGGATGGCGATTCGCCCTGGCCGGTCCATTTGGTGCGCGGCACCGTATCCAACCGTCTCTCCCCTGTCAACGTCGCGGACTTGCAGGATTTTTGCCTTCAGATGCACGACGGGCGCCATCGGATTGGGGCGTCCGGGAAGCGGATTGACGCCATAAAGCGCCGCGCCCGGCCGGGCCATGTCGAAGTGGAAATCTCCGCCCAAGAAGATGCCCGAGGAGGAGGCGAGGCTGGCCGGCGCCGGCGGCAGGAGACGCAGCGCGGCGCGGAAGCGGTTAAGCTGCTCGAGATTCATCGGATGCGCCGCCTCGCCGGCGCAGGCGAGGTGCGAGAGGATCAAGCCGAGCTTGAAGCCTTTGAGCAGCGCCGGCTCGGCCGCCACGGCCTCGATCTCCGCCTGCGGCATGCCCAAGCGCGTCAGTCCGGTATCGATATGGAGCATGGCCGGCGCGCCGCCGCGGCGCTCGGCATAGGCGCGCCAGTCGCGGACCTGGCCTAAATCGTTCAGCACCGGCAAGAGGCGCGCCTTGGCAAAATCGGCCGGCGCGCCCATGACCAGCCCGTCGAGCACCGCGATCTGCGCGCGCGGCAGAAGGGCGCGCAGTGCCAGGCCTTCGTTGAGCGTTGCGACGAAGAAGGTCTTGCACCCGGCGCGCGCCAGGCGCGGCGCCACCTCTTCCATGCCGAGCCCATAAGCATCGGCTTTCACCACCGCGGCGCAACGCGAGCCCGGCGCCAGCCGCTCGGCGAGCTTCTTCCAATTGCCGGCTATGGCATCGAGGTCGATCTCGAGAATCGCGCCGGCCCGGTCGATCGCACGCGCCCGTGAGCGCGTCTGGCGATCAGGGGATGGCATAGGGCGTGTGGGCCTGATCCGCGAAGCTCGAGAATTTCGTGGTTTCGCCGTCGAAGCGCAGCGTGACCTTGCCGATCGGCCCGTGGCGCTGCTTCGATACCAGCACCTCGGCCGTGGCGTGAACCTGCTCGAGCCGCTGCTTCCAATCGTCGTAGCGCATGTTGAAGCGCTCGTCGGATTCCTCCGGCCGCCGCATCGGCTCGCCGCGACTCAGATAGTATTCTTCGCGGAAGACGAACATCACGACATCGGCGTCCTGCTCGATCGAGCCGGATTCTCGCAAATCGGACAGCATCGGCCTCTTGTCCTCGCGCTGCTCGACGGCGCGCGAGAGTTGCGAGAGCGCCAGGACCGGAACGTTCAGCTCCTTCGCCAGCGCCTTCAGCCCGCGGGTGATCTCGGAGATTTCCTGGACGCGGTTCTCGGAGCCGCTCTCATCGCCGCGGATGAGCTGCAGGTAGTCGACGATGATGAGGCCCAGCCCCTGCTGGCGCAGCAGGCGGCGCGCGCGGGTGCGCAGCCCGGCGATGCTGAGGGCGGGCGTGTCGTCGACGAAGAACGGAACCTCCGCAAGGCGCTGGCTCGCTTCGACGAAGCGTTGGAAATCCTCCGAGCCGACCTCGCCCTTGCGGATATTGTTGGACGGCACGCCCGATTCCTCGGCGAGGATGCGCGTTGCCAGCTGCTCGGCCGACATTTCTAAGGAGAAGAATCCGACCACGGCGCCGTCCTCAGCGACGGTGCGCCCTTCCGGGGTCTTGGCCGGCCGGTAATTGCGTGCGGCGTGAAAGCCGATATTGGTGGCGAGAGCGGTCTTGCCCATCGAAGGCCGGCCCGCGAGCACGATCAGGTCCGAGGGATGAAGCCCGCCGAGGAGCTTGTCGAGATCGGTGAAGCCGGTGGCAACGCCGGTGGTGCGTCCGCTGCGCTTGAAGGCGGCCTCGGCCTGCGCGATCGCCTCGCCGAGCGCGGCGGCGAAGGGCCGGAACCCGCCTTCGGCTTGCCCGGTCTCGGCAAGGTCGAAAAGCCGCTTTTCCGCCGTCTCGATCTGCTGCGGCGCCTGGCGGTCGAGATCGTGGCGAAAGGCTTCGTTGACGACGTCCTCGCCGATGGTGATGAGCTGGCGGCGGAGATGGAGGTCGTAGATGGTGCGGCCGTAATCCTCGGTGTTGATAATGGTTACCACCGAGGCGGCAAGCCGCGCGAGATACTGCGCCCCGCCGATCTCCTGCAGCGCGCCATCCTGGTCGAAGAGATTTTTCAGCGTGACCGGATTGGCGAGCTGGCCGCGCTCCATCAGCTTGGCGATCGCGCCGAAGATGCGGCCATGGACGCCTTCGGCGAAATGCGCCGGCTTCAAGAATTCGGAAACGCGGTGATAGGCGGCGTTGTTGACGAGAATGGCGCCCAACAGCGCCTGCTCTGCTTCGAGATTGGCCGGCGGGGTGCGGTATTGCGTATCGCCGCCTTCGCGAAGGGGTGTGACATTCGTGGCGGCGGCGGGTTCCATGATCGCCCGATGTTAGCAAAACCTGCCGCTAGCGTAATGACGAAAAGATATCCCGCCCTGTGCAATACGGGGACGAGTCGCCTCAGGCGGCGCGCTCGGCGCCGCGCGTGGCGCGCGCGCGCTCGAAATCGAACATGTAGTCCCGCGTCAGCGGCACCGTGTCGACGCGCTTGGCGAGCTGCATCTGGAAGTTGATGTGCCCTTGGTGACGGAAGGCGACCTCGGAGGCGGCGAGATAAAACTCCCACATGCGGCAGAAGCGCTCGTCATAGAGCGCGCGCACCCGCTCGCGGTTGGCGAGGAAGCGCGAGCGCCAGTTTTTGAGCGTCTCGGCATAATGGAGCCGCAGCACCTCGATATCGGTGATCCAAAGTCCAGTGCGCTCGACCACCGGCACGACCTCGGAGATCGCCGGCGAATAGCCGCCCGGAAAGATGTACTTCCGGATCCAGGCATTGGTGTAGCCCGGTCCGTCGGCGCGGCCGATCGAATGCACGAGGGCGACGCCGTCATCGGCCAGGATCTCGCGGATTTTGGCGAAATAGGCGGGGTAATGGATGACGCCCACATGCTCGAACATGCCGACCGAGACGATGCGGTCGAATTGCCCGGTGATCTCGCGATAATCCTTCAATTCGAACTTGACCCGGTCCGCGAGCCCCAGCGTCGCGGCTCGCCGCTCGGCGACGCGCAGCTGTTCGACCGAAAGGGTGATCCCGGTCACTTGGACATCGCATTCCTGCGCGAGGTAGAGCGCGAGGCCGCCCCAGCCGCAACCGATATCGAGCACGCGCTGGCCGGGCGCCAGCAACAGCTTCGCCGCGAGATGCCGCTTCTTGCGCGATTGCGCCTCTTCGAGCGTGATATCGGGCGAAGGCCAATAGGCGCAGGAATATTGCCGGTCGGTGTCGAGGAACAGGCTGTAGAGCGTGTCGGAGAGGTCATAGTGATGCGCGACGTTCGAGCGCGCCTTGGCTAGCGGGTTGTATTGCTGGAACACCCGCAGCAGCCGGCCGACCGTGTCACCGATGCGCATCGTCATATGCGGCGGCACGAGGCTCAGATTGTAGCCGAGGAAATCGAGCAGATCGTAGATGCTGCCATCCTCAATCGTGAGCCGGCCGTCCATGAAGCATTCGCCGAGCTTCAGGCGGCCGTTCAGCAGAAGATCGCGCGCGACGGTGCGATCGTGAAAGCGCATGGTCACCGTGCGGCCCGGATCGCCGGAAAAAACGTGCAACGTGCCGGCAGCGTCGTAGACCCGCAAGGTTCCGCGACGCACGATATGACGCAGCATAGCCGAGAGCAGCATCGGGCTCATCCCTTGGTTTTGTCGTTTGATGCGCTTGGATAACTAAACTACAGCGGGGCGGGCGTGACAAGGGGGTGATTCGCCACGCCTTTTTACAGCATTTCGAGCGGATGGGCGGCGCCCGGGGGTGGGAATGCAGCGTCGAGCGCGGCGCGTTCTTCGCCGCTCAAGACGATATCGAGCGCGGCGCGATTGTCGCGCACATGCTCGAGCCGTGCGGCCTTCGGAATAGCGACCACGCCGTCGCGGCTCAGCACCCAGGCGAGGGCAAGCTGTGCCGCGCTGCAGCCGCGCTCGCGCGCCAGGCGGGCAAGCGTCCGGTTGCGCAAAATCCGGCCCTGCTCGATCGGGGAGTAGGCCATGACGCAGACGCGGTGCTCCGCGCACCAGGGCAGCACATCCCATTCGATGCCGCGGCGTGTCAGGTTGTAGAGCACCTGATTGGCGGCGGGCGCGGCGCCGAGCTGCTGCATCTCGCTTGTGTCGAAATTGCTCACGCCCCAATGGCGGATCTTGCCGGCGCGTTGGAGCGCGGCGAAGGCCTCGAGCGTCTCCGCAAGCGGGATGCTGCCGCGCCAATGAAGAAGGTAGAGATCGAGCCGGTCGGTGCCGAGGCGCTTGAGGCTCGCGTCGCAAGCCTCGGCGGTTTTCTTGCGGCTCGCATTCTGCGGCAGGACCTTGCTGACGAGAAACACCTCGTCGCGGCGGCCGGCGATTGCCTCGCGCACCACCGTCTCGGCGCCGCCCTCGCCATACATCTCGGCGGTATCGATGAGGCTCATGCCGAGATCGAGGCCGAGCTTCAACGCTTTGACTTCGCCGGCGGCATCCCGGGTGCGCTCGCCCATCATCCAGGTGCCGAGGCCGAGAACCGGGAATTTGTCGCCGCCTTGAAGCTCGAGGAACCGCATCGTCATCGCTGCCTCCTTATAGAGAAATCCTATGTCGGGCGGCGGGTTTCCGTCTCGATTTTATATGGCGGCAGCGACAAGTCTGGCGGGAGCCCAAGCGAGGCACCTGCCATGCGCAACAACATCGAGCCCGCCGCCGATTGTCCGGGAACGCTCTCCACGGCCGAACGGAAAGGGCCGGCTTTGAGCGCGCCCGCCGCAGGAAAAGCGAAAGCGCTGCACGACTACTTCGAAGAGCCCGGCGATCCGCTGAAGCTGTCGCTCGCGGACACGCCCATCGAGCTGGCGGCGACGCTCGGCGGCATTCTTGCCATGTTCTTCCTGGTCATCCGGCTGGTGGAGGTCCTCCATGGCGGAGCGCTGCCCTGAGTCGCGCGAAGCTGCGCCGTCTATATGCGTTTTATACAGATCGGCCGCGGCGACGCTCTCGAATTTATATTCACCGCGCGGCATCTCTTATGCAAAGGACAAACTGCGCGCCGATCCATGGGAATCCCCGATATGCCAACCCTTGATTTACGTCAACTTGCTCATCCGGAGCGATGGTTAACCTGCACGCTCGGCGCTGGAGGCTTCGATGTTTGATGCGCTCTTTGTCCTGATCGGGCTCGCCGCCTTCGCGCTGACGGTGCTCTACGCCGTGGCCTGCGAGCAGATGTGAGGAGCATTCGATGATTTTCGATTATGCGCTGGGCGGGCTCGTGACGCTTGCGATCACCGTCTATCTGGTCTTCGCCCTGATCAAGCCCGAGCGGTTCTGAACAAGAGAATCCCATGACCCTCAATGGCTGGCTGCAGATCGCGCTGTTCTGCGCGGTCGTGATCGCGATCACCAGGCCGCTTGGCGGCTATATGACCCGGGTCCTCAGCGGCGAGCGCTGCTTCCTTCATCCCGTGCTGCGCCCGATCGAGCGCGCGGTTTATTGGTGCTGTGGAGTCAACGAGAACAAGGAACAGAACTGGCTGACCTATGCCGTCGCGATGCTGTTTTTCAGCATCGCCGGGTTCGTGACGCTTTACGCGTTGCAGCGGCTCCAGGCCGTGCTGCCCTTCAATCCGCAAGGCCAAAACGCGGTCGAGGAAAGCCTCGCCTTCAACACCGCGTTGAGCTTCGTTTCCAACACCAACTGGCAATCCTACGTGCCTGAGACGACGATGAGCAATCTCACCCAAATGGCGGGGCTCGCGGTCCATAATTTCGTCTCGGCCGCGACCGGCATCGCCATGGCGGCCGCGGTCATCCGCGGCTTCGCGCGGCGCGAGGCGAAGGCGATCGGCAATTTCTGGGTCGATCTGACGCGCACGATGCTTTACGTGCTGTTGCCGATTTCGATCGTCATCGGCCTGTTCTTCGTCTGGCAAGGCATGCCGCAGACGCTCGGGCCCTCTGTCGACGCGACGACGCTCGAAGGCGCCAAGCAGACGATCGCGCTCGGGCCCGTGGCCTCGCAAGAGGTCATCAAGATGCTCGGTACCAATGGCGGCGGCTTCTTCAATGCTAATTCCGCCCACCCCTTCGAGAACCCGACCGCGCTGACGAATTTCATCGAGATGGTGTTGATCTTCTCGCTCGGTGCGGGGCTCACCAATGTGCTCGGACGCATGGTCGGCGACGAGAGGCAGGGCTGGGCGCTCTTCGCCGCGATGGGCGTGCTGTTCCTCCTCGGCACGACGACGGCCTATTGGGCCGAGGCCAAGGGCAATCCCGCCTTCGCGCCGTTCCATGTCGATCAAACCGCAAGCGCCGTGCAGGCGGGCGGCAATATGGAGGGCAAAGAGGTCCGCTTCGGCATCGCGGATTCGGCGCTCTTTGCGACGGTGACCACGGATGCGTCCTGCGGCGCCGTCAATGCAATGCATGACAGCTTTACGCCGCTCGGCGGCGCCGTGCCGCTCGTCAACATCCAGCTCGGCGAGGTGATTTTCGGCGGCGTCGGCTCCGGCCTTTATGGCATCCTCGCCTTCGCCATCGTCGCGATGTTTGTCGCGGGGCTGATGGTCGGGCGCACACCCGAATATCTCGGCAAGAAGCTCGAAGCGAAAGAGGTCAAGATGTCGATCCTGGCCTTGCTGTCGCTGCCCCTGTCGATACTCGGCTTCACCGCGCTGGCCGCGGTCATTCCGGCCGGCCTTGCCGGGCCGCTCAATGCTGGGCCGCACGGGTTTTCGGAGATTCTCTACGCTTTCACCTCGGCGACCGGCAACAATGGCAGCGCCTTCGCGGGCATCTCGGCGAATACCTGGTTCTACAACACGGCCCTGGCGCTTGCGATGATCACCGGCCGGTTCGTCTTCGTGGTGCCGGTCCTCGCGGTCGCCGGCTCGTTGGCGTCGAAAAAGCTGCTCGCGCCTTCGGCCGGCACCTTCCCGACGACCAGCCCGCTTTTCGTCGGCCTCTTGGTCGGCGTCATCCTGATCTTGGGCGGCCTCACCTACTTCCCCGCGGTCGCGCTCGGCCCCGGCGTCGAGCAGGTCGCGATGACTCACGGCACGCTCTTTGCGACGTCGCCCTGAACGCATCCTCTTTCGGGATAAAACTCATGAGCATGACTTCGCTCCACTCGCCCCATACCGGCCTCTTCAAGCGGCAGGTCCAGCCGCTCTCGCTGTTCGATTCCTCGCTGATCGTGCCGGCGATCGGCGCGTCGTTCCGCAAGCTCAATCCGCGCACGCTGGCGAAGAATCCGGTGATGTTCGTCGTCGAGATCGTCGCGGTGCTAACCTCGCTATTTTTCCTGCGCGATCTCATCGCCGGGCCGGGGACCGTGGTCGGCACCAACGCGCTGTTCTCGGGCCAGATCGCGGCCTGGCTGTGGTTCACCGTGCTCTTCGCCAATTTCGCCGAGGCTGTGGCCGAGGGCCGCGGCAAGGCCCAGGCCGACACGCTGCGCCGGATGCGCACCGAGACGAGCGCCAAGCGGCTCGCCAACGCCTTGAGCCGGAATTTCGAGCAGGTGCTGGCGGCCTCGCTCAAAAAGGATGATATCGTCCTCGTCGAGGCTGGCGAGATCATCCCGAGCGATGGCGAGGTGATCGAGGGCGTGGCGTCGGTCGATGAATCGGCGATCACCGGCGAATCGGCGCCGGTCATCCGCGAAAGCGGCGGCGACCGCTCGGCAGTGACGGGCGGCACGCGCGTCACCTCCGATTGGCTGAAGATCAGGATCACCGCGGCGCAAGGCTCGACCTTTCTCGACCGCATGATCTCGCTGGTCGAGGGCGCGGTGCGGCAAAAGACGCCCAACGAGATCGCGCTCAACATCCTGCTCGCGGGCATGACGCTGATCTTCGTGATCGCCACGGTGACGATCCCGAGCTTTGCGGCTTACGCGGGCGGCGCGGTCTCGGTCGTGGTCCTGACCGCTCTCTTCGTGACGCTGATCCCGACGACCATCGGCGCGCTGCTCTCGGCGATCGGCATCGCCGGCATGGATCGCTTGGTGCGCTTCAACGTGCTTGCCATGTCGGGCCGCGCGGTCGAGGCCGCGGGCGATGTCGACACGCTGCTGCTCGACAAGACGGGCACCATCACGCTGGGCAATCGCCAAGCGACCGAGTTCATCGCGCTGCCGGGGATCGATGCGAGCGAGCTCGCCGATGCGGCGCAGCTCTCCTCGCTCAGCGACGAGACGCCGGAGGGCCGCTCGATCGTCGTGCTCGCCAAGGAGAAATACGGGCTGCGCGGGCGCGAGATGACGCCGCTCAATGCGCGCTTCATCCCGTTCTCGGCGCAGACGCGCATGTCGGGCGTCGACATCGAAGGCCACGTCATTCGCAAGGGTGCGGTCGATGCCATCCTCGACCATGTGCGTCACCGCAAGGGTGGAGCGGCCATCTCGGGCGGCAGCCGCGCCGCACTCGCGGTCGAGCACGTGCCGGAAGTAGCGTCGCTCGCGCCGATCGTCGAAGGCATCTCGAAATCGGGCGGAACGCCCCTCGTCGTCGCCAAAGACGATCGCGTTCTTGGGGTCATCCATCTGAAGGACATCGTCAAGGGCGGGATCAAGGAGCGCTTCGCCGAGCTGCGCCAGATGGGTATCCGCACCGTGATGATCACCGGCGACAACCCGCTGACGGCGGCGGCGATCGCTGCCGAATCGGGCGTCGACGACTTCCTCGCCCAGGCGACCCCCGAGGACAAGCTCAAGCTCATCCGCGCCGAGCAGGGCAAGGGCAAGCTCGTCGCAATGTGCGGCGACGGCACCAATGACGCGCCGGCGCTGGCGCAGGCCGATGTCGGCGTGGCGATGAACACCGGCACCATGGCGGCGCGCGAAGCCGGCAACATGGTCGATCTCGACAGCGATCCGACCAAGCTCATCGAGGTCGTCGAGATCGGCAAGCAGCTGCTGATGACCCGCGGCGCGCTTACCACCTTCTCGATCGCCAATGACGTGGCGAAGTATTTCGCCATCATTCCGGCGATGTTCGTCGCCTTCTACCCGCAGCTCGGCGTGCTCAACATCATGGGGCTGAAGACGCCCGAGAGCGCGATCCTGTCGGCGATCATCTTCAACGCGCTCATCATCATCGCGCTGATCCCCTTGAGCCTCAAAGGCGT
>DATNGG010000031.1:0-18870 GCA_035605975.1 Allostellaceae bacterium | reverse complement strand
GAGCCGGTGAGATCGAAGATCAGCCCACCGCCCCAGGCGCCGAGCGAGGAACCGATCTGATGCACGACGAAGGAAATGCCGAGGAGGGTCGCCATGTAGCGCGTGCCGAAGAGCTCGGCGACGAGCCCGCCGATCAGCGGCGCGAGGCCCGGCCACCATAAGAGGCCCATCGCCGCGGCGAAGACCAGCGTGCTGGTCTGCGTCGGCGGCATCACGAAATAGATCGCGAACATCACCGCGCGCAGGATGTAGAGGAGGCCCAGTAGCACGTGCTTGGGATATTTGCTGCCGAGCCAGCCAGTCATCAGCGAGCCGATGGCGCTCGTGCCGCCGATCACGGCGAGCGCCTCGGCGCTCAGCATCGGGTCCTGACCGCAAATCGCCAGATAGGCGGGGAGATGCGTCGTGAGGAACACGAGATTGAGGCCGCAGACGAAATAGGCACCCGACATGACGAGGAACGGGCGATTGCGCATCGCCGTGCCGAGCACGGTGCGCATCGAGGTCTTGGCGGGGCCATGACCGGGCATCTTGTCGGCGCCGCCCGCCCAGAAGGCGGCGGGCAGCATGGCGACGCCCAACGCCACGAAGAACAGCACCGCAATCTGCCACGGATGGTGCGCGAGGAGGCCCTGGGTGGTGAGCGGCACGACGAGCGTGCCGAGCGAGCCGACGGCGGAGACGACGCCGAGCATCTTGGTGCGCTGCTGCTCGGAGACGGCGCGGGCGCAGGCGGTCATGGCGAGTGACGTCGCGGTGCAGGAGAGGGCGATGCCGATGAGGCCGCCCGAGACGATCAACGCGAGTGCGCCCTGGGCCGCGGCCATGACGATGAGGCCGAGAACATAGATTGCGGCGCCCGCCATCATGGTGAGGCGCAGGCCGAAGCGGTCGGCGGCCGCGCCGACCAGCGCCTGCGACAGGCCCCAGACGATGTTCTGGATCGCGAGCGCGAAAGTAAAATCGGCCGCGGTCACCGCGAGGTCTTGCGTCACCGGCGTCAAGAAGAGCCCATAGCTCTGGCGAATTCCCATGCCGAGGGCGAGCAGCAACGCGGTGCCGATCAGGATCAGCCGCGATTGGCGGGCGCTCGATTGGGCCATATCCGACATAAGAGAGGTGCTCCGGAGACACTGCGACAGGGAGACCAGTCTAGCCGACCCGGCATGGAGGGCCATCGCTCATTATCGGGGGCGTGCCATGCAAGGCTGCGCCCCGGCACCCGCCAAAACCCAAGACCGGCGCATGCATCAATACCGGCAGCGACGGCGCCCGGCGTAACGGCAAAGCCATCTCGCCTGATTGGCCGCAGATCGTGGCTTGGCTCACGAGACCGACACGGCTAAGACTGGGTCAACGGTCAAAAGGAGGACATCGCATGGAACGCACCCTTCCGCCTTTTCGCGCCGATCATGTCGGCAGCCTCGTGCGCCCGTCTTGGCTGATCGCGGCACGGCAAGACTTCAACGCGGGCCGAATCACCCGTGACGCATTGCGGCCGCTCGAAGACAAAGCCGTGCGCGAAGTCGTTGCGATGCAAGAAGAGATCGGCCTGCACTCAATCACCGACGGCGAATTCCGCCGGCAGACCTATTTGACCGAATTCCTCAACCCGATCGGCGTCGAGTTGCGCCAGCGCGCCAGTAGCGACCTGGTTTATCACGACGACCACGGCGGGACCGTGCCGGCGACGAAAGCCTTCGTCGAGCGACGCATCGAATGGAAGGGATCGGTCAATGTCGAGGCGTTCGCCTTCCTCAAATCGGTGACGAAGGAGACGCCGAAAGTCACGCTTCCCGCCCCGACGCAAGTGCATCTTTTCGCCGGCACGGACGGGATCAGCAAAGCGGTCTATCCGGACATCGATCTCTTCTGGGACGACATGGTCGCCGCCTATCACGCCGAGCTCGAAGCCTTGGGCAAGGCCGGTTGCACCTATGTTCAGATCGACGAGACTTGCATCCCCAAACTCGCCGATCCCGAAATCCAAAATGCGGTGGCAAAACGCGGCGCCGATTGGCGCAAACTGACCCACCATTATGCCGTGATCCTCAATCGCATCATCGACGGCGCGCCGGCCGGCATGCAGATCGCGATCCATCATTGCCGCGGCAACAATGCGGGCATGTGGCAGGCGCAAGCGGGTTACGACGCGGTTGCCGAGATCATGTTCGGCGAAGTGCATGCCAAGGCCTATCTGCTCGAATACGACACGCCGCGAGCCGGCGATTTCGCGCCGCTGCGCTTCCTGCCGAAGGACAAGATCGCCGTCATCGGTCTCGTATCGACCAAGAGCACGCAGCTCGAGCGCGCCGACGAACTCACGGCGCGGATCAACGAAGCGAGCAAAGTCGTGCCGCTCGACCGGCTGTGCCTCGGACCGCAATGCGGCTTCTCTTGCGGTTTCGCCGGATCTCCCATGACCTATGAAAGTCAGCTCCAGAAGCTGCAGCGCATCGTCGAGGTCGCGAGATCGGTGTGGGGCGACTGAGCGAACGCCAAAGATCGAGACGACGCTCCGCTATCAAGACGATCGTCTTATGGAACTGCCTTCGATCCCGCGCTCGGGAAATAGGGGAGGACGAATGGCGCATGAAGTTCACCTCGTCGGCAGCGTGCCGCTGGCGGATGCCGAGACCGTTTTCACCACCGTCGCCGCCGCGCTCGGCCCGGCCATCAAGCGCATCCCCGACGGCGAGACCGGCGAGCGCTTGAGCTGGATCGGCTGGCTTGGCCCGGTTTTCGCCGCGATCCCGCAGCTCGAACTTTCGGACGATGTGTGGCGCGTCCACGAAGCGGCGAGCGCCCATCGCCTCTATCGCCTGAAGCCGGGCGCGAAAGCTGCCGATATCCGCATCGAGAAGCTCCCCTATGGCGATTTCGCGCTGCAATCCTATGCGACGTTCAAGCGCCTGCGCGATGCCGGCAAGATTCCTCCCGGCACCAAATTCCAGGTCGATTTCGCACCGGCGCATTCGGCCGCCCGCTCGCATATCGCCGAGAGCCTGCTGCCCGAGATGGAGCCGATCTTCAACGAAGCGATCATGCGCGAGATCGATCGCATCGCCGCGGCGATCCCGCATCGGGATCTCGCTTTCCAGTTCGACGCCGCTTCCGCAGTCTTCAACATCCTGCAGACCGGGAACTTCGGCCGTCACGGCAAGACCAAGGACGGCGCAGCGGCAAATTTCACCGCCATCCTCGCCGCGCTCGGCAACCGCGTGCCCGCCGATGTCGATCTGCTCTATCACTTCTGCTACGGCGATAACAATCACCGCCATTCGGTCGAGCCGGCCGATATGGGCGATATGGTCGACATGGCCAACCGGCTGACGCGCGCGGTGAAACGGCCGATCCAGCTCATCCATATGCCGGTGCCGCGCGACCGGAGCGATGACGCGTATTTCGCGTCGCTCGAGGATTTGAAGCTCGCCCCGCAAACCCAAATCGCGCTCGGCCTCGTTCATCTGACCGGCGGGATGGACGGCATCCGCCGGCACATGGCGACGGCACGCCGGCACCTCGGTGCTTTCGCGATCGCGACAGAATGCGGCTTCGGGCGGCGCCAGCCCGAGACGATCGCGGAGCTGCTGCGGCTCCATGCGGAAGCCGCCAAGCTCGACTAGGGAGGACGCGACATGGCCCCCTCCAGAGACGTGCTGCTGACCGGAAGCGTGCCGCTGCGGCCGGCGGAGCAGGTCTTCGAAACCGTGGCGCGGCATCTCGGCGGCGTCGCGCCCCGGATTCCCGATGGCGAGCAGATCGGCTGGTCGTCGGCGGCGCGCCGCACCTTCGAGCGCCACCCCGCGCTCGAAGCCTACCGGCAAGTGCCGCTCAATGCCGGCGGCAAGGACCCGGTCGATATCTTTCGCGTGCGGCCCGGCTACGCCGCGCGCGGCCTCGTCTTGGGCCCCTACGGCTATATCGAGAACGCGACGCGGTCCTACGCCGCATTCAAGCAGCTGCGCGATGCCGGCATCATCCCGCCAAAGACGCGCTATCAAGCCACCTTGCCGGGTCCCGGCACCTCTGCCTTCTGCATCGAGCTCGACGCCGACACGCTGTTGCCGCTCGCGCGCGACGCGCTGCTGCGCGAGATCGAAGGCATCGCCGCGGCGATCCCCGCTGCGGATCTCGCCATCCAGCTCGATATCGGCATGGAGGCAGAGCACGAGGAGTTTCTGCGCCGGCCCGAGGCCTGGGACCAGCCGCTCCATCGCGTGTTCCACTGGAGCCTGGCGCAGATGGCCGAATCCGTGGCATGGCTCGCCAATCGGGTGCCACCGGGTGTAGAGCTCGGCTTCCACATCTGCTCGATCTGGCATCACGATCCTGCCGGCGGGCAGGACAATCGCGTTCTCGTCGATGCGGCAAACGCGATCCTCGAGCGCGTGACGCGCCGGGTCGACTATATCCACCTTCCGGTCATTCCGGCGCATCGCCAGGACGACTACGCCGTCTTCAAGGATCTCGCCCGTCCCGCCGGAACGCATCTCTATCTCGGTCTCGTCAACATCGCCGACGGGATCGAAGGCGCGAAGCGGCGGATCGACATGGCGGAGAAGGTCGTGCAGGGCTTTGGTGTCGGCTCTTTCTGCGGGCTCGGCCGGCCGCCCGTGCAAGATGCAACCGGTCCTTCGAGCCATTCCAATCCGCCGATCCCGGAATTGCGGCGCGCGAGCCCGGAGACGATCGGCGCGGTGCTCGATCTGCACCGGCAGGTTGCCGCGCTCTAACGCGCGCAGGGAGGAAACGATGACACGCTCCGCGATTGGCACGGTTATGGGCGCGATTGGCTGCGCGCTGCTTGTCTTGAGCGGCGTTTCGGCGCCCGCCCATGCCGACCGGCTGAAGATCCGCATCGGCTATCAGGCCTCGCCGGAAAAGCTCATTCCGATGAAGCTGGGGCGGACCGATATCGTGCCGCATCTCGGCAAATCCTACGACGTGGATTTCGTTCTGTTTAAGGCCTCCTCGCTCGAAGTTACGGCGCTTGCGACCGAGGACATCGACCTCGCCACGCTCGGCTACTCGTCCTTCGGCATCGCCCTCGATGGCGCGAAGATGGAGGATTTGCGACTGGTCGCGGACGGCTATCGCGACGGCGTCGGCGGCGCCTATTCCAACGATTTCATGGTGCTGAAGGACGGTCCGATTCATGCGGTCGAGGACCTCAAGGGCAAGGTTCTCGCCTCAAACGGCGCCGGCAGCGTCGTCGATATTGCGATGCGTTACATGATGAAGAAGCACGGTTTCGAGGATAAACGCGACTATTCGCTGATCGAGGCCTCGCTGCCCAACATGTTTCCGATGCTGGTTCAGGGCAAGGCCGACCTCGTCACCATGAATGCGATCTATTCGCACAATCCCAAGACCGCCGAAGCTGCACGGACTCTGTTCAAGGAACGCGACGCGCTCGGGGTGACCGAATTCGCCTTCTACTGCGCGCGCACCGGCTTTCTGCAGCGCAATCGCGCGGCGCTCGGCGATTTCTTCGAGGACATGGTCCGCGCGACGCGCTGGATGCTCGCTCCCGTGAACCGCGCCGAAGCGACGCACTTGCTAGCCGAAGTTACGAAGCAATCGCCAGAGGTTCTCGCCACCTACTATCTGCTGCCCGGCGAGGATGTCTATCGCGATCCCGATGCGCGGCCAGATGTCGAAGCCTTGCAGCACAATCTCGATGCGATGGAGGAGCTCGGCTTCATCCATTCGCGCATCGATGTCGCGAAACACACCGACCTGTCGTTCATCAATGCCGCCGCCCCGCGCGTCAAGCCGCTTGGCGCCACAAAACCCGCCTCACCCTAGGAGGGCTCGAGCATGACCCATGATTGCTATCTCGTCGGCTCGGTGCCGATGGAAAATGCCGAGGCGGTGTTCGGCGCCGTCGCCGGCGCGCTTGGCTCGCGCATCAAGCAAATCCCCGACGGCGAGACCGGCGAGCGGCTCGATTGGATCACATGGCTCGAAACCGTCTTCGCCAACAGTCCCGCGCTCGAACAATCGGATGAGTTGTTTCGCGTCCATGCGACCGGCACGGCGCGCAGGCGCTATAAGCTACGGCCGGGCAAGAGCATTGCCGATATCGGCTTCGACAATCTTTTCTATGCCGACAAGGCGAAGGCCTCCTACGCCACCTTCAAGCGGCTGCGCGATGCCGGAAAGATTGCGCCCGGCACGCGCTTCCAGGTCGATCTCGTCCCGGCGCATTCGGTGCTGTGGCTCTTCCTCGCCGAAGACCTGCAAGCGCCGGTCGATCCGATCTACAACGCGGCGCTGAAGCGCGAAATCGACAAGCTCGCCGCGGCGATCCCCCATCCGGATTTGAGCATCCAGTTCGATGTGGCGTCGGCGGTCTTCGCCCGGCTGCAACGCGAAGAAACCGGCGTCTATGGCGAGGACAAAGGCGCGATGCAGGCGAAATTCGCCGCCATTCTCGCCGATCTCGCCAATCACGTGCCGGCCGATATCCCGGTGCTGTTCCATTTCTGCTACGGCGACAGCAATCACCGCCACGTCGTCGAGCCGGTCGATATGGGCGACATGGTCGATATGGCGACCCGGCTCAATGCAATGGTCGCTCGGCCGATCAATCTCATCCACATGCCGGTGCCGCGCGACCGCTCGGACGATGCCTATTTCGCGCCGCTCAGAGCGCTGAAACTGCGCCCGGAGACGCATCTCGCCTTGGGTCTCGTTCATCACACCGATGGACTCGAAGGCACGGCGCGCCGCATGGCGACGGCGCGGAAATTCGTGCGCGACTTCGCGATCGGCACGGAATGCGGCTTCGGCCGCCGCAAGCCCGAGACCATTCCCGGGCTGCTCCGTATTCATGCCGCCGCGGCAGAGCTCGATTAAAACCCGTATTCAATTCAAAACAAGTCGGTTCAATGACTTAGTCGTCATTCCGGCCAAGCAAGCACAGCGCGCGCGAGCCGGAATCCATTGGAGTGCAGGCGAGGTCCATGGATTCCGGGCTCAGCCGCTACGCGGCTGCCCCGGAATGACGAACCAATTGAGTCCGTTAGTCAGCCTATCGATACGCCTGCTTTCGCCCGGCTCATTCCGAGTGAGAGGATGCGATGCAGCAGGTTCGGGTAGTCAAGTCCGTCATACCGAGCCGCCGTGGCGAATTCCTCGCTTTTCGCGATTTCGGGGTTGGGATTGGCTTCGATGAAATATGGAGTGCCGTCGGCAGCGAGGCGAAAGTCGATGCGCGCATATCCATCGAGCCCCAGCGTCCGGTATATGCGTTTCGCTGTTCGTTGAATGCGGGCGGATACCTCCGGCGCGAGGTCTTTGGCCGGCCCGTCCACGATTCCGACGCGCTCCTGATAGTCGAGATCGTGCTTGGCCTTTTCAGTGGCGATCTGCCGCGCCCCCTGACCGCCGCCCAAACTGCCGAATTTCAGCTCCCACACCGGCAGAACGCGCAGCCGGTTGTTGCCGAGCACGCCGACATAAAGCTCGCGTCCCTCGATGTATTGTTCGGCGATGGCGGCGGTGCCGAGCCGATCGTGAACGAAGGCGACGCGCTCTGCGAGCTCCTCGTCGGTATCGACGATGGATGCTTGCGAAATACCGGAGGATCCATCCTCGCTCAGGCTCTTGACGATCAGTGGCAAGGCAAGCCGCGAAGGCCGGTTGACTTTGCGGCGCATCGGAAACACGGCAAAGGCCGGCACTGCGATCCGGCGTTGGTGCACCAAGGTTTTGGACAGATCCTTGCCGCGCGCCAAAATCAGGCCGCGCGGGTTGCACCCGGTATAGGGGATTTTCATCAGCTCGAGAAAGCTCGCGATGTGCTGGTCATAGGCGGTCGCATCGTGGAACTCCTCCAGCAAGGTGTAGACCACATGCGGCTTGAAATTTTCGATCTCGTCGCGCACCGGCTTGATTTCCTCTTGCACGCCGAGCGGGCGAACGTCGTGGCCCGCCGCGCGCAAGGTGCTCACGACATCGAATTCCGTTTTCCATTCGTTGATCTCCTGCGCGGTGTAGCCGTCGGTCGAGTCGGGTGGCACGCAGTCCGGGTGCATCAGCACGAGAATCCGCAAGCGTCTCATAGCGCGATCCATTTGCGCCGCGACGGACCGAACAGCGCGTGCATGGTCTTCGCGGTCAACAGGATGGTGAAGTTGACGACAAGCTTCCGTTCGGAGCCAGGGGCACGGAGATCGAGCTCGCGGCAGCGAGAGATCATATTGTCGAGAACGGCATCGAGCGTAAGCTGGTTCTCGCCCGTCCATCGCGAGACAATCTGCCTGACTTGCGCACGGTGCCGCCGGATGAAGACGGCCGCCGGCTGCGCCCGTCGATGTCGCGGATCGGCAGAGAAGAGATGCGAGAGGTCGCGGTCATACGTCTTCGGCGGCTTGAAAGCGTAGAGCGCCTGCTGTTTCTGGTAGTGCTCGCCAAGCGTTTGGCTGAGCTCAGACAGCGGATCGACACGCTCGCGCGACGTGACCGGCGGCCGCTCCCCGGCAATCTCGCCCATCAGCTCATCGACATATTCGAGCTTCTTCAGCGCCGGCCAGCCGGCATAGCGTGTCCGCCAGTGCGACCGCGGCCGCAACCACACCGCAAAGGTCTCGGCGAAATCCTCGTCCGGATGGCTTTGCGCGTACCAGCGTCGAAGATGCTGGACATAACGCCGGCTGGCCGGATTGGGCCGGTAATAATGCGGGTAGTGTTTCGAAGACGGGCCGAACAGCTGTTGCCAGCGTCGGCGGCGTTGTAGCTGATAGGCATGCTGCACGGCATGGCCCGCCTCGTGACGGAGAATGGCCATGCACTCGGCCCAGGTGCCGCCCTCGACCTCGAGCATCATTTTCTTCTCGAGTTTCATCAGGCGGGGATGGGCAAGATAGAACGGGATGGCAATGCCGGGCACATCCGCGGGACTGAACCACTCGCTCGATATCCAGGCGTGCGGCCGCAGCCGGATGCCCCGCGCTTCCAGCTCTTCATTCAGAGTGTCGAGACAATCCTCGAGCCAGGTGCCTTCGATCTTGACCCTCAGACTGCTGAGGCGTTGCTTGAGCAACTGCTCATCGGGCAGCTTCTCCCAAGAATATCTCCGACGCGGCATAGGCATCCATAAATCGTAAAAGCCCGTCCCTGGATGGTGTCACAGCAAGCTTCCGGCAACAACCGCCGAGTCTTCGCGGGGTGCGATCCCAACCCGATCGGGTTTTGCTCTAGACTTCAACCTGAGCGGCCGGCAAAGGGAGAGCGATCATGACGAAGCCTGATGTGGCGTTGGGATGGGCGCGGGGTTGTGCGATTGTCCTGGCGTTGGCGATATTGGCGGCAGCGCCGTCGCATGCCGCCGACAAGCTGCGCATCGGCAAGCCGGAGGCGACCGGCTTCGATTTTACGCCGGTGGAGGTGGGGATCGAAACCGGCATTTTCGCCAAAAGCAATATCGAGGCGGAGAGCATCGCGTTCGGCGGGGCGGCGCGCGAGCAACAGGCCCTGATCGCCGGCAGCATCGATGTGGCGTTGGGCTCCGGCCTCGAGATGGCGGCGATCGTGAAGGGTGCGCCCGAAATGGCGGTTGCGGCGATGTATGGCGCGCCGCGCAACATGTGCATCATTGTCTTGCCGAATTCGCAGGTGAAGGATGTTTCACAGCTCAGGGACAAATCGATCGCCGTCTCCGGTCCCGGCAGCCTCACGGCTTGGGTGGCGAAAGAAACCTCGAATCGGCAAGGCTGGGGTCCGGACGGGGTCAAGCTGGTGGGACTCGGCAGCCTTGCCGGCATGACGGCGCAGCTCTTTTCCGGCAATGTCGACGCCTCGGTCGATTCGACGGAAAACGCCTATCTGCTGCAATCGCAAGGCCGGGCGCGCATTCTCGTCAGCATGGGAAAGATCATCCCCGAATTCGTCACCCATGTGATCTTCGCCTCGAACGATCTCATCGGGCGCAATCCCGATCTGCTGCGCCGATTCTTGAAAGCCTGGTTCGAGACCATTGCCTTCATGAACACGCATGAAGAGGAGACGCTGCGGATCACCGACAAGATCACCGGGCTGACCCCGGAGATTGCCAAGACGGTCTATCAAGAGCAGATGCCGATGTTCTCGCGCGACGGGCGCTTCGATCCGAAAGCGCTTGCCGTGGTGCAGCGCACATTCAGCGACCTCAAGCTTCTCGATCACGCGCCGGAAATGAAAACGCTCTACACCGAACAGTATCTGCCCGCCCGTTGAGAGCCGCGCGGCGGCCTAACGCTGCGGAGGGCTCGGCGCGGCCGGCGGGGCACCGGCCGCGCTCGTCAGCACGAATTTGATCGGCGTGCCGTCTTCCTCGGATTGAAATCCGACCACGACGCCGCGGGCATCGATCCACACCACTTGATGCCCGTCGCCTTCGATGGACCATTGACGGACGCGCAGCGAGCGCCCGTTGAACTCCATCGTGACCTCGCCGGTGTCTTTAACCGTGACATGAATGACGCGTCCGGTCTTGGTCGCCATCATGGTATCGGTGTCGAGGAGGAATTGCGCCCAGGGGTTCTCGGGATGGACGTTCGCCGGCGCGGTGATGACGCCGTTGCTGCTCGAATGGATGACGAAATTTTGGCCCTGGGCCGCGCCCGTCACGGTGACGGTGTTGCCGCCACCTTTCGTCGTGCTGCGATAGGCGATAAGGCGCCGGTCGCGCCACTCTTCCTCGCGCGTCGCCTCCTCGCGATGGACGGTGATGCCGAGAACCTTCACCGCGACGCGAAGCTCCGTCTTTACCGTCGCGTCATCGCCATCGCGCGTGATCGTGTTGGTATAGGTGCCGATCGCGCCATAGGTCGGATGCTCGATCCGGTAAGTCAGCACCTGCGGCGCAGCCTGCGCGCGTCCGGGCGCGACGATGACGAGCAAGGCGGCGAAAACGAAAGCGAGGCGGAGGTAGCGATGGCACGCACGCACAGGTTTGATCCTCGGTCAGCGGGCGCGTCCCCAACCGCAAGGGGCGGGGCACCGGCGCCGCTCTTATTCAATCCAATGCGGCGCCGGGGCCGCGCGTTCCGGCGTCGCGACGGGGAGGGAAGGGATTGCTTCTTCCCCTCGCGACGCCGCGGTCTCTCAGCGCGCCACCGTCCGCTTCATCAGGATCTCATCGCTGATCATGGCGACGAATTCATAGCCCTGCGCGGCGAGGCGGTTCATCTCAATCGTCAGGTAGAAAGCGCGCTTGTTCGCATCGTCGGGCCGCTGAATGTCTTTCAAGTCCTTGCCGAAGAAATCGACCCGGCCGTCCGGATAGACGACGCACATCCGGTCGGTTCCGTCCCAACGGATATCGATATATTCGACCTTCCCCGCGCGCTCCTGCGCCTGGGTCTGGTGCGCCAGCCCGGTCAGAGCGAAAACGGCAAGCGCCGCGGCCGCAACGGCTGCGTTCGACAGAGTCATGGAATTCCCCCCTCGGTGAAAGTTCGACCGAGGAAGAATGCATGTTTCCCGTGCTCCGTCCAGCGCCGGGCGTTCCGGCGCCGCGTCGGCTGTCAGCTCGTCGCGCGCTTTGCCGTGCGCATCGCATCGACGCTGTAAGCGCCGGCGCCCGTTGCGTAAACGAGGATGAGCCCGCCGAGGATCGCGAGGTTCTTCGAGAAGTTCGTGTATTGCGCGACGAACTGCGCCTCGGGCACCTGCCAGTAGCGATGCGCCAGGGCAGTCGCGATCACGACATAGGCGACGCCCAAGAGCGCGCCCCAGCGCGTCTCGATGCCGAGGATCAGCGAGATGACGATCAACGCCTCGGCGATGATCGCGATCCAACTCCACAGCGCCGGCGGCGACAGGCCGAGGCTGCCGATATAGCCGGCATTGGGCGAGCCCAGCCACGCGGTCATCAGGAACACCAGCGCGATCAGCACGCGGCCGATCAGCAAAAGCGTGTCATTCATCGTTTCCCCCTTGTTTCCCGTCACGGCGATATTTTCCCGGGAGTCTATGATGCTCGCGCTTGGCTGCCAATCGTGCCGGCGAGTCGCAACCCTTGCGCTCCCCAGGATGTGAACGCCCTTACCTTGCCCCCGGTGCGCCGAGCCTTTCGCGGAGCACCAGCCGCTTGCCCTCGCGAAGGTCGAAATCATGCGCGTGATAATTGGCAAGCATCCGCCGCGCCGCCGCGACCGCGTCGGCATCATCCTCGGCGCGCAGCTTCTCGGCGCAGACCACCGCGCCCCTTGGGTCGAAAAAGCGGCACCAGTATTCGGTCATGGCTTGAACCAGGGAAAGAATAGAGAAAAACCCTGGCATGAATCAACCCTGGCGTGCAATCACCTGGAGAAACTGGCGGGGCAGGGCATCTGGCGATGCCCCAAGCCTGTCGCGGACCCGTCCCAGATGGCCGCAATTGTGCCATGAGGGTGGCACGTTCGGCCCTTAGCGTCTGGGCTGCGGCTGACGCTCTGTCGAAAGGACCGGCGATGCAGATATCCCAGGTGGAATTGGCCCTGACGCTCGCTTTCGCAACCGTCGCGATCTATGCGCTTATCCAGGTGGTGACGCAGTTCTGAACGGCTCGACCGCCAGCCGCTCGGGCGGTGTGATGCGCGTCAATGCAGCATTTGCGGCGCGTCAATGCCGTGGGAGCCTGCGAGTGTCGCCTCGATGCGTGCGGCCTGGGCGTCATAGTCGCGGCTCGCGGCGCGCAGCATCTCGGCCACACCGCGATAGGCATGATCGATCCGCGCCGCCGTTTCGAGGCATTGCCGAGCCTGGCTGCGAAAGAGTTCGGCGATTGCGCGGCTCGCGCGCAATCGCTCGGGGAGGGTTGCTGTCTGACACGGATTGGGCATAGCGGCGCCTCCGCACGAAGCCATGCCCTGTGAACGATGCCCCTTTCGCGGAGGTTCTGTGACAAAACGAAGCTGGCGGCGGGCGCGGACGGCCCGCCGCCCCGATCGGTCAGGATTGCTTCTCGTCGTCATCCTGCTGCGGATTGCCCAGCAGCACGATCACATCGGTCGCGACCGGCTTTTGCGGCGCCAAGGTGGTGCATTCCTTGTCTTTCCACCGCGCCAGCTTCACGACCTTGCCGACCGGGCCGCGGTCGCTGCCCTGAGTTTCGAGCGCCTCGACGATGTGCAACCCGTCGCGGTCGACAAAGAAGGTGTGGTCGCCGAAAACCTCGGTGAGGCGCGCGGCCGTGGGGTTGTCTTCGGGAATGGCATAGACATCCTCGAAGCTGTTTTGCTCTTCGAGCTGGTCGAGCGTTTGCTTGACCAAGGTGGCGGTCAATCGCATCGCGGATTTCCTTTCGCTTCCATCGGCGGTTGCAAATCGGCCCCGCCTTGGACGGGGCCCGGGATGTGCGAAAAAGCCAGCCCTTCGGGAAAGGACGCGGCGCGCGGCCGCGCCTCAGGGTGGCGCTGCTGTGAGGCAAAAGATGCGTTCGGCTTCAGGTGGGGCCTTCCCGCTCGAGATCAAGCGGGGCGGGCGGCAGATGCCGCTTTCCCTTAAAGACAATTCAGGGATGCTTGTCGGGCCGCAACAGGCGTAGGGCTTCGCCCGCGGTGAAGCCCAAGCGGCGCAGCTGCGCCAGCGCCTGCTCGCGTGTGAGGCCCCCTGGGGCGTGCGCCTCGGCCGCGCCGACGCGATAGCGGCGCAAAACCTCCTCGAGCTCGGCGATATACTCCTCGGCAGAACGGATTCGCATCATCGGCAATGCCACACTCCGCGCCGGCGCGCTGCCGCGTCGGCGCAACAACAAGAGCTGCGAGGTCTGAAGCGTCGCGGGCGTCGGAAGACGGCCGCGCCGTCGGAGCCTTCGCTTACCAGCGGTATCTGGGAATCGTCGCGGCGGCGTCAAGGCGCCGGGCGCCGCCGCGTGTGCCCGCCCGAAAAAGTCACACCGGCCGGGCATCTCCGCGCGGCACCACCTTGCGATAGAGATGCCAGGTGGCGTGGCCCAGCACCGGCAGCACGACAATGAGGCCGATGAAGAACGGGATCGAGCCGAGCGCCAGCGCGGCGGCGACGATCACGCCCCAGATGGCGATCGGGCCGGGATTCGCTTTCACCACGCGCATGGAGGTCCCGATCGCTGTATCGAGCCCGACATCGCGGTCGAGCAGCAGCGGAAAGGAGACGACGCTGATGACGAGAACGGCAAGGGCGAAGAGAAAGCCGAGGCCGATGCCGACGAAAATCAGCGCCCAGCCCGCCGCCGTGGTAAAGATCGCCGCCAGGAAAGCGCCGAGCGAGGCGGGCGGGGCGGGGCCGAGGGTCAGCGTGTAGACCTCTTCCGCCGCCGCCAGCCACAGCAAGAAGATCGCGACAAGGATCAGGCCCAGCATCGCGATCGCGCCGAAGGCGGGGGCGCGAAAGACGGCGAGCGCCGTCGCCCAGCTGATCTCGCCGCCTTGTTCGCGCCGCCGGCTCATCTCGTAGAGACCGACCGCGGCCAGAGGGCCGACCAGCGCGAAGCCCGCGGCCAGCGGAAAGAGCAGCGGCAGGGCGCTTGCCCCCGCGGCGAGGCGCCACAACATCAGGCCGATCGCCGGATAGACCACGCAGAGAAAGATCACGTCGCTGCGATAGGCGGCGAAATCGCCGAGGCCCTTCTCGAGCGCATCGCGCAGATCGGATACGGTGATGCGCGCGACCGCGGGAGCGGGCGAGTGCAGTCTTTCCTCGACATGATGGACGGCGTGACCTGCATTGCTCATGCCGGCGCCGACATGGCGCAGTTGGTCCAAGCCCCATTCGACCGGATTGCGGATCGTGGCCATGACGTTTCTCCCTTGGCAAGCGATGCTCGCCCGCGCGCGAACCGGCGCGCCGGCCGCGGGGCGATGACGCTCGCCCCTGCCTTTTCTCTCACCCGAAGGTTCGTCGAAACTGTGCTTGTCCGCGCGCCGCGGCCGGCCGCGCGGGCTGCGGTCATGGCGCTTCTCAAAAAGGCTAGGCCCGGCCAGCCGGCCGCGTCAATGCGCTCGCGCGCGGCCGCGCTTACGCCGCGGGTCGCCGCACAATGGCGTGGTAGATCGCCAGCAGGATGATGGCGCCAACCACTGCGCCGATGAAGCCGGCGCCCTCGCCGGCTTGGTACCAGCCGATCGCTTGTCCGAGATAGGTGGCGACGAAAGCGCCGACGATGCCCAGCACGGTGGTGATGATGAAGCCGCCGGGGTCGCGGCCCGGCATGATGAGCTTGGCGATCAGCCCCGCGAAAAAGCCGATCAGGAGCGTCCAGAGGATATGCATCGCGTGAAACCTTTCCTCTCGGGGGCAGCTTTCACAACGCGCCGGGCCTGGGTGAGACGTGGGGTGCGGGAGATGTAATCTCCCGGCGCTCGCCAGCGGGCTCGCCACGCGCGTCAGCCCGCCTATCAATCCCGATCCCCCCTCCCGCGGTTCCGTCTTTTGTGCGGTTGCGAAGGCTCGCGCCGCGCCTTGCTCGCGGACTCGTTACCGCATGCGGGGCTTAGAATTCCTTGCCGAGGAGCCGGTCGACCGAGATCGGTCCGCCGCCGCGGAAGAAGATCCCGATGCAAAGCAGCCACCATAACAGCGCATACTCGATGCCTTTGTCGGTCCAGAAATAGCCGAATTTCCATTGGAAGTCTGTGATGATGACGCTCATCTCGATCCAGATCAGCAAAGCCGCGAGCCGCGTGAAGAGCCCGATGGCGAGACAGAATGCGCCGACCGATTCGGCAAAAAAGGTCGCAACAGCAAGCGCGGTCGGAAGAGGCAAGCCGGCATGGCCGATGGCCACCGCGTAGGCGCCGATCGATTTGTGAAGGAGCTTGTCGATGCCATGCGGCAGCAGCACCGCGCCCGTGCTGAAGCGCATGAAATCATAGGCGTAGGGCGAGAGCGCTTTATAAAGCGCGGCGAGCCCCGGAAAGATCAGCCGTTTTGAATCGATGGTTGCATCCGTCATGCGTTATCCTCCAATGCCCTATGCCGTTTCGCGGCCGTCGCCGGGATGATGCTAACGCCGCGGCGGCGCGACATTTGCGACACAATCGCGTGAGGCGCGCGTGGCAGAATTGTGACTGCGCCGCTAAGCTCGTCTGCCGCAAGCGGTGACGAGATCGGAGGCGCAGCATGACGAAGCTGAATTTGCGGCTCAATGCGGATTTCCTGCCCGACTCAGGCGACCCGGTCTTTCTTCCCGCGGCGGAGCGCGCGCTCTATGTGATGGAAGGCGCGGTTACGATCGAACGGGAGCGGGGCGCGCGGCTCTGCGAGCAGGGCGGCGCGTTTTTGGGCGATGAAGCGATCGCGCTGCTGCCCGGCCCCGCGGGCGCGCGGCTGTTGCGCTTCGAGCTCATCGGCGCGGGCGCGAGCGATGGCGGCGCGCTGCGTGCCGCGCCCGCCGCCGCCTCCGAGCAGAAGCTCGCGGTCGATGTGACCCTCGATCCCGGTTTCGGCTGGCTGATGCGCTTGGATCTCGTGGGCTTCCCCAAGGGCGGCGTTGCCTACACCCATCTCCATCAAGGTCCGGGCATCCGCTATTGCCTCGAAGGCGCGATCACCATCGAGAGCGAAGGTGCCTCGCACACCTATCGCGAAGGCGAAGCCTGGTTCGAGAGCGGCACGGCGCCGGTGCTCGCGCCCACCTCGAAAGACAGCGAGACGCGCTTCCTGCGCTGCTTCGTCCTGCCGCGGCAATGCAAAGGCCGGTCCTCGATCCGCTATGTCCGGCCCGAGGATGCCAAGCGTCCGAAGCCGCAGCGCTACAAGATCCTCGGCGAGCGCTTCATCGCGGTTGGGGGCGAGTGACGGCGCTTCAAGCCTTCATCAATCTTTAAGCCTTAGGCTTTGGGCTTTGCGGCGGCGTGAAACCCATGGCCGATATTCCGGCGCATCATCCTCTGCTTCGACCCGGCGAGGGCGTCCTGCTCTTCGTCGGCGCGCTGCTTTTGGCCGTGCTCGCCGTCCTGGGGTGGGGCCTTCTGCAGCGCGGCGCGGCCGATGCCGTCGTGCTGGTCTCGGTCGATGATTGCCGGCGCGCCTTCGATGATGCGGAGTGCCGCGCCATCGTTGAGCGCGCGCAGGCGATCCAGGCTTCGACGGCGCCCTTCTTCGAGCGGCGGGAGACCTGCGAGCTGGTTTATGGCGAGGGCCGCTGCGCGCTTCTCAAAGATACGGTGATCGCGCTCAACCGCTACGCGCCGGCAATCGCCGCGATTGCGCTGACCTCCGATCGCGCGGCGCTGGTGCCGCTCTATTACGGCAAGCCGGGCGATGCCGCCTCCGATCCGGCGCGCGACGGGCGGATGGTCTATTTCCGAGGGCGCGCTGTCGGAAGGCTGATGCGCCCCAAGCTCGGCGGCGCCGAGGCGCCTTATATCGTCGATGCGCATGGCAAGCCGCTGACCGCAGACGCGATCCGCGCGGTGGCGCGGCGCTAGAGCCATTCTCCGCCTCGCTTTACGCCACGCTCGCTCTCGCTTCGCGAGGACAGAAGCGGTGGTTCGCGGCGGATGCGCTTTCACCGAAAGCTGAGAATGACTATGGTCGGTCCATAGAAGCCCGTCACAACGCCGATCCTGCCCGCACCGTCCAATCCCAGCTTCGAGAATGTCCTTTCCCGCGCGCCATTCGAGTCTCAAGGAACTGCTGCTTTCCGAGCGCCGTCGGCGGATGCTTCGGGTCGCCTGGGCCCGCGGGCAGCGCCGCGCGATCTTCCTCCTCGGCGGTGTCGCGGTTGGCGCGGCGGCCGTGGTGCTCACCCTCCTGGCCAACGAGGCGCAAGACGCCTTCAACTTCCTGGTGACGCGCTGGCGCTATGCGTCCTTCATCGTCACACCGCTGGGCTTCATGCTCTCGGTTTTCCTGACGAACCGGTTTTTTCGCAATTCGCAGGGTAGCGGCATTCCGCAGGCGATCGCCGCGCGCGCTCTCACCGATCAGCGCGCGCGGGGACGGCTCGTCTCGATCCGCATCGCTATAGGGAAAATTTTGCTGACGCTTCTCGGGCTGCTCTGCGGCGGCTCGGTCGGCCGCGAAGGTCCGACCGTCCAGGTCGGAGCCTCGATCATGTTCGCGATCGGTCGCATGTCGCCGCGCCAGCAGCCGGGGCTGATCCTGGTCGGCGCGGCGGCCGGCGTTGCGGCGGCCTTCAACACGCCGCTCGCCGGGATCGTCTTCGGCATCGAAGAGCTCAGCCGAAGCTTCGAGAGCCGCACCAGCGGGCTGGTCATCGGCGGGGTGATCGCGGCGGGCCTGACCTCGCTCGCGCTCGTCGGCAACTACACCTATTTCGGCGTCAGCACCGCTATGCTGCGCAACGGGTTCGACTGGCTCGCCGTGCCGCTTTGCGGCGTTGTCGGAGGCCTTGCCGGTGGCATCTTCAGCCGGATCGTCATCGAGGTGGCGGGCGGCTTCAGGAGCGGCGCCGCGCGCGCCCTCAAAGCGCGCCCGCTCATCTTCGCGATGCTGTGCGGCGTCGGCGTCGCCTGCTGCGGCCTGCTCTCGGGCGGTACGATCTACGGCACGGGTTATGCGCAAGTGAAGGCAGCGCTCGTCGGCGGGGTTCCGCTGCCGTGGAGCTTCGGCGTCTTGAAGTTGGTCGCCACGATCTTCTCGACCATCAGCGGCATTCCCGGCGGCATCTTCTCGCCTTCGCTTGCCGTCGGGGCAGGGCTCGGCGCCAACCTCGCCAGTTTGTTTCCCAGCGCGCCGCTCGGGCCGATCATGCTGCTCGGCATGGTGTCCTATTTCGCCGGGGTCGTGCAGGCGCCGATCACCGCCTTCGTCATCGTCATCGAGATGACCGACAACAACGCGATGGTGATCCCGCTGATGGCGGCGGCGCTCATCGGCTATCTCGCCTCGCGCCTCATCTGCCCCGAAGGCATCTATCACGCGCTCTCGAAGGGCTTTCTCCGCGCCGAA
>DATNGG010000030.1:0-18022 GCA_035605975.1 Allostellaceae bacterium | reverse complement strand
AGCCGCACGCCGGCATGGATGGTGAAATAATCGACGCCCTGCTCGCATTGCTCGATGAGCGTGTCGCGGAAAACCTCCCAGCTGAGATCCTCGGCCTTGCCGTTGACCTTCTCGAGCGCCTGATAGATCGGCACGGTGCCGATCGGCACCGGCGAATTGCGGATGATCCATTCGCGGATGGTGTGGATGTTCTTGCCGGTCGAGAGATCCATCACCGTGTCGCCGCCCCAGCGGATCGCCCAGACCAGCTTGTCGACTTCCTCGGCGACCGAGGAGGTGACGATCGAATTGCCGATATTGGCGTTGATCTTCACGAGGAAATTGCGGCCGATGATCATCGGCTCGCTCTCGGGATGATTGATGTTGGCCGGAATGATGGCGCGGCCGCGCGCCACCTCATCGCGCACGAATTCCGGCGTCACGTAATCCGGGATGACGGCGCCGAAGCTTTCGCCGTCGGCCTGCTTCTTCAGATTCTCGCGGCCGAGATTCTCGCGGATGGCGATGTATTCCATCTCGCGCGTGACGATGCCGGCGCGCGCATAGGCGAGCTGCGAGACCGACTTGCCGTTCTTCGCCCGCAAGGCCTGGCGATGCGCGCGATTGAAGAGCGGCACCGCGCTCGCCTCGTTGTCGCCGAGCCCGTTATCCTCGGGCCGCACCTCGCGCCCGGCATAGGCCTCGACATCGCCGCGCTCGATGATCCATTTGGCGCGCAGCGGATTGAGGCCGGCGCGAATGTCGATCGCGGCCGCGGGATCGGTGTAAGGGCCCGATGGATCATAGGCCCGGATCGGCGGCTCCTTCGACGAGGCCGTCAGATCGATCTCGCGCATCGCGACGCGCAGATCGGCAAAGGTCTTGCCGGGCACGAAAACCTTGCGCGAGGCCGGCAGCGGACCGGTCGAGACTTTGAAATTTTGGCCGAGGGCGCCTTCGGGCATGGTCAATCTCCTTCCCATCACGAGAAACAGAG
The DNA here is from genome assembly GCA_035605975.1 of Allostellaceae bacterium. Lineage (GTDB taxonomy): Bacteria > Pseudomonadota > Alphaproteobacteria > ATCC43930 > CGMCC-115725 > CAIKMD01. The sequence goes on along the minus strand of DATNGG010000030.1, from coordinate 17,046 downwards.
GCTGACCCGGATTTTGGCGGAAGGTTGGCACTCAAATTGTGCCGTTCCTGTCCCTACGCCGGTACGACCCGGATCAGGTTCGAAGGGTTTCCGCGTCGCTTTCGCCTAGCGGTGTCTCAGCCCCTTTCCCGGGGCTCCCCTTGGAATCGTGCTCAGTATCCGGAGAGAACGGTCATGCCGTCAAGCCCCCGTGGAGTCCGCGCGCGGAGGCCGGCCGGAGGCGAGCCCTACCGCTCGCCCGACAAGACCTCGAGCTTCAGCTTGACCGGCTCGCCCAGCCACAGCGCGTTGATCGCATGATCGCGATAGCCATTGCCGGTCTCGGGATGGACGAGGATGCGCAGCCCCTCGCGGTTGAGCATGAGGAAGGGCACGATGCGCGCGAATTCCTCGGGCGCGAAGGCGATCTGGTACATCGAAATCGGATGCGGCCCGACCGGCTCGTCATGCCAGCGCCCGAGCACGGCAGGAAAGCGCTCGCCCACGGCACGGCGCAGCCTTTCGCCGGCGGCGCGGCTTTGCGCATCGTAATAGACATGGGCGTGATAGCCCTCGATCCGGGCGGGATCCGTCTGGTGCATGGCCCCATCTTAAAGCAGGCACGAGCCCCAAAGAAAGGTTGCGCGCGGCGCGGCGATGCGCCAGCCTCGCGCGCATGTCACGACGCGCGATCGCTGTCCTTGTCGCGGCGGCCTGTCTCCTCGGCGGGTGCGGCCTACCCGAGCCCTATGAGACCTATCCGCCCTCGACTCCGTCGGCACCGCCGCCGCGCGCAGCCAACGCCCTGACCGTCGCCGGCGCCACCACGACGACGCCCGACAACGAGGTGGAATTCGGCACGCCGCAATCGGTGGCGGCCCCGCTGGTTCCGGAGCCTGCGGCGCCGGCGCCTACGCCCGGCGCGCAGGTCGCGATCTGCTACAACCGGATTTGGAACTCGGCCGATGCGGTGCGCAGCGCCGCCGCGCTCGCCTGCGGCGCCAAGAGCACGCCGCAAGTCGTGAGCCGGGATTTCGATCTCAATGCCTGCCCGGTAATGACGCCGAGTCACGCCGTCTTCGCCTGCGGCGCCGCGAAGTGATACGCCCGCCGGCTGCATCCGCCTGACCGAGCGGGCAAAGAAAATCCCCCGGAGCGAGGCCCCGGGGGATTTGCCGTCACGAGATGAATATTACGAAGGGGTCTGCGACTTCGCCGGCGCCTTTTTCTTCTTCGAGGCGGTCTTCTTTTTGGTGGTCTTTTTCTTAGACGCGCTCTTCTTCTTGGCGGGCGCCTTCTTGGCCGGGGTCTGGGTGGTGGTTTCGGTCTGCGCCGCCGCCGTGTAGAGCGGAATTGTCGTCGCGCCGACGAATGACAAGAGGGCGAGTGCGGAAATAAGCGCCTTCATGCGAAGAACTCCTGATCGTTATTGCTTGGAGTGGACAAAGCGTCGGTTCGAGGCTTCTGTCCTGGCCGAACCATCGGCCCACGCAATATCGCGCGGGATAGTACCATGTCCGTTCGCAATGGCGACAGATTTCCAGCGCAAAATCGCCGTGTTTCGCGCGATCCATGCAAGGTGTGGCACGGCGTCAACAATGCTCGGGGCGCAGCCGATCAAGAGGCGCGTGCAACCAATTTTGCCGGGCAGTCGCCCGCGAGCTGACCGGCTGCCCTCGGCGGCTCGGCGTCCTCAGCCCCGGCCGCGCAGCGTCTCGGCCGATTGGCCAAAGAGGATTTTGCGCACCTCGGGATCGGTGTTCGAGCGGCTCGACTGATAGCGCTTTCCCACCTCGAAAGCGCGCTGCACCGCCGGCCGGTTGCGAATCGTCTCGATCCAGCGCTTGAGCTTGGGGAAATCCTCGAGCGTCTGCCCCTGCCGATCCCAAATCGCGACCCAGGGATAGCAGGCCATGTCGGCGATCGAATAGGCGCCCGCCAGAAACTCCCGATCCTGGAGGCGCTTATCCATGACGGCATAGAGCCGGCCGGTCTCCTTGACATAGCGGTCGATGGCGTAGGGAAGCTTCTCCGGCGCGTAATGGGCAAAATGATTGTTCTGGCCGGCCATGGGGCCGAGCCCGCCCATCTGCCAGAACAGCCATTGCAGCGTCTCGAACCGCCCGCGCAAATCCTTGGGCAGGAATTTGCCGGTTTTTTCGGCGAGATAGACGAGGATCGCGCCCGATTCGAAGACGCTGAGCGGCGCACCCTTATCGGCGGGCTCCGAATCGACGATCGCCGGCATGCGGTTGTTCGGCGAGATTTTGAGGAAATCCGGCTTGAACTGCTCGCCCTGCTGGATGTTCACCGGATTGACTTTGTAGGGGATGCCGGCTTCCTCGCAAAAGATCGTAATCTTGTGGCCATTGGGCGTCGGCCAGTAATAAAGATCGATCACGCCACCCTCCTCCGTCATGCCGGTTTTCCCGACTATGGGCGCGCCGGCCTGCTTGCGGCAAGCGCCGGCGCCGCGGCGGCAAGCAAGTCTGCCATGTAGCGCTGGGGGTCGGCGGCGCGCATCGCGCCGCCCATCACGGCGGCGCCGCTCGCGCCCGCCGCAAGGCAGGCGGCGATATTACCGATCTCGATGCCGCCAAGCCCCAGCACCGGCAAGGGCGAGGCTGCGCCCAAGGCGGCGAGCCCCAAAGCAGGCCCGTAGCCCGGCTTGCTCGTGCTCGGAAAGATCGGGCTGAGGGTCGCGTAGTCGGCGCCCTCGGTCGCGGCCGCCGCAATCTCGGCCGCGTCATGCGCCGATACCCCGATCAGCGCGCCATCGCCGAGGCTCGCGCGGGCAGCGCGCGGCGACGCGCCGGCCGGCAGATGAATGCCGCCCGCCCCCGCCTCCATTGCCGCCGCGATATCGTCATGCACCGTCACCATCGCGCCGACCGGCCTGCCGAGCGCGACGAGGCGGCGCAGCAGCGCGAGGCGCTCGGGCGGCGGCAGATCCTTCTCGCGCAGGCTGAGCCAGCGGCAGCCGCCGGCAAAAAGCGCGGCAGCTACGGTCTCGAGCGGCGCCGGTGCCTGATGGCGATCGGTAATGACGAGCAGCGGCGGCTCCGGCAGCCTCAACCGCCGACCAGCCCCAATTGCGGACTCGAGGGCTCGGCTTGGCTGCGCTTGGGGATGCGCCCAGCGAGGCGCGCATCCCGCCCGGCAAGCACCGCGCCGCGCATCGCCACCGCCATGCGCCGCGGGTCGCGCGCCTTGGCGACGGCGGTGTTGAGCAGCACGCCGTCGCAGCCCAATTCCATTGCCTGCGCCGCATCGGACGCCGTACCGATGCCGGCATCGAGGATCACCGGCACCGGGCTGGTGACGCAGATACGCTCGATCGCATAGGGATTGATGATGCCGAGACCCGTCCCGATCGGCGAGCCCAGCGGCATGACAGCGGCCGCCCCGGCATCGGCGAGCTTGCGGCAGCTCACCGGATCGTCGTTGCAATAGGGCAGCACGATGAAGCCGTCCTTCACCAGCTCTTCGGTCGCGCGCAGCAACTGCTCGACATCGGGATAGAGAGTCTCGCGATCGCCGATCAGCTCGAGCTTCACCCAATTGGTCTCGAGCGCCTCACGCCCCAGCTGCGCCGTCAGCACCGCATCCTTCACCGTGGCGCAGCCCGCGGTGTTCGGAAGCAGCGCGAAATCGTCGAGCAGATCGACCAGGCTTTCGGCGTAAGGCTCGAGGCTGATGCGCCGCAGCGCCACGGTGACGAGGGCGGGCTCCGCGGCCTTCAGCGAATCGAGCAGCACTTGCTGATTGGGATAGCCGCCGCTCCCCATCAGCAGGCGCGAGTCAAAAGCGCGGCCGGCGATGACCAGCGCGCCGCTTTTCGTCTCTTGATGCGTATCGGGCGCCATGCTCAACCACCACCGAAAGGTTTGACGATCTCGACGCGGTCGCCCGCGCCGATCGGCGCCTTTTCCCAGGCGCTTTGCGGCACGACGGCGCCGTTGACCGCCACGGCGACGCCTTTGGCGCGCTTGATGCCGCGCGCCGCCAGCAGCTCGGCCAAAGTCGCGGCTTCGACCTGCTCTTCTTTGCCGTTCACGTGGATGCGCGCGCTCATGCCGTCTCCTTGGCGGCCGCCGTCTCGGACTTGGCGAAGCGCGCGATGGTGAAAGGCCGGATCACCTCATCGACCGCACCAGAGAGGATCGATTCGGCAACGGCATTCGCGGTGATCGGCGTGAGCAGAATGCCGTTGCGATGATGGCCTGTCGCGTAGAACAGACCATCGAGCGCGGCGCCGGGGACATCCGCCGGCCCCAGCACCGGCGCGTCGTCGCGCGAGCCCGGACGAAACCCCACCCACATCTCCTCGATCGGCAGCTCCTCGATTGAGGGCAAGGCGCGCCACGCGCCTTCGAGCAAGGCGAAGACCCCGCCCGCCGTGAGCTCGCTATCGAAGCCGCGCTCTTCGGTGGTCGCGCCGACGATGAGACGGCCATCGCTGCGCGGCACGAGATAGACGCGCGGCGTCCACACCACATGGCGCAGCAGCGGCGCCGCCGGGTCCATGCGCAGCGACAGCATCTGGCCCTTGATCGGCCGCACCGCCGGCTTGGCGCGCGGCGGCAGGCCCGCGATCTCGCCCGACCAGGCGCCCGCCGCGAGCACGACCACGTCGGCGGCGACGCGCCGATCGGCGAGCGCCACGCCGGTCACTCGACCCGACGCGGTCTCGATCGCTGCGACCGGCGCATGCTCGTGCAACTGGCCGCCGGCGGCGAGAAACGCCATGCGCAGCGCGCGCACGAGCTTGCGATTCTCCACCTGATGATCGGCGGCCGAGTAGACCGCCGCGGCAAGATGGGGATGAAGGAAGGGCTCGCGGCCACGGGTCTCGGCGCCGTTCAGCCAGTCGAGCGCGATGCCGTGGGCGCGCTGGAAATCATAGGTGTAGCGCAGCTGCGCCGCGTCGTCGCGATTGAGCGCGACCATCAGCGTGCCCTCGCGCCGCAGCTCGACGCTCTGCCCGGTGGCGGCTTCGAGCTCGGCGGCGAAAGCCGGCCAGGCGAGCTGGCTCGCGCGATTGAGCGCGTGCAGCGCCAATTCGCCGGGCTCGGTCTCGACCCCGGCGGCGAGCATGCCGGCCGCGGCCCAGCTCGCGCCCTTGCCGGCTTCGCCGCGCTCGAAGATCTCGACCGCGCAGCCCGCCTGGGCGAGGCGCCAGCCGATGCCCAGACCGATGACGCCGCCGCCGATAATCGCGGTCTTGGGGCGCTTCAGAGGGGCTTGGTGTTGCATGGGCTCCCTTCGCTGGCATTACCCAGACAGGTTCGTTGGGTGTGATCTCAGCCGGCCAAGCCGCCGGCACCCCAGCCTTCCAAACCCGAATTGAAGCGCCTCGCCTCGGAGGTGGCAAGGGGTTTCTTGGCCGCTTGCAACCGTGCCGCAGAGCCGCACAATCGCGGAAATGGCAAAGCCTTTCGAATGGCGCCCCGCGCGCCCCCCGCCGCGCAAGGCGATCAGCGGCCGCTGGACGCGGCTCGAGCCGCTCGAGCCGCGCCGCCACGCCCCGGCGCTTTACGCCGCGACGCATGGGCCGGGCAACGATCCGCGGCTGTGGCAATTCATGTTCATGGGCCCCTTCGCCTCGCGGCAGGATTTCCGGCTGTGGCTTGCCGCCTGCGCGCGCTCGGAAGATCCGCTGTTCTTCGCCATCGTCGACCGTCGGCGCGGCGCGGCCGGCCTCGCCAGCTTCATGCGCATCAGCCCCGGCCATGGCGTGATCGAGATCGGCAATGTGTTCTTTGCCGCCAATCTGCAGCGCCGGCGCGAAGCGACCGAGGCGATCTTCCTCATGCTGCGCGAGGCGTTCGACCGCCTGCGCTATCGCCGCGTCGAATGGAAATGCGATTCCCGTAACCGGCGCTCGCGGCGCGCGGCGCTGCGCTTCGGCTTCCGCTTCGAGGGTCTCTTCCGCCAGCACATGGTGGTGAAGGGCGAGAGCCGCGACACCGCCTGGTACGCGATCACCGATCGCGACTGGCCACGGCTGCGCCAGGCCTTCGAGCGCTGGCTGGTGCCGGCCAATTTCGATGCCTCGGGCCGGCAGCGGCGGCGTCTCAGAGCGCGGTGGCGAGAATATTCACCGCGAGGGCGAGCACGCCGGCGTTGAAGAAGAAGGCGAAAACGCCGTGCGCCAAGGTCAATTTCCGCATGGCGCCCGATGTGACCTGGACGTCGGAAACCTGGCAGGTCATGCCGACGACGAAGGAATAATAGACGAAATCCCACAAGTCGGGATGTTCGGTGCCGGGAAAGACCAGGCCGCCACGGTGACGGCCCTTGGCGCCGGGGTCGCCGTAGAAGTAATGCGCGTAGCGGATGGCGAAGGTGGCGTGGACGAAAATCCAGGAGACGAAAATCGTGACGCCCGTAACGACGATCCGGGCCAGGAGCGATGTCGGCGTCACGCTTTCGCTCTTCTGCATGACGAAAGCGAGCGAGGCGAGACTTGCCGCCGCGGCCGTCGCGATCAGCGCGAGGATGATCCACATCTTGCTGTCTTGCTGGCCGGCGCGGCTGCTCAGCTTTTCGGGCGTCGCTCGGCCGACGGCAAGCACGGTGAGCGCAAGGAAAAGGACCGCGCCGCCATCCCAGCCGATCGCGCCGCGCATCGCGCGCGGCAGGAAGGCCGGCATCGCGACATAGATCAAGCCGCCGCCGAGCGCCGCGAGCGCCAGGCGCAGGTCGGCGAAGAGATTGTGAAACCAGCCAAGCATCACGGGTACGGTATCAGCGCGCAGGAGCCGGCGGAACGGGCGGCTTTGCACCCTTTAAAGCGGCTTGGCAGCAGTTTCGGGGTGACGCTGCTAATGGTTTGATAACGTTAGTTTTTTCTTGAGAATTTGCGCCTAGCCTGGAACTCTTGTCGAGGGATTGCATTTCCCTGACGCGAGGATGAGGTGGCCGCTCATGTTGCGCCGACAACTCGAAGGATACCGGCTCACCACCGCCGAGATCCTCTATCACCTTCCCGATCATCCGCATTTGGTCCAGACCTTCATCTGGCAGGAATTGGATCTGGCGCCGCAATTTCCCGTGCTGCGCCGGTTCCTCGATTTCTGGGCTCACAATATCGACGGCAAGCTGCATTCCGTGAAGGTCGCGCAGGTGCCGCTCATCGCGGCGCCGCGGCTGCGCTACGCCACGACGTCTTTCAGCCTCCATTGAGGAAGAAGAGAACCGCCCGCTCAGTGGCGGGCGGGAACCTCGTGCGTCTTCAAGACGCGCTCGGTCGCGGCATCGACCTCTTCGAGGCGAATGCCGTAATGCCACAGCGTCGAGAGTTGCTCCAAGACGGAATGCGTGCTCGCCTCGTCGAGGAGCACGCCGTCATGAACCGCGTGGCTCAAGACGAGGCAACGGTCGCCTTCCAAATCGACGTCGCGGATCTGAATGTCGGGCTCGTGTCGCGCGAGATCATATTGCCGGGCGAGCGCGCGGCGGATTTCGCGATAGCCTCGCTCCTCGTGGATGGCATCGACCACCATCGCATCGACCTCGGCATCGTCGGTGATCTTGAACAGCCGGAAGTCGCGCATGATGCGCGGGCTTAGATATTGCAGGATGAAGCTCTCGTCGCGGTAATTCGCCCAGGCATGGCGCAAGGTCCCATAGGGATCGCCGTTGCCGGCGATGTCCGGAAACCATTCGCGGTCTTCCTCGCTGGGATCGACGCAGATGCGCTTGATGTCGCGCATCATGGCAAAGCCGAGCGCGTAGGGATTGATGCCCGAATAACGCTGATCGTCGTAATCGGGCTGGGTCACAACGCTGGTATGCGAGTGCATGATTTCGAGCAGCGCGCCGTCGCTGATGAGGCCCTTCTCGTGCAGCCGGTTGACGATCTCGTAATGGCAGAAGGTGGCGCAGCCCTCGTTCATCATCTTGGTCTGCTTCTGCGGATAGAAATATTGCGAGACGTGGCGCACGATCCGCACCAGCTCGCGCTGCCACGGCTTCAAACGCGGCGCGCGCTTCTCGAGGAAATAGAGGAGGTTCTCCTCGGGCAGGCCGAGGCGCTGGCGGATGGCGGCAAGTTCTTTCTCCAAGGCCTGCTTGTCGGTCGAGGCGCTTTCGCGCGCCAGCTGCGCCGTGCGCCAGATATCGTCGTAGGTCTCCTCGGCGAAGCGCCGGCGGTCTTCTTCGCGCTTCTTCTCTTCCTCGAGGTTGAGCTTGGGCCGGCGCGCATAGCGATGAACACCGTGGCTCATCAGCGCATGCGCTGCATCGAGCGTGCGCTCGACGTCCTCCGTGCCGTAGTGCTCCTCGGCATGCGCGACGTAATCGCGCGCGAAGGTCAGATAGTCGAGAATGCCGGTCGCGTCGGTCCACTGGCGGAAGAGAAAATTGTTCTTGAAGAAATGATTGTGGCCAAAGGCGGCATGCGCCACGACGAGGGTCTGCATCGCCATGGAATTCTCTTCCATGATGTAGGAGATGCAGGGGCTCGAATTGATGACGATCTCGTAGGCGAGACCTTGATAGCCGCGGCGATAGAGCGTTTCCTCGCGCGCGAAATGCTTGCCGAAGCTCCAATGCCGGTACATCAGCGGCAGGCCGACCGAGGCATAGGCGTCGAGCATCTGCTCGGAGGTGATCACCTCGATCTGATTGGGATAGACCTCAAGGCCGAGCTCCTTGGTCGCGATCTCCTCGATCGCGTCATAGACCCGGCGCAGCTTGTCGAAATCCCATTCCGGCCCTTCGAAGAGGAGCTTGTCGTCGCCGACCAGCGAATTGCGCCGCATCGCTTCAGGCATGCTCGCGGTCCTTGGCGAAAAGGTCGTGGAACACGGGATAGATCTGGGAGGGATCGGCCACTTTGCGCATGGCGAAATTCGCGTGCTGCGGCGCGATCGCCGCATAGGTGCGCCAGAGATCGGTCGGCGGCGACGGGAAGCCGTGGCGCAGCGTCGCCTCGGCGCCGACCTCGATATAGGCGAAGTATTGGCTCAGGGGCAGAATCTCGCCGCCCAACAGCTGGCTGCAGCGGTCGCTGTCCTCGGAATAATTGTCGCCGTCCGAGGCTTGCGCCGCGTAGATGTTCCAATTGTCGGGGTTGTAGCGCGCGCGGACGACGCGCAGCATTTCCTCGAGCGCGGTCGAGACGATCGTGCCGCCGGTCTCGCGGCTGTGGAAGAAGGTGTCCTCGTCGACTTCCTGTGCGTTCGACGTATGGCGGATGAAGACGAGATCGACCGTCTTGTAGCGCCGCGTCAAAAAGACATGCAGCAGCAGGAAGAAGCGCTTGGCGAGGTCTTTCATCGCCTCGGTCATCGAGCCCGACACGTCCATAAGGCAGAACATCACCGCTTGGGTGTTGGGCTTCGGCACGCGGTCGAAGCGGTTGTAGCGCACATCGACCGGATCGATATAGGCAAAGCGCCGCGCCCGCTGACGCGCCGCCTCGAGATCGAGCCGCGCCTGAGCCGCGCCCTCGGCGTCGTCCGCCTCCTCCGCCGTCTTGAGAAGCTGCTCCAGCGCCTCGAGATCCACGGGGCTCGGCCGGTTGAGCGAGATGCGCCGCGCCAAGCTGTTGCGCATGGTGCGGCGGATGTTGAAATTCGCCGGCGTGCCGTCGATCGAATAGCCGGCGCGGGTGAGCTGCGTTGCCTCGCTGTTCTTGAGCCGCGTCTTGACGAGGTTGGGGAGCTCCAAATCCTCGAAGAGGAGATCGAGGAACTCCTCTTTCGAGAGCATGAACTCGAACGCGTCCTGCTCGCCATTGTCCTCGGGGCTCGCCTGACCGCGCCCGCCCCCGCCGCCGCCCGATTGCGGCCGGTCGATGCGATCGCCGGCGACGAACTTCTTGTTGCCGGGGACGACATATTCGCGCTTGCCGCCGCGCGAGGCGCTGTGGATGACGGGCTCGGAAATGCCGCGGGTCGGGATCGAGACTTTCTCGCCGCCTTCGCCCTCGCCGAGCTTGCGGCGCTTTAGCGCGTCGGCGATCGCGTCTTTGACTTCGTGCTTGGCGCGCTCGATGAAGCGTTGCCGATTGGCGAGGCTCTTGCCCTTGGGGTTGGGCCGCCGGTCGATGATGTTCATCGGGCGCTAAGCGCTCCTTCGCGATGGTCTAGCCAGCCTTGTTGACCCGCATGTACCACTCGACCAGACGGCGCACCTGCCGCGGCGTGTAGCCGCGCGAGGTCATGCGCTCGAGGAAGTCATTGTGTTTCTTCTCGGTCTCGCTGTCCTTCTTGGTGCCGAAGCTGATCACCGGCAGCAAATCCTCGACCTGGCTGAACATGCGCTTCTCGATGACTTCGCGCAGCTTCTCGTAAGACGTCCAGGACGGGTTCTTGCCTTTGTTCGCGGCACGCGCCCGCAGCGCGAACTTCACGACCTCGTTGCGGAAGTCCTTCGGGTTGGCGATGCCCGCCGGCTTCTCGATCTTCGACAGCTCCTGGTTCAAGAGCTCGCGATCCATCAGCTGTCCCGTGTCCGGATCCTTGTAGTCCTGATCCTCGATCCACGCATCGGCATAGGCGACATAGCGGTCGAAGAGATTCTGCCCGTAGTCGCCATAAGACTCAAGGTAAGCCTTCTGGATCTCGTTGCCGATGAATTCGGCGTAACGCGGGGCGAGCTCCGCCTTGATGAAGGCGAGGAGCCTCTTCTCCTGCTCTTCGGCGAACTGCTCGCGGCGGATCGACTGCTCCAGAATGTACATGAGGTGCACGGGATCGGCCGACACCTCCTGCGTGTCGTAATTGAAGGTGCTGGACAGAACCTTGAAGGCAAACCGCGTGGAGAGGCCGGTCATGCCTTCATCGACCCCGGCCGCGTCGCGGTATTCCTGCACCGTGCGGGCGCGCGGATCGGTGTCCTTCAGGCTTTCGCCGTCATAGGCGCGCATCTTCGAATAGAGATTCGAATTCTCGTGCGGCTTGACGCGCGACAGGACGCAGAACCGCGACAGCATGTCGAGCGTGCCGGGCGCACAGGGCGAGTTCGAGAGCTCGCTGTTGGCGAGAAGCTTCTCGTAAATATGCATCTCCTCGGTCGAGCGCAGGCAATAGGGCACCTTGATCACGCAGATGCGGTCGATGAAGGCCTCGTTGTTGCGGTTATTCTTGAAGCCCTGCCACTCCGCTTCGTTCGAATGCGCGAGGATGATGCCCTGGAAGGGAATGGCGCCGATGTTCTCGGAGCCGATATAATTGCCTTCCTGCGTCGCCGTCAGCAGCGGATGCAGCATCTTGATCGGCGCCTTGAACATCTCGACGAATTCGAGGATGCCCTGGGTCGTGCGGTTGAGGCCGCCCGAATAGGAATAGGCGTCGGCGTCGTTCTGCGAGAAGAATTCGAGCCGCCGGATATCGACCTTGCCGACCAGCGAGGAGATGTCCTGGTTGTTCTCATCGCCCGGCTCGGTCTTGGCGATGGCGATCTGGCGCAGCCGCGAGGGATGAACGCGCACCACGGTGAATTTCGAGATGTCGCCGCCGAACTCGTCGAGGCGCTTTAAAGCCCACGGGCTGACGAGGCCGGTCAAGCGGCGCTTCGGGATCTTGTATTGCTTTTCGAGCACGTCGCCCATGGTCGCGGGGTCGAAGAGGCCCAAGGGGCTCTCGAAGATCGGGCTCATTTCCTTGCCCGCCTTCAAGACATAGATCGGCATCTTCTCCATCAGGAGCTTCAAGCGCTCGGCAAGCGAGGATTTGCCGCCGCCGACCGGGCCGAGCAGATAGAGAACCTGCTTGCGCTCTTCCAATCCCTGCGCGGCGTGGCGGAAATAGCCGACGATGCGCTCGATCGTCTCTTCCATGCCGTAGAAGTCGACGAAGGACGGATAGACCCGGATGGTGCGGTTCATGAAGATGCGGCCGAGCCGCGAATCGACGCTGGTATCGACCATCTCGGGCTCGCCGATCGCGGCAAGCATGCGCTCTGCGGCCGTCGCATAGGCCATGGGCTCGCGCGCACACGCCTTGAGATAATCCTCAAGCGACATCTCGGCTTCTTTTTGCGTGTCGTATTGCTTGGCAAAAAGCCCGAAAACGCCGTCCAGGTTATTCATGCTTCACCTCCGCTCGACGGGATGTGCAAGACCAACGCCAAAATCGGGTACTCTATCGATCGTCGCCCTAAATCGTTTAAGACTCATTAACCATAACAACCTATCGGGCACAAAGGCTCCGCGTGCGGAGCCGCCCCGTTCGGGGCGCAGGCCAGAAATTCGCGCCGAGTCGCGTTTTAGCAACAGAGGAGCTAGGGCTTGAAATCGGGTCCGCAACCGCACATGGCAAGGGGCGAGAATGCACGCAAGGAACCCCGGTGCCGCGCGGATTTTCATGGCTTCGGCCGCTGCCGGTCGGAGCGGATACTCGCCTTTGCGACTCTCACAATAGATATTCGACCATATCGACGCCTAAAATGATTGCTCAAAAAAATGGCAAAAGTAAGTTTTATGATCCTGCGCGGGCAGGAAGAGGACACGAATCGGCTTCAACGGTGCGGCGAGCGCGGCAAGAAACATGAGCCTCAGCGAGGAATTCACCGGCACGATGCCGGTGCGCGAGCAGCACCGTTTCGATTCGGCGGCGCTCGCCCTCTGGATGAAAGAGCATGTCGAAAATTTCGCGGGGCCGATCGACATCGAGCAGTTCAAAGGCGGCCAGTCGAATCCGACCTACCGCGTGACGACGCCGCGCCGGCGCTATGTGCTGCGCCGCAAGCCGCCTGGCAAGCTCTTGCCCTCGGCGCATGCGGTCGATCGCGAGTTCCGCATCATCACCGCGCTCGCCAAGGCGGAGTTTCCCGTGGCGCAAAGCCGCGCGCTCTGCATGGACGAGGCGGTGATCGGCACGGCTTTCTACATCATGGATTATGTCGAGGGCCGGGTGTTTTGGGATCCGGCCCTGCCCGAGCTCGACCGCGCAGAGCGCCGCCCGCTCTATGAGGCGATGAACGCGGCGATGGCCCGACTGCACGGTCTCGACTACGCCGCCTTGGGATTGGCCGATTATGGCCGGCCGGGCAATTACGTGTTGCGGCAGATCGATCGCTGGACGCGGCAATATCGCGCCTCCGAGACCGAAACCATCGCGGCGATGGATCGGCTGATCGACTGGCTGCCCCAACACGCGCCGGCGGACGAGACCAGCGCGATCATCCACGGCGATTTTCGCATCGACAATATCATCTTTCATCCCAGCGAGCCGCGCATTCTCGCCGTGCTCGATTGGGAATTGTCGACGCTCGGCAACCCGCTCGCCGATTTCGCCTATCACATGATGCTCTGGCGCTTGGGACCCGCCGCTTATCGCGGGCTCGAGGGCTTCGATCTGCCGGCGCTCGGCATTCCGACCGAAGACGAAGCCTGCGCGCTTTACGAACAGCGCACCGGGCGCACATCCCTGCCCCATTGGGACTTCTATATCGCCTTCAACATGTTCCGCCTCGCCGCGATCCTTCAAGGCATCATGGGGCGGGTACTCGAAGGCACCGCCGCGAGCGCACGCGCGCTCGATTCGGGCCGGCGCGCCCGCGCGATCGCCGAGGCTGGCTGGCGGCAGGTCGAGATGATCGGCGGCTGAGCCGCATCGCGACCGCGCGCCCGATCTCGAGTTTGCGGTATGCTCAAACGAGCGGCGTCGCGAAGCGCCGGCTAAAAGAGGAGGAGATCGAGCTTGGCGACACCATCTTTATTCAACCCGATCGAAGCGACGATCGAAGAGATTCACGCCGCCTATCGTGCGCGCACGCTGACGGCGCGCAGCCTGGTCGAGCTCTACCTCGATCGGATCGAGCGCTATGACCGCCGCGGCCCGGCCATCAACGCGCTGATCTCGCTCAATTCCAAGGCCCTCGACCAGGCGGATCGGCTCGACGCCATCCTGGCGGCATCGGGCCTGGTCGGTCCGCTGCATGGCATTCCGGTGATTTTCAAGGACCAGGCCGATGTCGAGGAGATGCCGACGACGCTCGGCTCGATCCTCTTCAAGGATTACCGGCCGGGACGCGACTGCTTCGTTGCGGCAAAGCTGCGCGCGGCGGGCGCGATTCTCCTCGGCAAGGCGACGCTCGGCGAGCTCGGCGCCGGCGACACCCATGGCACGCTCTTCGGCTCGACGCGCAATCCCTATGACCCGGCGCGAACGGTCGGCGGCTCCTCGGGCGGCCCGGCCGCGAGCGTCTCGGCGAATTTCGCCACCGTCGCCATCGGCCAGGAAGGCCTCGCCTCGATCCGCCGCCCCGCGATCTGGAACGGCATTGCCGGCATGCGCCCGAGCATCGGCCTCGTCAGCCGCGGCGGCGTCTATGGCGGCTGGCCGGCGATGAATGGCTCGCTTGGACCGATGGCGCGCAGCGTCGTCGATCTCGCGCGGATGCTCGATGTGATGGTCGGGTATGACGCCGAAGATCCCGCAACCGCGCATGGCGTCGGGCATGCGCCGGCGAGCTATGCGGCCTTGCTCGATCGCAACGCCTTGAAGGGTGCGCGGCTCGGCATTTTGCGCGAACCGATGGGGCTCGGCTCCCAGCCCGATTCAGAGGATTTCGCCAAGATCGACGCCGTCTTCGACCGCGCCATCGCGGAGTTGCGCGAAGCCGGCGCGGCAATCGTCGATCCCGTGACCATCCCCGATCTCAAAGCGCTGCTGGCGCAGCGCTCCTTCAGCCCCGCCGAGGCCGATGAGGGCTTCAAACATTATTTCGCGCGCGGCACCAATCCGCCTTTCGCCTCGCGCGCGGCGGCGATTGCCTCGCCGATGTTCGAGCAATTGCTGAAGCCGACGCGCGACCGCTGGCTCAGGACCGGCTCCGAGGAGCGCTATCACGCCTCATTGAAGGCGCGCGACCGGCTCATGACCAATCTGCTGAAGACCATGGCGGATCATCGGCTCGACGCCGTCGTGCACAAGGCGGTCGAGCATCAGCCGACTTTGATCGAAGACGGCATCAAGCCGCCTTACACCGACCAGAAGGGCGCGCCGCATATCAACACCTTCCTGGCGAGCGTTCCCTCGGTCGTCGTGCCGGCCGGCTTCACAGCGGATCGGCTTCCGGCGGGCATCACCTTCCTTGGCCGGCCCTATACCGATGCGGCGATGCTGAACCTTGCCTATGCCTATGAGCAGGCGACGCATCATCGCCGGCCGCCGCCGACCACGCCGTGATCGGCCGCGGCGGCGGGCGAGCGGCTATTTGCTCTTCGGCTGCAGCTTCAGCGATGCCGAGTTGATGCAATAGCGCAACCCGGTCGGCTTGGGCCCGTCGGGAAAGACGTGGCCCAAATGCGCCTCGCAACGGCTGCACAGCACCTCGGTGCGTTCCATGAAAAAGCTGCGATCGGTCTCGGTCTCGACCTTGTCGGCGCCGATCGGCTGGGTGAAGCTCGGCCAGCCCGAGCCCGAATCGAATTTCGTGTCCGACGCGAACAGCTCCTGCCCGCAACAGGCGCAGAGATAGGTGCCGGCCGTGTGCTCGTTCCAATAGGCGCCGGTGAAGGCGCGCTCGGTGCCTTTCTTCCGCGCAATGCGGAATTGCTCGGGCGTCAGCTGCGCCTGCCATTCCGCGTCCGATTTGACGACCTTGTCGTCAGCCACCTTGCTCATGACCACCTCCGCCCGCCGGCCTGACGCCTTGTCGCGCCCTGCGCCGGCCGAGCCATGATAGCGCGCGGCGGCGCCGCACGCGACATGGTATGATCGCCGCAATAGGGCATGGAGGGGTGGGGAATGGCGGAGAGCGATCCGGCCGAGCGCGAGCGCGACGTTGCGCGCTATCGCAACAATCTCCAGGGCGAGATCGACAGCGCCGCGCTTTACGGCGCGATGGCCGAGAACGAGACCAACCCGCAATTGAAAGAAGTCTATCGCCGGCTCGCGGCGGTCGAGGAGGTGCATGCCGAGTTCTGGCGCAACCGGCTGACCCGCCTCGGCGCGGCCAATGGGGCGGCGCGCGCCGGGTTGCGGACGCGGATTTTGATCTGGCTCGCGCGGCGCTTCGGCCCCAGCATTCTGCTGCCGCTCATTAACAGCTTCGAGCGCAGCGACAGCCATGTCTACGACGCACAGCCCGAGGCGATCTCGGAGGGCCTGCCGCAGGCCGAGCGCTCGCATGCAAGGATCATCGAGGCGGCAGCCCAGCCGCTGCGCAAGGGGATCGCCGGTGGTACGCTCGCGACGCTCGAAGGGCGCCATCGCACCGGCGGCAATGCGTTGCGCGCGGCCGTGCTCGGCGCCAATGATGGGCTCGTCTCCAATCTAAGCCTCGTCATGGGCGTGGCGGGCGCGGCGTTTTCCGAGCGCACCGTGCTGGTCACGGGTCTTGCCGGGCTGCTCGCCGGCGCCTGCTCCATGGCCATGGGCGAATGGCTCTCCGTCACCAGCTCGCGCGAGCTGAACCAGCGCCAGATCGATGTCGAGGCCGATGAGCTGGCCCGCATGCCCGAGGAGGAGAAGGAGGAGATGGTCCTGATCTACCAGGCCAAGGGGCTCGGCGAAGCCGAGGCCCGCGATCTGGCCGAGCGGCTGATGGCCAATAAGGAGACGGCGCTGGATACGCTGGTTCGCGAGGAGCTCGGCATCGATCCGACGGAGCTCGGCGGCTCGCCCTGGACGGCCGCGGCCTCCTCCTTCGGGCTCTTCGCCGTGGGCGCCATCTTTCCCGTGGCGCCGTTCTTCTGGCTCTCCGGCATGCCGGCCCTGCTGGCAAGCCTGGCCTCCGGCGGCGTGGCGCTGATCCTCATCGGCGCCGGGACCTCGCTCTTCACCGGCCGCGGTCTCGTGATGTCCGCCTTGCGCCAGCTCCTGATCGGCTTCGCCGCCGCCGGCGTCACCTATGGCATCGGCCATCTCGTCGGGGTTTCGATCGGCGGCTGACGCGCCGCTCTCTTCTTGTGGGGCGCTACAGCGTCTGTGAGCGCAGGAAGGCCTCGGCGGAGGTCTCGATGTCGCACATCAGCCCCTCCAACTGCGGCGCCAGCCGATGGATCGCCGGCCAGTTATCGGCTTCGCCCGCCGTCTCGAGCTGGGCGCAGAGCGCCGTGAGCTGATGGGCGCCCACGAGGCTCGCCGATCCCTTGAGCTTATGGCA
>DATNGG010000029.1:0-3892 GCA_035605975.1 Allostellaceae bacterium | reverse complement strand
GTCGCGGCGGCATCGACCTTGAAGCTCTTGGCGTCGATCACCACGCCATAGAGCTTCTCCGCCTCGTCGGCGCTGACATAACCCTGGCGCACATCTTCGGCCACGGTTTCGGCTGGCCGCTCCCACGGCGCGCCGTAACCGCCGCCGCCGCCCGAGCGCACCGAATAGGCATCGCCCGGCTTGAGATTCGCCATCACCATCTTGGCGTTGGGAAAATCTTCCTTCCATTTGCCGTCGACGCGCAAAGCAATTGAATTGCCCGCGGCTTCTTGCCCGCCTTCGAGCCCCCAGGGCTTGCAATGCGCGCGCTCGATCTGGCTCGAGAACACGAAGGGCGCGCGCGCCCTGACGATGCGCTCGACCCCCAAGCCGCCGCGATGGCGTCCGGCGCCGCCCGAATCCGGCAAGAGCCTCAAGGTCTCGACGACGCAGGGCGTCTTCACCTCGGCCATCTCGCACGCGCTGTTATGCGTGTCGCCGTCATTGATGCAGACCGTCGCCGAGACGCCATCCTCGTTGCGCTTGGCGCCCCAGCCGCCGCCCAACGGCCCGAAATTGCCGAAATAGAATTCCCGGGTCTGCGGGTTGAAGCCGTGGAACCCGGCGGCCAAGAGATCGGCATGATGGCCGGCGATGACGCGGTCGGGGATCGCCTTCGATACCGCCTTGAAGACGGTGTCGACGATGGTCATCGGGAAGGTCATCCACCAGCGCATCGGCGCCGGCCGCACCGCGCTTATCACCTTGCCCGGCGGCACGATGGTCTTGAGGCTGCGGAAGGAGCCGTCATTGATCGGATAATCGGTCGGCGAGGTCAGGCACTTATAGGCGACCTGCGCGCAGGCATAGCCGGTAGTGATGCCCGAATTGTAGAAGCCCTGAACCTGGTTCGAGACGTCGGTCAGATCGACGGTCATCTCCTCGCCCTCGACCGTGATCTTGACGCGGATCGGGATGCGCTTGCCGATCGAGATGCCGTCATCGTCCATGAAGGATTCGCCGACATAGACTCCGTCGGGAATAGTGAGCGTGCGGGCGCGCGCCGAGGATTCGGAATGATCCATGATCGCGGCGATGGCGTCGAGCACCGGCTCGCGGCCATAGCGCTCGAGCAACTGCAAAAAGCGCCGCTCGCCGGTCTTGACCGCCGTCACCTGGGCGCGCAGATCGCCCAGAGCACGGGTCGGGATGCGCACATTCATGCGGATGAAATCGACCAGGTCCTGGTTGACGACGCCCGCCCGGTGCAGCTTCAGGAACGGGATCTGCAGCCCCTCCGAATAGATATCGGTCGTGACGCCGCCCAAGACGCCGCCGATATCGATCCAATGCGCCATGCAGCACGAGAAGGCCGCGAGCACGCCCTCGTGGAAGATCGGCATGGTCAGGGTGACGTGGTTCAAGTGGCTGCCGGTCGTGTAGGAATCATTGGTGATGTAGATGTCGCCCGGCTCCATCGCGTCGTAGCCGAAATGGCGAATTTTGGATTTGACCGTCTCGGCCATGCCGCGGATGAACATCGGCAGGCCGATGCCGATCGAGATCGTCTCGCCTTTGGCCGTGAAGAGGCCGGTGGTGAAGTCGAGCGCCTCGTAGATGATCGTGTTGTAGGCCGTGCGCATGAGATTGGTCTTCATCTCTTCGGTCACGGCGATGACGCCGTTGCGCACGATCTCGGTGACGACCGGATCGGCTTTGCGGTTGCTTGCTTGTGCCATTACTTCCTCCCCGCCACGGCGATCTCGAGATGGCCGTAGGCGTTGACGGTGAGCTGATCCCCCGGCGCCAGCACGGTGGTCGAGGCATGCTCCTCGATGAGAGCCGGCCCTTCGATGCGGTTGCCGGCAAGGAGCGCGCTGCGCGCATAGGTGGGGGTGTCGATGAAGCCGGCGCCTTCGTAGTAGACCGGCCGCTTGCCGGTGAAGGCTTGCTTGATGGGCGCGGCGCCGCCCGCCTCGATCGTCTCTTGCGCGGGCTTCCTCATGACGCCACTCACCGCGGTGCGCAGGCTGACGATCTCGGCGCGCTCCTCGGGCGCACAAGTGCCATAGCGCTGCTCGTGCTGCGCATCGAAATGCCGCTTGATCGCCGCGCGGTCCTTCAGCTCGAACACCTCCATCGGCAGATCGACGGTCACCGCATGCTCCTGCCCGACATAGCGCATATCGACGGCGCGGCGGATCGCCACCTGTTCCGGCCGGACCGAGGTCGAGGCGATGGCGCTGCGGCCCTCATCCTCGAGCTGCTGATAGACCGCTTCGATCTCCTCGAAGGACGCATTGTCGAGCCGCGTGAACCAAGTGCGCACGAAATCGTAGCGCAGGTCCGAGAACAGCATGCCATAAGCAGAGAACACGCCCGGTGCGTTCGGGATGATGACGCGGCGCATGCCGAGCTCGCGCGCGATATCGACCGCGTGCAGCGGCCCGGCGCCGCCATAGGCGACCAGCACATAGTCGCCGACATCGAGACCGCGCTCGGTGGTGACGCCTTTGACGGCATAGGACATCGCCGTGGCGGCGATGCGCAAGACGCCGTCCGCCGCTGCGGTCGGATCCATCCCAAGCGGATCGGCGATATGCGTCTTGAGCGCCGTCTTCGCCGCCGCCACATCGAGCTTCATTTCGCCGCCGAGGAAGCGGTCGGCGCCGAGACGCCCGAGCACGAGATTGGCGTCGGTCACCGTCGGCTCGGTGCCGCCGAGCCCATAGCAGGCGGGGCCTGGCGCCGCGCCCGCGCTTTGCGGGCCGACGCGCAGCATGCCTTCTTCGACGCGCGCGATCGAGCCGCCGCCGGTGCCGACCTCGAAAATATCCATCATCGCGATCTGCACGGGCAGCGCCTTCTCATAGCCGCCGAGCAAGGCCGAGCCGGTGGTCAGCGGCTCGCCGTCATGAATGACCCCCGCCTTCGCCGTGGTGCCGCCCATGTCGAAGGCGATGGCGTTTTTGAGACCGAGCGTCTGGCACAGGGTGCGCGTGCCGATGACGCCCGCGGCCGGGCCTGATTCCAGCATGCGGATGCAATATTGCCGCGCCTGCGAGGCCTCGTAGAGGCCGCCAGTCGATTGCACGATGAGGAACGAGCCTTTGAAGCCCGAGCGGCGCAGATGATCGTCGATCTCGCCGATATAGCGATCGACCTTGGGGCCGATATAGGCATTGGCGACGACGGTCGAGCAGCGCTCGAACTCGCGATATTCCTGCGACAGCTCGTGGCTCGCCGAGACGAACATATTGGGATGGCGCTTCTCGAGGATCGCCTTGGCGCGCTTCTCGTGATCGGCGTTGCGATAGCAATGGAGAAAGAGGATCGCCACCGCCTCGATGCCGATCGCGGCAAGCTTCGCGCCGAGCTCCTCGACATCCTTGTCGACCAGCGGCGTCTCGACTTCGCCATCGGCGAGAACGCGCTCATTGATCTCGAAGCGCAGCGCGCGCTCGATCAAAGGCTCGTGCTTCTGGAAGAACAGGTTGTAGGAATCCGGCCGGTTGATGCGGCCGATCTCGTAAATGTCGCGAAAGCCCTTGGTGATGATGAGCGCGGTGTTGGCGCCCTTGCGCTCCAGGATCGTGTTGATGGCGATGGTCGAGCCATGGAGGAAGAGGCCGACATTGCGGTAATCGGTCTCGGCCTTGGCGACGCCGTTGTTGATGCCCTCGACCAGCCGCTCGGGGGTCGAGAGCGCCTTGCCGAAGGTGAGCTTGCCGGTCGCTTCGTCGAACACCGCGATATCGGTGAAGGTGCCGCCGATATCGGCGGCCAATCGGAGATGATGATCGGTCATGAAGGAATCCTGAAATCGAGTGAATGCGAGAGCACGGGCGGCGGCGCTGCGTTGTTCATGCACGCCTCCGCGCCAGCCGAGGCGAAAGCTTCACCACCTTGTCGG
>DATNGG010000028.1:0-8883 GCA_035605975.1 Allostellaceae bacterium | reverse complement strand
GCGGGGTGGTTCTCCATCCAGCGCGTCACGCGCACGGAAGTCTCGCCGCGCTCGGCCTTGATCGGCGCGCCGGCGATTGCCGAGGTGCCCAAGGTCGTCGGATGGACGAATTGCAGATGCGTCAGGTCGAGGAGGTTCTCGACGATGAGGAGATAATTCCCTTTGAGGTCTAGGCGCTCGCCCTTGGCGCGCCAGGCCGGATCGTCCATCCAATGGAAATCCGTGATGAGCGCCGGATCGGCGAGCGCCGGATCGCCCATCCAGATCCAAATCCAATGATAGCGTTCGATGACCGGATAGGCGCGCACCCGCGCCTGAGGCGGGATCGCCTTCTGGCTCGGCACGCGGATGCAGGCGCCGCTGCCGTCATAGACGAGGCCGTGATAGAGGCACTCGACATCGCTGCCTTTGAGCTTGCCGTGCGAGAGCGGCATGTGGCGATGGCAGCAGCGATCCTCCAGCGCGGCCGGGCTGCCATCCTCCTTGCGCCAGAACACGATCGGCTCGCCGCAAATCTTGCGGCTCATCAGCTCTTGCCGCCGAACCTCCCAATCCCACGCCGCGACATACCAGAAATTGCGGGCAAACATGACAGGAGCCCTCCCTCGGTTTCACCCATTCTCGGCCGGGCGCGCGGCAAAGCCAAGGCCTTTGCGCCGCCTCAGCGGGCGAGGCGCGGCAGCGCCGCCTCGATCAAAAGCCGCATCGACGCCTCGACCTTCTCCGGCGCCATCGCTCCGAAATTCATCATCGCGGCGACACTCTCGACGCCCATCGCCGCGAGCGCGCGCAGCTTTTCGGCAACGCTCTCGATGGAGCCGAAGAGCGCGAGCCCGTTCTCGCGAATCTGCTCGTAGCTCCAGGGCTTGGCATAAAGCCGCGTGCGGCAATAGAGCTCGAACGGGCCGCGAACGCCGGCTTCGGCTTCGGCCTCGCTCGGCGCGACATGGGTGTGGAACGTCGCCATATGCGGCGCCAAGCCCTGCGGCATCGGCGGCGCGCCCGATTCCGCGCGGCCTTTCGCGAAAGCGGCGACGAGCGGGCCGAGCTCGCTGATGCGCTCGAGCGTGCCATAGGGGATGGTAAAGAGCCCGTTGCCCTGGCGGCCGATATAATAGGCCGCCTCGCGCGCCAGCGCCGCGACATAGATCGGCACGCGCGGCTGCACGGCGCGGATGTTCAGCGCGACATCCTCGAGCGTGTTGTACTTGCCGCGATGCGTGACGCGCTCGCCGCCGATGAGTTGCTTGATGAGCACCATGGCCTCATCGAAACGCTCGCGCTTTTCCGCCGGGTCGCGCGCGAAGCCGGCGAATTCGTGCTTGAGATAGCCCGACCCCAGCCCCAGCACGAGGCGCCCGCCCGACAAGAGATCGAGCATGGCGTAATCTTCGGCGACGGTGCGCGGATCGCGAAAGGGCAGGATCGTCACCGCGGGCCCCAAGCGAATGCGCGTCGTGCGCTCGGCGATCGCACCGAGGATCACGGCCGGATTCGGCACGACGCCATAGGGATGGAAATGATGCTCGGCGACGAAGAAGGATTCATAGCCGAGCCGGTCGGCAAGCACCGCCTGATCGATTAGCTCGCGATAAAACTTTCCGAGATCGCGCGGCCGGTCAGGATAGTGATCGACGACAGTGAGAATCGACAGCTTCATCATGGTCCTTTGCTGTATCCGGCACGCGAGCGTCGAGCGTTGTCGGACATTTTTGTGACGCAACCTGGACGAATATAAGACATGGTGCATGCTTTAAAGGCAATCCGTATCGGAACGATGTAACTGCAGTGCACCGCACGCAATTGTGTAGTGATGATACTTGCATCGACATGCGCCCACGATCAGAGTGATTGATGAAACCGATCTAAGCTAGAAGGGCTTGGGCTTGAACATTGGCGATTCGGTTTTCAGCGCGATCGGCATCGCCGGGGCTCTGCTCCTGCTGGGTGCATGCTCCTCGCACGATCCTACCTCTTTCGGCTCGACAATCGGCCGCGAAGGCGCTGGCGCGGCGTCAGCGTCGGTCTCCGCGAGCTTCGGCCTCGGCGCGGCGGAGAGCGCGCGCGGCTTTAATCCGCGCGATCTTACCTCTTGTTCCCGCGGGCCCGTGCCCGATTACGCGGTGACGACCTTCCTGCCCGAGCCGAAGATCGACACCGATCTGTCGCTCCGTCAGATCGGGCGGTTGATGAAGGTCGACGAGCGCCACATGGCGCTCGGTGCGACGGTGAGCCATGAGGTCATCTTCGCGCTCATGACCGTGGACGTACGACCAAGCACGGCGGGCGGCGTCTGCGCCTATCCGACGCGCATCGCTTTCACCCTCAGCCTTACGGCGCGAAAAATCCATGTCGCGAGCGATTTCGCCCGCGCCGAGCCTTGCGTCTACCGCGAGGTTCTGGCGCATGAGGAGCGTCACGTCGCGCTCGACAACAGGCTGATGAACATCGCCGCCGACGCTCTGCGCGTCACCGCGCCCAAGCGCCTGGCCGATCTCTATGGCGTCTGGGGCGAGAGCGATGCCGTGGCGAAGCAAAACCTGCAGCACCGCCTCGAGGCCGACGACCAGAGCCTGCGCCTCGAGATCGAGCGCAAGCGGGTCGAGGCCCATGCCGAGGCCATCGACACCCCCGAGGAACGCACCCGCCTGGTCGAGGCTTGCGCCGGGCGGCTGGAAAAGCTCTATCCCGGCTATCTCTAGCCGCCGCACCCGCACGGCTTCGATCCAGCCCGCCTTGCGTTGCGGCGCTCGGCGGGCCAGAATTCCGTCCGATCGCGCTCCGCGCGCGGCCAAGAACGGGAGGAACGGGAGATGGCATTCGGGGTTGGACAGCCGGTCACGCGCAAGGAAGATCCGCGTTTCTTGACCGGGCGGGGACGCTACGTCGCCGATATCGATTTGCCGCGCCAGGCGCATGGCGTGTTCCTCTTCTCGCCGCATGCCCATGCCAATATCCGCGCGATCGACAAGACCGCTGCCGAGGCCGCGCCGGGCGTGGTGGCGGTGCTGACGGGCAAGGATTGGGCGGCGGATGGGCTCGGCACCATCAACCCCGAAGCGATGCCCGAGGATTTCGGCGGTCCGAAGGGCCATCGCACCAAGCACTATCCCTTGGCGGTCGACAAGGTGCGCTATGTCGGCGAGCGCGTTGCGCTGGTCATCGCCGACAGCGAGGCGCGTGCGCGGGATGCGGCCGAGCTCGTCAATATCGACTACGAGGTGCTGCCGGCGGTGGTGCGCGCGAGCGATGCGGTAAAGCAAGGCGCGCCGCAGATCTATGCCGAATCGCCCAACAACACCTGCTTCACCTTGCGCATGGGCAATGTCGATGCCGTCGACCCGGCCTTCGCCAAGGCGGCGCATGTGACGAAGCTCGAGCTCTTCAACAATCGCCTCAACGCCTTCACCATGGAGACACGCGGCGCGATCGGCGAATATGACACGCGCGACAACCGCTATACGCTCTATTCGAGCACGCAGAACGTGCACGGTCTGCGTCACGGGCTCGCTCATACAATCCTCCATGTTCCGGAGAGCCAGATTCGCGTCGTTGCCAAGGACGTCGGCGGCGGCTTCGGCATGAAGGGCAATCTCTATCCCGAAGAGGCGGTGCTGCCCTGGGCGGCGAAAAAGGTTGGCCGGCCGGTCAAGTGGATCGCGAGCCGGTCCGACGCCTTTCTCGGTGACGATCAGGGCCGTGATCTCGGGGTGAGCGCGGAACTGGCGCTCGACGCGGAGGGCCGTTTCCTCGCGCTGCGCTGGAAGGGCTTGCACAATGTCGGCGCCTATATCGAGGGCTCGGGCATCGTGCCGGTGCTGTTCGCGCTGAAGCTGGCGCCGACGGTCTACGACATTCCGGCAGTCGCGGTCTTCAACAGCGCAATCTTCACCAACACGCCGCCGACCATTCCCTATCGCGGCGCCGGGCGGCCCGAGGCGGTCTATATCATGGAGCGCCTCATCGACAAGGCGGCGCATGAGATGAAGCTCGACCGCGCCGAAATCCGGAAGAAGAACTTCATCAAGCCCGCCGCCATGCCGTATTCGACCAAGACTGGCTGGACTTACGACACGGGCGATTTCGCCGCGGCGATGACGAAGGCGCAAAGCCTCGCCGACTGGCAAGGCTACGCCGCGCGCAAATCGGCGAGCGAGAAAGCGGGCAAGCGCCGCGGCCGGGCCATCGTCACCTATGTCGACAACACCGGCATCTTCAACGAGCGCATGGAAATCCGCTTCGATCCGACCGGCAGCGTGATCGTCCATGCCGGGACCTTGTCGCATGGCCAGGGTCACGAGACCACCTATGCGCAAATGGTGACTGATTGGCTGGGCGTGCCCTTCGAGAGCATCCGCCTGGTGCAGGCCGATACCGACGAGGTCGCAGCCGGCCGCGGCACCTATGCCTCGCGCTCGATGATGGTCGGCGGCAGCGCGCTGCGCGCGGCGGCCAATGATGTGATCGAGAAGGGCAAGAAATTCGCTGCTCACTTCATGGAGGCGAACGCGGCCGACATCGCTTTCGCCGAGGGCAAGTTCACCATCGCCGGTACCGACAAGGCGATGCCGATCCAGCAGATCGCGGCGATGGCCAATATTCCGATGGGCCTGCCGCCCGAGCTCGGCATGGGGCTGCAGGGGAGCGGCGTCGCCACGGCGAACGTGCCGAGCTTCCCCAATGGCTGCCATATCTGCGAGGTCGAGATCGATCCCCAAACCGGGGCGATCACGCTCGACCGCTACACCGTGGTCGACGATATCGGCACGGTCATCAATCCGCTCTTGGCCGCGGGGCAGATCCAGGGCGGCGTCGTCCAGGGCGCGGGCCAAGCCCTGCTCGAGGATATCGTTCATGACGAAAGCGGCCAGTTCCTCACCGGCTCGCTCATGGACTATGCCGTGCCGCGCGCCGGCGACATGCCCTCGATCGCGGTCGATTTCAGCCCGGTGCCGTCGAAATCCAATCCCTTGGGCGTCAAGGGCGTGGGCGAGGGCGGCACGGTCGCGGCGACGCCCACCGTCATCAACGCGATCCTCGATGCGCTCGCGCCCTTGGGCGTCGAGACCATCCCGATGCCGGCCACGCCGCAGCGCATCTGGCAGGCGATCCACGCGACGGGGAAGTAAGCGGGACGCTTAGAGCGATTTCAACTGAGTCGTCATTGCGACCCTGAGCGAAGCGAAGGGGAAGCAATCCAGAACAGCCGATAGATCCTGGATTGCTTCGCTCCGCTCAGCGTCCTCGCAGTGACGCTTCCATCGTGGATTTTCCGCACCCGTTTTTCCGCCGCGCAACGGACGCCACCACGCAGACTGCGCGCAGGAAGAAGTCGCGCAAAACGCGAATGAGATCGCCGCGCTGCTTTTCCGTGTGGTGCGCGATCGCTTGATCGACCGCGCCGTGCAGCGCATGGAACAGCAGCATGGCGGTGACGTGCGGCTCCTCCACCTCCCAGGCGCCGGCGGCGTTGCCCGCGGCGAGCAGCGCGGCGAGGTCGCGCACGATCGAATTGTCGCCTTTGCCCGCGCGGCGGCGATGGAGTCCGGCCTCGTGGAAGAGCGCGTCATGGAGGCGCAGCCGGTCGAGATAGGAATCGACCCCCGCCTCGACCCAGGCGGCGAGCTTGCCCTGCCAGTCCGCCGCAGCGCAGCGTTCGACTGCGGCCGCGATGCGGGCGCAGGAAACGGCGCCAAATTCCTCGCGCAGCGCCGCGACCATCGCCTCCTTCGAGGCGAAATAGAGATAGAAGGTTCCCTTCGCGACCTCGGCGCCCGCGGCGATGTCGTCGATGCTGGTCGCCGCGGCCCCGCGCGCGATGAAGAGCCGCTCGGCCGAGCGCAGCAATTCCTCGCGCCTGACGCTTTGCGGCTTGGTGCGCGGCTTGGCGAGGACGACGCTCATTGGGCGCCCGCCGTCTCGCGTTTTTCCGCAAGCAGAGCGGCATAGGCGCCGTTCTTCGCCATCAGCGCGGCGTCGGTTCCCTCCTCGACGATGCGGCCATGCTCGAGCATGAGAATGCGTTCGGCGCTGCGGATGGTCGAGGGACGATGCGCGATGATCATCACTGTCCGGCCGCGGCGGATCTCGTTGAGCGCCGATTGCAACGCCATCTCGTTCTCAGTGTCGAGATTGGAGACCGCCTCGTCGAGAATGAGGATCGGCGCATCGCGCAGGAAGGCGCGGGCAATGGCGATACGCTGGCGTTGACCGCCCGAGAGCCGCGTGCCGCGCTCGCCGCAAGGCGTGTCATAGCCTTGGGGCAGGGCAGCGATGAAGGAATGTGCCTGGGCAAGACGCGCCGCGCGCTCGATCTCCGCCCGTGTCGCGTCCGGCCGGCCGAGGCGGATGTTGTCGGCGATCGTGCCGTTGAAGAGATAGACATCCTGCGGCACCACGGTGACGAGCCGGCGCAGCGTCGCCAAGGGCAGGGTGCGGATGTCGTGTCCGCCGATGCGGATGGCGCCGTCTTCGACCTCCCAGAAACGCAGCAGCAGATTGGCGCAAGTGGTCTTACCCGCGCCCGAGCGGCCGACCAGCGCGACCGTCTCGCCGGGCGCCAGCGTGAAGCTCGCGCTGTCGAGCACGGGGCCGCGCGCGCCGGCATAGCCGAAGCGGACATTCTCGAAGCGCACCGAGGCATCGGCCGGTGCCGCCTCGGTGCCGCGATCGAGCACCTGCGCGCGCTGATGGAAGATCGTGGCGACGCGATCGGCGCCGGCACGAAGCTCGCCGAGCTTGCGTGCGGTCTGGGTCACCTCGGTGATCGGCGCCAGCGCCGCGCCCGCAAGCACGACCGTCAGCGGGTAAAGCGCGAAATCGAGCTGGCCGCGGCTGACGAGGAGCAACCCGGTCGCGACCGTGGCAAGCACCGCCATCGCCAGGAGTACGTCGATCGCCGCCTGCTCCATTCCGGCGCGCGAGCCATAGCGCAGCTGGATCGCATGGACGGCGCGCGTGTCGCGCATCAGCCGCGCGAGAAAGCTGCGCCCGGCGCCGAACATCGCGAGCTCGCGCAGGCCTTGCACGCCTTCGACCACCTCTGCATTGAGGCCGCCCAGCGCCTCGAGGAGCGCCTTGCCCTGTTCGCCGGCGCGGCGCGCGAGCCAGAACGGCACCGAGGCGACGAGCGGCAGGAAAGGCAGCAGCACCAGCGCCATGATCGGCTCGATCGCCGCGAGCACGGCGAGCACGCCCAAAGGCACGATCACCGCGCCTATATAGTCGCCCAGCACATGGGCGTAGAACCATTCCATCAGATCGGCATCGGCGGTTGCGACCGAGGCGAGCTCGCCGGTGCGGCGGCCGAGCACATAAGCCGGCGCGGCACGCTCGAGCCCGTCGAAAATCCCGACCTGCAGCACCTCGATCAGCGCGAAGGCGAAATCGTGTGAGATGAAGGTCTGGAAATATTTGCAGGCCGCCGCGGCAATGACGGCGCCGCCGAGGAGCCAGATGCCGCCGATCAGGTGTTGGGGCGCGCCGCCGGTCAGCGCCTGGCCGACGAGCCAGGCGCCGGTGCCGAGCGCCGTCACATTCGCAAGCTGCGCGACGATGCCGGAGAGCACCGTCAGGATGAAGACGAGGCGCTTCTTGGCGATGAAGGGAAGAAGCTGGGCAAGGCCGCCTCGGCGCGGCCTTGCGCCGGCGACGCTCTCGAAGGTCTCGGCGCTCATGCTGCCGCTCCTTGCGCAAGGGTGAGGCGCGAATAGAGCCCGTGCTCGGAGAGGAGCTCGTCATGCGTGCCGCGCTCGACCACCGAACCCTCGTTCAAGACGAGGATGCGGTCGGCGCTGCGGATGGTCGAGAGGCGGTGGGCGATGACGATGGTGGTGCGGCGCTCGAAGAGCTTGGCGAGGGCTTTCTGGATCGCCTGTTCGCTGGCCGGATCGATGTTCGAGGTGGCCTCATCGAGGATGAGGATCGGCGCGTCTTTGAGGAGCGCGCGGGCGATGGCGACCCGCTGGCGCTGGCCGCCCGAGAGCTGCGCGCCGCGCTCGCCGACTTGGGTCGCGAAACCTTCGGGGAGGCCGCGGATGAAGTCGCCGATCTGCGCGGCGTCGGCCGCGGCAGAGATCTCTTCATCGCTCGCCTCGGGCTTGGCGATGCGCAGATTGTCGGCGATAGTGCCATGAAAGAGATAAGTATCCTGCGCCACCACCGCGATCTGCGCGCGCAAGGCGTCGAGGCTCAGCTCCTTGATATCGACGCCGCCGACGCGGATGGTGCCGCCCTGCGGCTCGAAGAAGCGCAAGAGCAACGCGACGATGGTCGATTTGCCCGCGCCCGACGGCCCGACCAGGGCGATGCGCTGGTGCTCGCCGAGGGTGAAGGACACCGATTTCAGCGCGTCGTCCTTGCCGTCATAGGAAAACGTCACATCCTCGAATTGCAGATCGGCGCGCGCGGGAGGCTGCGCGGGCGCGGCAGGCTCGACGATGCTCGGCTGCGTCGCGAGGAGCTTGATGATTGGCGGCGCCGCGGTCGCGCCCGCATAGGCGGCGTGGAACTCTTTCTCGACGCGGTCGAGCGGGCGGAACGCCTCGCGCGCGAGGAAAAGCGACATGAACAGCACGACCGGCGCGAGCTCGCCGGAGGCGACGCGCCAGGAATTCCACGATATGAGCGTCGCCACGCCGCCCAGGGTGAGAAGCCCGGTCACGCCGCCGCGCATCAGCGAAATCGAGAGGGTGCGCATCGCTTCGGCGCGCAGCTCCTGCGCCTTCTCGATGAGAACCGCGCGCCGCGGCGCGATCGCGGCAAAGGCTTTGAGAGTGACGAGGCCTTGCAAGCTGTCGAGCAGATAGGAGCCGAAATCCGCGCGCACGACGAAAAGGCCGCGCGATTTCCCGCGCCGCCAGCGGCGCCAGAAATTGTTGGTGA
>DATNGG010000027.1:0-2448 GCA_035605975.1 Allostellaceae bacterium | reverse complement strand
AGCACCCGAGGGCGCGCTTGCGGTCGCCGCTCATAGCTGATGGCCCTTCTTCTTCATTTCCTCGCGCATCTTGCCGATCACTTCGTCGGACAGCTTGTTGGCCCAATCCTGCGCGAATTTCATGCTGTGATCGATGACGATCGGTTGCCGATCGAGCAGCTTCTTGCCGGCCGGCGACTGATAGAACGTCACAATTTCCTTGAGCTCCGGCTCGGTGAATTCGGTGGCGTAGAAGGTGGCCATTTCATTGCTGAGCTCGGAAAAGCGCGGCGTGAGATCGGTGCGCAATTTGGCCGCGACCTCATTCAAATCCTTTCCGAGCGCCGGATTTTGCTGGAGGAAGAGCAATTTCGCCTGCTCGACCACGCCGGCGATTAAGGGCGTAAACAGATTGGCTGCGCCGGTAAGCGTTATCAGCTTTTGGGCTTCCGCCTCCGCCGCAGCCGACGGCTTGGGCTGGGCACTGACGGCCGGGGCGAGCGCGATGAGCGCGGCGGCGAAGGTCGCCAGCCGGGCGGCGCGTCGAAGGGCCTGCGAGAGGTGGCTCATGTTGGCTCCGTTTAGCTCGATTTATCAGGATAAATGGATTTGACCCGCGATGTCATGGCCGCTCGACGACCTTGACACCATCACGCCCGGCGACGATCGCCAGCCGGGCCACGCCGATGAACAGACCGTGTTCCATAACCCCCGGGATGTCCGCAAGCGCATGGGCCAAAGCCTGTGGGTCGTCAATACGGCCCAGCGCCGCATCGACGATCCAGTGGCCGCCATCCGTGACAAAAGCGTGGCCGTCTTTGCCCCGACGCAGCGTTAACTCTCCCGGCGGGATCTTTTGCTCGATCATCCGCCGCGTCGCGCCAAAGCCGAACGGCGCGACCTCGATCGGCAGCGGAAAGCGACCGAGCGCGGCGACCATCTTGCTCGCATCCGCGATCACGATCATGCGCGTGGAGGCCGTCGCCACGATCTTTTCGCGCAGCAGCGCGCCGCCGCCGCCTTTGATCAGGCTGAGGTCGGGCGCGATCTCATCGGCGCCGTCGACCGTCAGGTCGAGAGCCGGCGTCTCGTCCAGCGTGGTGAGCGGAATGCCGCAGCGTTCGGCGTCTGCTTTGGTGGCTTGCGACGTGGGCACCGCCACGATGTCGAGACCGGCGCGGACGCGCTCGCCGATGAGCTCGATGAAATGGCGCGCGGTCGAGCCGGTGCCCAGCCCAAGCCGCATGCCCGAGCTCACGAATTCGACGGCGCGAGCGGCGGCTGCGCGTTTCTGGGCGTCGGGGTCCATGGCGGCGGTCGCGCGGCTTTTCAGGGTTTGATTGGCAGGCCTATCTAGCCTTGATCGGCCGCGCTGGATAGCCCGCGGCGGAAATCAGCCTTGCAACGGCCGGGGGCGGACGTTAGCGATCCTCGCATGTCCGCGCCCACCATCGTCTTCGATCTCGACGGCACGCTTATCGACACCGCACCCGACCTGATCGACACCCTCAATGTGGTGTTCGCGCGCGAGGGTCTGCCGGCGTTGCCCTACCAAGCCGCGCGCAACTTGATCGGCGGTGGCGCCAAGGCGATGATCGCGCGCGGCCTCGCCCTCAACCGCGCCGCCGTCATCCCCGCGAAGCTCGAGAGCATGTTTGCCGATTTCCTCGCGCATTATGCTGAGCACATTGCCGACCGCTCTCGGCCCTTTCCGGGCCTGACCGACGCGCTCGACGCGCTCGCCGCCGATGGCAAACGACTCGCGGTCTGCACCAACAAGTTGGAACGGCTGTCGCGCCAGCTGCTCGGCGAGCTCAAGCTGTTGGGCCGGTTCGCGGCGGTTTGCGGCCAGGACACTTTTGGGGTCCAGAAACCGGATCCCGAGATGCTCCGGCGCACCATCGCGGCAGCCGGGGGCGACCCGCGCAGGGCCATTATGGTGGGCGATTCCGCGACCGACATTCGCACCGCGCGCGCGGCCGGGGTCCCGGTGATCGCGGTCGATTTCGGCTACAGCGAAGTTCCCGTATCCGAATTCGCGCCGGACCGCGTTATTGGCCACTTTAAGCAATTACCGGCGGCCATCGCCGCATTTTCCCCGGAATAACCGGCGAGCGGTACGGGTTTATGGTTAACCGCATTAAGGGTTCCCTGCAGGGACAGTTGCGCCCTCAGGACAGGCTCCGTATTCTGGGCAGTGGGTGGGTACAATCGGTCTTCTCAGCGGACGGGTATCGTAAAATGTATCGAGTATTTGCGGTCGCATGCGGCGTATTGGCTTTGGCCGGCTGCTCCTCGCTCAATCTCGACGCCCTCAAGCCGGCGCCGCCCATGGACACCGTGCGGTTCGAATCCGACCCGCCCGGCGCCGAGGCCAGGGTTTCCAACGGCCAAACCTGCCGCACGCCCTGCGCGCTCGCTTTGCCCGCGAACGCCACATACAACGTCACCTTCACGCTCAACGGTTAC
>DATNGG010000026.1:0-19321 GCA_035605975.1 Allostellaceae bacterium | reverse complement strand
AAAGACGGTGTCGTCGCGGCGCATCTCTTCGGCCATCGCATCGCGCAACGCCTCGCGCACGGTGAGCTTCACCGTGGCGCCGGTCCACTCCGTCTCGGCGGCGGAGGCGGCGCGCGGCGGCGGCGCGGGCGCGGCTTCGCGGGCGGGCGATGGCGCCTTGGTCTTCGCGACCTCCTCGACCGGCGCTTCCTGCGCCGGCGTCGATTGCTTGGGCGCGGGCGCGGCGGGCGCGGCTTTCGCTACCTCCTCGACGCTCTCATCCTCGCCGGCGATCACCGCAATCGGCAGATTGACCGCGACATGCTCGGTGCCTTCAGGGACGATGATCTTGGCGAAGGTGCCTTCGTCCACCGCCTCCATCTCCATCGTCGCCTTATCGGTCTCGATTTCGGCAAGTATGTCGCCGGCTTTGACCGGGTCGCCTTCCTTCTTATGCCATTTCGCGATCTTGCCCTCGGTCATGGTCGGCGAGAGCGCGGGCATCAACACATCGATGGGCATCTGCGTCACGCCTCGGCGTAAACGTCGGTCCAAAGCTCCTGCGGATCGGGCTCGGGACTGTCTTGGGCGAACTCGGCCGCGGCGGTGACGATATCCTTGATCTGCTTGTCGAACTCTTTGAGCTTGGCCTCGTCGGCAAAGCCGCCCTCGATCATCCGCGTCTTCATCTGGTCGATCGGGTCGTGCTCCTGGCGCATGCGGCTGACTTCATCCTTGCTGCGGTATTTCGCCGGATCGGACATCGAATGGCCGCGATAGCGATAGGTCTGCATCTCGAGGATGTAGGGCCCCTTGCCCGAGCGGACATAATCGACCGCCTCCTCGGCCGCTTGCGTGACGGCGAGGACGTTCATGCCGTCGACCGAATGACCCTGAATGCCGAAAGGCGCGCCGCGGCCGAAGAGATCGTGGCTCGCCGAGGCGCGCATCACCGACGTTCCCATGCCGTATTTGTTGTTCTCGATGATGTAGAGCACCGGCAGCTTCCAGAGCGCCGCCATGTTGAAGCTCTCGCTCACCTGGCCCTGGTTCATCGCCCCGTCGCCGAGGAAGGTGATGCTGATCCGGCCATTGTCGCGATAGCGATGGGCGAAACCCATGCCGGTGCCGATCGGCACCTGGGCGCCGACGATGCCGTGGCCGCCGAAGAAATTCTTCTCGCGGCTGAACATATGCATCGAGCCGCCCTTGCCCTTGGAATAGCCGCCGCGCCGCCCGGTCAGCTCGGCCATCACGCCTTTGGGGTCCATGCCGCAGGCCAGCATATGGCCGTGATCGCGATAGGAGGTGACGATCGTGTCGCCCTCCTCGACCGCCGCCATGACCCCGACCACCACCGCCTCCTCGCCGATATAGAGATGGCAGAAGCCGCCGATGAGGCCCATGCCGTACATCTGCCCGGCCTTCTCCTCGAAGCGCCGGATCAGCAACATGTCGCGGTAGAGCTTGAGCATTTCCGCCGGCTCCGGAAGCGGCGCCGCCTCCAGCTCGCTGCGGCCCGGTTTCGGCTTGCGTTTGACGACGGCCATCCTCGTTTTTCCTTATCGCCCGATCGAGACTGCCGCGCACGCATCGAACGCGGCGCGGGACAGGCCCTAACATGGTCCCGATGCCCTAGCAAGGCAATAACCCTGTGGACAAAATACTGTTTTGCAACACAAAATGAAACTTAACTGAATTTCAGTTAAGCATGCTGGAATCGAAGTGGAGTGGGCACAACGCAGGTGCGAGATGAGCGATTTTTGATCGGCCGCGCCTGCCCGCTGGCCGGAAAAGCTCAGCGCCGCGGCGCCGCCTTGGTGAAGATCACGATCTCGTCGGCGCCGCCGAGATTGAGCGTCTCGCGCGCATTCTCGTCGAGCAGGTCGCGATCGATCTTCGCGCGCAGCAGCGCGGTATGGCGGGCAAGCGGCGCTTCCTCGGCCTTGATCGCAGCGAGCGTCGTTTCCGCCTTGTGGATTTCCTGCGACAGCCGCATCCAGGCCAAAAGGCCGCGATCGCCCTGCACCAGGTGATAGGCGAAATAGGCAACGAGGCTGATCCCGAGGATCGGGCCGATGATGATTCGCGAACGTTGCCGGATGGCGTCGAGGACGAGCATGAAGCCAGAGAATCACGCGCGACTCGGGCTGTCAATGCCGAGTCGCAGCCGACGGACGCCCTTGTGGTGACTTAACAGTCTCTCAATGCGCCAAGGCCACACTTCCGGTGCGCAAACCTAAAATCCTGAACCGTTGCGTTCACGGGGGTGACGATGGAGCAGGAGGAAGAAGAAAGGTCGCTACGGACGCAGCTGGTCGACGCGATCAAGGAGTGTCGGCACCACCTGGAGATCCTGAAGTCTCCTTCTGGAACGGGCTCAGGCTACACGCGACGGGATAACAGCCGCGAGATCGCCATGCTCGAAATCGAGTTGCGCCGATTGAAGGAGGCTCTCACCAGTTTGGAGCAGAACTCAGAAGGTGAGACGTAACGCCCTGGTATAAGCGGCGGCGCGCCCGTCGCCTTGACAGTGGCGCGGCTGCGGCGCACAAACGCGGCGGGCTGCGGTCGAACCGCAATACCGGCAAGGCGGGCGCTTAGCTCAGCGGGAGAGCACACCCTTCACACGGGTGGGGTCGTAGGTTCAATCCCTACAGCGCCCACCAACCTTCGCCCGCGAAGCGGCGAAGGTTTCCCGCCGAAGCCCGAAGGGCGAAGGCGGGCTGTGTGCCGGCACTTCGGTTGGCAAGCCACCCTTCGGCAACGCGCCATCGACCAAGAGCCGCGCAGCCCTTCGCCGCCACAAGGGAGCCGCCCATGCCGCCCTCCGCCGTCAATCCGCCCGTCCTCTCTCTGCGCGAGCGCGACCGCCGCTGGGCAGCCTTGCGCAAGCTGCTGCGCGAGCGCGGGCTCGACGGCGCGGTGATCGCCGGCTTCCGCGCGCGCGAAATGTACGAGAGCTATGTCAGCGACGATTACAACGAAGGCTGCGTGATCTTCCCGCTGGAGGGCGAGCCGGTGATCGCCACCTGGGCGCATCTGCGCGTGTTGCGCGCGCTGTGGTCGGCCGAGCGCGGCCACCAGCTCTGGATCGAGGATCAGCGCGTCGCCACCTCGGGCGAGGCCGTGGCCGAAATCGTCGCCGAAAAGCGTCTCGCCGATGGCAAGCTCGGCGTTATCGGCCTGACCTCGCAGGCGCCGACCGAGACCTACGGCGCGATCCCGGCGAATTTCTGGACGCCCTTCGCGGCGGCGCTGCCGAAAGCGCGCTTTGAGGATATCTCGGAAGAGTTCAGCTATTTGATGCTGACGAAATCCGCGGAAGAGCTGGCGCAGGTGCGCTATGCCGCCGCCGCGGCCGAGGCCGCGTGCGAGGCGATCGCCGAGATCGCCGCGCCGGGCGTCGGCGAAGAGGCGATCATGGCCGAGGCAACGGCGGCGATGCTGCGCTTCGGCATCGGGCTGCGCTATCCGATGATCGTGATGAATTCCGGTCCGGCGACGCTCTCCTGGGGCCCGCCGCGCTGGACGACGCGCGGCGAGGCGCCGCGGGTCTTGGCGCGCGGCGATCTTATGCAGGCCGAGCTGATGCCGCTTTGCGGCAATCAGGAGGTTCAGGTGCAGATGACGGTCGCCTGCGATCCGCTCGACGACACCAACCGCAAATGCGAGCGCGTCGCGCGCCAATGCTATGACGCAGGCATCAAGGCGATGAAGCCGGGAATGAAATTCAGCGAGCTGACCCGGATCATGGAAGAGCCGCTCAAGGAAGCCGGCTGCTGGTCCTATACGCCGCTTCTCCATTCGGTCGGGCCGCATTTCCTGATGGGGCGCAGCGCGGTCAATGCCATCGATCTCAAAGCGCTCGGCGTGCGCTTCCAGGGCAAGATGGACTGGCGCGTGCGCGATGCCGTGCTGGCGGAAGGCATGGTTTTCGCCTTCGAGCCCAATGCCTGCATCGAGCGGCACCGGGTCAATATCGGCGGCACGGTGATCGTGACGGCGACCGGCTGCGAGGAATTGAACCGCATCCCGACCATGGTCACCCATAAGCAATAGCGGCAGCGGCCGGGGGCGCCCCCCGCAAAATTTTCCACCGGCCGGGTCTTGAAACCCGGCAAGCTTTCGCTAATCTTTGTGGCACTCATTCGGCCTGAGTGCTAATAAGCCGCATCTTTCGAACAATTCCAATTACTTGACGACCAGAAAGAAGGAGGAGATTCATGAAGTTCCGTCCCTTGCACGATCGCGTCGTGGTCCGGCGCATAGAGCAGGACGAAAAGACCGCGGGCGGGATCATCATTCCCGACACCGCCAAGGAAAAGCCGATGGAGGGCGAGATTATCGCCGCGGGCCCGGGCGCTCGCAACGAGAACGGCCAGCTCGTGCCGCTCGACGTCAAGGTCGGCGACCGGGTCCTCTTCGGCAAATGGTCGGGCACCGAGGTGAAGCTCGACGGCGAAGAGCTCATGATCATGAAGGAAAGCGATATCATGGGCATCATCGAGGGTTCGCCGGCGTCCAAGCGCAAAGTCGCCTGAACGCCCAATCCAGCGCAATTCAAAGTCCAACGGGAGAGTGACCCAACATGGCTGCGAAAGAAGTTAAGTTCCATGGCGATGCGCGCGAGCGTCTGCTCCGCGGCGTCGACATTCTGGCGAATGCGGTGAAGGTGACCTTGGGTCCCAAGGGCCGCAACGTCGTGCTCGACAAGTCCTTCGGCGCGCCGCGCATCACGAAGGACGGCGTCACCGTGGCGAAGGAGATCGAGCTCGCCGACAAGTTCGAGAATATGGGCGCGCAGATGATCCGCGAAGTCGCGTCCAAGACCAACGATCTCGCCGGCGACGGCACCACCACCGCGACCATCCTGGCGCAAGCGATCGTGCGCGAGGGCGTGAAGGCCGTGGCGGCGGGCCTCAACCCGATGGATCTGAAGCGCGGCATCGACGCGGCGGTCGAGGCCGTGGTCGAGGACATCAAGAAGCGCTCGAAGAAAGTCTCGACCAATGACGAGATCGCCCAGGTCGGCACGATCTCGGCCAATGGCGAGAAAGAAATCGGCACGATGATCGCCAAGGCGATGCAGAAGGTCGGCAATGAGGGCGTCATCACGGTCGAGGAGGCGAAGAGCCTCGAGACCGAGCTCGACGTGGTCGAGGGCATGCAGTTCGACCGCGGCTACATCTCGCCCTATTTCGTCACCAACGCCGACAAGATGATCGCCGAGCTCGACGATCCCTACATCCTGCTCTTCGAGAAGAAGCTTTCGGGCCTGCAGGCGATGCTGCCCGTGCTCGAGGCGGTGGTGCAGTCGGGCAAGCCGCTTCTGATCGTTGCCGAGGATGTCGAGGGCGAGGCGCTCGCGACCCTCGTCGTCAACCGGCTGCGCGGCGGCCTCAAAGTCGCGGCGGTGAAGGCTCCGGGCTTCGGCGATCGCCGCAAGGCGATGCTCGAGGACATCGCGATCCTCACCAACGGCCAGCTCATCTCCGAAGATCTCGGCATCAAGCTCGAGAACGTGACGCTCGACATGCTCGGCAAGGCCAAGAAGGTCCGCGTCGAGAAGGAGAACACCACGATCATCGACGGCGCCGGCAAGAAGGCCGACATCCAGGCCCGCACCAGCCAGATCCGTCAGCAGATCGAGGAGACCACCTCCGACTACGACCGCGAGAAGCTCCAGGAGCGGCTCGCGAAGCTCGCGGGCGGCGTCGCGGTGATCCGCGTCGGCGGCGCGACCGAGGTCGAGGTGAAGGAGCGCAAGGATCGCGTTGACGACGCGATGCACGCGACCCGCGCCGCGGTCGAGGAAGGCATTGTCGCCGGCGGCGGCTCGGCCCTCCTCTATGCGACCAAGGCGCTGCAAAAGCTGCGCTCCGAGAACGACGACCAGAAGACCGGCATCGACATCGTGCGGCGGGCGCTGCAAATTCCGACGCGCATCATCGCCGAGAATGCCGGCACCGACGGCTCGATCGTCATCGGCAAGCTGCTCGACAAGAACGACAACAATTACGGCTTCGACGCCCAGTCGGGCGAGTTCGTCGACATGGTGAAGGCCGGCATCGTCGACCCGACCAAGGTCGTGCGTCTCGCCCTGCAGGACGCGGCCTCGGTCGCCGGCCTCTTGGTCACGACCGAAGCGATGGTCGCCGAGAAGCCCGAGAAGAAGCCCGCGCCGATGCCGCATGATCACGGCGGCGGCATGGGCGGGATGGACTTCTAAGCACCCGCACACACGCGTCGCAGAGGCGAAGGGCGATCTCAGCCCTTCGCCGTCCTGCGAAGCAAAATTTTCGGAAGGGCCGCGGGAAACCGCGGCCCTTTTTTCCAACTGATCGTCATGGCCGGGCCGACCCGAGCCCTGCGAGGGCGAGACCCGGCCATCCAGGTCTTCCCGGATCGAATGAAGTTGTGGACTCGCGGGTCAAGCCCGCGGGTGACATCACGCGGTGTTGGCGCTCTCGGACCTCTCTTCACCCGGCAGACGGCGCGCCCATCGCATAGGGCTTGAGCGCGGCATAGACCGCAAAGAGCGCGGGCGTCGGAATGTCGTGGCGCCGGCCGAGCGCGACCGCGTGACCGTGCAGCGCTTCGAGCTCCAGCCGCTTGCCTTGGACGAGATCCTGATAGAGCGATGAATAATTCGTCGGCGCCAGCCCCTCGATGAAAGCGGCGGCGTGCTCCTTCGCCGCCGCATCGAGCGCTATCCCTTCCGCGCGCGCCAACGCCAGCAGCTCGTCGAGCTGCATCTCCCAGAGCCGGCGCGTCTCCGCCACCTCGCGCAGGAATTTGACCGGCAGCCGCGTCAGCGCGGTCACGCCCGCGAGCGGCGTCAGCGCGAGATATTTCTCCCACAGCGTCTTGCGGATGTCGGGCGCGATCTCATGAGGGATGCCGGCTTTGGCGAAGGCTTGCGCGACCTGACCCAGCCGCGCGCCGATCCCGCCCGGCATCGCGCCGAACACGATGCGGCCGAATTGATGATGCGCGATGACGCCCGGCGCCGCGATATTCGCGAAGATATAGGCGGCGCCGCCCAGCACCTCGCCCGCGCCGAGCAGGCGGGCAAGCTTTTCCTCGTTGTCGACGCCGTTCTGCAGCGAGAGCACCGCCGTTTCCGGGCCCGTCACCGGGCGCAGCAGCGCCGCGGCATCCTCGGTGTCGAAGGATTTGACGCAGACGAGGGCGAGATCGGCAGGCGCTTCGCCCGCGAGCGTCGCCACGGCCTTCACGGCGACCCGCCACTCGCCCTCGAGCGCCGAGCGGATGACGAGGCCTTCGGCGCGGATGGCGCCGAGATGCGCGCCGCGCGCGGCGAAGATCACCTCCTCGCCCGCCCGCGCCAGCTTCGCGCCGAAATAGCCGCCGACGCCGCCGCTGCCGACAATGACAATGCGCATTTCTCTGCCGAGCCTCGTATCGCGATCGCGGCGATTCCTACCGGCGCGCCGCCGCCGCGGCAAGAACACGGGCCTCTCACGCGCGAAGGGGTTTTCGCGCCGGCTCGCGGCGCCTAGGCTCTACGGAAACGCAGGATGAAGGAGGGTGAGGATGACGACAGCCGATTCGTCCGGCGGCGCCGGACGCCGCCGCGCGCTGGAGCGTGGGCAGCGCTTCGCCGAGCGCCACGGCCTCGCCATGCCGGTGCTGCTCGCGCCGATGGCGGGGGCGAGCCCGGTCGCGCTCGCCGCCGCCGTCGCCAATGCCGGCGGCATGGGCGGCTTCGGCGCGCTCTTGACGAAACCCGCCGGGATCGCCGATTGGGCGGCGGCGTTTCGCGGCCAGAGCAACGGCTCCTTCCAGATCAATCTCTGGATTCCCGACCCGCCGCCGCAACGCGATGCGGCGCAGGAAACGGCGGTGCGAGACTTTCTCGGCCGCTTCGGCCCGCCGGTTCCGCCCGAAGCCGGCGATGCCACGCCGCCCGATTTCGCGGCGCAGCTCGAGGCGCTCATCGAAGCCGCGCCGCGCGCGGTTTCCTCGATCATGGGCGTCTTCCCCGCGCCCTTCATCGCGCGGCTCAAATCGCGTGGCATCGCCTGGTTCGCGACCGCAACGACGCTCAAAGAGGCGCTGGTCGCGCAGGATGCCGGCGCCGATGCGATCATCGCGCAGGGCGCGGAAGCCGGCGGGCATCGCGGCGCCTTCGCGGCGGATGCGGCGGAGCGGCAGGCGGCGGGGCTGTTCGCGCTGCTGCCGCGGCTTGCCGACAAGCTCGCAGTTCCGGTCATCGCCACCGGCGGGATCGGCGATGGGCGCGGCATCGCCGCGGCGCTGACGCTTGGCGCTGCGGCGGCGATGATCGGCACCGCCTTCCTGCGCTGTCCCGAGGCTGGAACGCATCCCGCTTGGGCGGGAGCGCTTGCCGAATTGGAGCCCGAGGACACGATGCTGACCCGGGCCTTCAGCGGCCGGCTCGGCCGCGCCATCGGCAATGACTATGCGCGTGCGGCGGCGCAAACCGACGCGCCGCATCCCGCGCCCTATCCGGTACAGCGCGGCCTTACCCAGCCGATGCGCGAGGCGGCGCTTCGCGCCGGCGACATCGCGCGGCTTCAGGCCTGGGCCGGGCAATCGGCGACGCTCGCCCGTGCCGAGCCGGCCGGCGCGCTGACCCGGCGCATCTGGGACGAGGCGCTCGCGCATCTCGCCTGATCCGCCGACTCGAGGCCGCGACTGGTAACGACGCAGCAGCCGCCCGGCGGCGGCCGGGCGTCACGCTTTTACGATTCCACAATCGCGCAGGCGGTAAGGATAAGGTGCGGGTTGCCCTCGCCAAGCACTCACCCGGCTTCGCGAGTCCCGTTGGCTTCCCCTTTTGGTTGCGATAACCTCGGCTTGGGGCGGATGGGGGATATCATGACATCGAGGCTCTGGGCTGCGACCATCGCCGCGCCGCTTTTGCTGCTGACCAGCTGCCAGCCGGTCAATCGCGCGCAGCCGCGCTTCACCGTTTCGATCGATGGCGTTCCCTATCCGACGCCGGAGGCGGCGACCGCGGCGCGGCAAAGCAGCGCCGAAACGGCCATTGCTCAGCTGCCGGCCGAGGGCGATCCGATCCTCGGTCATGCGGTGATCGTTCTCCCGGACCGCGATCGCTTGCGTCCTTTCGCCTTTTCGCGCAGCCGCACCTTGCCGCAGCCTGCCGCGACCGACTTCTTCATCAGCGACAATCAAATGCTGGAGCGCGAGACCGCCAATGCGCTGATGAAGAACCGCACCTTCGAGACCGCGTTGGTGCATGAGCAGAACGACGTCCTCAATCCCGACATGGGCGCCGCCGATTACATGGTCTGGTTCCAGGTCTTCCCGATCGGCACGGTGTGGAACGGACGGTGGATGGTGCGCCGCGCCGGCAGCACCGCCAGCCTGCCCGCGGTGTTCGATCCCGGGAAAAAGGCGTTCAGTGCGGATTGGTACGAATCCTTCATCAAGAGCGTGCGCGAAGCCGCGCTCCGTCTCGGCGCCAAGACCGCCCAAGGCGCCAAGCCGGGGACCGCGACCGCCGTCCATGGCGGCACCGGCTCGGGGATCATCGTCGACGCCGAGCACGTCCTCACCAACAATCATGTCGTCGCCGCCTGCCAGACGGCGAAAGTCTTCGACGGCGCGATGACGAGCGACGCGCCAGTGGTGGCGCGCGACGCGAGCAACGACCTCGCCCTCATCAAGATCTCGGCGCATCCGCGCGGCACCGCCACGTTTCGCGACAGCTCGGGCGTGCGCGCCGGCGAGACCATCGTCGTCACCGGCTTTCCGCTCAACGGCCTCGTCAGCTCCGAGATGGCGATCACCACCGGCTCGGTGACCGCCCTCAAAGGGCCGAAGGACGATTCGCGCATCCTGCAGATCAGCGCGCCGATCCAGCCCGGCAATAGCGGCGGCCCGGCGCTCGACACGGATGGCGACGTGATCGGCGTCGTCTCCTCGACGCTGAATTCACTCCTCGTCGGGATCGCCACCGGCGGTGTCATTCCGCAAGGCGTCAACTTCGCGATCAAGACCGGCATCGTCGAGGAGTTCCTCGACGCCAATCGCGTCCACTACGAAAAGGCCGGCGCACGGCACGAGATGTCGACGCCCGACATCGCCGACAAGGCGCGGAAATTCACCGTCCGCGTCGACTGCCACTGAGGCGCGCCACCGCCGCCGCGCTCGGTCACATAAAGCCGAACGGTCCTCCCATCGGTCCGCCGAGGAATTGATCGGCGATTTCCTTCTGCTCCTTGTCGAGCGCGGCATAGAGCGGCTTGAGCGCCGCATCGGTTGCTTTGAGCGTCTCGAGGCGCAGCGCGATCATCTGCTCGCGTCCGTCGAGACGCTCCGGCAACGAAGCCCGCGACCAGTCGCGATCGAACAGCGAGCGGTGCTGCTCGTACATCGTCTTCGCGCTTTGGCGTACGGAATCGGCGTATTTGTCCCAAAGCGGCATTTGCTGCGGCGTGATCTTGAGCTCGGTCTTGAGGAAAGCGAGCTGCCCTTCGGCGAAATTCTCGCCGCTGCGGATGCCCGGGCCGCCATAGCCCCACATCATTCCCGGCCCCCAGCCGCCGCCGAACATCATGCCGGGTCCGTAGCCCCACATCATGCCGCGGTCCCAGCCGCCCCCGCGCGCGCCTGGACCTGCCGCGCCCCAACCCCACATCATGCCCGGGCCGTAGCCATGGCGATAACCAGGACCGGAGCCGGAACCGTCTTGATCGGAAGCGGCCGGCGGTTGGCTGCGCGGACCCATCTGCGCCGCCGCAATTCCCGCCGGCGGCAGCGCCAGCGACATCGCCACGGCGAACATTGTCAAACTTCGATGAAAGCACGTCATCGCTGCCCTCCTTCGATTGATCGATAAAACGAGGGTAGCGATTTCGGCGAGGCGAGAATTGATTTAGCGCAAGACGCGGCGTCGCCTGAACGCGCATCTTACTCGGAAATGGCTCGCTCTCACGAGGTGATGTGGCCCAAGACCTGCACGAGCTCGGCGACCTTGCGCCGCTGATCCTTGCGGTCTCCCGAGGCGATCGCGTGCTCGACGCAATGCTCGATATGATCCCGCAGAATCTCGTCCTCGAGCTTTTTGAGCGCCGCCTTCACCGCCTCGACCTGATGGAGCACGTCGATGCAGTAGCGGTCCTCGGCAATCATGCGCGCGACGCCGCGCACCTGGCCTTCGATGCGGCTGAGGCGCTGAGCGGCGGACTTCTTGACGGGGTCTCTCATGCGCTCCATACTATACCCTGGTAGGGTATAAGGCAACCCCTGAAGGATGAACCTCGTGAGCGATGCCGGACCGCATTCCCACTCGCACGCCCCCGCGCCCGAAGGCGGCGCCAAGGTCAAGGACGTCGTCTGCGGCATGAGCGTCGATCCCGCGAAGACGCCGCATCGCGCGCGCCAGCAGGGCCAAGACTATTTCTTCTGCGGCGGCAAGTGCCGCGAGAAATTCCTCGCCGATCCCCTGAAGTATCTCCAGGCCGGGGGAGCGGCGCCCAGCGAAATAAAAGAAGCGCCCGCAGCCGCGCAGACCGAAATCCCCGGCGCGATCTGGACCTGCCCGATGCATCCCGAGATCCGCAGCGACAAACCGGGCCCCTGCCCGATCTGCGGCATGGCGCTCGAGCCTTTGCATCCGGAGCCCGCCGAGGCGAGCAATCCCGAGCTCGCCGACATGACGCGGCGGTTTTGGATCGGCCTTGTCCTCGCGGTGCCGGTCCTCGGTCTCGCCATGGCCGGCGAGCGCCTGCCCTGGCTGCAGTTTCTCTTCGCGAGCCCGGTGGTGCTCTGGGCCGGCGCGCCGCTCTTCGCGCGCGGCTGGGCATCGCTCGTCCATCGCAGCCTCAACATGTTCACCCTCATCGCGCTCGGCACCGGCATCGCCTATCTCGACAGCCTCGTCGCGCTCTTCTTTCCGGAGCTCTTCCCGGCTTCGTTCCGCGGCATGCATGGCGCAGTGCCGGTCTATTTCGAGGCGGCGGCGATTATCACGGTGCTCGTCCTCTTGGGCCAGGTGCTGGAATTGCGCGCCCGCGCCGC
Source organism: Allostellaceae bacterium (assembly GCA_035605975.1). Classification (GTDB taxonomy): domain Bacteria; phylum Pseudomonadota; class Alphaproteobacteria; order ATCC43930; family CGMCC-115725; genus CAIKMD01. The sequence continues at coordinate 7,306 of DATNGG010000026.1, read as the reverse complement.
GACCGGCAGCGCGATCCGCGCTTTGCTCGATCTCGCGCCCAAGACCGCGCGCCTCATCTCCGCCGAAGGCGAGCGCGACGTGCCGCTCGATTCGATCGCGCGCGGCGACCGGTTGCGCGTGCGGCCGGGCGAGAAAGTGCCAGTCGATGGCGTCGTGCTCGAAGGCGCGAGCGCGGTCGATGAATCGATGATCACCGGCGAGCCCATGCCGGTCGACAAGGCAGCGGGCGGCAAGGTGACGGGCGCGACGCTCAACACGACCGGCAGCTTCGTCATGCGCGCCGAGCGCGTCGGCAAGGATACGCTCCTCGCGCAAATCGTGGCCGTTGTGGCGCAGGCGCAGCGCAGCCGCGCACCGATCCAAAGCCTTGCCGACAAGGTTGCGTCCTGGTTCGTGCCGGCGGTGATCGCCGTTGCCATTGCGACCGCGATCGCTTGGACCTTCTTCGGCCCCGAGCCCGCCTTTGCCTTCGCGCTGGTCAATGCCGTGGCGGTGCTGATCATCGCCTGCCCCTGCGCGCTCGGTCTCGCCACGCCGATGTCGATCATGGTCGGCACCGGCCGCGGCGCGCGCGCCGGCGTGCTCTTCCGCGACGCCGAGGCGCTGCAGCGCCTCGCCGAGATCGACACGGTGGTCGTCGACAAGACCGGAACCTTGACCGAGGGCAGGCCGCGCTTCGCCGCAATCGGCGCCGAGCCGGGCTTCGAGGAGAGCGCGCTGCTCCGCCTCGCCGCCTCGCTCGAGCGCGGCAGCGAACACCCGTTGAGCCGCGCCATCGTCAAAGGCGCGGAGGAACGCGGGATCGCGCTCGCCGACGCGCAGGATTTCCGCGCCGAGACGGGAAAGGGCGTCATCGGCACGGTCGAGGGAAAGCGCATTGCCATCGGCAATCTCGCGCTCATGGAAAGCCTCGGCATCGGCGCCGAGGCCTTGCCGCGCGCGGGAAAGGAGCGCCGCCTCCAAGGCGACACCGTGATGTTCGCGGCGATCGATGGCAAGCTCGCCGGGTTTCTCGCCGTCGCCGATCCGATCAAAGACGGTGCCGCGGACGCGATCGCGGCTTTGCGCGCCGACGGCGTCCGCCTCGTCATGGCGAGCGGCGACAACCGCGCGACCGCACAGAGTGTCGCGACGCGTCTCGGCATCGATGAGGTCAAGGCCGAGCTTCTGCCCGAGCGCAAGGCCGCGCTGATCGCCCGCTATCGCGGCGAGGGCCGGGTCGTCGCCATGGCGGGCGATGGCGTCAACGACGCGCCGGCGCTCGCCGCGGCGGATGTCGGCATCGCCATGGGCACGGGCGCCGATGTCGCGCTTGAAAGCGCGGGCGTGACTTTGGTCAAAGGCGATCTCGCCGGCATCCTGCGCGCGCGGCACCTCTCGCGCGCGGCGATGCGCAACATTCGCCAGAATCTGTTCTTTGCCTTCGTCTTCAACGCGCTCGCCATTCCGATCGCGGCGGGCGTGCTCTATCCGCTTTGGGGCCTGCTACTCAACCCGATGATCGCCAGCGCAGCGATGAGCCTCAGCTCCGTCACCGTGATCGGCAACGCGCTGCGTTTGCGGCGGGTGCGGCTTTAGTCCGAGTGCAGCGTCCGCTGCAACGCCATCGCGCGTCCTTCGACTGCGCGCTTCCCGCGCGCTCAGGATAAGGTGGATGTAATTGCGGCATCGACTTTCGATGCCATGAGAAATCGCCCTCGTCCTGAGCTTGTCGAAGGACGCACAACGCCGCTGCAGCGTCGCGCGGCGCTACTTCTTCCGTGCCTGCCACAGGCCGAGATGCGCGCCGGTCGGATCGGTGATGATGGCGATGAAGCCTTCCTCCATCACCGGCATCACATCGCGCATCACCTTGGCGCCGAGCGATTTCGCCTTGTCGGTCGCGGCACGAATATCGGCGACATCGACATAGGGCATCCAGGCCGAGGGCGCGCCCGGCATCATCTGCTTCATCATCCCGCCGCCGGTGCCCTGGCCGACGCGGATGATGGTGTAGCTCATGCCGCCGCCCATCGCCTCGTCCTTCATCTCCCAATCGAACAGCGCGCCGTAGAATGACTTCGCCTTGTCGAGATCGTTGGTCGCGAGCTCGATGTGAACGAATGGATTTCCCATGGCCGTCCTCCTTCTGTGCCCCAACCATCATGCGCCGTGATTGATGGCAATTGGATGGCGGCGGCCGAAAGATCAGGTCACGGTTCGGCGTCGGGCTGATTCTCGGGCGCGGCGCGATCGAAGGCCGAGAGCTTCATGCATTCATCGAAGATGCGCATGATCGCGGGATAGGGCTTCAAGTCGAAGCTCGGATAGCGCTTGGCGTTGAAGACCTGCGGCACGAGGCAGAGATCGGCAAGGCCGGGCTGATCGCCGTGGCAGAACCGTCCCGCCTTGCCGTCCGAAGCGAGGATCGGCTCGATGCCGTCGAAGCCTTCCTTGATCCAGTGATTGAACCAGGTCTCGACCTGCGCCGCATCGAGCCCCATGGGCTTGGCGAGGTAGCGCAACACGCGCAGATTGTCGATCGGATGGATATCGCAGGCGATCGCCTGGGCGAGCGAGCGGACGCGCGCGCGGGCCCCCGGGTCGCGCGGCAGCAGCGCCGGCTCGGGGTGGGTCTCCTCCAGATATTCGACGATCGCCAGCGATTGCGAGAGCACCTGCCCACCATCGATCAGGGCGGGGACCAGCCCCTGGGGGTTGAGCTTCAGGTATTGGGGCGAGCGCTGGTCGTTCCGGCGCAGATGGATGAAGGCCTGCTCATAAGGGATACCCTTGAGGTTCAAGGCGATGCGCACCCGAAACGCCGCCGAGGACCGGAAATAGCCGTAAAGCTTCATCGCCCGATTCCTATGGATTTGAATGCCGATTCCCGCAACTCTGCGCCGCGGCGGCCCCGCGTCAAGCCCGGCACCTCTTCCCTGAAATTTTACTCACGGGGGGCAGGAAATGTTGTACCGTTGTACGGTACCAGAAATTGAGGCGTGCTACCCGTTGCGAGCGCAACCGGCGCACGAGCGAGAGGGCGCATAAAAAGTGTTTCCGGCAAAAGCGGCCCAGGCCACCCCAGCGGGCCGCCGGGTCAATCCGACCGGCATGCCGGTCCTCGTCAACGATTCGGGACAGGGTCCATGACATCTGAAGCAACGACTGTGTTCGCGCGCCCGCGCCGCGGCTTCGAACTGGGGAAATATCTCCCGTTCCGCCTGACCGTGCTCAGCAACCGGCTGACGCGCCGAGTCGCGCGGTTCTACGGCGAGCGCTTCAAGCTGACGGCGCCCGAATGGCGCACCATGGCGGTGCTGGGCCAGCGCGGCGCGATGAGCGCCAACAGCGTCATCGTGCAAACGACGATGGACAAGGTCCGCGTCAGCCGCGCCGTCGCCAAGCTGCTGAAGGCCAACTACATCACCCGCGAGGCGGATCCGCAGGACCGCCGCCGCGCCATCCTTACCCTCACCGCGAGCGGCATGGAAGTCTATCGCCAGATCGTGCCGCTGGTGCAGGCGGTCGAGGCCGAGATGCTCGCGGCGCTGAGCCCCGATGATCGCCAGGGTCTCGATGCCGCCCTTGCCCGCATCGAGGCCTATCTCGACCAGACCGGCCCCGCGCCCGTCGAAGAGCGAGAAGAAGAAACCGCCGAGGACGAGTAGGGGTCGCCCGCGCGGGCATCGCTAGCCGTCACTTTTCGGGAAGCGGGATCCACTCGGTCTCGCCCGGCACCGGCGCGAAGCGGCCGGCGCGCCAATCCGCCTTGGCACGCTCGATGCGCTCGGGCGAGCTCGCGACGAAATTCCACCAGAGGTGCCGCGGCCCGTCCAAGGGCTCGCCGCCCAACAGCAGGAGCCGCGCGCGGCCGCTGGCCTTGAGCGCGACATCCGCCCGGGCGGGAAAGAACAACAGCCGCCCGGCCTCGAAGCGCGTGCCGGCCACCTCGACCGCGCCCTCGGCGATATAGACCGCGCGCTCGGCGTGAAGTCCGGGCAGAGCGAGCTTCGCGCCCGGCGCCAGCGCCGCATCGGCATAGACCATCGGCGAGAACACCGGCACCGGCGCCTTGGCGCCGTAAGCCTCGCCCAAGATGACGCGCAAGGTCACGCCTTCGCCTTCGAGGAGCGGCAGATCGGCGGCATCGACATGGGTAAAGGAGGGCGCAGTCTCCTCATGCTCGCGCGGCAGCCCGACCCAAAGCTGGATGCCGAAGAGATCGGAGCTTTGCGCGCGCAGCTCTTGGGGCGTGCGCTCCGAATGGACGATGCCTCTGCCCGCCACCATCCAATTGACGGCGCCGGGCTCGATCCGCGCGACCGAGCCGATACTGTCGCGATGCAGGATCGCACCCGAGAAGAGATAGGTGACGGTCGCGAGCCCGATATGCGGATGCGGGCGCACATCGAGCGCCTGCTCGCCCTTCAGCACGATCGGGCCCATCTGGTCGAAGAACACGAAGGGCCCGACCATGCCCCGCTCCATCGCCGGCAGCACGCGGCGCACCTCGAAGCCGCCGCCGAGGTCGCGAATGCGCGGCACGATGACGGTTTCGGGCGGCGCGCTCGCCGCGGGATCGACGGCGCCAAGGTCGAGGGCTTGCATTGGCATCGGAACTCCTGTCTTGCCGCGGTCGAGCGATCCTCGACCGCCGACGCATTATATATAGGGTCGGCGCGGCCGATTGGTTTGCCCGCTATCTCGACGCTTGCTATAAGACTCTCTGCTCTCGATTGCGAAGGGCAGCACGAGACGGCGGGGAGCTGGCGTGGCCGGCGCGACGATCCTGGTCCTCAACGGACCCAATCTCAATCTCTTGGGCGTGCGCGAGCCCGAGACCTATGGCCGCGAGACCCTGGCCGATATCGAGGAAGCCTGCCTCGAGCGCGCGGCGCAGCTCGATCTCGCGCTCGATTTCCGCCAATCCAATCACGAGGGCCAGCTGATCGATTGGATTCAGGAGGCGCGCGACAGCGCCGACGGCATCGTCATCAACGCCGGCGGCTTCAGCCACTCCTCGATCGCCATTCTCGACGCGCTGCGTGCCGCCGAGCTTCCGGTGGTCGAGGTGCATTTGAGCAACATCTTCGCGCGCGAGCGCTATCGCCGTCATTCGCATATCAGCGCCGTCGCCCGCGGCGTGATCTGCGGCTTCGGCGCCCAATCCTATCTGCTCGCGCTCGACGCCATCGCCTATGTCATCGAGGCAGGCGCTGAAAAGGATTCCTAAGGACCCCGGCATGGCAGCAAAGCACGACCTGTCGGTCGATGGCGATCTCGTCCGCGCGCTCGCCGCGCTGCTCGACGAGACGGGGCTCAACGAGATCGAATACGCGGTCGGCGACAAGCGCATTCGCGTTGCGCGCGGCGCCGCGGCCGCGAGCGCCCCGGCCGCGCCGGTCATCGTCGCGACCACCCCCGCCGCAGCCGCGCCCGCCATCGCCGCGGCCGAGCCGGCGGGTGCGGTCAAGGCGCCGATGGTCGGCATTTGTCATTTGAGCCCGCAGCCCGGCGCGCCGCCTTTCGTCCAGGCGGGCGATCAGGTGCGCGAAGGCCAGACGCTCTTCATCATCGAGGCGATGAAGGTGATGAACCAGATCCCGGCGCCGCGCGCGGGGCGCGTTGCGCAAATCCTCGTCACCAACGGCGCACCCGTCGAATTCGGCCAGGTGCTGGCGGTGATCGAGTAGACGCCGGAAGGCCGGGCGCGCCCAATGTTCGAGAAGATCCTCATCGCCAATCGCGGCGAGATCGCGCTGCGCATCCTGCGCGCCTGCCGCGAGATGGGCATCCGCACCGTCGCCGTGCATTCGACCGCCGACGACAATGCGATGCATGTCCGGCTCGCGGATGAAAGCGTGTGCATCGGCCCGCCCGCCGCGCGCGACAGCTACCTCAACATCCCTGCGATCCTCTCGGCAGCGCAAATCACCGGCGCCGACGCGATCCATCCGGGCGTCGGCTTCCTTGCCGAGAACGCGCCTTTCGCGTCGATGGTCGAGGAGCACGGCTTCGTCTTCATCGGCCCGACGCCCGAGCACATCCTCTTGATGGGCGACAAGGTCTCGGCCAAGCGCGCGGCCGAGGAGCTCGGCATTCCGGTGGTGCCCGGCTCGCCCGCGGTGAGCGGCATCGAGGAAGCGACGATGGAGGCCGAGCGCATCCGCTATCCGGTTCTGGTCAAGGCGGCGGCGGGCGGCGGCGGGCGCGGCATGCGGGTGGTGCGCGATGCGGCGGCGCTGGCGCAGCTCATGCCGCAGGCCCAGGCCGAGGCGCAGGCGTTCTTCGGCAATGGCGCCGTCTATCTCGAGCGCTATCTCGACCGGCCGCGCCATATCGAGATCCAGATTCTCGCCGACGGCCAGGGCCATGTCGTCCATTTGGGCGAGCGCGATTGCTCCTTGCAGCGCAATCACCAGAAGCTGCTCGAGGAGACGCCCTCGCCCGGTCTCAATCCCGGCGAGCGCCAAAAGCTTTTCGGGGTCGTGACCAAGGCGATGCTGCAGCTCGGCTACAAAAGCGCCGGCACGCTCGAATTCCTTTACGAGGACGGCGAGTTCTTCTTCATCGAGATGAACACGCGGCTCCAGGTCGAGCATCCGATCTCCGAGGCGGTGAGCGGCGTCGACATCGTGCGCGAACAGATCCGCATCGCCTCGGGCGCGCCTTTGGGCTTTGCGCAAAGCGAGATCGAGCTGTTGGGCCACGCCATGGAATGCCGCGTCAATGCCGAGCATCCCGAGACATTCCTCCCCTCGCCCGGCACCATCACTTCTTATCATCCGCCGGGCGGCTTCGGCGTGCGCGTCGACAGCGCGATCTATCAGGGCTATGCCGTGCCGCCGCATTACGACAGCCTCATCGCCAAGCTGATCGTTCAAGGCCGCAGCCGCAACGAATGCCTGATGCGCATGCGCCGCGCGCTCGAGGAATTCGTCATCGCCGGGATCGAGACCACCATCCCGATGCACCAAAAGCTGCTGCGCAATCCCGACATCATCAACGGCGATTACGACACGCATTGGCTGGAGCGCCTGCTCGGCCGCGAGGCGTGAGGGCGGGTCGCATTTCACGCAGCAAACCCATCTCGCGTCCTTCGACTGCTCGCGCCTCGACGGCGCTCGCGCTCAGGATGAGGAATGGCGAAGCGTGGCATCGATGGATGATGCCGTAATCGGTTCTACCTCATCCTTGTAAGTCTGATCGCGCTGCATGGGGTAAGATTTCCGATGCGGTGGCGATGGGGAGGCCGGCTCATCCTGGGGCTTTGAAGCCCGCTGCTCAGCGTGGCTCCTCCATCGTCGGTCCATTGAACCCGGA
>DATNGG010000025.1:0-2680 GCA_035605975.1 Allostellaceae bacterium | reverse complement strand
GCCGGCATCGCTGCCCATGCGGCAGGTCGAGGTCGGATGGAACACGGTCTTGGCCGTGGCGCGAATATGCTCTTCGAGCGGCGCGTCTTCATCGGGCGTCGCCTCGCCCGGCAAAATTTCTTCGGCGACGAGCTTGGCGAGGGACGGCGATTTCAGAATGCGGCGCGCAAAGCGCACACCGCGCAGGAGGCAGGCCATGTCTTCGGGGTCGGACAGATAATTGCCCTTGAAGATCGGTAAATCCGCGGCGTCGCGCGAGCGCAGCCGGATCTCGCCGCGCGATCTGCATTCGAGCAGATTGGGCTGTACCGTCACGCCATGAACCTGCGGCGTCTTCTGCGCGGTCTCGCCGCGGATGAGCGGCATGAAGTGGAACTGCACATCGGGCCGGCCATCGCCGTCGAGATCGAAGAAGCCGCCGCTCTCGACGATGTTCGACGTGAGAAGCCCGGTGCGGAACATCATCCATTCGAGAAAATGCTTGAGGCCTTTGAGCCCTTTCTCGTGGCCCAACAGTCCGATCGGCTCTCTGAGGCGCCCCCAGACCGGCGCCGAGATATGATCTTGGAAATTGGCGCCGACTTCCGCCGCATCGCCGATCACCGCGATGCCGTGCTGTTTGAGATGTGCGGCCGGGCCGATGCCCGAAAGCATCAAAATCTTGGGCGAGCCGAAAGCGCCCGCGCTCAAAACGATTTCGGCCTTGGCACGCGCCTCGACCTCCGCGCCGCCTTTTTGGCGATAGACGACGCCGACGGCGCGCTTGCCATCGAGAACGACCCGCGCGACCAGCGCATCGTGCTTCACCAAGAGATTTGAGCGCCGCATCGCGCCGCTGTCGCGCAGATAGTAGCGCGCGGTGCTGCCGCGCTCTCCGCCCTGTTGCGTCACCTGATAAAAGCCGACGCCTTCCTGGCTCGCGCCGTTGAAATCGTGATTGTAGGGAATGTCGTGATTGAGGAAGGCGCTGGTTTCCTGTGTCGCGCGCAGGCAGGCCTCGCTCAACGGATGCCGGTGCGGCATGTCGGTGACTTTGAGCGGTCCCTCGGTACCATGATAGGGATCGGCGAGCCGGGCATTGCTCTCGCATTTGCGGAACCAGGGCAGCACGTCGTCATAGCCCCAGCCGGCACAGCCGAGATTGCGCCAATCGTCGTAATCCTCACGCTGGCCGCGGATATAGACGCCGCCATTGATCGAGCTGCCGCCCCCGATCATGCGGCCTTGCGGTACGACGAGGCTGCGGCCATTCGCGTGCGGCTCGGCCTCGGTCTTGAAGACGAAGCTGCGCTCCGTGCCGAGCAGCTTGAAAGTGCCGACCGGCATGCGCACCCAGACACTGTCGTCGCTCGGGCCTTCTTCGAGCAGGAGAACGCGCGTTTGCGGTTTTTCGCTGAGGCGCGACGCCAGCACGCAGCCGGCCGAGCCGCCGCCGACAACAATATAGTCGAACTCCTCGGCTGCGGCCGCATCTGTCATGGCGTCTTGCCGATGGTTGCGTCCATCGCCGCGACGATGTCGTCCATGGCGCGGCGCGCCACATCGAGCATGTTTTGCATGCGGATGAAGCCGTGGGTCACGCCTTGGTAGCGCTTGATCCACACCTTGACGTCCGCCGCCGCGAGCCGCCTGCCATAGGTCTCGGCTTCGTCGCGCAGCACGTCATATTCGGCGGTCTGGATGAGCGCGGGCGGGAGCCCCTTCAATTCGCGGACGCGCAAGGGCGAGATCAGCGGATCGGCGCGCTTGGCCTTATCGCCCTGAAGATAGTGATCGTAGAACCAGCTCATATCCGGCGCCGTCAGCACGAAGCCAGCGCCATAAGTCTTGTATGAGTCCGTCTCCATGTCGCAGTCGCAGACGGGATACATCATGATCTGCAGCGCGATCTTCGGGCCGGCTTGATCGCGCGCGAGCATCGCGCAAACCGTCGCGAGATTGCCGCCGGCGCTATCGCCCGCGACGACGATCGGCACGCCCAGATTCGCCGCTTCCTTGCCGCTCCACAACAGCGCGTCGTAGCAATCCTCGACCGGAGCGGGGTAGGGATGCTCGGGCGCGAGACGATACTCGACGAGAACCACGCCGGCCCCGGTCTTCTCGACCATGAAGCGTGCGATGATTTCGCTCTCATCGATGCCCCCGATCACCCAGCCGCCGCCGTGATAGAAGACGACAAGCGCGCGGGGCGGGGATTTGGGCAGCAAAACGCGCCCGCGTATCTTGCCGGCGCGCGTTGCGATCTCGACGTTCTCGACCTTGCCGACCTCGGGGCCGTCGCCGAACAGCGGCGTGCGCGCGGCCATGAATTGGCGCGCCTCTTGGGGCGTGGTCTGCGCGATGCCTTTCCAGCCCGACGCCTTCATCGCGTCGAGCACTTTTTCGACGACCGGATGCAGCGGCATTGGCGCCTTCCTAGGCCGCGAGGAAGCGCTCGATCAGCCCGACCACCTCGTCGGTCCGCTCATAGGGCAGCATATGGCCCGCGCCTTTGATCACCGCGGTTTGGAGGCCACGCAGCCCGCGCGCGAAATCCTCGGCGTAGCGCGGCGAAATGAAATTGTCCTCGGCGCCGAACAAAGCGAGGGTCTTGGCTGAAACCCGCGGCAGGCGCTTGCGCAGGCCTCGATCGGGAATGGGCCAGACGAACTTCGTCACCGCAGTAAGGCTTTGCGCGACG
>DATNGG010000024.1:0-3009 GCA_035605975.1 Allostellaceae bacterium | reverse complement strand
CGTTTTGCGAGGCGCAGACGCAGGGCGTTGAGCTTGATGAAGCCTTCGGCATCGCGCTGGTTATAGACTTGGTCCGCCTCGAAGGTGACATGGGCGAGGCTGTAGAGCGAGCGGGGCGATTTGCGCCCGACCACGCGCACCGCGCCTTTGTAAAGTTTCAGCCGCACCGTGCCCTCGACATGCCTCTGGCTTTGATCGATCAGCGCCTGAAGCATCTCGCGCTCGGGCGCGAACCAGAAGCCGTTATAGATGAGCTCGGCGTAACGCGGCATGAGCTCGTCCTTCAAATGCGCGGCGCCGCGATCGAGCGTCAGGCTTTCGATGCCGCGATGCGCGGCTTGCAGGATGGTGCCGCCCGGCGTCTCGTAAACGCCGCGCGACTTCATGCCGACGAAGCGGTTCTCGACCAGATCGAGCCGGCCGATGCCGTGCTTGCCGCCGAGCGCATTGAGCTTCGTCAGGAGTTGCGCCGGCGAGAGCTTGACGCCATCGACCGCGACCGCATCGCCCTTGACGAATTCGATCTCGGCATAGTCCGGCTTGTCGGGCGCGGCTTCGGGCGCGACGGTGCGGCTATAGACCAGCTCTTCCGGCTCGACCCAGGGATCTTCGAGGATTTTCCCCTCGGCCGAGATGTGGAGGAGATTGGCGTCGGTCGAGAACGGCGCTTCGCCGCGCTTGTCCTTGGCGATCGGGATCTGATGCTTCTCGGCGTATTCGATGAGCTTGGTGCGCGAATTCAGCTCCCATTCGCGCCACGGCGCAATCACCTTGATGTCGGGATTCAGCGCGTAATAGGCGAGTTCGAAGCGCACTTGGTCGTTGCCCTTGCCGGTCGCGCCATGGGCGACCGCATCGGCGCCGACTTGGGTTGCGATTTCGATCTGGCGCTTGGCGATCAAGGGCCGCGCGATCGAGGTGCCGAGCAGGTACTGGCCTTCGTAGAGCGCATTGGCGCGGAACATCGGGAAGACGAAATCGCGCACGAATTCCTCGCGCAGATCGTCGACGAAGATTTCCTTGACGCCCATCTGCTCGGCCTTCTTGCGCGCCGGCGCCAGCTCTTCGCCCTGGCCGATATCGGCGGTGAAGGTCACGACCTCGCAATGATAGGTCTCCTGCAGCCAGCGCAGGATGACAGAGGTATCGAGCCCCCCCGAATAGGCGAGCACCACTTTCTTCACGGACCCGCTCATCGGGCGACCTTTCCTTCCGCTCGGCGCGGGACTTAACATAGGCCTCACCCGCCCACAAGCCGGGCGGCGGGAGGCCTCTCATGCCGGTCGTCTTCTATCACAATCCGCGCTGCCGCACCTCGCGCACGGCGCTCGATTTGCTGCGCAAGAAGGGCGTCGAGCCGCAGATCGTCGAGTATCTGAAGACGCCGCCTTCCGCCGCCGAGCTGAAGCGACTTCTCAAAATGCTCGGCCTCGCGCCGCGCCAATTGCTGCGCAAGAAGGAGGCGAAGGAGGTTGGGCTCGACAAGGCGTCTTTGAGCGACGAGGCGATCATCGCCGGCATGGCGAAGCACCCGCTCGCGATCGAGCGGCCGATCGCGGTCAACGGCGCCAAGGCGGCGCTCGGCCGCCCGCCCGAAAAGGTGCTGGAGGTGCTGTGAGCGCCGCTAACGGGCTTCCGCATCCGCAGCGAGGCGCTCGGCTTTGCGCAGCTTGACGCTTTCCGATTTGAGCTGGCCGCAAGCGGCGAGGATGTCGCGGCCGCGCGGCGTCCGGACCGGCGAGGCATAGCCGGCGGCGTTGACGATATCGCCGAAGGCTTCGATCGCGTCTTCGCTCGAGCATTCGAAGGGCGCGCCGGGCCAGGAATTGAACGGGATGAGGTTGACCTTGGCGGGAATGCCGGCGATCAGCCGCACCAATTCGCGCGCCTCGGCCGGGCTGTCATTGACGCCTTTCAGCATCACATATTCGAAGGTGATGCGCCGCGCATTGCTGAGGCCCGGATAGGCGCGGCACGCCGCCAGCAGCTCCGCCAGCGGATATTTCTTGTTGAGCGGCACCAGCACGTCGCGCAGCTCGTCCGTCACCGCATGCAGCGAGATCGCGAGATTGACACCGAGCTCGGCGCCGCAGCGCGCGATCATCGGCACGACGCCCGCGGTCGAGAGCGTGATCTTGCGCCTCGACACCGACAGGCCTTCGCCGTCCATGGCGATTTTCAGCGCCTTCGCCACATTGTCGTAATTGTAGAGCGGCTCGCCCATGCCCATCATGACGATGTTCGTCAGCTGACGATCATCCTGCGGCGAGGGCCATTCGCCGAGCGCGTCGCGCGCCACCATCACCTGGCCGACGATCTCCGCGGCATCGAGATTGCGCACCAGGCGCTGCGTGCCGGTGTGGCAGAATTTGCAGGTGAGCGTGCAGCCGACTTGCGAGGAGACGCAGAGCGTGCCGCGATCCTCTTCGGGAATGTGGACGCATTCGGCTTCCTGGCCGTCGGCAAAGCGCAATAGCCATTTGCGCGTGCCGTCGCTCGAGATGAGGGCGCGCGACTCGGCCGGCCGCGCCAGCACATAGCGCTCGGCCAATTCCGCGCGGAAGGATTTGGCGAGCGTTGTCATCGCCGCGAAATCGGTGGCGCCCCGATGGTAGATCCAATGCCAGAGCTGGCGCGCGCGGAAGGGCGCCGCGCCGAGCTGCGCCATCTCCGCGGCCAATTCCTCGCGCGTCAGGCCGACGAGGCTCTTGCGGGAATCGGCGGACGCCGCGTCGCCGCGGCGCGCCGCCTCAGCGTTTGACATTGCAGGCTTTGTCGGCGAGCCCCAGCACATGCCCGAAACCATCGAGCGCGTAGGTGTCGGTGGTTTGAGTGCCGTGCTCGGAAGTGGCTTTGAGGGTCGCGTTGTGACCCTTTTCGAGCGCGATGGTCACCGCCTTGTCGCTGGCGGCGTCGGGCGTCCAGGCCGCGTCCTTGTTGGTGAAGAGCGAGAATTTCTTGCCGTCCACCTCGAGATCGGCGCTGGAGCCGGGCTTTGCCGTATAGCCC
>DATNGG010000023.1:0-33998 GCA_035605975.1 Allostellaceae bacterium | reverse complement strand
GCATCGCATCTCATCGGCGCTGTTCTATTACATTCCGTGCCCCGCCGGCGGACACGCCGAATATCTCGCCGACCAGGATTATCTCGACGACAGCTGGATGCCGCGCGACTGGGAGGAGAATTTCGGCGGCAGCGTCTGGATCCACGATATTCCGGAGCACCTGAAGAAGCCCTATTCCTGGGATGTCAAATATTTTGATACGAGCGCGCCGAAATAACCGCGCCGCACGATTAAAACCTAGCGGTTACCGGAAAGACGGTCCGGGTAGATCGGTGGACGTCTGTTCTCAAATTCAAAGCGGGCGACGCGCGCCAGTTTGGGGGTCCGAGATTGACCCAAGGCGGACATTCGCTCGAGTGGACGGGTCGAGTGCCTGCCGCGGCTGTGATTTGCGTCCTAGGTGTCTCCAGCAGCTTTGATATATTTGAGCAAGGGAATGCGTCAGCTGACCGAACGACGCGGCGCGACTTTGTCGGTCACATTGGCCACGGCGCAGAGGGAGGCAACGTTGAGCGAGACCACCAATCTATTCGCCGATGGTGAAGCGTATGAGGTATTGATGGGCCGATGGAGCCGGCTCGTTGGCGACCAATTCATTGATTGGTTGGATTTGCCCAAAGGGCTTCGCTGGCTCGATGTTGGCTGCGGCAATGGGGCATTCACAGAGCGGCTGATCAGCCGTTGTGCCCCGGCTGAAGTGGTCGCAATTGATCCCTCGCAAGAGCAACTTGCTTATGCGGTTGCACGATCCGGAACAAAGCTCGCGAAGTTTCAGCTGGGCAATGCGCAAGATCTAACTTTTGGCGATGGCAGTTTCGATGTTGCCGTCATGGCGCTGGTGCTTAGTTTTCTCCCCGATCCAGCCAAAGCGCTTGCTGAAATGGTGCGCGTCGTTCGACCCGGTGGGTTGGTAGCAACCTATATGTGGGATGTCCCCGGTGGTGGATTGCCTCATGCCCCGTTTCATGCTGCCATGAAATCTTTGGGCATTTCCCTTCCCATTCCGCCTGGGTCCGCCAACTCGCAGCGTGATGCCATGCTCGCGCTTTGGCAGAAAGCAGGACTGAAGTCTATCGAAATGACAGTGATTCGGATTCAAACCTCCTACGCGAACTTCGACGAATTTTGGAATGCAAGCACCGTGAGCGTCGGGCCACTCAGCAAAGCGATCCGCGAAATGTCGTCTAGAATGCAAGAGCAACTGCGATCCCGTCTGCGGGAGCAATTGTCGACGAGCGCGGATGGCGCGATATCCTATGAGGCATTCGTCAACGCCGCTAAAGGTCGTAGACCAGACTAATGTCAGCACTTTGAAATTAGCCCAGCGATAGTCCGCCGTTCGTACGAAAGCGAGTTCTGTGAACTGTCGCTCGGTGACTTGAGACGAACAAAAGGCAACCTAGGTCGAAAGCCAGCTCGATCATCCATAAATGCAAGGTGTGATAGACGCTACGCCGTTCCATTAGCGCAGCGCTGAAAGCGAGAACATCGAATGTGAACGTCCGCTCGTGGCACGAATGCGAAATTCTCATCGCGCGCGATCAAGACCGCTTTTGATGGATAATCCGACCTAGTCAGCGCATGGCCGAATTAGCGCTAATGACCCAACTCGGAAGTACGTGACGGCGCTGCGTTGATCTTGCAGGGCGCTATTTTAGACGACGCAGCACAGCAATAGCACTTCCACCGACCGAACTCGTCTGGTTACTCCAGCGAAGCTCATCGCCGGTCAGCGTGAACGATCGTTTTTGCTCTGCACCTTCGTCATTGGGATAGGTGCTTGCCTCAATCCTTAGGATGAGTGTGTTTTCGCTAACCGCGTAAGTGCCGGAATAGCCGAGGCTGCCCTGGACCGTCGCCTTGTTTTCCTCATCCGTGCCCTGGTCGCGCCGTTTGGAAGCGAACTTCGCGCGGCTTGGCCTCGAAATCAGCCAATCGAAGTGGCCGGCGCTGTCGAAAATGATCGAGCCCTGCGGGTTGGGTCCAAAGGGCTGAGCTTTGGTACCGTCGGAGGCGGTCGTCTCAACCGCGACCCATTTCCATGCTCCGATGAGGCGATTGTCGATTTGTGCGCACGCATCACCACACATCGCCCCGACAACCGCCAATGCAGTCCCCAGCATAACCAACGGTCTGGCCATCGCGCCCTCCCTCGTTATGGGCTGATCTTGACCATTTACGACCGGCAAATAATCAGCAATAAGGCACTTTCACTCGTGAATTGAATTCTCGAATGGTCACGTCCTCAAATGAAATGAGTACCTTTAGCCGGGTCGCGGATCGCGGGAGCTTCGCTGCCGCCGCCGTCGATCTCGGCTTGTCGCCCTCAGCTGTTTCAAAACTCATCACGCGATTAGAGACCAGACTCGGCGTGCGTCTTTTTCAGCGCACAACGCGGCGACTGGCATTGACAGCTGAAGGCAAAATTTTTCTCGATCGCTCGAGAAAAATTCTCGCCGCTATTGAAGCCGCGGAGGCCGATGTTGCCTACGGGCGTCGAGCGCCCCAGGGGAATTTACGGGTGCATGCGTTTCCGAGTTTTGCTGTCGACCATCTGTCGAGCGCATTACCGGAATTTCTCGATCGGTACCCCCGCATCACGTTTGAGTTTCTAGTCACAAATCGCATGGTCGACCTTATTGACGATAATGTCGACATCGCACTCTACGTGGGACCGCTCGGCGAGTCTCCTTACGTTGCGAGTAAGATTGTCGATTTAACGCAAGTCGTTTGCGCGAGTCCTGCTTATTTGGCTAAGCACGGCCGACCTACTCAACTGCGCGATTTGGAGCACCATGCTTGCCTAACATTGAGTAATGTTCCGCATTCGAGAACTTGGTCCTTCAATGTTGCGGGAGAAATCGTCGACGTGGAGGTCGATGGCCCCCTGACAGCGGACAGCGCGCATATGTTGATGAAGCTCGCGGTAAGCGGTGCTGGCATTGTCCGCTTTGGCGATATCATCGTGGCTCGGGCAATCCGTGAGGGGCTGCTCGTTCCATTGCTGGAAGATTTGGAACAGCCGGCGGGGTTCCCTTTCTGGGCGATTTTTCAACGGGGACGACAACGAACGCCGCGTGTAAAAGCGTTTCTCGATTTCCTGAAGGAGGCCTTCGGAAACGCGCCGTGGCGGACGAAGTGAGACAAATAGGCCCCATCTTTCTTGGAGCGTCTAAAGGCTGCCTACCGCCCCGGCTCAGTTCCGATTCTGGCACATTTCGGAAGTAGCGATTCCCGCTCACGACGGCGGGTCCGAATTCGAGAGTGCGCTCGCCTCTCTGCGCCAACCGCGCCGCGAGCCCAAAAGAAAACCCCACCCTCGTTGCCGAGGGTGGGGCGGCGTTCCCCCGATTGAAACGCGATCAGACTTTCGCTGCGACCTTGCGCTGCTGCTCGGTGGCGGCGGCGGCATCGGCCGGCGGATCGCGCAGCACATAGCCGCGGCCCCAAACCGTGTCGATGTAATTGTCGCCGCCCGTCGCTTGCGCCAACTTCTTGCGCAGCTTGCAGACGAACACGTCGATGATCTTGAGCTCGGGCTCGTCCATGCCGCCATAGAGATGATTGAGGAACATCTCTTTGGTCAGCGTCGTGCCTTTGCGCAAGCTGAGCAGCTCGAGAATGCCGTATTCCTTGCCGGTCAGATTCACCGGATGGCCCTCGACCTCGACGGTGCGGCTGTCGAGGTTGACCGTGAGCTTGCCGGTGCGGATGAGCGATTCCGAATGGCCCTTGGCGCGGCGAACGATCGCCTGGATGCGCGCGATCAACTCGCGGCGGTCGAAGGGCTTGGTCAGGAAGTCGTCGGCGCCAAAGCCCAAGCCCTTGATCTTGTGATCGAGCTCGGCAAGGCCCGAGAGAATGAGGATCGGCGTGCGGACGCGCGCGGCGCGCAGGCGGCGCAGCACCTCATAGCCATCGAGATCGGGCAGCATGAGGTCGAGAACGATGATGTCGTAGTCGTAGAGCTTACCGATCTCGAGTCCGTCTTCGCCGAGATCGGTGGTATCGCAAATAAAGCCCTCGCTCCGCAGCATCATCTCGATGCTGGCCGCGGTGGCGGAATCGTCTTCAATCAAAAGAACACGCATTAGGCGCCTCCGATTTGTGGGGCTTCGACAACCATACTCCGTTTTAATGATCCTTACCAATTTGGGTTAAAGCCCCGTTAATGCGGCGATGTTTTCTAAATTTTTTCGCATCCCGCGGCGCTGCGCCGCAGCAGGGGGGCGTCGTGATCTTCGCGGCGGTTTGTTTAACCGCCGGTTAAGCGTGTTCGGCAAAGATAAGAGGAGGCGGCTTCCGCGGGATTCCGCCATTTTGGCGTAGTGTGACATTTTTGTTGGGGGTGATGTGACACTCTTGGCGCAAGTGATCGACGAGCTCGAGGACATCCCCGAGCACCGGCGCTACGGCCGGGTGGTCGGCGTCAGCGGTATGCTGCTCGAGGTCGGCGGGGTGCCGAAGAGCCTCGCGATCGGCGGGCGCTGCGAGGTGCTTGCCCAAGAAGGCCGGCGCATCGCCTGCGAAGTCGTCGGGTTCCGCGCCGGGCGGGCGTTGCTGATGCCGTTCGCGGCGCTCGACGGCGTCGGGCTCGGCTGCAAGGTGGAGCTGGCCGCCGGCGCGACGGCAATCTATCCGCACGAAGCATGGCTTGGCCGCATCGTCAACGCGATGGGCGAGCCGATCGACGGCAAGGGGCCGCTGCCGCAAGGCGCCACGGCCTACAAGCTGCGCCGCGCGCCGCCGCCCGCGCATGCGCGCAAGCGCGTGCAGGGCAAGGTCGATCTCGGCCTGCGCGCGATCAACACCTTTCTTACCTGCTGCCGCGGCCAGCGCATGGGCGTCTTCGCGGGATCGGGCGTCGGCAAATCGACGCTCATGTCGATGTTCGCGCGCTACACCACGGCCGATGCGACGGTGATCGGCCTCGTCGGCGAGCGCGGCCGCGAAGTGCAGGAATTCATCGAGGACGATCTCGGTCCCGAAGGGCTGGCGCGCAGCGTCATTGTCGTCGCGACCTCGGATGAATCGCCGCTGATGCGGCGTCAGGCCGCGTTCATGACCATGGCGATCGCCGAATTCCTGCGCGACCGCGAGCGCGATGTTCTCTGTCTCATCGACAGCATCACGCGCTTTGCCACGGCGCAGCGCGAGATCGGGTTGTCGGCCGGCGAGCCGCCCACCACCAAGGGCTACACGCCGACGGTCTTTGCCGAGCTGCCGAAGCTGTTGGAGCGCGCCGGGCCGGGGACGGGCAGGGGCACGATCACTGGGCTCTTCAACGTGCTGGTCGATGGCGATGATCACAACGAGCCGGTCGCCGATGCGGTGCGCGCCATCCTTGACGGGCACATCGTGCTCGACCGCGCCATTGCCGAGCGCGGGCGTTATCCGGCGATCAATATCCTGCGTTCGGTCTCGCGCACCATGCCCGGCTGCAACAGCGACGAGGAGAACGCGCTCATCGCCGCGGCGCGCCGTCATCTCTCGACCTATGAGGATATGGGCGAGCTCATCCGGCTCGGCGCCTATCGCCGCGGCAGCGATCCGCGCGTCGACGAGGCCATCCACTACTATCCCGCGCTGGAAGCCTTCCTCGCTCAGCGCAAGGACGAGCACAGCCAATTCGCCGCGGGCTACGCCGCGCTCGAAGCGATCCTGACGGCCAAGCCGTGACCACGCTCGACAGCCTCATTCGTCTGCATCGCTGGCAGGTCGACGAGCAGCGCCGCCAGCTGGCGGCTCTCGACGAGCTCGCGGAAAAGCTGCGCGAGGATTTGCGGCGGCTCGAGGCCGAGCAGGCGAACGAGCAGGCGGTCGCGCGCTCGGCGCCCGAGATCGCCTTCAGCTACGGCAGCTATGCCGGCGCGCTGGTCGAGCGCCGGCGCAATCTTCTCGCCTCTCTTGCCGATGCCGAGACGCGCGCGAGCGCGGCGCGAGAAAGCCTCGCCACGGCTTTCCAGGAAGCCAAGCGCTATGAAATCGCTGCCGCGCGGCGGCGTCTCACCCGCCGCCTCGAAGCCGACCGCGTCGAGCAAGCCAAAATGGACGAGCTGGCGATCGATATCCATCGTCGCGCCGGGCAACGATAAATCACATAAATTATTTTATAAACAGAATATTATACTTTAATCTGAATGTGTTGTCTTAGGCTGGAGAGCGGCGCCAGCGCGAAAGCCGGAGCGGCGGCGAAGCTGATATCGCCGGTCAAATTCCACTCCCCAAGGACGCGGCGGTAAATCGCCGCGATAGTGTCGCGCAAGCCTGCCGGCAAGCTGCGGTGGCTGCGGACGACGAGAATAAGGTGAAGGCCGCGCAGCATCCCATCGAGTTGCAAGGGACCGAGTCGCGACAGCTCGACCTCGATGGCGAACCGGGCCGCAGTCTCGGGCTGAGCGCCGGGCTTGGAGCGCCGCAAGAACAGGCGCAAGGGCAGGACCATCGTGCCCGCGAGCAGCGGCAAGGTCAGCACCCGCCAATCGCCGGTTGCGGCATCGGTGCCGAGGCGGCGCAATTCCTCGGCATCGTCGGCGAGACGCTCCGCGAGCTTCGCGTGATTGCCTGCGGCGAGCGCCGCGCCGAGGCCGGCGCCCGGCCAATCGCCGCCGTAGAGCCCGCTCAAGAGAAAGAGCAGGCTGCCGGCGAGTTGCGCGCCCGAAGCGGGGGTGAGGGTCATGCGCAAGCGTGCCGCCAGCTCCGGGGCAATTTGTCCCAGAATGCCGAGCGCCTCTTCGAGCGCGGGCCAGCCGCCGACGCGCGACGGCGTCGCCGCATCGGCCAGCTCCGGCGCGATCTCCTCGAGGCGCTCGAAGGCGAAGAGCGTTCCCGGCGGCAGCGCCAGCCGGCGCTGCAGCGCCAGCAATCCCAGCGTCGTGTCGACCAGGGTTTCAGGCCCGCCGCTATCGACGACGCGGCCGATCAAGAGACCGGCGGGCGGCGCCGCCGGCAGCGCGAGAATCCGCAGCAGCAGCGTCGTTCCAAGCGGCAGGCCTTGACCGGTACTTGCCGTGGGCGGCCCGCGCACCACGGCTGCGATGGTGGTTCCGAGATGCAGCTCGGTCGAGGGCGTCGGCTCTTGGGCCGCGCCCGAGGCGCCGTCATGATGCGGCGCAACCGCGTTGACCGGGAGGCCCTGATGCAGGCGCGGATCGACGCCTCCGGTCGGATTGACCGGGAGGCTGACGCCGAGCGGCTCCGCCATCGCCGCGCCCCTAGCGGCCGCGCAATTCCTTGTCGATGCGGCGCGCGATCAGCTCGACATCGCGTGCCGCGTCGGCATTGGGATTGCGCTGCAAGAGTGGCGTCTGGCGGCGGATGCTTTCCTTCACCTGCTCGTCGCGGCGAACGATGCCGGCGAGTGGCGGCTCGATCTTCAAAAATTCGCGGCAGGCGCGCAGCAGGGTCGCATAGCTGCGCTCGCCTTCCGCTTCGCCCGAGGCCATGTTGACGACGATGCGAATCCCATCGGCCAATTTCTCGAGCGCGGTCAGCTTGATGTAGGCATAGGCGTCGGTGATCGCGGTCGGCTCGTCGGTGGTGAGCACGAGGCAGGCGCGGGACTGCGCGGCCATGTGGCGCACCGTGCGCTCGATGCCGGCGCCGAGATCAAGCACCACCCAATCGTAGTTCCGAGAAAAGCGCTGCAACTCGCTGCGCAAGGCGACGAGCTTGGCCGGCGCGAGATTGGCGAGTCCATAGGAGCCGGAGCGCCCGGCGACGATGTCGAAGCCGTTGCGGCGCGCGCCGCCATCGAAAGGCGTGACGATGTCGTCGAGCGCCGCCTCGCCGGAGACGACATGAGCGAGCTCGCCGTCCGAGGTGATGCCGAGCTGCACATCGACATTGGCAAGGCCGAGATCGCCGTCGAACAGCAGGATGCGGCGCCCGGCCTGGGCCAGCGCGTGGGCGAGGGTGATCGAAAACCAGGTCTTTCCGACCCCGCCCTTGCCCGAAGCGACCGCGATGATGTTGCGGCCGTTTTGCGCGCGGTCGGCGAACGGGCTCGGCGCGGGATCGAATTGGGCGGCCTCTGTCATGCAACACCTTTGGGCAAGAGCAAGCGGGCGAGAAGCATCGGCGAAAACGCCAGCAGCCCGTCCGCGATATCGGGCGCGATGCCGGCATCGGCGAGGCCGCGGCTGAGGCGGTGGCCGACGCTCAACACGGCGCCGAGCCGGCGCACCGCGTCGAGCCGCGTCGCAATCGCCCGGGCGCAGCCGAGGTCGCGAAACATGTCGGCCATGGCGAGGGTCTCCACGCGGTCGCCGCCGGCGGCAAAGACCAGGACCGGCTCGGCGTCGCTGGCGGCGATGAGCGCGTCGAGCTCGCGGCAATCGCCCGTGCTGAAAGGATTGACGCCGCTCGTGTCGATGATGATGCGTGCTTCGTGCGTCGCGGCCGCGAGCACTGCGGCGAGCGCCCGCGGGCCATCGGCGGTCTCGAACGGCGTTCCCAGGATATTGGCGAAGGCTTCGAGCTGGGCCGCACCGCCGGCGCGCACCAGATCGGTCGAAATGAGCCGCGTGGCCTCGCCCGCCAGCACGGCGCGGGCGGCGAGCTTTGCCGCCGTCGCGGTCTTGCCGCCTCCGGGCGGGCCGACCAGGATGATCGCGCGGCGGTCGCTCGCGGCGAGCGGCGCAAAGCGGCAATAGGCGGCGATACCGCGGGCGAGCGCCTGATGAGCGCCCTCGGCCTCATGCGCGGCGGCGGCCGCGAGGATCGCATCGCTCGCCTCGCCGGGGACGCCGTGGAACGCCAACGCCTTGGCAAAGGCCTCGGCGAAACGCGGCACCGGCGCGGCGAACTTCGCCTCATCGAGCGCCGCGGTCACGCGCGCGCCGCCCGCCTCGTCTTCCTGGGTCGAGACGATCACAGCTCCCGGTCCTAGATGCTCGCGCACCAGGTCCATCGCCTCCATCGTCGTCCGCCCGGTGAATGTTCTGAGCCGCATCCGCTTTCATCCGCTCTCAAATCGTGCCCAGGGTCTTGATGCGCGCCTTGGGATGGATCTCGTTCTGCGACATGACGACGGTCATGGCGCGGAAGCGCTCGACGATCGAGCGCACATAGGGCCTGACCGCAGGGCTGGTCAGCAGCACAGCGTTCTCGCCACGCATGGCGAGGCGCTCGAAATTGCTCCGGATGGCCTGGATGAATTCCTGGAGCTTTGAGGGCGGCATGCTGAGATGGCGCTCCTCGCCCTGGCCGGCGAGAGCTTCGGCGAAAGCCTGCTCCCATTGCGGCGACAGCGTGACGAGCGGAATGATGCCCTGGTCATTGGCGTTGGCGTCGGAGATCTGGCGCGCGAGGCGGGCACGCACATGCTCGGTGATGACCGAGACATTGCGGCTCGCGCCGCAGGCCTCGAAAATTCCCTCGAGGATGGTCGGGAGATCGCGGATCGAGACGCGCTCGGCGAGAAGGTTCTGCAGCACGCGCTGCACGCTCGCCATCGGGATCTGGCTCGGCACCATGTCGGTGACGAGCTTTTGATGCGGCTTGTCGAGCTCGTCGATGAGCTTTTGCGTCTCGGAGTAGGACAAGAGCTCCGACATATTGTCCTTCACCACCTCGGTCAGATGGGTGGTGATGACGGTTTGCGGCTCGACCACGGTGTAACCGCGGAACTGCGCTTCCTCGCGCGTGGATTCGGGAACCCATTGCGCGGGAAGGCCGAAGGTCGGCTCGGTGGTGTTCTCGCCGCCGAGCGAGATCGGCTCGCCCTTGGGGTCCATGACGAGCAGCATGTTGGGGCGAAGCTCGCCCCGCCCGACCTCGATCTCCTTGATGCGCAGGATGTAGCCGCTCGCCTGGAGCTGCAGATTGTCCTGGATGCGCACCGAGGGCATGATGAAGCCCATCTCCTGCGCCAGGCTGCGCCGCAGCGCCTTCACCTGATCGGTCAGCCGCGTGCCGTGATCGCCGTTGATGAGGCTCAAAAGCCCGTAGCCGAGCTCCAAGCGGATCTGGTCGATCTGGAGTGCGGCAGCGGTCGATTCCTCCTTCGGCGTTTCCTTGGCGGCTTTCGCCTCGTCTTCCGCGGCGCGCTTCTTGCGCTCGCGCTCCTCGGTGATCTTCCAGGCGCCGCCGCCCGCGAGGAGCGAGAGCGTCATGAACGGCAGGAACGGGACGCCCGGCACGAGGGCGAGGGAAAAGGCGAGGAAGGAGGCGAGGCCGAGCGCCGAGGGATGGGCGCTCAATTGCCCGAACAGCGCCTTGTCGGTGGTGCCGCTGATGCCCGCCTTGGAAACCAGCATGCCCGCCGCGGTCGAGACGATGAGCGCCGGGATTTGCGTGACGAGCCCGTCGCCGACGGTCAGCAGCGTGAAGGCGTGGGTGGCATCGCTGAAGCTCATCCCCTTTTGCGCGATACCGATGAAGATGCCGCCGATGACGTTGATGCCGGTGATGATGAGGCCGGCGACCGCGTCGCCGCGCACGAATTTCGAGGCGCCGTCCATGGCGCCGAAGAAGTTGCTCTCGTCTTCGAGGTCCTTGCGGCGCGCACGGGCTTTGGCCTCGTCG
Organism: Allostellaceae bacterium; assembly: GCA_035605975.1. Lineage (GTDB taxonomy): Bacteria > Pseudomonadota > Alphaproteobacteria > ATCC43930 > CGMCC-115725 > CAIKMD01. The sequence goes on along the minus strand of DATNGG010000023.1, from coordinate 23,471 downwards.
ATCATGCCGGCCGAGAGGTCGGCGTCGATCGCCATCTGCTTGCCCGGCATCGCGTCCAGGCTGAACCGCGCGGCGACTTCGGCGATGCGCCCCGAACCCTTGGTGATGACGACGAAATTGACGACGACGAGGATCGTGAAGACGATCACGCCGATGACGAAATTTCCGCCCATGACGAATCCGCCAAAGGCTTGGATGACGTGGCCCGCCGCCGCCGGCCCTTCGCCGCCATGGCTCAAGATGAGACGGGTCGAGGCGAGGTTGAGCGCCAGGCGCAGCATCGTGCTCATCAACAGCACGGTCGGGAAGGACGAGAATTCGAGCGGCCGCTCGATGAACAGGCCGACCATGAGGATGAGCACGGCGAAGGTGACCGACAGCGCCAGGCTGATATCGAGCAGCCAGGTCGGCATCGGCACGATCAGGACGGCGAGGATCGCGACGACGCCGAGCGCCAGCGCGATCTCGCCACGCTTCAGGGCGTCGGTGATCCGGGATATCAATACGCCGAACGGATCGGCGGCCGTGCTTTGGCTGGCGGCGGTGTCGGCCATCGATCGACGCTTACGCGGTCGCGCGCTCGGCTTCGCCGTGCTGCGGCACGGTGAGGCCTTCTTCGCGGTATTGCTGCAGCTTGTTGCGCAGGGTGCGGATCGAGATGCCGAGAATGTTGGCGGCGTGGGTGCGGTTGCCCAGGCAGTGCTGCAAGGTCTCGAGGATCAGGTCGCGCTCGACATCGGCAACGGTCCGGCCGACCAGCCCCATACGCGCCGCGACATTGGGATCGGCGCCGTCGCTCGCGCGGCCGCTCGAGAGCGCCACGGCATCGGCGCCGATCTCCTCGCCGCGCGCCAGAAGCACGGCGCGATGCATCGTGTTCTCGAGCTCGCGCACATTGCCGCGCCATGGATGCTGGACGAGGCGGGCGCGTAGCTCGAGCGAGAGGGGCCGCGCCGGCACCGCGTTCAACTCGGCATATTTCTTGACGAAGAACTCGGCGAGCGGCTCGACGTCCTTGGGCCGCTCGCGCAGCGCCGGAACGCGGAGATTGACAACGTTGAGGCGGAAATAAAGGTCGTCGCGGAAGGCGCCCTCGCGCACTGCCGCTTCGAGGTCGCGGTTCGAGGTGGCGATCAGGCGGATGTCGATCTTGATCGGCTGGGTGCCGCCGACGCGGTCGATCTCGCGCTCCTGCACGGCGCGCAGGAGCTTCGCCTGGAGACGGGGGTGCATCTCGCTGATCTCGTCGAGCAGCAGCGTTCCGCCGTTTGCTTCCTCGAACTTGCCGATGCGGCGGGCGATCGCCCCCGTGAAAGCACCCTTCTCGTGGCCGAACAATTCGCTCTCGAGCAGGTTCTCGGGGATCGCGGCGCAATTGACGCTGATGAACGGCATCTTGGCGCGCTTGCTGCGGCGATGGATAAGGCGCGCGACGACCTCCTTGCCGGTGCCGCTTTCGCCGGTGACGAGCACGCTTGCTTCCGACGGCGCGATCTGCTCGGCCATGCGCACCACCGCCTCCATCGCCGGATCGCGATAGATGATGGCATGACTGTCGGTCGAGACCGCCTGCAGCACGGCGGCGATCAGCTCCGCGTCGGGCGGCAGGGGGATATATTCCTGCGCGCCTGCCTTGATCGCCCGCACCGCCGCATCGGCATCGTTGCCGATGCCGCAGGCGACGATCGGCACGAAAATCCGCTCGCGCTTCAGGCTCTCGATCATGCGCTGGATGTCGAGCTTCACATCCATCATCAACAGATCGGCGCCCTGGCCGGCGCGCAAGGCGGCGAGGCCTTGCTCGATATTGTCGGCATGCGCCACCGTCGCCCCGCGATTGAGCGCGATCTTGCCGGCCGTGCCGAAGTGACCGTCGAGTGGTCCAAGGATCAGAAGACGCATGCTACCCTCTCTCTCGGGCCCAGGAGCGCTTGCTTCAGGCCCGGTCGGCCTTGACGATTTCCGTCATGGTCACACCCAAATGCTCGTCGACGATCACGACCTCGCCGCGCGCCACCAGCCGGTTGTTGACATAGATGTCGATCGCCTCGCCGACCTTGCGATCGAGCTCGACGACCGCGCCGCGGCCGAGCTTCAAGAGCTGGCTCACCTGCATGTTGGCGCGGCCGAGCACCGCCGAGACCTGGACGGGAATGTCGTAGACCGCTTCGAGGTCCTTGGCGCTTTGCGGCTTGGCGTCGGGCTGCGCCGCCGCATCGCTCTCGAGTTCGTTGAGCGGCATGTTCGGGGTGTCGGTCATTTGTGGTTCTCCTCGGGGGAAGGCGGTGTCGGCGGCGAGAGCGGCGCGGCGATCCGCGCCAGTGCCGCGTCGATTTGATTCAATTGGTCGGCAAGCCGGCGCTCGGCGCCGCCATCGGCCCATTCGATCCTGGCATCGCCCCAGGTGAAGCTCTCCTCGGCAAGCAGCACGATGCGGCCGCTATAGCCCGCGCTCGCCGCGATCGCCTCGATACGCTCGCGGACGGCGTCATAGACCTCGTTGCCGACGCGCAGGACGACGCGCGGCTCGTCGATCGCCTCGGCGAGGCAGGCGCTGGCAAGGGCTTCGATCTCGGCCATCGGCGCGCGCGCGGCGCAGGCGGGCAGCGCTTTGGCGATGATTGCGCGCAACGCCGCCACGGCGTCGCGTTGCATGTTGGCCGTGCGCGCGTCTTCGGCGGCGATGAGCGCGGGAAGTTTCTCCATCAGCGCCGCGAGCGCCGCGGCCGATTTGGCGGCAGCCGCCTCGGCCGCTTCGGCGAGGGCGCGCTCGTGCCCCTCGGCGAACGCCGCCTCGCGGACGGCATCGAGCTCGGCGCGGGTGAAGCTCTCGACGGGCGGCGCCGACGGCGCGTCCTTGTCCTCGAGCGCGTCGAAGGACATGTCGAAGAGAAATTTCTTTGCCGTCGCCATGCGTGCCGCTCAGTACACCAGCTCGTCTTCGGCGTTCCCGTCGGCGATGACGATCTCGCCGCGCGCCGCCAAATCCTTCGCCACCGACACGATATAAGCTTGAGCCTCCTCGACATCGCGCAGCCGCACCGGGCCGAGGCCGGCGATCTCCTCCTTCAGCAGCTTGCCGCCGCGCTCCGACATGTTCTTGAGGAAGAAGTCGCGCATCGTCTCGGACGCGCCTTTGAGAGCGACCGGCAGCTTGTCCTTCTCGGCGTTGCGCAGCACAGCCTGCATGGCGTTGGCGTCGAGCTTTGCCAGATCGTCGAAAGTGAACATCAGGCTCTTGACGCGCTCGGCGCTGTCACGGTTGCGCTCTTCAAGCGCGGTCAAGAACTTCGTTTCGGTGTTGCGGTCGAGGCTGTTGAAGATCTCGGCGATGAGCTCGTGGGCGTCGCGGCGGTTGCTGCGCGCGAGATTGGTGAAGAATTCGGTCCTGAGCGTGCGCTCGACGTCGTCGAGGACCTCTTTCTGTACGGCCTCCATGCGCAGCATGCGCATGATGACCTCCATGGCGAAATTCTCCGGAAGCTGGGACAGAACGCGCCCGGCGTGATCGGCCTTGATCTTCGACAGCACGACCGCGACGGTCTGGGGGTATTCGTTTTTGAGATAGTTTGCGAGCACGGTCTCGTTGACGTTGCCGAGCTTGTCCCACATGGTGCGGCCGGCGGGACCGCGGATCTCTTCCATGATCTGCGAGACGCGCTCGGGCCCGAGTACCTTCTGCAGCAGGCGCTCGGTGCTCTCGTGCGAGCCGACGAGCGAGCCGGTGGCCGAGATCTGGTCGGCAAAATCGACGAACAGCTTCTCGACGACGTTCGACGCGACCGTGCCGAGATTGGCCATGGTCTGCGACAGTTCCTTGATCTCCTCTTCGTCCATCAAGGCGAAGAGGCGCGCGGACTGGTCCTCGCCGAGCGAGAGCATGAAGATCGCGGCCTTCTCGGCGCCCGTCAGGGTGCGGTAATCGTCACGGGATTGCGGCGGCATGGCAAAAGGCTCGTTTCTACCGGTTGTTCTGATACATCCAGCTGCGCATGATCGAGACCGCCTCTTCCGGGTGCTTCTCGACGATCTCGCCGATCTTCTTCATGCTCGAGGCGGCGACGCGCCCCTCGACCTGGCCGATATCGATCGTTTCGCCGCCGCTTTGAGGCCGCGGCGCGAGCGCGGCGTCGGGACTGGCGAGCTGCGTTGCCGCATTGGGGCCGGCGAGGAGTGCCGCGGCGGTGGCGGGTTGGGGCAGGGCGGCGGCCGCGCTCTCCATGAAGCGCACGACCATCGGCCGTACCACGAGGAGCAGGAACAAGAGCCCCACCACCGCGATCACGCCCGTCTCGCCGACGCGGATGATGTCGTCCTTGCCGAGGCCCATCAGGCTCCAGGCCGGCGGCGGCAGGGGCGGCTCCTCGACGCCGGCGAAGGGAAGGTTGACCACCTCGACGCTGTCGCCGCGCTTCTCGTCATAGCCGACCGCCGAGCGCACCAGCGCCGTCAGTTGCTTCATCTCGTCGGGCGAGCGCGGCTGATAGGTCTTCTTGCCGTCGGGCGCGATGATGTTGGTGCCGTCGACCAGCACGGCAACTGAGAGCCGCTTCACCGTCCCCTGATCGCTCACCTGGCTGCGGACGGTCTTGCTGATCTCGTAATTCGTCGTTTCCTCGTTATGGGTGCTCTGGCTCTGCTGGCCCGGATTGGCGGGCGCCTGTCCGCCGGGCAGGTTGGTGGTGACCGAGACCGCCTGGTTGTTCGTCTTGTTGACGTCGGTTTGGCTCGTCGTCTGGGTCGAGCGGACGACCTGGCCGTCCGGATCGTAGGTTTCGGAATTCGTGGTGACGCGGTCGAAATTCATGTCCGCGTGAACATCGACGCGGGCCTTGCCCGGCCCGAGCGAGCGGTCGATGAGCTCTTCGACATTGCGCGCAAGGCGCGTTTCGTAATTGATGCGCTGCTCTTCGCTGTTGGCGCTCGTGAGCTGGTCGGGCGCGTCGCCATCGCCGCGCGCCAGGAGATTGCCGTCGGAATCGACGATCGAGACGCGGTTGGGTTGAAGCCCCGGCACGGCGGCGGCGACGAGATGCTGGATCGCGGCCACCTGCGTGCGCGTCAGCCGCGCGGCGGTGCGCTGGCGCACCACGACCGAGGCGGTCGCGTCCTGGCGCTCGCGCGAGAACAGCTCACGCTGCGGCAGCACGAGATGGACGCGGGCGGACTGCACCACGCTGAGCGAGGCGATGGTGCGCTCGAGCTCGCCCTCGAGCGCGCGCACCTTGTTGATGTTTTCGACGAATTGCGAGGGCCCGAAGCTGTCGGGCTTGTCGAAAATCTCATAGCCGACCGACCCGCCGCGCGGCACGCCTTGCTCGGCGAGCTGCATCCTGAGCTTGGTCACCTGGTCGACCGGCACCATGATCTGCGCGCCGCCGGCGCGCAGCTCATAGGGGATGTTCATGGTGTCGAGCTTCTGAACGATCTGGCCGCTGTCCTTGGTGTCGAGGTCGCCGAACAGCAGCGCCATTTCGGGCGTGCGGATGCGGTTGCCGAGCACGATGAAGAAGGCGGCGGTTCCGGCGAGGGCGAGGGCGATGGCGACGAGCCTCACCGCGCCGAGACTGCGAAGCGTTTGAAGGATGCCGTTCACCGTTCCGAACCCCCGGGCTGCCGATGCGGGCGTGGCGCCCGCGCGCAAGCTACGGTCGGTTGGGTGAAAAGAGGGTTAAGGGGCGGCAGTTTTTGCCCAGCGCCCGGCACTTCTTGCCGAGGCCGGGGCCCGGACTACTCGCTGCGGTCGTTGTTGCGGTAATCCTGCAGCCGTGTGACCCGCAAGCCGGGCAGGCCGTGACTGTCGACAAGACGCTGCCAGGAGAGGAATTCCTCGATCGATAGCGAATAGCGCTGGCAAGCCTCCTCGAGCGTCAGGACGCCCGCCCGCACCGCGGCAATCACCTCGGCCTTGCGGCGGATGACCCAACGCTTGGTCTCGGGCGGCGGCAGCCGGTCGAGCGTGATGCCGGCGCCGATCTCGACGAGCCAATCATGCTCGCTGGCGCGGAGTGTGTGTTGAGCGTTGCTGTTCATGGTCATCGAGGTTCTGGATTGCACGCGCGGGAAAATACCGGTTGGCGCTTTAAGAAAGCCCTAAAACTCATGGTTAACGCTTTGAAAAAATTGTATAAAATGCATGCGACCAGCACCGCTTCAAAGCCCGCGAGCCGCATGCATCCCGCCCCCGTCATCAGCCGGTCTGGATGTTCAGCAAGGCCTGCAGCATCTGGTCCGAGACGGTGATGACCTTGGAGTTCGCCTGATAGGCGTTCTGCATGATGATGAGCTTGCTGAACTCGGTCGCGATATCGACCGTCGAGTTCTCGAGCGAGGAGGGCGACACCGTCCCGGCGGCGCCGGTGCCGGCCTGGTTGAGCAGCACCGCCCCCGATTTCGCCGAAGCCTGATAGGTGTTGCCGGTGACCGGGGTGAGGCCGTCGGGGTCGGCGAAGGTCGCGATCGGCAGGATGTAGATCGCCTGATGCAGGCCGTTGTTGAAATTCGCCGTCACGATGCCGTTGGCATCGACCGTGACGCCGGTGAAGTTGCCGAACTTCACGCCGTCCTGGTTGATGGTGCCGACCGAGAAGGTCGTGCCGAGTTGGCTCAACCCGTTGGTCGTGCCGTTGGTGCCGATGTCGAAGGTAATGGGCTGCGGCGAGGCGCCGCCGCTGATCGAGGGATCCCAATTGACCGAGAGCGCATTGGCGGTGGCGAAGGTCGAATTTGTCAGGTCGAGTGAGCCGTCGGTGTTGAACTTCACGATGTTGTCGCCGGCGGCAATCGTCGCGGTCGTCGTGCCGGCATTGGGGAAGCTCGCCGAGACGTTCCATTCATTGGCATTGTCGGCCTCGACGCCGGCGGTGAAGGTCTCGGCTCCGGTCGTGGCGGTGATCGAGCCGCCGCTGATCGGCTGACCGCTGCTGTCGGTGATGGTAACGACGCTGCCGGCAGCGGCGGCGGTGAAGCCGGTAGGAAGGACCGCCTGGATCGCGCTGGCGACATCCGTGAGGGTCGGCGCGGCGCCGAGCGCCGCCGTGTTGAGGGTCTGGCCGTCCACCTTGACCTGGAACACGTCGCCCGCGGCGATGGCGCCGGCTTCGGTGAAGCCTTGCGACGACGCTGCGACGGCGGTGCGGGTGAAGGAGAGAGTCATGTCGTGCTCGATGCCTTGCGAATCGAACACCGGCACAGTCATGGTGCGCGCACCGGTGGTCGATGTATCCGAGGCAGGAAGGTTGGCCGAAATCGTGACGTTGGCCGTGGCGCTGGCGCTGCCGCCGATACCGGTGACGTTGACGGTCTGCAGCGAATTGAGCGAGGTCGCGGTGAGCTGCTGCAGATTGCCGTTTGCGATCGCCAGCGATTGCGCCGGGGTGAGCTTCTGGCCCTGGAGGTAGAGGCCCGCGCCGTTGACGAGATTGCCGGTCGAATCGACCGTGAAATTGCCGGCGCGGGTGAAGGAGAAGGTCGCGCCGCTTGCGGCGCCGCCCGGGTTGACGTTGACGACGAAGAAGCCGTGGCCGGAGATCGCGAGATCGGTCGGCGAGGCGGTCGACTGCATCACGCCCTGGTTGTCGATGTTGTAGACCGGCGAGGATTGGACGCCGCCCGGCGAATAGAGCGTGGTCGCGCCGCTTGCCTGGGTAACGAGCGTCGAGAAATTCGTGCTCGTCTCCTTGTAGCCGACGGTGTTGGAGTTGGAGATGTTGTCGGAGATCATGCCGAGCGCGTTGCTGCTTGCAGCCAGGCCCGACACGGCGGAATAAAGTGCGCCAAGGATGCTCATAACGGGGTTCCTCTTTCTCTCGGGACTGTCAAAGACTGGTGTTGATGGTCGGGTTGATGGCGAGGAGCTCGCTCAGCGGCACCGAGACGCCGGAGAGGTTGAGGTTCGCCCCGCTGCTATCGACGCTGACGCCGTTGACGACGCCATAGGAGGTGACCGTCGTGGTGATCGGGTTGTTGCTCGCGTCTTTGGCGACGACCTGAAGGGTGTATTGGCCGCCATCCGGCATCTGCACGCCGGCGCTGGTTTTGCCGTCCCAGACGAAGTCGTGGTTGCCGGCATTGATGTTGCCGCTCGTCGAGTAGACGACGTTGCCGGAGGAGTCCTCGACGAGCAGATCGACGCTCGCGGCATTGCTCGGCAGCGAGTAGGAAAAGCCCGCCGCTCCGCCCGAGAGCGGCGCGGTGGCGTCGCTGTACTGGATCGTCTGGCCGACCAGCGGTGCCGCGGCGATCGCCTCGTTGCTGGTCTGAAGCTGGATGAGCTGCTGCAGATTCTTGTTGGTGTTGATCTGCTGCTCGACCTCGCTGAAGCCGACCAATTGCTGGGTGAACTGGCTGGTGTCGACCGGCGACAGCGGGTCCTGATTCTGCAGCTGCGTCGTCAGCAGCGTCAGGAAGGTGTTGAAGTTCGAGGTGAAATCCGGAACGCCAGTGTCCGTGCTGGTGGTGGTGGCCGGCGGCGTGACATTGACGCCCGTGGTCGTGGTCATGGCTTCGTTCCTATACCTCTATGTCGAGAGTGCCGCTGTGCTGGCGCTGAGCGCGGACCAGCGCCGAGGCGGCGGTGAAATCCGCCGGCGTGCCTGTGCTCGCTGGGAAAGAGGGCGGCGCGTTTTGCGCGAAGCTTTGACCATCGCCGCGCAGATTGAAGCTGAGGCTGCCGCTGTCGGCGTTGAACCCGGCATCGCGCAGCGATTGCTGGAGCTGGCTCGCATCCTGCTTCAAGAGATTGAGCGTGTCGGAGCGGTCGGCGGAAATCACCGCGGTCAGCCTGCCGTCATGGTTGACGTTGAGCTTGACGTCGATGGTTCCAAGGCTCGCCGGCTTCAGCTGGATCTGGATCTCGTCATTGCCGGTCGTCAGCGCCTGCCTGAGGTTGATCGCGACTTGCTCGCTCGCCGGAAGGGCGATGAGCGCTGGGCGCAGGCTTGCATCGCTCGGCGTCGACAGCGGGGCCGAGGCGCCTCCCGTCGGATCGGTTTGCGGCAGCGGCAGGCTCGCGGCCGAGGCGCTCGTCGCGTCGCCGCTGGAATCCGAATTGGATTTCGTGCCGTCGCCGGTGGATGGGGTGGCGTCAATCGCCGCGCCGGCGTGGTTGAGGGCCGCCGCGAAGGCGCGCGGGTCGCTCGCCGCATTGGCGCCGCCCGGCGGGGTCGGCGAGGCGATGCCGGCCGCCGAATTGGAGCCGAGGCCGAAGCCCGAATTGTCGTGGCCCTTGCTGTCGCCGGCGCTCGCGGCCGGCGGTAGCGTTCCGGCATTGGGATCGGCGGGCTGAGTCAAAGCGGCGGTCGCGGGCGCTGCCGACTGATTGGAATGATCGGTGATGGCGCTCGCTCCGGCGACGATGCGCGCATTGAGCGCGGCGGCGCCGGGCAGCATGGCCGCAGCGTTGGCGGCGGTGTTCGATCCGGAAGCGGCGCTGGCCGCCGCATCGGATGGAGCGGGGCCGCCTTGCGCCGGCTTCGATGGCACGGTGGCAGGTGCGCTCGTGTCGGGCGCATGGGCCGATGTCGCGCCGGGAGCGCCGAATTGGTTGACCAGGAACGCCGTCGCGGGCGGGCCGGCTTGATGCGGCTGCGGGCTGCCCGGCGGGGTGACGCTCGGCGTCGCTTCGTTGAGCGAGGTCGGGGCGGGCGTTCCGCCGGATTGCGGCGCTGCATTGGCCGCGGCGACGGCATCGGCCGAAAGCGCGGCGTCGCTCGCCTCGGCGGCGCCGGAGACCGCACTGCTCCCGGCGGCGATCAGTCCGAGAAAGGAATTGGCGTTCGCCGGCGTCGGCGTGCCGGGCTTTGCCTGTACGCCCATCTGTCCGGCGATGCTGGACGCGGCATTGGCGAGAAGAACGGCGCGGTTTCGGGAAGAGCCCGCGAAGGGAAGGGCGGTTGCACTCGGCGCGTTTGCATTTGCCGTGTCCGCGTTCGCCGCAGCGGCTGCGGGGGCAGCGGAGAGAGCAAACGGCGAGGTTTGCTGGCTCGACGAGTCTGTCGCGCCCGAAGCGGCATCGGCGAGAGAATTTGCGTCCTGCGCGGCGCGCCCGCTTTTCGCATAGGGCTTGTGGCCATGCAGCGAGGTGGCGAGGGCGGTCGAACCGGCGAGCCCCTTGGGCGCTTTGAGATCGGCGGCACCGAGAAATTGGATGAACGAGCCAAGCCCGTGACCGCTCCGCATCGGGGCAGGCGGCGCCTTCATGGCCTTTGGCACCATGGCGACGGGTTGCGCAGTCATCCGAGAATCCTTGTTCTCACGCCGGGTGGGGGAGCAAACCCCATGCCATGCCGACGAGAGAGGCTAAGCGCTTGATCGAATGATAGGTTTTACAGTGCGCTGGAGGCGCTCGAGGGCAGCTCGGGCAATCTCTGCCGCAAGCCTTGCGGCAAACTTTGCCGCACCCATGCCCGCGCGCTTGGAATATCGGGCCCAATACCAAGCTATAAGAAGGCGACGATTTCGCGGTTGGACATTCAAAGGGCAGGTGACACGGTGGCGGCTAAGCGTTGGTTCATAATTTTCGGCGCGATCTGCGCCGCCGCAATCGCAGTGGTGCTTGCGATTATCGGCGCCTTTGGCGGGCTTGCGGAATCGGACCTTCCGGGACCCGGCATCGCGGCGATGGTGCTCGGCATCGTCGTCACCTGCGGCCTCGGCATCGGGCTGATGGCGCTGATTTTCTACAGCGCGCGCAGCGGCCAAGATGAGATCGTCTACCGGATCGATCAGGCGCACGAGCCATCCGCGCCCGGACAGGCGCAGCGAAAAGACTAAGCCCGCGCGCTCGCGCGCGGCGTCTTCGCTTTTTTATCTTCCGCGGCCGCAAGAGCGGCAAGACGTTCGGCAATGCGGGCGGCACCTTTGCCGTCGATCAAGCTGCGCGCCCGCCGGCCGAACTCCTCGCGCCGCGCGTCATCCGCGGCGAGGCGGGCAATCGCCGCGTCGAGCGCCGTATCGCTCACCTCCTTGACGATCCCGGCGACCTCGGCCGCTCCCGCTTGCGCGAGAGACGTTGCCGCGATGCGGTGATCCTCGGAGAGGCAGAGCAGCAGCATCGGCACGCCGATCGCGGCGAGCTCGAAGGCGGTCATGCCGAAAGAGGCGAGCGCCAGATCGGTTTTGGCCATGAGGCCGGCCATGTCCTCGACCTGGCGATGGATCGAGAGTCGCGCGCCGAGCGTGGCCGCGGTCGCATCGATGCGCGGATCGTCGGAGGCGGCGGCGCCGATGACGAGGCCGAGGCGCCAGGAGGCGGGCAGGGCGCGGGCGGCGCTCGCGAGAAAGCGCCGGCCGATGGCCTGCGGATCGCTGCCGCCGCCGAGAATGAGCGCGAAGCGTTCTGGACCGGTCCGCCGCGCCGGCGCCTCGGCGAATTGCCGCCGCAAGGGGATCCATTCAAAGCCGATATGGCGCTCGCCCCGCGCCTGCGACCAGTCGAGCGCGGCGGCGCTTGGCGGAAAGAACGAGCAATCGGCATCGAGCCGGCGCGGACCAGGATCATCGAGCACGGCGATGCCGCAGCCGGCGGCGCGAAGCGCCGCCATCGCCGCGGCGTCATAGGGCGCGCGCAAATCCAACAGCACCGCATCCGGCTTGTCGGCGGCGATGAGCGCACGCAGGCTTTCAGCTTCCGCCGTGCCGTTAAGCTGCTCGGCCGGAAACGCCGCGCGCCGCACCAGCGCGAAGGCTGCTTCCTCGCCGCGCATCGCAAAGCGCACCGACGCCGCGAAGCGGTCGCGCAGCTCCGCGGCGATCGCAAGGCAGCGCACCACATGGCCGAGGCCGATCGCGTGGCCGCCATCGCAGCGGATCAGGACCGAAAGCGGCGTCTCGTCCGCGCGACGCTGGCGCACATGGCCGTTGATCTCGAGGAGAGATGGATCGGCGCGCAACAGCGCCAAAGCGTCGGTGAATTTCGCCTCGCCCGCGGCTGCGCCAAGGCGGCAATAGATCGTCTCCAGGAAAGCGAGATCGGCCGGCGTGTCGATGCTGAAGCGCGCGCCCTCGACCCGGCGATCTTCGCTGCCGAGCGCGAGTACGGTGCGCCGCGCGAAGCTCGGCTCCAGAGCGAAATAGCCCGAGACATGCTCCATCGCTGCGGGATGATCGCCCCGCTCCGTGATGAGACGCAGCAAAACAGCCCGCGTCATCGGGTCGATCCCGCAATCGCTCACCGGCGTGGAGGTGACGACGTAGTCGGCGCCGCTTTCCTCGAGCGCGTCGATCAGCCGGTCGATGAGCTGGGGATCGATCAGCGGCGCATCGCCGGTGATGCGCAGGATAGTGGGGGCCGAGGTCAGCGCGAGCGCGAGGCGGAACCGCTCGAGGACATTGCGCTCGGGCCCGCGGACGAGATCGACGCCCAAGCGCTGCGCGTAGTCCGCGAGCGGATCATTGGTGGGTTGATCGGAGGTCGCGAGGATGATCTGCGAGACGTGTGCGCATTGCCGCAGCCGGTGAATGACATGCCAGAGCAGCGGCTTGTCGGCGAGCTCTTGCAGCATCTTGCCGGGAAAGCGGCTCGAGCCCATCCGGGCCTGGACAATGGCGCAAGCGGTCACCGCCCCGGTGTCCAGTTGGCGCGCAGCGCTTTGAGCGGCCGCAGGCCGTCGCTCGGATCGGCGCGCCAGTCGCGGTCGGCGCGCTCGGCCGGCATGGGCTGCTTGACGCCGTCGCCATCCGATTTGAGCCCGGCGCGGGCTTCGGCGATCACGCGTGCGATGGCGTCGGGCAGCCAGCAATGCCCTGTCTTGAACTCGTCGCCCGTGCCGTCGAGATCGAGATGGAATTCGATGACGCTCGCACCCCAGCGGTGGATCGCGCGCTGGATCACGCCGGGATTGGCCGAATGATCGGACCAGCCGACCGGGTAGTGATGCGCCCGGCGCAAGGTGTGGATCGCGGCGAGGTTGGCGTCCTCGCAAGGATGGGGATAGCCAGAGACGCAGTGGAGAAGCGTCAGGTCCCGGCCGCTCGAGCGGCGGAAGGTTGTCACCGCCGCGCCGATCTCGTCGGGCGTTGCCATACCGGTCGAGAGGATGAGCGCCTTGCCCGTTCGCGCGCAGGCCTCGATCAATGCGGGCCAGGTCAGCTCGTAAGACGCGATCTTGTAGCGGGCAACGAAAGGCTCGAGGTCTTTCACCGCTTGGAGCGAGAAGGGCGTGCAGACGAATTCGACCTTGCGCTCGCGGCAGCGCTCGGCGATGGGCGGCAGGAATTCGGTCGGCAGCTCCCAGTCCTTGCGTTGGCGATGCGCGGCGCTTTGCGCGAGGATCTCTGGCGCGAACAACTCGTCGACGCGGAAGAGCTGGAATTTAACCGCGTCGCAGCCGACCTTCGCCGCGGTATCGACGAAATCGAGGCAGCGCTTCAGATTGCGCGCGTGGTTGCTCGAGACTTCGGCGATGAAACTCACCGCGGGCTCGTTCGCCTTGCGGAGGAAGGCCAGCCGCGCGCGTTCCTCGAGAGTGCGATGCGTTGAATCCATGACCTTTCGCTCCTATGCCGCGGCGCTCAAGGTGAGGCTCAACCCGACGGTCAAGGGCCAATGTTCGGCGCGGCTCGGATCGCTAATCTTGACCGTATCGTCGATTTCGCCGGCCGAGAACGCCACGCGAAAGAAGAATCCGTCTTTGAGGCGGCGCCACACCACCATCGGCACGATTGCCGCCTGCTCGCGCAGCGCGGTCACCGTGACCGAGCGCCGGCGGTCGCCGAAGCTCAGCCGGTCTTCGGTCATGCCGAGCGCGGTGCTGGCCGATACCAGATGCGAGACCGGCCGGCCGTGATCGAAATCCGTGCCGTTGAGCGCGAAGCGCTCGGGCACGGCGCCGCCATTGTGGGTTTCGTACCACAGCGCGTCGGCGTCGAAAGCTTCGGGATTGGCGGTGATGTGGCCGAGGCGAAGAACCCCCAGCGGCAACACCGGCCAGTCGAGACGGTAGGTGAGGTCGAGCCGCGGCTCCGCGCGGTAAAGGCGAAGCTCTTTCTCGACCGGGCCGAGCGCTGTCTTGATTGTCGCGCGGATGGTTTGCCAGCCGGGCTCCTCGACGAGCATTGTCCGCACCGGCGCGAGATCGGTCACTTGCGCCTTGCCGGGCTGCTGCATCACGAGATGTGCGCTGTAGAAATCCGCGCCGAGGCTGATGTCGTCGTAATGGCCGAAGGGGATCGTGCCGACGAGCCACTGGTCGGCGCGGCTGCCGCGCCATAGGCGGTGAACCGCGAGGCCGCGCTTGGCATTGAGCTCGACGCCGACCGCGGCGGTCTCGAGCCGGATGAGACCGTCCTGCTCGGGCAAAGCCGGCGCCCCGGCGCGCGCCGCCGTGCCGGTGCGTCGGCGCGGTGCGGCGCTCTCGTTCCAGCGCCGCTCGAAGGCCGAGAGACGCTCGCGATAAGCGGCCCAGCGGCGCAGCGTGATATGGGTGCGGAAGTCGCTCGAAAAGAGATAGCAGAGCTCGCGCCAATCCTCGTCGCTCGCCGAAAGCGAATCGCCCAGCCGGTGCGCCAGGGCGAGGCAGCGGCTGTTGATGCCGATATCGTCGCGGCCGGTCGCGGCCCAACGCAGCGCGTTGTATTTCTCCTGCTTCTTGGTCGGCAGCGGAGCGGCGGCGGTGGCGAGGCCGAGCGGCGATGCGGCGAGCGCGGGCGGCAGCGCCGCCAGCACATCGGAGGGCAGGGCGCAGGCGATGCGGCGCTCGGCGCGCAGCTCTTCAAACAGTGTGGCGATAACGCTCCATTCGGAGCGGTTCGACGGCGCGGGCTCGGCCTCGAACCGCCCGGGGCGGAAATCGAAAATCTCGGCGTCGTTGCAGTAGAGATTGAGCGAGGGTATCGGCTTGGCGAGCTGGCGGTCGAGCCAGGAGCGATAGGCGGCGCGGCTCTCGACCCCATGCGCCAGGCGCTGCAGCTTCTGGAAGGCAATGGTCAGGCTCCAGAGCACAGGCAAGCTGCGTCCGGTCGCGCTCAAAGCGCGCTGCGGCGCATAGCGCAGCGCCGGGTCCCATTGCGGATTGGCGAGGTAGGCATTGTCCCAATCGGCGATGAAGCCGCGATAGCCGGCATCGATATAGTGATCGATCATCGAGCGGCTGAAGCATTGCTCGTTGACCAGCACGAGGCTCGGCCGACGGCCGAGCAGCCTCTCATAGGTGGCGTTGCCGAGGCGGAGATTGGCGGCATTGACCGCGGCTGGAACGAGCGGGCCGATGAGTTGCGCCTCGCCGCTGGCGATCGGCTCGACGAGCTTGGCGCGCATCAGATCGCTGAATTTCTCGATCCAGGCGGGATCGAGCCGCTTGATGGTCGAGAGCGTGTAGCCGGTGAACTCGACGCCGATCGGCAGCCGCGTCGCCTCGACCGCGCGCAGCAGCGGCCAATAGCAGCGCTCGATTACATTGGCGCGCGATTCCTCCTCGATCGAGGAGAACATGAGATTGAGATGGAAGACGCTCCAGACCCTTGTCGGTCTGGTTTGAGGTGGCTCGCGCAAGGAGGGGGTGAGATACATTCGAACGCCAGGCAAAGCCGATCTTCTCGCGGCATGCGCCCGCAAAGCGGGCGATGAGGGAGGGCGCACCATGGCACGGGATTGGTTAATCCCTTCTTGCCGGGGCGCCGGCTATGCGATGACGAAGTCGACCATGCGCACGGCCGCTTCCGCCGCCGCGGTCGCGAGCGCGCGGGTCGATGCGCAGGCGATGACATAGCCGACGCGCGAGGGATGGTTTTCCGCCGCCGCGACCATGGCTCCCGGCTCTACCCAAAGATCGAGCTTGCGGATCGCCGGGATCGCCTTTGCTCGTTCGATGCCACGGATCGCTTCGATGCGGCCCGGTGGGGGGAAGAAATATCGCTGCACGGTGGCTAGGTTCCGGTCCGGCTCGAAACGGCGCGGGTCGACCGAATTGCCGACGGCCATATCGACCAGAATGTCGACGATATCGACCCCGGTCGACCACGGCACCTTGTCGTAGCAGAAATTGCCGCCGGAAAGCCGCGCGGCGATCTCGATCACATAGGCCTTGCCGTCCTCACCGAAGACCATGTCCCCTTTGGCGGGCCCCCAATCGATGCCGAGCGCGCCGACGGCCTTCTCGAATTCGGCGACGACGCTTTGCCGGTCGCACGCGTCGAGAATCGTCGGGATGTCGCCGCCATCCTCGACCATGTAGGGGAGGGTGTCGTCGAGCCTGGCATAGTTGCGGTCGGCGAATCCGCTTGTATGCAGCGTGCCGTCCAGCACCAGCCCCTCGGTGCTGATTTGCAGGCCGGGAATGAAGCGCTCGACCTCGACCCGGCCGGAATAGGAGAACTGGCGCGCATAGTCGAACGCCCAGGCGAGATCGACCGACCGCGTCAGCCGCAACACGCCGCGCGCGCCCGAATTGTCGACGGGCTTGATGACTGCCGGATAGCCGAACCGCTCGACAAAGGTCTCGAGTTCCTCGACCGAGGCGATCGCCGCGAATTCCGGAATGTTGACGCCTGCGGCCAGCAGCGCCTCTTTCATGGCGAATTTGTCGATGCAGCGCCGCGCGACCTCGGGTGCGATATGCGGCACGCCGAGGAATTCCGCCACAGCCGAGACGCAATGCGGGATGTCGCTCGCGATCGTCATCACGCCGTCGATTTTCGACTTGCGATCTGCCAGGAGTTTTAGAATAGCGTCGATGTCACGCGTGCTCACCGGGCAAAACTCGTCGGCGAGCGCCGCGCCCTCGGCCTTGGAATTCATGTCGAGCACGAGAGTGCGGATGCCCTTGCGCGCGGCGGCTTCGATGGCGGGGATCTGCTCCTTGCCGGCACCGAGAATGAGAATGCGCTTGGTCACTTTCACCTCAGAACAGCATGCCGCCATTGACGTTGACGGTCTGGCCGGTGATGTAGCCGGCTTCTTCGGAGCAGAGGAACGCGACGGCGGCGGCGATCTCTCGCGGTGCCGCGATGCGGCCCAAAGGAATTTGCGCAAGCTTGGCGCGCCCGGCTTCGGAGTGGAGCTCGGTCTGCACCATGTCGGTTTCGACGAGCCCCGGCGAAACTGCGTTGCTGGTGATGCCCTGCGCCGAATACAGCCGCGCCAGCGACTGCGTCAAATTGATCAGCCCGGCTTTCGATGCGGCGTAATGCACTTGGCGCAGGCCGCCCCATTGCCCGCCGATCGAGACGATGTTGACGATGCGGCCCCAGCGCTTCGCGACCATGGCCGGCAAGGCTTCTTGTGCGGCAATGAAGGGTCCGCGCAGATTGGTTTCGAGCATCCGGTCCCAATCCGCGTCGGTGATCGTCTCGAACGGCTTTTCGTCGGCAATGGCGGCGTTGTTGACGAGAATGTCGATGGGACTGCCGAAGCGCTTGGCGGTTACGGCGAGGGCATCGCGCACCGAGGCGCGATCATGGATGTCGAGCCGGATCGGCAGCGCGTCGGCATGGCGCGCGGCCAGCTCGGCGGCTTTCCCCTGCTGCGCGCGAAAACCGCACGCGACCTTGTAGCCGCGCTCGAGCAGCAAAGTGGCTATCGCTTTGCCGATGCCGCGGCTGGCGCCAGTCACGAAAGCCGATCTGCGGAGCGCCGCCATGTCGGTCAAAAAGACGTCTCGAACGACATGTCGTCGAGGGTGTGTCCCCCCAGCAGCATCGGCAGCAATTCTTCCTTCGGGTCGATGCGGCAATGGATCAGCACCGGACCGCGGCGCTTGAGCGCGGCGGGGATGAGCTTGCGCGCGCTCGCCGCCGTCGCGACGGTGACCGAGCGAATCCCATAAGCACGCGCGATGCGGGCGAAATCGGGATTGCGCTTGTCGCCGGTCGTCGGGTGCGAGTTCCAATTCTGCCGCTGGAACTGCGCGACGATGCTGAGCGCTTGGTTGTCGAGAACGATGATCTTGATGTCGAGCTTCCGCTCGGCGATGACCGCCAGCTCTTGCAGATTCATCTGCAGGCTGCCATCGCCGACAAAGCAGAGAACCGTCGCCTTGGGCCGCGCGATCTTCGCGCCGATCGCCGCAGGCAGATCATAGCCCATCGTGCCGTGGCCGGATGAGGTCAGAAGCTGGCGGCTCGGATAGTCGAAGGCGAAATGCCGCGGCACCCAGATCTGGTGCTGACCGACGCCGGTGGTGACGATGATCTCCTTGCCGCCGACGGCGCGGTCGGCGATAGCGATGACCTCTTGCGGCTTGAGCCGGGTCGTCCGGCGTTTGACGCTCAAGGGAAAGCGCGCGCGCCAAGCCTCGATTGCCGCGAGCCAGGATTGCGTGCGCACAGAGCCGGTGGCCGGACGCTTGAGCAGGTCGTTGAGAGCGCCAAGCGCCGTTTTTGCGTCGGCATGGATGGCGAGGTCGAGCGGAACCCTGCTGTGCGCCAGCTCGTTGCGGTCGAGATCGATGCGCGCGATCTTCGCCCGAGGTGCCGTGCGGTCGGCGAGGCTGCCGGTCTGTCGGACATGCAGCGTCGTGCCGATCGCGAGGAGCAGATCGGAATTGTAGATCGCGAGATTGGTGTGCTGGCCGCCGGCATAGCCGCAAAGGCCCAGCGACAGCGGGCTCGAGGACGGCATAGCGCCAAGCCCGGGAAGGCTCATCGCGACGGGAATGCCGCACTGCTCGGCGAGGCGGCGGAGCGCGCCGTGAGCGCCGGCGGCGAGAACGCCGCCGCCCGCCAGGATGACCGGACGCGAAGCGCTCTCGATCCAATGCGCCAGGCGGAGAAGCGCTTCATCCGATGCTTTCGGCGCCGCGTCGAACGGCTTTCGCGGCGGTGCGTAGTCGTCCGCCGCCATGCTGGCGCGCTGGACATTCATCGGCAAATCGACGACCACCGGCCCTTGGCGCCCGGATTGTGCGAGGAAGAAGGCGCGATCCATGATGTCCGGCAGATCGCGGGCATCCTCGACAAGGAGGGCCGCCTTGGTGATCGGCTTCACGAGATCGATCGTGTCGACTTCCTGAAAGCCACGCTGTTTCACCGGCATCGATCGGCGCATGTCGGCAGTGCCGACCTGGCCCGTCAGCACCACCATCGGCACATTGTCGTAATAAGCGTCGGCGATCGGGGTCACCGCGTTGGTGACGCCCGGCCCCGAGGTCACCATCAACACGGCGGGCTTGCCGCTGAGCCGCGCATGGGCGAGGGCGGCAAAGCCGGCACCTTGCTCGGTGCGGGGGCAAATGATTTCGATGCGCGTGCGCATCTCGATCGCGTCGATGATCGGCGCGATGGTGCCGCCCGGGAAAAGATAGACATGCGTGACGGCGTGGCGGACGAAGGACAGAGCAATCTGCTCGGCACCCGAGATCGCAGCGGCGGTTTGCGGGGGCGTTGTCACGACCGGCATCGACTCGGAAACGGATGCCACCGATTTTTCCATTGATCGTCCCTTGCCGGTCTTGGCCTCGATACTGGCGCGATCGAGAGCGTGCGCTTGCGGCGAAGCCTCCCATGAAGACGGTTAATTTCCGGTGAAATGCGCGCTCTGCGCGGTAATCGCGACTTAACTCCGCAGCCGCATTCGCAGCCTATAGTCCGCTCGGCGCGAGCAATCGGCGCCGAGGGGCCCCGGCAAAATTTGCCGAGGGCGGCAGAATCTGCCGGGTGAATTTTTCCCTCGGCCGCGCCCGCACCCTTAAACGGGGATGAATGGGTCGGCATCGCTGAACGATTCGAGCCCCGATCTCCGCAATTTTAGGCATCGAATCGCGCGGAAATCGCGGCATGGAGGTTGCTTCTTGAGGCTCGGACCGCGAAGCGGTTCGATCATTGACTTCTAGAAGGATGTTTCAGACATGTCGATCATTCTCGGTGCAGCGACGCAGCAAAACCTGCTCTCGTTGCAGTCGATCAACCAGGATATGAACACCACCCAGGGCCATCTCGCGACCGGTCTCAAGGTCTCGAGCGCGGTCGACAACGCGGTGCTGTTCTTCCAAGCCCAGTCGCTGAGCAACCGCGCCAACGACCTCGATACCCGCAAGTCGAACATGGACCAGGGCGTCTCGACGCTCACCGCGGCGACCCAGGGCATCCAAGCGGCGATCTCAATCCTGCAGCAGATGCAAGGTGTGTTGCAGGCTGCCAAGACCGAGACCACCGCGCAGCGCAAAGCCTCGCAGACCCAGATCAACACCCTGGCTGCGCAGCTGAACGAGCTCCTCGGCGATACGAGCTATCAGGGCTTGAACCTGGTGAATTCGAGCAAGTCGAAGCTGAGCCTGCAGTTCTCCGACAGCACCAAGTCGGTGATCAACATCGCCGGCTTCAACATGCTGATCAGCAAGTTGGACACCACGACCAAAGCGGGCGCCAGCGTCTATGCGACCGCCGCAGCGGGCTTCAAGTTCACCGCTGCAGGGACCCAGGGCGTGTCGATCTTCGACAAGGCCTACAACGCCCTCAATGGCGCTATCGCCCTGGCGCAAGCCGATGCGCAGAGCCTCGGCGCCAACGTCAGCTTGCTGCAGACCCGCATCACCTTCACCGCGTCGTATGAGACGACCCTCAGCGGCGGTGCGTCGAAGTTGACGGTTGCCGACGTGAACCAGGAGAGCACGAACCTCGTCACCCTGCAGACGAGGCAGCAGCTCGCCATTCAGTCTCTGTCGATCGCGACCCAGTCGGAGCAGGCGGTCCTCCGTCTCTTCCACTAAGTCGCCTCGCGACGAAAACCGTACACGAGTGAACTTGCGGGCGGCCCATCGGGCCGCCCGTCTTCTTTTAACCGGATCGTAAGCAAACCCGGCTAGAAGCTGACACTCGACTATCCGAGGAGCAGTAGAATGCCGCTCACGATCAATCTGAAGCCGCATGAGCGGCTGATCGTCAATGGCGTGGTCATCGAGAATTCCGGACCCGCCGCGAAAATTCTCGTGCACAACAATGCCGCTCTCTTGCGCGAGAAAGACATCGTCACCGAAGAGCAGGCGAATACATCCGCCCGGCGTATCTATTTCGCCATTCAATGCCAATATCTGTTCCCAGCTAAAGGTGACGTTTTTTTACCCATAATTGAGAAATTTCTCGCAGAATTTGAGGAAGCAGCGCCGAGTACGGCGGCGCTCATCGGCGAAATTCGCGGCCTGGTGCGCGACGGCCAGCTCTATCGCGCGCTCAAATCCGCGAGGCAGTTGATCGCGCGCGAGCAGGAGATTTTAAATGACGCTTCCGCCCAAGGGCTACCAGAGAGCACCCGAACCCGGTAACCCTGCGCGAAGCGAAGCCTGGGCGTTGCTCGAAGCAGCACGCCAGCTCAACAAGTCCAAAGACGGTCCGATCGACGATTTCCGCACCGCGTTGCGGGCGAATTGGCGGCTTTGGACGCTTTTCCAGGCAAATCTCGTCGATGCCGAGTGCAAGCTGCCCGATCTGGTTCGGGGCAATCTTTTGGGGCTTGCCAATTTTATCGACAAGACGACCGTCGAGCTGCTGGTCGAGCGCGACGCAAAGAAGATCGAAACTCTGGTGAACATCAATCGGCAGATCAGCGAAGGGCTGCTCGAGGGAATGCGAGCTAAACGCGATGAAGCGTCGCCTCAGGCGCCGCCTGCGAACCCGTCTCAGTCGATTCGGCAAACCGCTTGAGAAGAGCCGATGAGTGTAGAAGCGATCAAGCCGGGCGATCAGGATTCGGTCGACGCCGAGGTTAAGGAAGCCAAACGCCGCCTCGTGCGCGATGATCAGGAAGGTGCGCTCGCTCTGCTCGCGCCGCTGATCGCGCACGATGCCGGCAATGTGCCGGCGCGTTTTCTCCTTGGGTTGACCGCTTGGAAGATGGGCCGGCTCGATTGGTCGCTAGCCCTGACGCGCGAATGCCACGAATCCCGGCCGATGGATGGCGTCATCGCCGAAGTGCTGGCGTCGCTCTATGCACAGGCGGGCGATCTCCGGGAAAGCCTCTTCATGGGCAAGCTCGCGACCGCGCTGAAGGCGCAAGGCCCGCTCTTGGAGCTCGTTCCGCGAGAGTTTCCGAACTTCGATTGGGCGTTCCACAACATCAAAGAGAATCCCAAGCTTGCGGCTGCAGAGCTGTGCCTCGCGGATGGCATGATTGAGCTCGCGGTGGAGAACGCGCGGCAGCACGCCGCGCTCAATCCGCAGGATGACGCGGCGCAAACCTTCTATGGGGCGCTCTTGCTCCGCACCGGAGCTGCCGGAAAAGCGGTCGAGATTTTGCGGCCCATCGAGAGCGCGGACGCGGTGGCGCCGTCGCAAGCGAGCCTCTATGCGCGAGCGCTCGCCGCCTGCGGCGATGTCGATGCGGCGCGGCACTGGCATGAGAAAGCGGTCGCACGGGCTCCCGACGACGCCGAATTCGCGGCTGCGCGCGTTGCCGACGGGCTGTGGCTCGAGCGCGACCAGGACCGGCTCGCCGCGATCGGCAAGGCCTGGGTGCGGCGGTTCTGTCCGCCGGCGAAGCCGACGCATTGGACCCGGCCGCAGGGCAAGCTCACCGTCGGCTATATCGTATCGGCCTTTGCCGACCCCCATGATGCAGCCCATATCGCCGCGGTCGCGCGCAGCCATGACCGCGCGCATGCGACGGTCATCGGTTACGGCATCGGGGCTCAGAGCTGGGACCAGAATCTTCCCTTTCAGGGCGCATTCGACATTTGGCAGGACATCTCGGCACTCGATTCCGACGCTCTCGCGCTCTTTTTCGAGCGCGACGGACTCCATGTCATCATCGACGTTGCAGGCTTTGCGGCACCGACGAACATGCTGGCGCTGGCGCGGCTGCAAACCGTGATCCGCGTCGCCTGGCTCGGAAACGAGGGGCGGGTGGCGGAGATCTACGATGCGCAACTCGTCGCGGCATCGGCCGGCGGCGCGGCGTCATCCTCTTGGCCGATCGCCGGCGGTTATCCGGTTCCGCGGGCTGTTGCATCGCCCACAAGCGCGGCTTCTGATCGAGGGATTCAATTCGGCGCCGATGTCGTTATGGCGCAGATCGATGCCGAGACGATACGCCTTTGGTCGGCCGTGTTGCGGGAGCGGCCCGATGCCAAGCTATTGCTGCGGGCGCGCGATATGACCTCGCCAGCCAATATAGACCGCCTCGTCGCTCTGTTCGGGCGCGACTTGGCGGCACGGATCGATATCGTCGACGACACCGATATCGGCAATTTTTACGCGCGGGTCGATGTGGCGCTGACTCCGGCAAAAGGCGTCTCGCCGCGGATGGCGGCTGAAGCGCTGGCCTGTGGGGTCACGCCGGTCGCGCTCGGCGGCGAGGGCCTCGGCAAGATCTACGCCCCTTTCCTAGAAGGCGTCGGCCTCGGTCCGGCCCTTATTGGCCGCGACCCGCAAGACTTTGTCGCGCGGGCTGTCCGTCTCGCGCGATCGCCCGAGGCGCGCAGGGAAGCGCTTGAGGCTTTGACGACCGATGGTATTGGCGACGAGGGCGCTCGGCGATTTGCCCGCGCGATCGAAGACCATGCGCGGCGCAGCCTCGGTCGGGCGACGGCGCTGGCATCATGAGC
>DATNGG010000022.1:0-7957 GCA_035605975.1 Allostellaceae bacterium | reverse complement strand
GCTCGAACAGCTCCGGATCGGCATAGACGTCGCGATGAACGCGAAACACGCCGTCCTCGGGCCGATCATCGATATAGCTTTGGGCGGCCCGCGGCCTCATCACCCTCTCCTCCCGTGCCGGCCGCGTTTTCCGGCCGGTTTTGCGAAAGGCTAAAGGCGCGGCGGATTCGAGTCAATCGACGGCAGCAACCTCGGCGCCATTCCTGCAACGCTTGGCCGCTCTGACGTGTTGTCCATCGGAGCGTCGGATCGGGAGAGCGACATGGACGAGCAAGGCCTGCATCGCGGATTGGAGCAGCAGCTCGAAGCTTTGGCTGCGCGCATCGCCGCGCTGCAGCAAAAGCTGGGCGCGGCAAGCGGCAGCGAGCGAGTCGAGGAGCGCGGCGAAATCGCGGAGCTGCAGCGCCGCTACGAGGAGATCGTCGGACGCTTGCGCGCGCTTCAGTCGGAGGGACCGAGCTTCCGGCAGGAGACCAAGGCGGAGCTCGAAAAAATCGCCGCGGACCTTTCGGGAAATGTCGAGGATTTCGTGAGCTGGGTCGATTCGGGCGGACAAGGCCGCCGGCCGAGTCCGCGCGGCGCCAAGCCTTAACACGGCTGGCATGCGCGGCGCAGCGTCACAAATCCCGCGCGTCGCCCGGCATCAAAATCCGCAGCATCGCATCGAATCTCCGCCACTCCTTGCCGAAAGGCCGAAAGAAGCTGCCATGAGCCGCGGCGGCGGCGGCAAAGGCCTCGCCAAGCACGCGCCAGCCCCGCGCGGTCAGGCCGATTTCATTGGCGCGCGAATTCTGCGGATGCGGATGGCGCGCGATCAGGCCCTGCCGCTCGAGAGCGCGAAGATTCTTCGACACCATCATTTTCTCGAGACGGGTGAACTTCGCCAAGCCGATCTGCGTCGGAGGCTGACGGTCGTTGAGCAGATGGCTCGTCGCCGCCAAGAGGACATATTGCAGATGGGTGAGCTTGACGGCCTCGAGATGACGCTCGATATGCCGGTGCCAGGCATAGTGGACCTGCCACAGGCGATACCCC
This sequence comes from Allostellaceae bacterium, assembly GCA_035605975.1. Taxonomy (GTDB): domain Bacteria; phylum Pseudomonadota; class Alphaproteobacteria; order ATCC43930; family CGMCC-115725; genus CAIKMD01. The sequence continues at coordinate 6,922 of DATNGG010000022.1, read as the reverse complement.
AGCAGCGCTTCGGGAGGAGCGGCGACCGCTTTCGGCGCTTCGCGCGATGAGCGCTGCGCGTCTTTGACGCGGCGCGTGCGGATGCCGGGGCGACCCTTCTTCGTCATGAAACCTGTGGGAGCGGGGGCATCGGGCGCGCGCGGAGAATAAGGTCTCGAGCGCTGCATGACAACGGGGATCACGCGCGGCCGCACCGCGCAACCGGCTTGCGTCATGCGCGCCGGCATGCATCCTAGGGCGAAGACGCCCATCGGCACGGGGGGAAAGGATCGCGCCATGGAGAGCCGCAGCCGAGCGCGCGAGCGCGACTATTACGAGCAGATCATCGCGGCGCAGCGCGGCGAGCGCGAGCGCTCTTACACCGGTACGGTGGTGGTGCGCGGGCGCGACACGCCCTGGGTTCAAGACCGCCAAGGGCTGGTGCGCATGTACTTGTTCCCCTCGCGTTACGATGCCGGACGGGCGGTCGAGACCGCGCTCGATGGCTGGATCGTCTTCGTGCAGGAGGTGAAGGTCCATTCCGGCAAGCATCGCCATCAGGGCGGGCTGGTGATTTTCGTGCTCGAAGGCGAAGGCCACAGCATCGTCGAAGGCGAGCGGCTCGATTGGGAAAGCGGCGATCTCATGCTGCTGCCGATCCGGCCCGGCGGCGTCGAGCATCAGCACTTCAACAAGGACCCGGAAAAGCCGGTCAAGTGGATCGCCTTCATCAACACCGCGATCTACGAATGGGGCGCGAGCGAGATGGTCCAGCTCGAGCAGCATCCGGAATTCGGCCGCTCCGGCCGCGGGAGGCCGCGGCGATGAGCGAGCGCGAGGACCGCAGCCCCGAGGGGCTGCTCGGCGCGCAGCCGGCCACGCGCGGCGCCAATCTGCTTGATTGGCTTTACGCTTTGCGCGATCGGCAGCGCAAGCGCCAGCGCGGCGGCAGCTGGATCATCAAGGGCAAGGACCTGCCCTGGGAGATCAATCGCCAGGGGAAGATGCAATGGTATCTCCACCCTGCCCTCGACGACACGCCGCTGCGCTCGATGATTTTCTTCCGCCAGGAGATCGCGCCGCAAAGCCGCAGCGGCGCACAGCGCACGCCGGGCGGGGCGATCCTCTATATCGCGCGCGGGCGCGGCTACACACTCTTGGACGAGGAGCGCCACGATTGGGAAGCCGAGGATGTGATCAATATCCCGATCCGCGCGGATGGCGTCATCGTTCAGCACGTCAATATCGATCCGGTCGAGAGCGCTATGCTTCTCTGCGCCGATCTCAACCTCGTCGACCTTCTGGGCGTCGATCGCGGCTCGATGCTGGAGCAGATCGAAAACGCCCCGGAATGGAAGGAGCCCGGCGATGGTGCTGCGTGATATCGACGTCAACCTCTATGACCGCGCGCGGCTGCAACAGCAATTCGGCACGTTCCTGCGTGCGCCGTCGGATGAGGCGGCCGGTCTCGTCGAGCGTGAGCTGGCCGGCGAGGGCTATGAGCGCATTCTGCGGGAGACCGCTCGCCTGATCGCGCATCAATGGCGCGAGCATATCCAGGACAGCGCCGTCAAAGGGTTCCTATTTCACGGCCCGGTCGGCATCGGCAAGACGAGCATGGCGAAGCGACTGGCCTATGAGCTGGCGGCGCGATTCGACAGGGCCCCCGCGGACGCGCCGGGCGCCGATCCCGCCGACGAGGTCGTGCTGGTGCTGGTCGACGGCGCCGACATCGCGCGCGGCCGCTATGGCGACAGCGAAGAGCGCTTGGCCGAGCTCTTCGACTATGCGCGCGAAGGGCCGGGGCACAGCCACCGCTTCGGCTTCGGTCCCGGCCATGCTCATGCCGGCGAGACCGTGCGGCGCACCGTGCTGCTGTTCGACGATGTCGAGTCCCTCTTCCTCACGCGCAGCGCCGCCGCAGCGAAGGAATGGCATTTCAGCCAGAACTCGGTGTTCTTCCACAATATCGACGAGCTCGATACCGCGCACACCGCGGTGGTCTTGACCACCAACCGCATCGATCTCCTCGACGAGGCGATCACCGACCGGCTGATGGCTTATGAATTCGCCGCGCCCGGCCGCGAGGTGCTGATCGAGGTGGCGCGCGCCCGCGCCGCCAAGCAGCATTTGGACGAGGCGACGCTTGCAGCGCTCGTCGAGCGCATCCGCGCGGATGAGGCGATCCGCAGCATCCGCGCGGTCGAGCGTCTCGTCACCGAAGCCTATGTGAGTGCGATCGCCGCAAAGCCCTGAGCCGCCGCCGAAACCAGTGGCAAGGCCATGGCTGCCTGATGTAGGGTTTGCCTACATAGGCTTCCGAGGTGCGCCATGGCACGACGGATCGTTGGACCGCTTTATTTCGAGCAAGCCGGCGCGAGCGGCCTGCCGATGATCTTCCTGCATTCGACGCCCGACGATCATCGCTTATGGATGTATCAGACCGCGCGCTTTTCGCCCTGGTTCCGTACCCTCGCCGTCGATCTGCCGGGTTACGGCCGCTCCGCCCCGGCGCAGAGCGGCGTCACCATCCGCGACATGGCCGATGCGGCCTGGGAAGTGGTCGACCGTGTGTCTGCGGGGCCCGCGATCATCCACGGCAATTCGATGGGCAGCATGATCGCCATGCAAATGGCAAGCAAGCAGCCGAAGCGCGTGCCGGCCTTGATCCTTTCCGGCACCGGCTATCTGCCGACGCGCGACGCGATGAAGGTTTGGGCCAAGCGATATGCGGAGGAAGGGCTGCCGCTGCGCTATAAGCAGTGCCTCGATCATTTCTCGCCGACGGCGCAGGCGCTGCCGCATGTGCAGCATTATGCGCGCATGATCTGCGAGCTGAGCAACCCCTCGACGGTCGCCAGCATCATCGCGGCCAACGAGGCGCTCTACAGCGATGTCGAGCCCGATTCCTTCTTCGACGGCTTGACCATGCCGACGATCATTATCAGCGGCACCGCCGATCGCAACCACGCCGCGGCACGCGCGCTGCACGAGCACATCAAGGGCTCACTGTTCAAGGAGGTGCCGGATGCTGGCCACGCCGTGATGCAGGAAGCGCCGTGGCTCTACGATCAATACACGATCGAGTTCCTGGCGGCGCTCGATCTCTGGCCGGGCGGGCCGGCGTGACGCCGGACGAGAACCACCTCTTATCGGGAACAGGCCCGGGAACGCCCTTGGGCCAGCTCTTGCGCCGCTATTGGCTGCCGGCGCTGCTGTCACGCGAGGTCGAGACCGACGGCGCACCGGTTCGCGTGAGGCTGCTCGGCGAAGACCTCATTGCCTTCCGCGACAGCGATGGCCGCGTCGGGCTGCTTGGCGAGCACTGCGCCCATCGCGGCGCCTCGCTCTATTTCGGCAAGAACGGCGAGCGCGGACTGCGCTGCTGGTATCATGGCTGGAAATACGACATCGAGGGCCGCTGCCTCGATCAGCCCAACGAACCGCCGCAAACCCGGTTTTGCGACCAGGTGCGGCAGACCGCTTACCCTTGCATCGAGCGCAACGGCGTCGTGATGGCCTATCTCGGCCCGCCGGAGAAACGCCCCGCTCTGCCCGCACTCGAATGGCTCGAGGTTCCCGCCGACCAGGTCTACGTCTCGAAGCGCTATCAGGATTGCCACTGGCTCCAAGGGCTCGAAGGCGATATCGATTCGAGCCATCTCGCCTTTCTCCACGGCATCGCGGCGATGGAACAGAGCACCGAGCACGACATGTCGGGCTCGGCGAAGATCGTCGCCCAGGGCACCTATCCGAAGCTCGAAATCGCGCATCGGCCGGCCGGGATCCTTCAAGCCGCGCGGCGCGATGCGGATGCCGAGAATTACTACTGGCGCATCGGCGCCTGGCTGATGCCGTGCTTCACGATGCTGCCCGGCTTCCCGGGCGATGCGCCGCTCGGCGGTCATGCCTGGGTTCCGGTCGACGACACGAAGGTTTGGGCCTTCGGCGTCTCCTGGCACCCCAAGCGCCGCCTCACCGCGCAAGAGCTGAGCTGGTTCCGCGAGGGCACGCCGACCGGCATTCATTCGGCGATGATCCCCGGCACATTCATCGCCCAGCGCAATAAGTCGAACGGCTACGCCGATCCCGGCGCGCCGGGCAAGCAGCCCTGGCAGCGCATCACGAATTTCCAGGATCAGGACACGGCAATCACCGAAAGCATCGGCGCCGATTTCGACCGCAACCGGGAATTCCTTGGCGGCACCGATATCGTCATCGTGCATATGCGGCGGCGGCTGCTCGACGCGGCGCGTGCGCTGGCGCGCGGCACGGAGCCGCCGACCGATCCCGCTTGCTACCGCTATCGCGGGCTTTCGACGCTGTTGCCGCGTGCGACGAAATCCTGGGCCGAAGCCGTCGCCGAATGGATGGATACGCGGCCCGAGACGTTCAGGCCGGGGCTTTAGGAACAGGATTTGCGAGGGGAGGAGACATCATGCGCATCGGGCGGAGCCTTGCCGTAGCGACGATCGCCCTGCTGTTGCTTGTGCCGCGCGCGCATGCGCTCGACAAGGTGCGCGTCGGCACGGCGATCTGGCCGATCTGGGCTTTCCTGCCGCTGCAAATCGGCGCCGAAGAGGGTATCTGGAAAAAATATGGCATCGATCCCGCGGTCACAAATGCTGGCAGCGGTTCGAAGCTGATGCAGGCGCTAACCGCCGGCAGCGTCGATTTTGGCTTGAGCAGCGGCGTCGAGATGGCGTTCGGCGCGAAAGGCGCGCCGATCCGCGCCATTGCTGCTTTCGCCGGCGAGCCGCGCACCGTGACGGTGATCGTCCCCGCCGATTCGCCAGTGAAAGAGCCCGCCGATCTCAAAGGCAAGCTTATCATCATGCCGGGCGTCGCTTCGGTGAGCGAGTGGCTGGTGTGGCAGATGGAGATCGCGCAAGGCTGGGGCAAGACCGGTTTGCGCACCGCTGCGGGCGGCTCCATCGCCGGCTGCCTCGCGGCGCTGCGCTCGCATCAGGCGGATGCGATGATCGGCCCGCCCGAAGTCGGCTATCTCCTCGAATCGAGGCATGAAGGCCAAGTCGCCTTCAGCCTCGCCCGCTATGCGCCGCACTTCCTCGCCCATGTGATCTATGCGCGCACCAGCGTTATCGACAGTGATCCCGCTCTGGTCGAGCGCTTCCTCAAAGGCTTCTTCGCCAGCGTCGCCTACATGAAATCTCATAAGGAGGAGACGACGCGGATCGCGGTCAAGGCACTCGACAGCACGCCCGAGATCATGAACCGCATCTATGACGATCTCGCGAGCTGGCTCGAGAGCGACGGACGGTTCGACCCCCAAGGCATCGAGACTTTGAAGACGTCCTATATCGAGCTCGGCATTCTCGACAAAAAGCCCGACAACGATCAGATTTTGACCGAGCGCTTCGTGCCGGTGAAACCCTGAGCCGGGGCCTCATCGCAAGAACGCCACAAGCCCGCGTGTCGGGCAAAACAGGGAGGAAACCATGAAACGAAGCGTCGCCGCATGCCTTTTGGGCTGCGCGCTCTGCCTTGCCGCGCTGTCGCCAGGCCACGCCGCCGACAAGCTGCGGGCCGGAAAATCCCTGGGCTCGCTCTGGGCCTTCCTGCCGCTCGATGTCGGCGTCGCCGAAGGGATTTACGCGCGCCACGGCATCGATCTCGAGATCAGTGCCCTCGGCAATGGCGGAAAGCTGCAGCAGGCCTTGGCCTCCAACAGCATCGATTTCGGCCTCTGCGCCGGATCGGACATGGCCTTTGCCGTCAAAGGCTCGCCCGTGCTCGCCGTGGCGGCCTTCGCCGAGGAGCCGCGCAGCGTCGTCGTCATCACGCGCGCCGACTCGCCGATCAAATCCGTCGCCGATTTGAAGGGCAAGCTCCTGGCGATGCCCGGCACCGGCTCGGTCGCCGAGTGGCTCGTCTGGCAAATGGCGATCGCCGAGGGCTGGGGCAAGACCGGCGTCAGGACGGTTGGCCAGGGCTCGGTTCAGGCCAATGTCGCTGCCTTGCTGACCGGCCAGGTCGACGGGATCGTCGACCCGGTCGAGGTGGGCTTGAAGCTGTCGGACGAGAAGAAAGGCAAGATCGTCGTGCGCCTCGCGCAATATGCGCCGCATTTCCACGCGCACATCATCGATGCGAGGAAGGCGCTGATCGAGGAGAATCCCGATCTCGTCAAGCGCTTCCTCCAGGGCTTCTTCGCCTCGATCGCCTATATGAAGACGCACAAAGAGGAGACCTCCGAGATCGCGATGCGCGTGCTGCACGACGACAAATCGATCGCCGATCGCACTTATGATTACGAAATTTCCATGCTGTCGAGCGACGGCCGCTTTGATCCGCAGGCAATCTCGGTGCTCGCGGACTCCTTCGTCGATCTGGGGATGCTCGACAAGAAACCGACGGACGATCAGATGCTGACGCGCCGTTTCGTGCCGGTGAAGTTTTAGAGCGCAGGCGGTCGCCGCGTGGGAGAGTGATCCATGCTCGAATTGATGGAAAAGGCCGGGCTCGGCGCCGAGGAAGACTGGACCTATCGCCGCAAGCTCGCGGTGATGTGCCGGATCGTCGGGCTTCAGGGCTCGATCGGCCTCTTCGGTCATATTTCGCTGCGCATTCCCGGCACCGACATCGTCTTGATGACGCCGGGCGCAGGATCGGAGAAGACCGCGGTCCGCGCGGACGAAATCTTCATTTTCGATCTTGCCGGAAAAATTCACCATCACCCGGGCGGCGACCGCCCGATTCAGATTCCGGCGGAGTGGCGGATTCACACGCAAATCCACCGCGACCGGCCCGAGCTCGGCTGCGTCGCCCATTTGCATGCGCAAGCCTCGACCGTCCTCGGCATTGCGGGAAAGACGATGGTGCCGGTTTATGCGCGCGCCGCCATCTTTCACGCGGGAGTGCCGACCTGGAACAATCCGCGCCTCGTCCTGACCGACGACATGGCGCGGTCGCTGTCGGAGGC
>DATNGG010000021.1:0-7856 GCA_035605975.1 Allostellaceae bacterium | reverse complement strand
TTGCGCGCCGACCGCGATCGCTGCTTCCCATTGCAGCGCCATCCCCTCGAAGCCGCGGGTCTCGAACACGCGATAATTCTCGCGATAGCCGAGACCGCGATAATAGGGCGAGACCGGCGCCATATAGAGCTTGCCGGCGCGTCGCCATGCCTCGCCGACCTTTTGGCTCGCGCGGGCGATCTCGGTGCCCGATCCGGCCGCGCCGAAGAGGAAGAATCCATCGACATAGCTGTTGTCGGCGATGAGCTTGGCGATGTTGCGCGCGGTGAAAACCTTCGCTTTGCCTTCGGGGAAGAAGAACGGCACGAAGGTAACCGGTTTTTCCGCGTCCTCGAGCGGATCGAGAAACGCCTTCGCCCATTCGGTATCGCCATCGAAGGTCGAAAGCAGCGGCCGGCCGGCGACCCGTAGCATGTTGGAATGGCCGTAAAATTCCGAGACCATCGCCACGACCACGTCGGGGGCGAGACCGTCGGCCGAAAAGAACAGCTTGAAATCGCTGCCCAGCGAGGCGGCGGCGCGAAACAGCTTGCTCGTCGTGGCGCGATAGCGCGGCTCCTCGGTCCAGCTGCCGCAATTGAGGGCGAAGGCGTCGATGCCGCGCGCCTGCGCCTGCTTGATCTCCGCCGCCAGCGCCGCCACCGATGCATCGTCGCCGTCCCGCGGACAGCAGACCATGTAATGCGCGAAGACGAGGCGCGGCTCGCTCGCCCGCACCGTCGCGGCGAGCGCGGCGCTGATTTGTCCCGATGCGAGAAGGCTGCCGGCGGCGAGCGCACCGAAATTGAAGCGGCGGCGATCGAAAATCTGGCTCAACCCTCTTTGTCCCCAAAGCGTCGCGCGATCCGGCCGCCACCGATGCCGGCGCCTCATCGCGGGCGAATCGAGATGCCGAGCGGCGGCGATCTTATGTCGCCGCCGACGGAGCCGCAACCGCTCGCGCGCGGCACAGCCGACGCGGATCGGCTCTTGCCCCGGAGCTTGCGAGCATCGCAAGAATGCTCACATCTGCGTGATGCCGCGCGAGGCCGTGTGCGCCCAATCGCCGATTCGAGCTTCGGCCATTGGCATGCCCGCGCCGCCATTGCCCAAGCTGCGCAAAAAGGTGACTATCCGCGCGCAGGCGCGCGGCGATCGGGGACAATCGGGTTAAAACGGGCATGCTCGTAAGCGAATCGGATGTGGCGCGGTCGGCCGCCGAGCCTTTCGACGTGGCGATCATCGGCGCCGGGATCGTGGGCGTGTTTTGCGCGCTCCAGCTCGAGCGGCACGGCTTGCGAATCGCCTTGATCGAAGGCGGCGGGGTCACGCCCGACACGCTCTTCAATGCAAAATTCACGGCGACCGCCGGGCGCGCGCATTCGACCATCGACAGCGGACGCGCGATGGGCCTTGGCGGCACGGGCCTGCTCTGGGGCGGCCAGCTGTCGGAATTCGGCGCCGCCGATCTCACCGGCGACAAGGGCTATTGGCCGGTCTCCTATGCCGAGCTTCGCGCGCTCTATGACCGGGTCTACGCCGCGTTGCGCCTGCCGCCGCGCATGGACAACGCCGCCGCGCGCGGCTTGTTCGGGGGCGATGAGGGAATTGTCGGCGAGGTCGAGCGGATCTTCTCCTACTGGCTGCCCAATCCCAATCTCGCCGGCATGTTTCGCGAGACGATTTCTCGATCGCCGGCGCTGACGGTTTTCACGCGCTGCAAGGCGGTGGGATTAAGCTTCGATGACAATGCCCGTGCCCGCCAGGTGAGGCTCCGGACGCCGTCCGGCCCCGCCGCCATTGCCGCCAACCGGGTGGTGATCGCGGCCGGCGTCGTCGAGAGCGCGCGCTTCACCCTCGCCGCGCAGCGCGAGGAAAACTGCCCCTGGCGCGGCAACGCGCGCATCGGCATGGCGTTTCAGGATCACATCGGCGGCGAGTTCGGCGCGCTGCTCGTCAAGAACGAGCGCCTGTTCCGCAACCGCTTCGAAACCGGTTTTGATCAGAAGACCAAATACATGCCGAAATTGCGCTTCGTCGGCGCAGCCGGCGGCTCGGGAACGATGTTGGGCATTTGCGCCTTTCCAAGCTTCCGCTCGGACATCGCCGAACACATCCGCAACATCAAGCTGATGCTCAAGGCGATTCGCTCCGGCTCCAGCTACAGCCGATGGCGCGAGCTGCCGGCGAGCATCATGAAAATCGGCGGCGCTTTTCTCCCGCTCATCCATCGCTACATCCGCGAGCATCGGGTGTTGGCGATGATGGACCAAGGCGTCGACCTCGCCTTTCAGTGCGAGCAGATCCCGCGGCCCGACAGCCGGATCACGCTCGGCGATGGTCCCGACGCGGCCGACGGGCTGCCGCCGGTCATCTTGGATTGGCGAACGGGGTCGGACGAGGCGGAATTTCTGCGCACAGCGGCATCGCATTTCGCACGCTATTTCCGCGAGACGGGCTGCGCCGAGCTCAAACTGGATCGCGCCTTGCTCGAGGATGCGCCGGGCTTTGTCTCGCGCCTGCGCGACACCTCGCATCCCGCCGGCGGTCTATGCATGAGCCGGACACAAGCCGGCGGCGCCACGGATCCGGATGGACGCATTTGGGGATCGGCCAATGTCTACGTCGCCGGCGCCGCGGCGCTGGCGACCTCGGGCGAGGCGAACATCACGCTGACGGCTCTGGCTTTGGCGCTGCGATTGACCGATCACCTCACCGGCGCGCACGCCGAGGTCGAACAGGCGGGGGCTTAATCATGCGTTTTGTGAAGGCGGGCGGAAACCAGCCCGTCATGGTTAGCCAATTGGGCTTCGGTTGCGGGCGTCTCTTCGGCGGCCTCGAGAAACGCCACGCCGCCCGCATGCTCGAATGCGCCTATACGCTCGGCATTCGGCATTTCGACACCGCTCCGCCCTACGGCCACGGACAATCGGAGGATATGCTCGGCGCGGTGTTCGCCGGCGCCGCCGATGTCACCATCACGACGAAGGTCGGTCTTCCTCGGCCCCTCGGGGCGCCCTCGCTCCTCTCCGTCGCGCGCCGACTGACGCTGCGCCGCGTTCTCAGCTACGCACCGGCCCTAAAAAAGCGCTTGCTCGCGGGCGAGGCCGGCGCGCCGCTGGCGGCCGCGCAGCCGCCGCGGGTTCTCGAACGCGATGTCGTCTTGCGCGCTCTCGATGAAAGCCTCAAACGCCTGCGGCGCGACCGGGTTCAGTTCTACTGCGTCCACGAGCCCGATCAGTATGTGATCGACGACGCCCTGCTCTTGCTCTTCGACGATCTCAAGGCGAGCGGCCGGATTGGCGCGCATGGTCTCGCCTGGGGCCGCGCCGCACCGACGGCGCCGGCGGGATGGGATGTCATCCAGGCGCAATATGTTCCGCGATCGCCGCGCGACGGCCGGCTGCGGTTTTTTCACGGGGTGTTGCGGTCCAGCCAATCGGACGGACCGACGCGGCTCGCGACGGCGATGCGCGAGGAAACCGACGCGGTGTTCATCGTTTCCGCCAGCGAGCGCCACCAATTGGCGGAACTCGCCCGGCGGATCGCCGGTTAGGCGGCGTCACTTTGCAGATATTTCCGGCCGACTTCGAGCGGCAGGCCGGATAATTTTCGCAAGCGGCGATAGAGCCGGTAGGTCCGGCGGCGGACCGGCTTGCGGTCCGACAGGTGGCGCGCGCAATAGCCGATCCCCTGCGCGATGCCGCGGACGATCGCCGCTGCGTCATGCGCTTTGAAGCCGTGGAGAATTCGGATCAGGCAGGTGGCCGGCAGGTGCACGAGGAAGATCGGCTGCGGCACGTTGTACCAGGTGAAGAGGACACGATTGCGGCCGCTGCGCCGGCTGCGCCACTCCGAATCGCGCGCGGGCGAGCAAAAATGATGCAGCGGGCTGGCCCGGCCGATGCAGGTGAAATATCCGGCATCGAGCAGGCGAATGCAGAAATCCTCTTCCTCCATCTCCTGCATCAGCGACTCGCGATAGCCGCCGACGCGCAGGAAGATGTCGCGCCGCACCGCGCAGGCACCGCCGCCGAACGGCGCCGTCGCAAATTTCCCGGTTGCGTCGGGCGCCAGATAGTGGATGCGATCGTCGATTTTGACGTTGATGAACGGAATCGCCACGAGGCCGACCGAGGGCGAATCGAAATCCCGCAAGGTCTGCTCGACCGTCTGCGGCGAGACGAGCACGATATCGTCGTCGATCGAGAAGACGATGTCGCCCGAGGCAAGTTGCGCGCCGCGGTTGCGTTGCGCGGCGACGCCTTGCGAGGTCTCGGATCGAATCAACCGAACCGTCGGGAACTTGGCGCGGACGATGTCGGAGGTCCCGTCATCAGAGCCGTCATCGATGACGATCACCTCGGGCACGATCGTCTGCGCCAGGCAGGATTCGATGGCGCGGCACACATCCTCTTTGCGGTTCTTCGTGGTGATGATGACGCTTGCCTTCAGCTCGTTCATGACCGCTCGATCTCTTCCGCTTTTCGTAAAATGAGGCGCCAGCGCTGAAACGGGATGCGCGCTTTCATACCAGAAACTGGTTGGGATTTGATTAGGGATTTCCGCGTTAAGGAATCATTTCCGACGGCGTAGCGCGCCGGCCAATCCTTCGAGGGCCGCTTTTGCATTGTGTTAAGCGAATCGCAAAAGCTACAGTATTCCCTCTCCGCAAGAGCCATGGCAGTCCTTGGCGATCCGATCCCCCCGCCCTCAGGCCGCTTTCATGCCAACGACGAACTTCCACGCCGCGCGAGCGCGGGTTGCCCGCCACCTGTTGCGCCGCTGGACCGGCACGCTGCCGTCCGAATGGGGCGCGCTGCAACGGGAGCTCGATCATTGGGCGAGGCGCGGCCGCAAGGTTGCCTTTTGGTGGCGCGACGATGACGCCCAGATCGCAACCCCGGCGCTCGACCGGTTGCTCGAGCTTGCCGGAGGCTTCGGCCTGTCCTTGGGTCTCGCCGTCATCCCGGCCGGCGCCGATCGGTCGCTCGCGGACCGGTTGGCGCGCGACAACAATATCCGCGTCCTGCAGCATGGCTGGAACCACGTCAATCACGCTCCTCCTCCTCTGCCCGAGGCCGAGTTGGCGGAAGGGCGCGATCCCGAAGAGGTCTGCGATCAGTTGACCGAGGGGCGGCAGCGCCTCGCCGCGCTGTTCGGGCCGCGCTTCCTGCCGGTGCTCGTACCGCCCCACAACCAGCTCTCGCGCCATCTCCATCGCGTCGTCGAGGGGATCGGCTACGGCTTCATCTCGTCGCATGGCGATTTCGCGGCATTGCCGATGCCGAGCCGCAATGCGCATCTCGACGTCATCGAGTGGCAAACGAACCAGGCGCAATTCGCCAGCGTCCTCGTGCGCATAGCGATCGCCGCGCTGCGCCTGCGCCGCTATGGCATCGTCGCGGCGGATCTGCCGATCGGGATCTTGACCCACCATCTCGCGCATGACGAGGCCGTGTGGCGCGTGACCGACGAGCTGCTGCGGCAGCTGACGCGGCACCCCGCCGTTCAGTTTCCCGCGATCGAGCAAGTTTTCGCCCGATAGTGCGACCTAACCGACGCACTGGGCGTTAGGCTCCGCTGTCCGACAAACAGTGTCGTAACTGCAAAACTCAATGGCTGCGGCCAACCAATTTCTTTTGAGCGGACGAGCGCCAAGAGGCTCGCATTTTTCGGTCACAAGAAAGTGAGCCGTCTTCGATCCGCCGGAATGACGGAACAATAAAGGCTCTAAGCAGTTCAAAGCCAAGGACGTCTCGATTTTTTAGAGACGGCGCAGCGACGCGAATGAAATTTCGGCCGGCCCATTGAGGGATATCGCGTGCGTCGAGAGCCTACTATCAATCGGAAACGGGCAGTTGCAAAACCGCAAATCTTCCGCCGGTCGCGGAGCGGCGAGACGCGAGCCCGTTGAGAAAGGTATCCCGATATAAGCATGACGAATGAATCAATTTACGCGGGTTTTGCGCGCCGGCTACTTCCGATGCTTCCCGTGTCTGTCGGGGACTTACTCCGCAGCTATGGCCGACAGAAAAGAGGGCTGCGTCCGAAAGTCGGTTTCGTGCGATTTGGCAGCTTGCGCCGGGTCATGCCGGTCAGCAGCGTGTGGGGATATGACCGCGGCAAGCCGGTCGATCGATACTACATCGAAAGCTTTCTCGAACAGCACGCCTCCGACATCCGCGGCCGAGTCTTGGAGCTTCAGGACAACACTTATACAACGAAGTTCGGCGGCTCGCGGGTGACGCGGAGCGACGTGCTCTGCGTGAAGGATGGTGAACCAAATGCGACGATCGTCGCGGATCTCACCTCGGCACCCCATTTGCCGAGCGATACGTTTGATTGCATCATCTTTACGCAAGCCTTGCAGTTCATGTACGACCTGCATGCCGCGCTCTCGACGCTCCACCGGATATTAAAGCCTTCGGGGGTGATTCTCGCGACGGTCCCCGGCATCACGCCCGTCGACCGCGGCGATCCGGGTGTCGATCAGTATTGGTCGTTTACGCCGGAGGCTGTCGGGCGTCTCTTCAAGGAAGCCTTTCCTGGATCGCCGCTGAGCATCGAATTCTATGGGAATGTTCTTTCGTCGATATCCTTCCTGGAAGGCCTCGCCTGCAATGAATTGCGGCGCGACGAGCTTGATCGAAACGACCCGCGCTATCCCGTCGTCATTGCCATCCGCGCGCAGAAATTGCCTCAAGCCTAAGGATTAGCGGCTCGCGCCGAGGCTTGCCCTGCCTTCTTAGACCACGAAGCGCGCGGCAAGATGGCGGGCGAATTCCTCGCCGTTCCAATCGCAGACCTGGACACGCGGAAGCCGAAACCGGTTCGTCTTGCGCGCAACGGAGCCCGTCCAGGTCGCGCAGGCCGACGCAAATCCCGACTGCCGCACGACCGCCATCGCCGCTTCATTGTGCTCGCCGTAGGGATAGGCGAAATTCGTGATCGGCCGCCCCAGCCAATCCTCGAGCTGGGTTTTCGAGCTGCGAATCTCGTGCTCGAGAACCGCCGGTGTCTGGGCAGGTAGAGAGGCGTGAGTCACGCTATGGGCGCCGATCTCGACGATTCCGCCCGCGGGCAGAAGCGGCAGCTCGGATTTCGTCAGGAAGCGCCGATCGGCGCGCATGCCGGCCGCGACACCGGCCCAGGCGCGCAGGCTCTCGAGGATCGCCGGGCGCGCGGCCTCGCTCATCGAGAAGAGCTTCTTCCACAGATCGAGATAAACGATGTGGCGCTTCGTCGGCAGCTTGGCGCCGACCATCCAGTGGCGATCCCGCGCCGCGTCGTCGGCGCTGTAGCGCGCGTCCTCGCCAAGCGACCAATCGCAGGCGGCACCATCGATTTCGAGATGGAGGGTTTCGGGCAACAATCCGGGAGACAGCAGGATACGCCCAAGCTCGTCCCAGTAATATTCGCTCTCCCGATCGAGAGCGCCCGTGGTGATGAACATGGTGGCCTTGGCATCGAAGCGCTCGAGCAAAGGCTTTGCGAGATGAAGATTGTCCGCATAGCCGTCATCGAAGGTGATGACCGCGCAGTCTTTCGGCAGATCGCCGGCATCGAGATGGGCGACGAGCTCGCCCAGCGAGATGATCCGCCGGTGACGCCGCAACGCGTCGAGCTGCTCGGCGAAGTTGCGCGCCGAGACGGTGATCCCCCAGGGATCTTCGCCCTCGGCGCCGATGCGGTGATACATCAGGATGAGCGGCCAGCGCCCGCGCCGCACCCGCTCCGCCATGCGCTTCGCCGGCCGGAGCGCGCGCTTCACCGGGCGAAGATAGCGCCGCAACGTGGCAATTGCCGTGCTCATGGCGCGAATCGCAGCAGCCAACGGCCGGTATAAGGCGCCAAAATCTTGATGAGCTTGCGCA
>DATNGG010000020.1:0-18895 GCA_035605975.1 Allostellaceae bacterium | reverse complement strand
AACCAGCATCAACGGCGCCATCACCCAGAACGATCCGCGCCACCAATTCATCGCGGCGAACATACCGCCGACCACCGGACCGCTCAGGTGACAGGCGGTGAAGGTGCCCTGCGACACAGCAATGATGCGGGTGCGCAGCCTCGCGCCGTAGAGGCTGGTGATCAGCGCCATGCCGCTGCCGGCGACCAGCCCGCCGGCCCAGCCCTGCACCGTACGCGCCGCGATCAGCGTGCCGATGCCGGGCGCCAGCGCACAGGCGATGGTGCCGAGGGCGAACACCAGGGCGCCGAGCACATAACTGCGCCGCGCGCCGAGCCGGGCCCAGACCGTGCCGGTCGATGCGCCGCCGACGATCGCGCCGATCGTGTAGAGCATCGCCGTCCAGGTGTAGTAATCGGCGCCGCCGATATCGGCGACGATGGTCGGCATGATGATGGCGATGACGAGGACTTGGGTCGCGTTCAGCGCGATGCCGCCGATGATGAGCATCGAATAGAGCGCTTGGCCGCCGCGGAAGAGCTCGGCCCAGGAGCCTTTCTCGGAAGCATCGCCTGCGAGCCCGGCCTTTGAAGGCGCGGCCTCGTCCGCGGTCGTCTCGCCCATGCGCAGCCGGTTGCTCGTGTTTTGCCCGATTGTCGTCATGATCTTATCCGGCCCGCGAGGCCCGGCGCCAGCGCCGCTTGTGGCGCCGCGGCGCGCTGCCCGCTAGCCTCGCGCTTCGCATCAACCGGATGGCAGGAGCATATGAGCGAGACGCAAGCGGCCTCGGTCGTCGTCAGCGAGAGCGGCAACGGGCCTTACGCGCAATTCGTCACCGCCGGCCATCACGTCTTCGGCGCCGACGAGCCATTGAGCGCGGGCGGGCGCGACACCGGCCCGTCGCCCTATGAATTGCTCTTGGCGGCGCTCGGTGCCTGCACGGCGATGACGGTGCGCATCTATGCACAGCGCCACAACTGGCCGCTCGCGAAAGTCTCGGTGGCGCTGAGCCATGAAAAAGTGCAAGGCCCCGAGGGCGCGGGCAAGATCGATCGCTTCAGCCGGAGGGTGACGCTCGAGGGTGTGCTCGACGATACGCAGCGCCAGCGCCTCTTGGAGATCGCCACGCGCTGCCCGGTGAGCCAGACCCTGCAACGCCCCTCGCTGGTCGAAACGCAACTGGTCTAGCGTTTTGCGCGCCCTTGCGCGTTTATCGATTTTTGATGCCACGTACCCATCACCCTTATCCCGAGCTTGTCGAGGGACGCAGGATCGATGTGCAGCGCGGCAAGTATTGCCAAGCCGCTGCAGGAACAGCGTGCGTCCCTCGACAAGCTCGGGATGAGGACGACTTGTGAATGGCACTACCATTGGCAAGGTCGCTCTCGCCCCAAACCGATTGAAGGACAGGCGGCGCGCGACTAAGCTCGCCATTGCTTAACTAAGCAAATTTTTGGGAGGGACACCGGTGCGCAAAGCGAAATATCTGCTGCTGGCCGCTGCGCTGATGCTGTCGCTCGCGCCGGCGCGCGCGGCCGAGCCGCTGAAAGTCGGCGTGAGCCTGTCGCTGACCGGCGGCAGCGCCGTCAACGGCAAGCAGCTTCTGGCGGCGCTCGAGATCTGGCGCGACGACGTCAACGCCAAGGGCGGGCTGCTCGGCCGGCCGGTGCAGCTCGACTATTACGACGACCAGAGCGCGCAATCGAACGCGCCGGCGATCTACACGAAGCTCATCGATGTCGACAAGGTCGATCTCGTCATCGGGCCTTACGGCACCAACATCATCGCCGCGACCTTGCCGGTCATCATGCAGCACAATATGGCGACGGTCGGGATGATGGGCCTCGGCGCCAACAGCCAGTTCCATTACAAGCGCTATTTCTCGATCCTGCCGATCGGCCCCGACCCGGCCACGGCCTTCAGCACCGGGTTCTTCGATCTTCTCAAAGGGCAGAACCCGAAGCCCCAAACCATCGCCATCGTCGGCGCCGACGCCGAGTTCGGCAAGACCACGACGGATGGCGGGCGCGCCAATGCCAAGGCGGCGGGGCTGAAGATCGTTTATGACAAGCTCTATCCGCCCAACACGGTCGATTTCGCGCCGATCATCCGCGCGATCAAGGCGCAGAACCCGGATGTGGTGTTCGTCGGCGCTTATCCGCCCGACACAGTCGGGCTGGTGCGCGCGGCATCGGAGGAGGGGTTCCAACCCAAGATGTTCGGCGGCGCGATGATCGGCATGACTGCGACCGTGTTCAAAGGCCAGCTCGGGCCCTTGATGAACGGCTTCGTCATCAACGAGGTGTTCGTGCCCTCGCCGAGCTTCAACTTCCCCGGCCTCGATGCGGTAATGAAAAAGTATCAGGCCGAGGCGAAATCGCTCGGCACCGATCCCTTGGGCTATGGCTTCGTGCCCTTCGGCTATGCCGCGGGGCAGGTGCTGGCCGCCGCGGTCGAGGGCACCAAGAGCCTCGATGGCGCAAAGATCGCCGATTATCTCCACGGCCACACGGTGGCGACCGTGGTCGGCGATGTCGCCTTCGGGCCCGATGGCGAATGGAAAGAGCCGCGCCTCGTCTTCACTCAGTTCCAGGGCGTCACCGGCAACAGCATCGATCAGTTCCGCGACACCAAGAAAGAGGTCGTGGTCTGGCCGCCCCAATACGCGACCGGCAAGCTGATCTATCCCTTCGCCGCGGCACGGAAGTAACAAGCTGCATGACGGGTCGTGCGTCCCTCGACTTCGCTCGGGATGAGGTGGATTTTTTACGGCATCAGAGCTTGATGCGTTCCCTCTCGCCTCATCCTGAGCGCGCGCGAAGCGCACAGTCGAGGGACCCTCGAGCCGCTATGCAGCCTCTTCCCGCGCGGAATTGAGATAGATTCAGCCCACTGCTTCCTTCGCCATCTCGCGCGTGAAGACCGGCAAATCGGTCTCGGGCGGGCGCGTCGGCACCTGGAAGAAGAGATCGCACACCCAGCCGCGGTGATAGGTCGAGTGGTTGACGACATGCAGCAGAATCTCGCTGCGCGTCATCACGCCCTTATTGCCGGTGGTGAGGGTGAAGGCGACCGGCTCTTCGAGGCTCGCCTCGGTCTGACGGGCCGCCCAATCGAGATACCAGCGGTCGATGTCTTGCTGCGCGCGCCAAAGATCGGCGAGCTCGGGATGGAGCACATCGTCGCGCCGCGTGAAGCCGTGCGGCCGGCCTTCGAGATGCGCCTGCCACATCAAATCGATCACATAGAGGTGATTGAGCGTGCCGATCATGGTCTTGAAGAGGCTCGGCCGCTCTTTCTTCGCCTCGCCTGGCGGCAGCGCCGCCACCGCGTCGAACAGCACCTGATTGGCCCAAGCATTGTAACGCGCGAGCTTTTTCGCATCGCTGACGGTGGTCATGAGAGGGCTCCCGGCTGGCGCGGCCGCGCGCCGGCCGCCGCGCGATCCTAAGCCGAGGCCTGGGCCTAAGAAAGGCACCCGGCGCACGATGCGCCCCCGATTGGAAATCCCACGCCGAAGCGTATAGTGGGCGGCAGAGCCGGTAGAATCGACAATCATCGCCGCCGGCCGAGGGGGAGGAACAGATGTCGAAGCAATCCATCGCCGCCGCAGCGCGCGCGCTGCTGGCCGTTGCGGCCCTCGGCGCAGCCGCGATCGCGCTTCATCCCTCGGCCGCCGCGGCGGCCGATTTCGTCATGAAGTTCGGCACCGCGACCATGAACGAGACGCAGCACCAGTACATCAAGTTCTACAAGGAGGCGCTGGAGCAGGCCTCGAAAGGCCGCATCGAGGTCCAGATCTATCCCAACAGCCAGCTCGGCCCCATCCCGCGCGAGATCGAGGGCGTCGAGCTCGGTTCCATCCAGGCCTATATCGGCCCGGTCGATTTCTTCGTCGGGGTCGATCCGCGCTACGGCGTCTTCAGCGCGCCGATGGTGTTCAAGGACGATGCCAACGCCGCGGCGACGATCCATGATCCGGCGCTGCGCCAGGAAATGCTCTCGATCGTCGCCGCCAAGAACATGGCGGGCATTGCGACGCTGAGTCTCGGCGCCTCCGATTACGCAGCGCGCAAGCCGATCCTGCGTCTCGCCGATTTCACGGGCAAGAAGCTCCGCATCAACGGCACCGATCTCGAACGCGCGAAGATGAGCCGATTGGGCGCAACCGGCATCGCCATGCCCTTGTCGGAGGTCATGCCCGCGCTCGATCAGGGCACGATCGACGGCACGATCAGCGGCCTCTCGGTGTTCGTCGCCTTCAAGATGACCGATCTCGTCAAGGTGGTGACGGTGACCAACGACACCTTCATCATTTCCATCGCGGTGGTGAGCAAGCCCTGGCTCGCGACCTTGCCGCCCGATCTGCAAAAGCTCGTGGTCGAGACGGGCGGCGCGATCGAGGCCAAGGCGCAAGCCTTTGAAGTGGATTTCTCGAAGAAGCTCGAGAAGGATTGGGAGGGCATGGGCGGGCAGGTTCATCTCCTCCCGGCCGAGGACGTCGCCAAGATGCGGACGCTGCTGCCGGGCGCGGCCGACGAGGTGGTGAAGGACAAGCCGGCGGTGCGCGACATGCTGGCGCAACTGCGCGCGGTCGCGGCCAAGCATTGAGGCGGGCGAGCGCGGCGGCGACGCGTCCCGATTGGCCGCGCCGATGATCGAGACGCTCGCCCGCGGCGCCAGGGCGGTGTTGGTGTTCTTGCGCTGGGCGTCGGGACTGTTGCTGCTGGCGAGCGTCGCCATCAACTTCGCCAACATCATCGGCCGCTATTTCTTCTCGGTTTCGCTGCAATGGGCCGAGGAAATGATGCTCTTCCTCATGGTCGGCTGCGTCTTTCTCGGCATCGGCCTCGTCGGCTGGTCGGGCCGCCACATCCGCATGGACGTGCTCGTCTCGCTGCTGCCGCCGCGCGGCCGCCGCGCCATGGAACTTTTCGCCGATCTCGTGGTGATCGCGACCAGCATCGCGCTCGCGATCGTCGCGCTGCCGGCGATCCGCATGCTCGCGGCCTTCGACCAGCGCAGCCAGGCGGCGAACATCCCGCTGGTCATCCCGCAGGCGATGGTGCCGCTCGGCCTTGCGGTGATGGCGCTGCTGATCGCCATCCGGCTCCTCGCCGGCGCGACGAAGCGCGGCGGGCCGGGTACGGCGCCGCCCGAGCGCTGAAAGCGCCAAGCGCGCCATGACGGCCGAAATCTTCGTCTATTTCCTCCTTCCGGCGATCCTCCTGGTGCTCGGCCTGCCGATCTTCGCCGTGCTGGTGCTGACCTCGCTCACCGCGGCGCTCTTCGTCGCGCACGCGCCGCTGACGACCATCCAGACCTATATGTTCGGCAGCCTCGACAATTTTCCGCTGCTCGCCGTGCCGTTCTTCGTGCTTGCGGGCGAGATCATGGGCCAGGGCGGCATCGCGCGCCGCGTCGTCGCCTGGGTGGTCTCGATCATCGGCGGGATTCGCGGCTCGCTCGCGGTGACGACCGTCGCCTCATCCGAACTGTTCGGCGCGATGGCGCATACCTCGGTCGGCACCGTCGTCGCTGTCGGCCGGCTCCTCCATCCCTCGCTCACCGAGCAAGGCTATGGCGAGCGTTTTTCCGTCAGCCTCATCACCTCCTCGGGCGCGGTGGCGGTGATCATCCCGCCCTCGATCTCGATGATCCTCTACGCCATGACCGCGCAACAATCCGCGATCCGGCTTTTCACCGCGGGCATCCTGCCGAGCATCCTCATCGGGCTGATCGATGCGGCCTATGTCCTGGTCTATGCGCGCATCAAGGCCGTGCCGCTCTCGGCGCCAGCGCGCTGGGCCAATATCTGGGCATCGACCAAGGAGGCAAGCTGGGCGATCGGCACCGTCGTCGTCATCTTCGGCGGCATTTATGGCGGCATCTTCACCCCGACCGAAGCCGCGGGCGTCGCCGTGGTCTATTCGCTCTTCGTCGCCATGGCGATCTACCGCGAAATCGGGTGGCGCGATCTCTGGCGCGTGATCGCGGCCTCGGTCTTCCTCATCGCGCAGATCCTCATCATCGTCACCACCGCCGGCATCTATTCCTTCCTCATGACGACGAGCGGCATGCCGCAGCACATCATCGCCGCGATCGACGCCCTGCACCTGCCCGAATGGGAAGTCCTGCTGATGGTCAATCTCGGGCTCCTGCTCGCGGGAAGCTTTCTCGAGCCGCCGGCGGCGATCCTCATCCTGACGCCGCTGCTGCTGCCGATCGTCGAAGCCGCCGGCGTCAACGCCATCCATTTCGGCATCATCATGGCGGTGAATTTGAGCATCGGCCTCTACACGCCGCCCTTCGGCCTCAATCTTTTCGCGGCGCGCGCGATCTTCGATACCCCTTTGGGCACGATCTATCGCGGCGTCTTGCCGTTCGTCGCGCTCAATTTCGCGGCGATGATGATCATCACCTATGTGCCGGCGATCTCGATGGTGCTGATCGGGCACTTGCGCTGAAGAGGATCACCCCGGCGCGCGCGACAAGAGCTGCGACACCGTCGCGCGCAGCGTCGCGGGCTCGAGCGGCTTTTTGAGGCTCGCAACCGCCCCCAGATGCGTCGAGCATTTGAGGTAGAAATCCTTCTCGATCGGCGCATCGCCGCTCAAGGTCACGACCGGCATGGCGGGAAAGCGGTCGCGGATCGCGCGCAGCAATTCGAACCCGTCCATATCCGGCATGAAAATATCGGTGATGACGAGATCGACGGCATTCTCCTCGATGAAGGACAGGGCCTGGCGCGCGCGGGTGAAGCCGACGGAATGGTAATGGGCGCGCGTCAGCACCGTCGTCACGTAGACGAGGTGCTGGCTGTCGTCGTCGATGACGACGATGCGGGGCTTGGGGCTTGCGCTCATCGCGGCAAAGCTAAGGGCAGCGGCGCCGAAGCCGAAGCCGCCAAGCGTATGGGCGGCGAGGCTAAACGCATAGGCGCGGTATGGGGGCGACCCCATACTTTGGGATAGGCGCCCCATACCGAAAGCCGGGCCAAAGCCGGCGCCGATCGCTTATGCTCGTCTCGTCGTGAACAACGCCGGCGCCTGCGGCCGCGCGAAGCGCAAACGGGGTGTCATGGAGTCAGCCTCGGTCGCCCTGCTCGTCGACTATGCCAAGCATGCCGCGCTGCTGACCGTCGGGCTGCTGGTCTATGCGCAATTGCGCCCGCGTCTTGCGCCCTGTCCCTGGTGGCTGCGCGAGGCCGGCGAAGGTCTGTGCTTCACGCTGCTGATCGCGGTCACCATGTCGATGCCGCTGATGCTGCCGGGCGATGTGCGCATCGATCTGCGCACGACCCTCGTTTGCCTCTCGGTGGTGTTCGGCGGTCCGCTCTGCGGCGCGATCGCGGCGATCGGCGGCCTCGCGCTGCGGCAGGCGATGGGCGGCCCCGCCAGCGCCGCCGGCATGATGCTGGTGGTCTTTCCCTATGTCATGACAATCGCCTATGTGAAGGCGGCCGCGCGCTGGCGGCACAAGATCGGCTATGGCGATCTGGTCGCGATCGGCGTCTTGCTCGATCTGCTGCGCCTCGGCGTGTGGCTCATCGCCTTCGGCTACGCCTTCACCCTCGCGTCGATGAACCTCATCTGGTTCGGCGTCTGCGCCCTTGTCGTCGTCAACATGGTGCTGCTGGGCTCGGCGGTGCTGCTGGTCGAGGAGCGTCACGCGCTCGCGCGCAGCGTCGCCGACAGCGAGGCGCGGTTCCGCAGCGTCGTCGACCAACTGCCCGAAGGCCTGACGCTGGTCGATACGCAGGACCGCTTCACCTATGTCAACGAGGCGTGGCAAAGCCTGACCGGCGTCGATGCCGCATCGGCGCTCGGCCAGACGCGGCGCGCGATCTGGGAGAAATCCGGCGCTGCCGGCGGTCCGTTCCCGATCGCCGACCGCGTCATCGCCAGCGGCGAACCGGTCCGGACCGAGCCGCAATTCCTCGAGATCAATGGGCAGCAGCGTTGGGTGATCGGCACGCTGTTTCCGGTGCGCGATGCGAGCGGCACTCTGCGCGAGATCGGCACCACCGGCAACGAGGTGACCGAGCTCGTGCTCGCGCGCGAGGATCTGGCGCGGCGCGAGGCGATCGCACTGCGTCACAAGAACGCGCTGCTCGAGGCCGTCCACGCCAATCGCGGCGCCGACCGCCCGCTGATCGAGAGCCTCCACGCGTTGACGGAGATCGCGGGCGAAACGCTCGCCGCCGACCACACCGCGATCTTTCGCGCCGATTTCGGTTCGCGCCGCAGCGAGCGGCTCGATCTGTGGCACCGGCCGAGCAAGCGCCATCTTCCGCCGGAGTTCGAGACGCAGACCGCCATCTGGGACCTCGCCGAAAATCTCGACCGCGAGGGCGTGCTGGCGATGGAGGATGCGCCCGCCGATCCGCTGATGGCCGCGCGGATGGCGTATATGCGCACACACGATATCCGCTCGCTGATGGTCGCGCCGATCTTCGTCGAGGCGCGGTTTTACGGCGTTCTCACCGTCTCGACCGTCGCGCGCACGCGCAAATGGAGCGCCGAAGAGATGAGCTTCGCGCGCTCCATGGCCGATCTCGTCGCCCTGCTGCTGGTGACGAGCCGCTACCGCGAATCCCTGGCCGCGCTCGATCTCATCGAAGACGGCATCCGCGTCGAGGATGCGGAAGGCCGCGTGCTCTATGCCAACAGCGCGGCGCGCTCGCTCGGGCCGCGCCCGGACGCGGCCGCCGAGAGCTCGCTCTTCGGCAGCCTTCCCCTGACCATTCCCAATTTGCCGCAACCGATGCTGGGGGAGCAGGACCGGCACGAGCTGACGCTCGAGACCGGCGCCGCGCCGCGCGAGCTGGTGGTCGAGCGCTGCCGCATCCCGAATGGCGGCCGCATCGTCGTGATGCGCGACGTGACGCAGCGCAACGCCGAGCAGCGCGAGCGCGAGCGCCTCGAGCAGCAATTGGCGCAGGCGAGCAAGCTCGAGGCGATCGGCCAGCTCGCCGGCGGCATCGCGCATGACTTCAACAATCTTCTGGGCGCGGTGATCGGCTTTGCGCGCTTCCTCGAAGAGGATTTGCCGGCGCAATCCGATCAGCGCCAATATGCCCGCCGCATCCTCGCCGCGAGCGAGCGCGGCAAGGCGATCGTCGCGCAGATTCTCGCTTTTGCGCGGGTGCGCAATGTCGAGCGGCACGCGCTCGATTTCCGCGCCGTGCTCGAAGGCTCGGCCGATCTGCTGCGCGGCCTTGTCGGCGCCGAGACGCAGCTCAGCTTCGATCTGCCGGCGGCGCCTTTGCCGATCCTCGGCAATGAGGGCCAGGTGACGCAGCTTCTCGTCAATCTTTGCACCAACGCCAATGACGCGCTCGGTGGCCAGCGCGGCAGCATCGCCGTGGCGCTGCGCCGCGTCGGCCGCGGCGTCTTCGAGGGCGAGCGCGAGGCGGCGCAGCTCTCGCTCTTCGGCGAGCCCCAGACGCGGCAGCGCATCATGGGCCGGCTCGATCCGCGGCTCGCATATCTCCGCCTCGACGTGGCGGATAGCGGCAAGGGCATTCCGGCGAGCGCGCTGCCGCATATTTTCGAGCCGTTCTTCACGACGAAGCACCGCCAGGGCGGCACCGGCCTCGGCCTTGCCGTGGTGCAGACCGTAGTCGGGCTCTATGATGGCGTCGTCTTCCTCGACAGCCGCGAGGGCGAGGGCACGACCTTCTCGATCTTTCTGCCCCTGACCGATCTGCCGCTGATGCCGGCCGAGGCGCCCCGCGCCAAGCCTTCCGACGGCGAGGGCGCCGAGCGCGTGCTGATCGTCGACGACGATATCGACGTCGCCGATATGCTGGCGATCGGGCTGGGTCGGCTCGGCTACGAGGTGGCGGCGCTCAACGATCCGCTCGAGGCGCTCGCGGCCTTCCGCGAGGACCCGAAGGCATGGGAGGTGGCGGTGATCGACCGCGTCATGCCGGAGATGGATGGGCTGGTGCTGGCCCAGCGGCTGCGCGCTCTGCGCGGCGATTTGCGTATCATTCTCTGCACCGGGCTCGATGACGGCTCGATCGATCCGAGCGGCGCCGACCGGGCGTTCGACGGGTTCTATACCAAGCCGGTGACGCCTGAAACGATTGCAGCCGCGATCCGCAGCCTCCTCGATCGCGCGCGGAAGTGATCGCGGCTTGCACCATCGATCTGGCTTGCCGGCCGCGCTCTGTGGCATGCTTTCCGACGGGGAAGCGTCGGGGGCCCGCTTTGGCGAGCGGTCAGCCACAGATTCTGGTCGCGGACGATCATCCGCTTTATCGCGAGGCGGTGCGCTTGCGGCTCGAGCGCTTGCTGCCCGGCTGCGCGATCGTCGAGGTCGGCACGGTGGCGGCGCTCTTGGAGCGCGCGCAGGTGCAAGCCGCGGGCTTCGATCTCGTGCTGCTCGATTTCTTTTTGCCCGATGGCGAGCCGGTCGAGACTGTCGCGGCGGTGCGGCGCGCGCTGCCCGAGACGCCGATCGTGCTGATGTCGGGCTCGGCCAGCGCCGCGGAGGTGCAGCGCGCGATCGGCGCCGGTTTGCGCGGCTTTCTGCCGAAGACCATGCCGTCCGAGCTCTTCGCCATGGCGATCTCGATGGTGCTGGCGGGCGGCACCTATGTGCCGGCCGAGGCGCTGCAAGGCGCGGGCGCCGAGGCGGCGCGCGTGCCGGCCGATCCTCCATCGCGCGTGCCGGGCGATCGCTTGACGCCGCGCGAGCGGCAAGTGCTGGTGCAATTGGCGTCCGGCGCCTCGAACAAGGAGATCGGCCGCGACCTTCAGCTCGCCGAGGTGACGGTGAAGCTTCATGTGCGCCAGATCCTACGCAAGATCAACGCGCGCAACCGCTCGGAAGCCGCCGCGATCGCCGCCCGCGCCGGGATGATCTAACCGCAAGCCGCGCCGCCTCTAGCCGCGCGCGAGAGGCTTTGCCACCTCCTTGGCGCAGGCGATGAAAAGCTCGGCTGCCGGGGTGAGCAGCCGATTTTTCAAAGTCAGGATTCCGGTGGGGCGCGGATCGACCGGCAGGTCTACGGCGAGCGCTTTGAAGGCGCGGCGCCGGCCCGCGTAATGGAGCACGGAGCCCGACGCGATGCCGAGAAATCCAGCATCGAGCAAGCCGTCGACCAAATGAAGCGATGGCGATCGGACGGTGATGCGCGGCGGCTCCAACCCGCACCGGCGAAACGCCTCCGCGACGAGCGATCCGGTCCAGACATCGGGCGGCGGCAGGATCCACGGCTCATCCTTGAGCTCCGCGAGCGCGATGCGGCGGCGCCTCGCCCAAGGATTCTTAGCATCCGCGACGACATAGAGGCGGTCGTGGAAGAGGGTTTGCGCGGCGAGATCGTCTTCGGCCGGCACGCGCAGCCGTCCCAGCACGAGATCAATCCTGCGTTCGCGCAGCTCGGGAAAATGCCGCAGATTGTTGTCGATCGGCTCGACGCGGAATTCGATGCGCGGGCACTGTTTCGAAAGCCGCGCGATGATCGCCGGCAACAATCCCACCGCCATCGGCTCCGCGCTGCCGATGCGCACCTCGCCGACCGCGGGATCGGCCAGGAACTCGATATCCTGCACGCCTTGCCGCAATTCATCGAACGCGGCGAGGCTGCGTTTGAGCAGCGCGCGGCCGTATGCGGTCGGCTCGATGCCGCGCGGGTTTCGGTCGAGCAAGCGCACGCCGATGCTGCGTTCCAGATCGGCGATCGTTTTCGAGATGACCGGCTGCGAAATCGACAGCGTCTCGGCGGCCTTTGCCATGCTGCCGATCTGGACCACGGTCAAAAGGACGTGGAGGTCGCGCAGCTTCAGCCTCCGTCCGATGCGATCCGTCCACTGCATCATTGCTCTATAGGTAATTGGCTATAGGCCAAGTCAAAAAAAGAACTTTTACCTATAGCGGAGGCGAGGTCAAGATTTGTGGGGGCGAGGAGGGCCCAATCATGGCTTCGTTCGAGGTCGGATCATCGTGGCGCCGAGAGGGCGCGGCCGAAAGACGGTGGCGGGGTATCGCGCTCGCCCTTCTGCTGGCGACCGTCGGCCGTGCGCATGCCGAGACGATCAAGATCGGCGTCGTCAAAGCCACGCCGGGAGCGGCCATCTTTATCGCCAAGGAGAAAGGCTATTTCGCCGCCGAGAATCTGTCGGCGGAGATCAAATTCCTCGCGGGCGGCCAGCCGATCGCGGTGGCGGTTGCGGCGGGCGACATCGATTTCGGCGTGGCCGCGCTGACGGCGGGGTTTTACAGCCTCGCCGGTCAAGGCGCGTTGCGCATCATCGCGGCGAGCAATCGAGAAGCGCCGGGATTTCACGATCAAGCGCTTGTCGCGTCGCGCACGGCCTTTGCCGCGGGATTGACTGCGCCGAAGCAGCTTCGAGGCCATGCCTTTGCCGTCACGCAAATCGGGTCGCCGCCGCATTACGCCGTGGCGCTTCTCGCTCAGAAATATGGCTTCGACCTGCGATCGCTCCGCTTGGTGCCGTTGCAGTCGATCCCCAATCAGGTGTCAGCGGTGATCGGCGGTAAGGCCGATGCGGCGATGCTGCCCTCGGCCGCGGCTTTGCCGCTCTTCGCCCGCGGCGATATGAAGCGTCTCGCTTGGATCGACGATGAAGTGTCCTGGCAATTCGCCGCGGCGTTCACCTCGGCCAAGCTGGCGAACAACAAGCGCGCGCTCGTCGAACGGTTTCTGGCCGCCTATCGGCATGCGATGCGCGACTATCACGATGCTTTCACGGGGCCGGGCGAGAAGCGCCAGGACGGGCCGATGGCAGCCGAAATCGAGCGCCTTATCGCCCGCAGCATCGACCGGCCGGTTGCCGATGTTGCGAACAGCGTCGCCTATGCCGACGCCGAGGCCCGGCTCGATGTGGCGGATGTGCGGCGTCAGATCGCCTGGTACAAAGCGCAGGGAATGCTGAAACCATCGATCGATAGCGCCGCGCTCATCGACCGCCGCTACGTCGTCGCGTTGCACGGGAAGTGAGTCGATCGATCGCGTCGAGCCGGCGGCCTGAAGGGGTGAGGGGGCCCGTGCCGCGCGCTAGCCTTTCAACGCGCCGCCCGATGCCGCGGTCATGACGCAATGAAAGCGCTGCGTCTTGAGCGCGCCGCCCGAGACGCCGCTCGCGGGCGTCGCTTCGCGCCCGAAGGTCAGGCATTGCTGATTGGCGATCTGCGCGATCTCGTCATGCGAATAGCGCCGAGGGTTCCATGTCACCGTTACGTGGTGCGGCGGTGGTGGCGGGTTGAGGGATTGCGCAAATGTGGGCGCCGGCGGCTGCGGCCAGCTGAAATCGAGCGCGAGGCCGGACGCGCTGGGATTGGCGAGCGTCGATCCGGTGCAACCGCCGAGCGCGGCCGCGAGCAGCAGCACGGCGCCGAAGCCGGCAAGGCAAGGCCCGCGCCGCTTTGCAGGCGGCGCGGGTTGCTTCGAGAACGTTGCAATGCTCTTGCGCATCGTGGCTTTGCAGAGCTCAACCGGTGCCGCCATTGCCCTCCATCGACAGCGCGACATATTCGTTGACGCCGTGACGGTTGAGCAGCATGAGGATTTGCTGGTTGCCGCCCTTCTTCTGCTGCGCCGCCTGGATCGCCGCCGTCGCCTCTTCGGGGGTCGAGACCGGCTTCTGATTGATCGACTGGATCACATCGCCGCGCTCGAGGCCGAGGGCGGTGAAGGGGCTGTCATCCGCGACCGCGGTCACGACCACGCCATGAACCGAAGCGGGAACATGCAGCTGGCGGCGCAGCTCCGGCGTCAGGCTGGAGAGCGTCAGCCCGCCGGCGCTCGCGCCGCCCGATTCGGCAACCTGCGGATTGCTCGGCATTTTCGCGATCGTCGGCTCGAGCTGCTGGGTTGCGCCGTTGCGCCACACCGTGACCTTGGCGGCCTCGCCGGTCGGCGTCTCGGCGACGATGATCGGCAGATCGCGCATCTTCGTGATCTCGTGCCCGTTGAAGGACTGGATCACGTCGCCCTCCTTGAAGCCGGCCTTGGCGGCGGGGCTGTCGGGCGTCACCTGCGCGACGAGCGCGCCTTCATCCTTGGGCAGGCCGAGACTCTTGGCGAGCGCCGGGGTGACGGTCTGCACCTGCACGCCGAGCCAGCCGCGGGTGATCTTGCCGTGCTCGCGCAGCTCCGCGACGATCGGCTTGGCGAGATCGGAGGGGATGGCGAAGCCGATGCCGACCGAGCCGCCATTGGGCGAATAGATCGCGGTGTTGATGCCGATCACCTGGCCGGCGAGGTTGAAGGTCGGGCCGCCCGAATTTCCCTTGTTGATCGAGGCGTCGATCTGCAGGAAATCGTCATAGGGGCCGGCATTGATGTTGCGCCCGCGCGCGGCGATCGTGCCGGGGCTGACCGAGCCGCCGAGCCCGAAGGGATTGCCGACCGCGAACACCCAATCGCCGACTTGCGAGGCATCGCTGTCGCCCCAGCTGACATAGGGCAGCGGCTTGGGCGCGTCGATCTTCAACACCGCCAGATCGGTCTTGGTGTCGCGGCCGACGATCTTCGCCGGGTGCTTGGTGCCGTCCTGGAAGATCACGGTGACTTTCTTCGCGTGATCGACGACATGATTGTTGGTGACGACATAGCCCGCCGGGTCGATGATGAAGCCCGAACCCAGCGCGATCTCCTGAACGCCGCGGCCGGGCCGGCTCTGTCCCATGCCGCGCTGGTCGAAGAACCGCTTGAGGAATTGATCGAACGGCGAGGGCGGAAAACCCTGGAACGGGTCTTGGCCGGGATCCGCCTGGTCCTGGTCCTGATCTTGCTGATCGCCCGGGTTGTTTTGCCCCAAGCTCTCATCGCTCGCGGCGCCCGGGCCTTCGACCGCCGAGACATTGACCACGGCGGGCATCACCTTCTTGACCAGCGGCGCAAAGCTGGGCAGGCCGCTGACGAGCGGCGCATCGGCGCTGAGCGTTGCCGCATGCGGCAACGGCGCCAGCGCGACGCCGGCGCCGGCGGTGGCGATGACCACCGCCGCCAGGGCGGATTTGCTGCGTGAAAGGGGGAAATGGAAGCGCGACATCGGATCACCTCGTGCAAAAAGGGAAGGGAGCACCCGCGCGGGTCTTAACCTTTATTTGAGCCCCGGCGATTTGCGCGGCGATGACGGCGGCATTAAATTGCTGCAAGCATTGCCGCGGCCGGGTGTGGCCGAGGCGGAGGCTGGCGCGAGCCCGGCGATCGCGAGGATTGGAGAGCGAAGGCGTGGCACGAGAAGCGGTGCATCGAATTGCCTTAATAAGGCGGGGCCGGCGCTGCCGGCGGCAGAGGCGGGATCATGGCCGGGCCGGATGACCGCCGCGCCGCGCTCGCGGCGATGAGCGCCGAGGTGGTGGCGCTGTTCGATCAAATCCTCAAGGAGGAGAGTCTCGGCGATGTGCCCGACGAGGCGCTCGGCCAGCTCTTCGCCAGCGTGCTGCGCATCTATGCGGCGAAGGTCGAGCGCGGCGAGTTGCCGCGCGCCTTTGCCCGGGACAGCGGCATCACCGCCACCGATGTGATGATCGGCTGCACCGCCATTCTCCAGGCCGCCGACATCAAGATTTTCGATCTCGGCCATTGGCAGGCGATGACCACCATCGGCAAGCGCGATCCGGAAGACGAGTTTCCGGACGAAGAGCCGGGATGAGCGGGCGATGACCGAGGAAACCTTCGACGACGCCTCGCTGTGCCGCGCGCTCGCGGCCAAATGGCTCGAAAGCGCCGAGAGCGCCCCGAACCGCGCGCTGAAGCGCTGCTACGAGGAGCGCGGGCTGCGCTATCTTGCGATGGCGGCGTCGCTCGCCGTGCCCGAGCCGCCGCCGACGCGGCACTGAGGCGCCTCTCGACGACGTACATTCGTACGAGGCAAATCAATAAACCCTCTCCGCCCATTTTTGGGGGGAGAGGGTGCGAGCGAGGCGAGCGGGTGAGGTGGGTGTCTGTTCCATGCACCACCTCACCCTCCCAATCGCTATCGCGATTGGGCCCCTCCCTCTCCCCCGCTTCGCGGCGGAGAGGGTGATTTCCGTCCTCCCGGAATCTGCTTAGCAGGCTTCTCCCACCGAAACCGTTTGAAGAAGGCTTGCGCCTGGCCTAAATCCCTCGCAGCGATAAATCATGCGAGGCGAGGGAGCGATGGCGAAGAAGACGAAGAAGCGGCAAGCCCCCAAGAAGGCGGCGCGCAAAACGGCAAAGGCGAAAACCGCGGCGAAGAAACCCGCGCGGCGGGCGCTGCGCCAGAGCGCCAATCGCAAAAGCGGCGCGAAGAAGCCGGCCCAGCGCGCGGCCGGCAAGTTGAAGCTCAGCATGCTGACCGGCAGCTACGAGATCGTGCGCGCCCTGAAGGACGGCACGGTGCAGCCCGAAGGCATCGAGCTCGTCGTCGACCGCTATCCCGGCACGCGCTCGATCCATGACAAGGTCGCCGCCGGCGAGGCTTGCGACATCAACGAATATAATGGCGGGCATTACGTCGTGCAGAAGGCGCATGGCCGCGACGACATCACCGCCATTCCGGTCTTTCTCCATCGCCGCTTCCGTCACGGCTTCATCTACATCAACACGGGGAAGGGCATCGCGCAGCCCTCCGATCTCGCCGGGCGGCGCGTCGCCTGCCGCAGCATCGGCGCCGCCGCCGCCTATTGGATGCGCGGGCATTTGGAAGAGCATGGCGCGCCGCACCGCTCGATCACCTGGGTGATCCAGGATCCCGACGAAGCCTCGGAGCAGGCGCCGTCGATGCGCATCGAGGTCGTGCCGAAAGGCAAGAATGTCGAGCAGATGGCGCTCGACGGCGAGGTCGATGCGATCATCATGCCGAACGTGTTCGAGGCCCATGCCAAGGGCGACCGGCGCGTCGCGCGGCTCTGGCCGGATTACGAGCAGGTCGAGATCGACTATTACAAGCGCACCGGGCTGTTCCCGATCATGCATGTGACGACCGTGCCGACCAAGCTGGTCGAGAAGCATCCTTGGGTGGTCGAGAGCCTCACCAAGGCGTTCGAGGAGGCGAAGCAACTCGCAATCCTGCGCCTCGCCAATCCGCGCAATGTCCCGCTCGCCTTCTGTCATTCCTACCGCGAGCGCGAGGCCGACTTGCTCGGCCCCGATCCATGGGAATATGGGCTCTCCGAGCTCAACCGGCGCAATTACGATACCCTTGTCGGCTTCGTGCACGACCAGGTGCTGGACGGACCGCGGCCGCAATTGCGCGATCTCTTCCCCAAGGAGGCGTTCGAGCTCCAATTGCCGCTGCCGCGCTATCACTCGATCAAATACAATTTCTAAAGCGCGAGCGTGCGGCGGCTCGAAGCAATGGCGATCACGCTCGACCAGATCTATCGCTATCCGGTGAAAGGGCTGACGCCCGAGCCGCTGGCGGAGATTCGCCTCACGCCGGGCGATGGCCTGCCGCAGGATCGGCGCTTCGCCTTGGGCCTCGGCACCAACCGATTCGATCCCGCGGCGCCGGCCTGGATGCCCAAGGACAATTTTCTCATGCTGAGGAAGAACGAGGAATTGGCGCGGCTGCGCGCGCGCTTCGATGCGGCGAGCGGCGTTCTTGCCATCAGCGCCGACGGCAAGGAGCAGGTGCGCGCCGATCTCGGCAGCGCGGCCGGACGCGCGGCGGTCGAGGATTTCTTCGCCGCTTATATGGGCGAGGCGGCGCAAGGCCGGCCGCGGCTGCTCGAAGCGCCGGGGCACATGTTCTCCGACAATGCGCGCAAGGTCGTCTCGATCATCGGGCTCGCATCGCTTGGCGCGCTCGCGGCGAAGGTCGGACGGGCGCTCGATCCGCGCCGCTTTCGCGCGAATTTCTATTTGGCCGGCAGCGCCGCCTTTGAGGAATTCGACTGGATCGGCCGCGATTTCGCCATCGGCGGCGTCAAGCTGCGCGGATTCAAAGCGATCCGGCGCTGCGCCGCGACCAATGTCGATCCCGAATCGGGCGTGCGCGATCTCAACCTGCCGCTGGCGCTCTCCGAGAATTTCGGGCACGTCAATATGGGCATCTATGCCGAGGTGATCGAAGGCGGCGCGGTGAGCCGCGGCGCAACGCTGCTGCCGCCCGATGATCTGCAACAGGAGTGAGGAGGATCGAGATGGCCGATTTCGCAGCAACCCATCGCGTCACGCACGAAGCCAGCATGAAGATGCTCGCGGCGGGCGTCGCCAAGGCCAATGAGATCGGCGTCAAGATCAGCCTCGCCGTGGTCGATGCCTCGGGCCAGCTCATCGGTTTTTTGATGATGGACGGGGCGCGGTTCTTTTCCGGCCGCACCACGATCAAGAAGGCGATCACCTCGGCCTCGCAGCGCCTTCCGACGGGCTACGCGCCCGAGGCCAATGTGCTGAGCATGCAGATCCGCATGGATGGCGATTTCACCAATGTTGCGGGCGGATTCCCGATCACGGTCGAGGGCCAGGTGGTGGGCGGCGTCGCCGCGGGCGGCGCCAAGATCGAGGAGGATGTGATCGTTGCCAAGGCGGCACTCGCGGCACTCGGCGCCGCGGTGGCGCAGCCGCGCTGAGATTTTTGTTCTTTTTTTGTTCTCGATCGGCTAGACTGGTCTCCGCATCGCATTTCGCCGCGGAGAGCCGGAGATGAACGCCTTCCAGACCGTCGATGACTATCTCAGCACCGTTTACGACACGCGGCTCGAGGATGTGCTGTGCGATGGCTGCCTCATCGGCCGGCCGGATATCCGCCTCGGCGACAAGGCGAAAATCCTGCCGCGGCTGCTGCGGGCGGAGCGCGAGGATGATGGCGGCGAATACCGCGCCTATGAGGGCGTGCTGATCCTCGAGGGTGTGTGGTACCGCTTCGGCTGCCACATTTTCGTCGATGCCGGCGGCCTCTGCTTCCTTGCCGATATCAGCGGCTTCGAGGCGGTGGAGTGGAAGGTGAAGCTCGCCGTGTGAGCG
>DATNGG010000019.1:0-3958 GCA_035605975.1 Allostellaceae bacterium | reverse complement strand
GCGATTAAGCCGCTTTTTGAATCAGAAAAACCAGCACGCCGCCGGGCTCTTCACGCGCCTCGAGCATTTTGGCGCCGGTCACCTTGCAGAAATGCTCGAAATCCTTGGCGGCGCCGGGATCGGTCGCGAGCACCTCCATCGTCCCGCCGGGGGCGAGGCTCTTCATCGCCTTGCGCGCCTTCAACACGGGCAGCGGGCATTTCATGCCTTTGGTGTCGATGGTGATGTCGGGCATGGGTTCGCTCGCGAGCTTTCACCCCCACCCGCCGACCGCGGTGCGGTCGGCCTCCCTCCCCCCTCGAGGGGGAGGGTTGGGGTGGTGGGCATGCGCGAAGCGCGCGAAAAACCCGCTCATGCGAATTTGTTCGATTGCGGGAAGCCGCGCGGCGCGACGCGGCCGGCGCTGGCGCGCGCGCCCTGCCAATTGGCGAGGTCCATCTCGCGCCGCTCGCGCTCGCCGCTCTTCCAGGTGAGCCCTTCGGCGAGGGTGAAGACTTTCGCATCGGCCAAGCCGCCATCGTGATAGCGCTGCAGGATGACGCCGCGGCCGCGCGCCATCTCGGGCATCTCGCTCAACGGGAAGACCAGCAGCTTGTGATTGTCGCCCGCGACCGCGACCGTATCGCCCTCGGCCGGCGCGCAGACAACGGCGCTCGCGCCCTCGCCGAGATTGAGCGCCTGCTTGCCGTTGCGCGTCTGCGCCACCACCTCGTCCGCCGGCACGACGAAGCCGCGCCCATCGGACGCGGCGAGCAGGAGCTTGGCACCCGCCTTGTACGGCAGCAACGCGACGAGATCGTGCTCATTGTCGAGATCGATCATCAGCCGCACCGGCTCGCCATGGCCGCGCCCGCCCGGCAGCTTGCCGATATCGAGCGTGTAGAAGCGGCCATTGCTGGCGAAGACCAGCAGCTTCTCGGTGGTGAAGCTCTCGACCGCGAAGCGCGCCTCGTCGCCCTCCTTGTATTTGACCTCGCCGAGATTGAGCCCGTGGCCGCGCGCCGCGCGGATCCAGCCCTTCGCCGAGCAGATGACCGTCACCGGCTCGCGCTCGACAAAGGCTTCGACCGGCACCTCGACATCGGCCGGCGCCTCGCCGATCTCGGTGCGGCGCTTGCCGAGCAGCGTGGCGGGACCAAATTGCTTGCGGAGCGCCTTGATCTCCTCGCCGATCGCGTTCCATTGCAGTTTCTCGTCATTGAGGAGCGCCTTCTTCTCCTTCTCCTCGGCCGTCAAGGCGCCGAGCTCCTTCTTGATCTCGATCTCCTCGAGGCGGCGCAAGGCCCTGAGGCGCATATTGAGGATCGCCTCGGCCTGATTGTCGCTGAGCTTCCACTTCTTCATCATCCGCTCTTTCGCGTCGTCATATTCGCGGATGAGCTTGATGACCTCGTCGAGGTGGATATAGACGATCATCTGGCCGCGCAGGATCTCGGTGCGGCGCGCGATCTCGTCGAGGCGGAATTGCGTGCAGCGCTGCAGCACCACCTGGCGATGATCGAGCCAGGATTGCAGCGCCTCTTTCAGATCCATGACGCGCGGCACGCTCTGCGCGTCGAGGACGTTGAGGTTCAAGGGAATGCGCACTTCGAGCTCGGTCGCGCGGAAGAGCGATTCCATGAGGAGGCTCGCCTCGACATTGCGCGATTTGGGCTCGAGCACGAGGCGCACGGTCTCGGTCGATTCATCGCGCACATCGGCGAGAAGCGGCAGCTTCTTTTCCTCGAGCAGCAGGGCCATGCGCTCGATGAGGCGCGATTTCTGCACCTGGTAGGGAATTTCGGTGACGATCACCTGATAGGCGCCGCGGCCCAAATCCTCGGTCTCCCAGCGCGCGCGCAGGCGGAAGCTGCCGCGGCCGGTCTTGTAGGCCTCGATCACGCTCGCGCGCGGCTCGACCAGCACGCCGCCGGTCGGAAAATCGGGGCCGGGGATGAGTTCGACGAGGTCCTCGGTCGTCGTCGCGCGCGGGCGGCGCAGGAGGTTCTGCAAGGCGTCGCAGAGCTCGACGATATTGTGCGGCGGGATCGAGGTCGCCATGCCGACGGCGATGCCGGCGGCGCCATTGGCGAGAAGATTGGGGAAACGGGCCGGCAGGACGATCGGCTCGGCGCTCTCGCCGTCGTAAGTCGGGCGGAAATCGACCGAATTCTCGTCGATCTGGGCGAGAAGCTCCTCCGCCACCTCGGTCAGGCGGCTTTCGGTGTAGCGCATCGCCGCGGCGCCATCGCCGTCCA
Organism: Allostellaceae bacterium; assembly: GCA_035605975.1. Classification (GTDB taxonomy): domain Bacteria; phylum Pseudomonadota; class Alphaproteobacteria; order ATCC43930; family CGMCC-115725; genus CAIKMD01. The sequence continues at coordinate 1,721 of DATNGG010000019.1, read as the reverse complement.
AATTGCCGAAATTGCCTTGGCCGTCGATCAGCGGATAGCGCTGCGCGAAATCCTGGGCGAGACGCACCAGCGCCTCGTAGACGGCAACGTCGCCATGCGGGTGAAACTTGCCGATCACGTCGCCGACGACGCGTGCCGATTTCTTATAGCCGGATTTGGGATCGAGCCGCAGCTGCCGCATCGCGTAAAGCAGCCGGCGATGGACCGGCTTCAGCCCGTCGCGCACATCGGGCAGCGAGCGCGCGACGATGGTCGACAGCGCATAGGAGAGATAGCGCTCGCCTAGGGCTTCGGCGAAGCCGATATCGCGCAAGTCAGCCGCGGCGCTCTCGGTGCTCATCTTTCGTCCATCCTAAAAACTTGCCGCAGCACGTCAACATATCGCGTGCGCGCCGCGGGAATTTTGCGTCCGTGCGGCGCCAGGACGCGGCGCTCGAGAAAAAATCCCGTCAAATCGAGACCGTCGAGCACATCGCCCAGAACCGGCAGCGCCGAGTCGCGCCCGTGCAGCAAAAAGCCCGGCAGGCGCAGCAGCCGGTCGCGATAAGGCGCGCCCGCGGCTGCAGAGACGGCCTGACCCGAGCGCGGCGACACGTAAACGAGGTCTTCCGTGGTTCCCGTGGCGGCGCAGCGCGCGAGATCGAGGCCGAAGCCGAGCTCCGCCAGAAGCGCGAGCTCCCATTCGACATAGGCAAGCGCCCAGCGATGATCGTCATTGAGCGCCGCGATCAGCGCGTTGAGTCCGGCAAAAGCGCGCGGATGCGGCTCGCGCTCCGGCAAGACCGCTTCCGCCATGGCGGAGGCCGCCGTCAGCGCCGCGAGGCGCGCCCGATCGTCGAACAGGCTGGCGATGCTCTCATCGGCGACTTCGCCCGAAAACGACCCCAGATGGTCCGCAAGTCGCGCGCGCCAGGTCACGGTAAGGCGATTGCCGATCTGCCATTGCGCGCGCAGCCGCGGCGCCTGCCCGCCGCGCAACAAGCCGGCATGCCGGCCGTGCTCGCGCGTCAGCAGATCGACGATGAGGGCGCGCTCGCCATGGCGTCGCGTCGCCAGCACCACGCCCTGATCGGTCCATTGCATTCGCTAGTTCAGCCTCCGGCCGATCCGATCCCACCGAATGGACTGCGGCCATTTCCAAACTTCCCACCACCGGGCAGACCCATTCGTCGAAAAATAGATGAAAGCAGGATAGGCCTTTAAGTTTCGAGATGGCACAAATCCCACGCCGCTGTCAGGGTCGCGGCTGTCGGCCGAATTGTCGCGATTGTCGCCGAGCATGAAATAGTGTTCGGCGGGAACGATGAAAGCCTCGGTGTTCTCGAGCGGCTGTTCATCGCCTTCAAGGGCAACCAGATAGCTCGCGCCACTCGACAGCGTCTCGCGATATTCAGTTTGCGGGTGCGAAGACGCCGTAAAAATATAAGGTCCCACCGCGTCGCGTCTGACCGGCATATCATTGACGAAAAGAACGCCGCTTTTCATTTGAATGTGATCCCCCGGCAAGCCGACCACCCGCTTGAAAAAATCGACCGAGGTATCGCTTGGCAATGCGAATACGGCGAGTTCGCCGCGACGCGGCTGATGAGTTTCATAATAGCCGTTGATCGCCAAAATATAATCGCCCACCAGCGTCGTCGGCTCCATCGAAGCGCTTGGGATCGAAAACGGTTCCCAATGCGTATGCGGAACAGGCAAGTCCCTGCTCTCGAGGACAAGGA
>DATNGG010000018.1:0-14963 GCA_035605975.1 Allostellaceae bacterium | reverse complement strand
ACCGTCGCACTTCCACCTCGGGCTGAAGAGCGTGGATCAGATCGCGCCGGGCGACATGCTCCTGCCGCTCGTGGTGCTCGATGTGCATCAGCAGGTCGCCCGCAATCCTGACTACAGGGTCAGCATGCAGGACGTCCGTAGTTGGGAACGCGTTCACGGCGGCATCCCGGCGCATGCATTCGTGGCGATGCGCACCGACTGGTCGAAACGCTGGCCCGATCAAGCGGAGATGCAGAACCTCGACGCCAAGGGCGTCGCGCATTATCCGGGCTGGACGCTCGCCGCGCTCAAATATCTCTACGAGGTGCGGCACATCACCGCCTCGGGCCACGAGACCACCGACACCGACCCCGGGCTCGCGACGAGCAAGGACGATTATTCGCTCGAGAGCTACATCCTCGGCACGGACCATTATCAGATCGAGCTTCTCGCCAATCTCGACAAGGTGCCGGCGACCGGCGCGTTGGTGTCGGTCACCTGGCCCGACATCAAGAACGGCACCGGCTTCCCGGCGCGGGTCTTTGCGATCCTGCCGTGAGCGAGACGGCGGCCGAGATCGGGGCGCTCCTCATTGAGGCACGCCGCCTTGCCGAAGCCGGCGACGACGCGGCGGCGAAGGAAGCCTATCTCCAAATCCTGCGCCGAGATCCGGCGCAGTTCGACGCGCTCAACGAGCTCGGAACCTTGGCTTATGAGAGCGGCCACCGCTCGGCCGCGCGCACCGCCTATGAGCAGGCGGTGCGCTGCCATCCCGGCAAGCCGATCGCGCGCGTCAATCTCGGCAACCTCCTTATCGAAGCGGGCGAGTTCGAAGCGGCCCGCGCCGAGTTCGCGGCGGCGCTCGCGATCGATCCCGATTTCGCCGCGGCGCATCAGGGCTTGGCGCGCGCGCTGACGGAGCTGGGCGAGGACGCGGCGGCCGCGCCGCATTTCGCGAAAGGCTTTGCCGGGCGTGCGGTCGTGACGCGGCGCCCGCGCGGCGCATCGCCCGGCCTGCCGCTCTTGCTGTTGGTCTCGGCCAAGGGCGGCAACATTCCGACCGAGCATTGGCTCGATCCTCGGCGCTTCGCGATCACCGCGGTCTACGCCGAATTCTTCGACCCGGCGCAGCCCTTGCCGCCGCATGACATCCTCTTCAACGCGATCGGCGATGCGGATCGTTGCGGCGAGGCTTTGGCGCATGCCGAGGCGATCGCCCGGCGCAGCGCGGCGCCGGTGATCAATCCGCCCGCCGCCGTCAGCTCGACCGGCCGTGCCGCCACTGCGCGCCGCCTCGCCAATATTCCCGGCCTTGTCGTGCCGGCGGTCGAGAGCTTGTCGCGGCCGGCGCTTTTGGCGACGACCCATTTCGGCTTTCCCCTGCTCTTGCGCGCGCCCGGTTTTCACACCGGCAGGCACTTCGTGAAGGTCGAGCGGCGGGAGGCGCTCGCCGCCGCGCTCGCCGGCCTGCCCGGCGAGGAGATTCTCGCGATCGCGTATCTCGATGCGCGCGGGGCCGATGGGCTCGCGCGCAAATACCGCGTGATGATGATCGACGGCGCGCTTTATCCGCTGCATCTCGCGGTCTCGGCGGATTGGAAAGTGCATTATTTCACCGCCGACATGGCCGCGAGCGCGGCGCATCGCGCCGAAGAGCGGCGCTTTCTCGAGGACATGCCCGCCGTCTTGGGCGATCGCGCGCTGGCGGCGCTCCGACGCGTGTCGCAAGCGCTGGGGCTCGACTACGCCGGCATCGATTTCGCGCTCGCGGCCGATGGACGCGTGCTGCTGTTCGAGGCCAATGCGGCGATGGTGGTGAACCCGCCCGATCCCGATCCGGTCTGGGATTATCGCCGTCCCGCAGTCGAGCGCGTGCTCGATGCGGCAACGCAGATGGTGCGGGGGCGCGCCGCGCGTTAAGCGCCGGCGGCGGTCGCGCGGCGGCTGGTTGCCAGCCATATGCCGAACACGATGGTGGCGATGCCGACAGCGTGGAAGAGATAGAGGTGCTCGCCAAGGATCATCACCGCGAGAATGGTGGCGAAGACCGGCAGCAGATAGGTCGTCATGCCGGCGCGGTTCGGTCCGACGCGCTCGGCGCCGATGTTCCAGCACAAATAAGCGCCGACCGAGGCGAAAGAGCCGGTATAGAGCGAGGTTGCGACTGTCGCCCAGGTGAGCGGCACCGCCTGGATATAAAGACTCTCGGCGAGATAGGCCGGCGCCAGCGCCGCGACGCCGAACACGCTCACGAGGAAGATCAGCTCGATATTGTCCATCTCGGGCGGGCGGCGGCGCAGCATCACCGTATAGAACGCCCAGAGCGGCATCACTGCGAGAATCGCGAGATCGCCGATGCTGAAGCGCAGCGCCGCCAATTGCGCCCAGTCGCCGCGCGTCATGATGGCGAGCACACCGGCGATCGAAATCCCCATGCCGAGAAATTGGCGCGCCGTCGCGCGCTCGCCATCGACGAGCCAGCTTACGAGCAGGATGCAGAGCGGTGATGCGGCGTTGAGCAGCACGGCATTGACCGTCTCGGTGTGGCGCAGTCCGAAATAGACCGCGACCTGATAGAAGGCGCCCCCAGTGATGGCGAGGCCGAACAGCAACGGCCAGGAGCGGCGCAGCAGCGCGGCTTTGCCGCGCAGCCGCGGCAGCGCGAACGGCGCGATCACCAGCGCCGCGACCGCCCAGCGCCAAAAGGCGAGAGCGATGGGCGGCATGGTCTCGCGCATCGCGCGGCCAAGGATCCAATTCCCCGACCAGAACAGCATGCAAAGCGCGAGCAGGAGATAGGGATAGGCGGCGGCGAACCAGCCTGATTCGCGCGGCGCCGCGATCGGGCCGGCGGTCACGGCGTCGGCCCGCTATCGCGGTCGATCGGCAGCGGCGCCGCGTCGCGGCGGCGAAACAGTGCGCCGCTCTCGATCGCTTGCCAGGCGAGCAGTGCCGGAATGCCGATCGTCAGGTCGCGGCCGCGCTTCAGGAGCGACAAGGCCAGCGCCACGTCCGGCGGAAGGCCGAACAGCCCGCCCAGCATCACATAGGCGCCTTCCTGCACGCCGACGGCATTGGGCACGGCGAAGGCGACGCTGCGAATGGCATAGAGCAGGCTTTCGATCGCCAGCACCGCGGCGATGTCGAGACCGACGCCCATGAAGCGCAAGGCAAGCCATGCCTCGACCGCGTTGGCGATCCAGCCCACGAGATGGATGACGAAGCCGAGGGCCAGCGCGCCGCGCCGGGAATAGATGTCGTCGAGCGCGCGCTGGAACGGCTTGGCGCGGGCCGCCGCGCCCGGCAGCCAGCTCGCCGCGAGGCGCTCGCCGATCCGCTCGACGAAAGCGGCGCCCCGGCGCTGCAGCAGCACGAAGCCCAAAACCGCGACAATGCCGATGGCGATGCCGATAGCGACCGGATAGATGAGGCTGTCCTCGGGATGCAGCCGCGCCAGCAATGCGAGCCCGACGGCCGTGTAGCCGAGTTGTGCCATCATCTCGACCGTCACATCGACGATGGTCGAGGCCGAGGCGAGCGTCATCGACGGGCCGAGCAGGCTCGCCGCTCGTGCGCCCATGACGAAGCCGCCGACCTGCGAGAGGGGGAGAACCTCGGAGCCCGAATCGCGCACCACCCGTCCCCAGAGATAGGGACGCAGCCGGCGCTGCGCCGGCGGAACGATGACGAACCAGGCCAAGCCGAGCATCGTCATCAGCACGACATGATAGATGCAGATGATGAGGAAGCCGCCCCAGCCGATCGCCCCGAGCGCCGTCGCGACCGCGCCGAAACCGAAATAGCCGACGATCGCGGTGCCGAGGAGAAGACCCAGGATGGTGACGATGATGGTGGCGAGCTTCATCGGCTGGGCAGAAGCAAAGGCGGTGCTTGCGCCAGGCTCAGGCGGTCTCGCCGGCGCGGCGTCTGCGGAAATTCCACATCCTGAGGCTGGTCAGCGCGGCATCGGCCAGCGCCGGCAGGAAGCTCGGGCGCAGCAGCTCGGCATCGAATTCCTTCATGCGGCGGCGATTCTCGTTGTAGCAGTCTTCGAGGAAGCGCCGGAAGGTGAAGCCTTCGAGGAACATGCTCGCCTGGGTCGCTGAGAAGTCCTTGCCGTCATTGAGCTTGGCGCCGCGCCGCGCGGTTCCGACGAGGCGCTTCAAGGCGCGGGTGTAAAAGCGCAGCGAGGCGGCGGCGCGCCACCAGACGCGGCCGCGCCGCTTCTGCGCCTGGCGATAGGCCATCCAGTTGATGAAGAAGACGATGTGACGCGTCTCCTCATACATCAGCCGGTCGAAAATCTGGAACATCGATTCGGGCAGGAAGCCCGCCTCGCGCGCGATCTTGAAGACACCGAAGCCCAGGAAGGAATCGACGCATTCGCCATAGCCGAAATCCTTGAAGCCGGTCTCGATATCGGCGGGCAGCGGCTCGAGCGGCGTCTCGGTGGCGTCGATGCCGTAGCGCTTGATCATCACCCGGATGAGATCGGCGTGGCGCGCCTCCTCGAAGCCTTGCAGGGCGACGGCCTTCTTCAGCACCGGATCGTCGATGGTCTCCGTGAACGCCGCGACGATCGCGCCGGCGCGGCGCTCGGTGTGCAGCACCTCCTGCCAGAACGGCACGGCGCGCAGCCGCTGCGCCGCCGCCTCGTCGAGCTCGGGCCAGGGCAGGGTCTCGGGATCGTAGTCCTGATAAGTGTCGTGGAAGTGCTTGCAGAAAATTTCCTTATGCGTTTCCGAGCCGATCGCGACGCTGGGCTTGCGCCGCAGGAATAGCCGGGCGAAGCGCACGAGGCGCGGCACCGTTTTCGGCCGCTTCAGGCGCTTGTCGTAGCCGCCGAGGCGGCGCTCGTTCTCGGTAAGGCAGATATCCATCAGCGCCGCGGCGTCGATATCGACGCCGACCGATTTGCTGCCGGTGACGGTAAAATTGTTGTCCGCGTCGGGCGCGCCGCCGAGGCCGCGGGCGATGCCGATCCGCTCCCAAACGAGAAAGGCCCAAACCGCGAGCGTCTTCAGGCGGAACCAGGGCCGTCGCCACCACGGCAGGTTGCGTCGGTGCCAGGCGAGCCAGTTGACGAAGAACAGGATGTGGCGGCCTTCCTCCTGCATCACCGGCTCGAAGGTGTCGACCAGCTCGGGCGGGAAATAGCCCGAGCGCTTCGCTACCTCGAAGAGGCCGAAGGCGAAGAAGCTGTCGATGCACTCGCTGAAGCCCGTGACCATGAAGGCCCATTCGGGATCGCGCGGCTTCAAATAAGGCGGCTCGGGCGCGAGCTTGATGCCATAGGCCGCGACCATATTGGCGAGCACGTCCTTGTGTCGCCCTTCCTCGAAGCCGTTGAGCGCGATCGCCTCGCGCAGCAGCGGGTCGGCGATGGTCTCGCCATAGCTCAAGACGCGCAGCTTCGCCTTGCCCTCGGTCTGGACGGCGATGTCCCAGATCGGCAGGCTGACGAGGCGCTCGCGCGCCTCGTCGTCAAGCTTCGGCCAGTCGATCACCGCCGGCTTGTAGGGATTGAAGGTGTCGAGCAGCATCCGGCAGAACATGGTCTTGTGCCGTTCGCTGCCGGAGCGCACCGGGCCCGGCTCGTCCTCGCGCCAAAGCCGCGCAGTCCGGTCTGCCGCAATCGAGGCGTCTGTCATGGCCGCTAGCCTCCCTATGGCGCGGCGAAAGTCAATCGGGCGCTTCGCCTCAGCCGTGGCGGAGGGGGCGCATCCCGGCCTCGGGGAAGGCTTGGCGAAATCGCAATTTGCAGTAGGATCGGGCGTTTCGAAGGGAGGGAATAAAGATGGTTTCAGCAAGAGGCGTTAAGCGAGTCGGGTTCTATGACTGTTATGGCGGCGGCCAGGTCTATGTTGATAACGGCTTTGCCTATATCGGGCACATCCACTCGCCTTCGGGCACCAGCATCGTCGATGTGCGCGACCCCAAGAATCCGAAGCAAATTGCCTATTACGAGATGCCACCCGGCACCCACTCGCACAAGGCGCGGGCGGTCAACGGGCTGCTGGTCACCAACCACGAGGTCGATCCCAATCCCTCCGGCGGTCCGGCCTCGCCGCCCTCGGACTTCAAGGGCGGGCTCGGCATCTACGATGTCAGCAATCCGCTGAAGCCGCGCAAGATCATCAATTGGGAGACCCACGGCCACGGCGTCCATCGCTACGATTTCGACGGCCGCTACGCCTATATCTCGCCGACGGTCGAGGGCTATCGCGGCAACATCGTCATGATCCTCGACCTCAAGAATCCGGAAAAGCCGGAAGAGGTCGGGCGCTGGTGGGAGCCCGGGCAGTGGACCGCCGGCGGCGAGACGCCGACGTGGAAAGGCACCGATCATCGCTGCCATCACCCGCTGCGGCAGGGCAATCGCCTCTATACGAGCTATTGGCAAGGCGGATTCCACATCCTCAACATCGACGACATGTCGAAGCCGAAACGCGTCTCGGGCCTCGATTGGAGCCCGCCCTTCGCCTGCCCGACGCATTCCTGCGTGCGCATCCCCTTCGATATCTTCGGCCGCAAATTTGCGATCGTCGCCGATGAGGATGTGCAGCGGCCGGAGACCGCCTTGCCGGCCTTCATGTGGATGGTCGATATCACCGCCGAGGAACGGCCGGTCCCGGTCGGCACCTATCAGGTCGAGGGCCTCGATCACGGCAACCACGCGAACAATTCCGGCTGCCATCAGCCGGTCGAAAAAATCCGCGGCACCGAAGTGCCGTTCGCCTGGTTCGCGCAGGGCTTGCGGATCATCGACATCTCGCATCCGCATTTCCCGCGCGAGGTGGCGCATTACATGCCCGACCCGGCGCCGGGCGCCAAGCGCTGCCAGAGCAACGACGTCTATCAGGACGATCGCGGCTTGATCTTCTTGATCGATCGCGTTCGCGGCCTGGAGATTCTGGAAAGGACCTGATGAGCGCCGCCGTCGAATGCGTCATCGTCGGCGGCGGCATCATCGGTTTGGCGGTGGCGCGGGCTTTAGCCCGCGCCGGCCGCGAGGTTCTCCTTATCGAGAAAGAGCGCTGGCTCGGCCAGGACACGTCCTCGCGCAACAGCGAGGTGATCCATGCCGGGCTCTATTATCCGAAAGAGAGTCTGAAGGCGCGGCTTTGCGTCGAGGGCCGCAAGGCGCTCTATGCCTATTGCGCCGAGCACGGCGTGCCGCACAAGCGGCTCGGCAAGCTCGTCGTAGCGGTGAGCGAAGAGGAAATCCCGGTGCTGCGCAAAGTCGCCGCGCATGCGGCGGCGAATGGCGTTGACGACCTGCAATGGCTCGACAGCAAGGAGGCGATGGCGATGGAGCCCGAGCTTGCCTGCGTTGCCGCGTTCCACTCGCCCTCGACCGGCATCATCGACACGCATGCGCTGATGCTCGCTTATCAAGGCGATGCCGAGGCGAAGGGCGCCACCGTCGCGCTGCGCGCGCCGCTCCTCGAAGGCCGCGTCACGGAAAATGGTTTCATGCTGCAAATCGGCGGCGACGAGTCGATGACCCTCGAAGCAAAGCTCCTCGTCAACAGCGCCGGCCTTTACGCGCCCGCGCTCGCGCGCCGCATCGCCGGCATTCCCGCCGCGGCGATCCCGCGCGACTATTTCTGCCGCGGCGTCTATTTCACCTTGAGCGGGCGCGCGCCGTTCCGGCGGCTGGTTTATCCGGTGCCGGAGCATGCCGGACTCGGCGTCCATTTGACGCTCGACATGAATGGCGGCGCGCGTTTCGGTCCCGATACGGAGTGGATCGAGGGGATCGACTACACCGTCGATCGGCGCCGCGGCGACAAATTCTATGCGGCGATCCGCAGCTATTGGCCGGCTTTGCCCGATGATGCGCTGCAGCCGGGCTATGCCGGCATCCGCCCGAAGATCAGCGGCCCCAAGGAGGCGGCGGCGGATTTCACGATCGCCGGGCCCGACAGCCACGGCGTGCCGGGTCTCGTCAATCTCTTCGGCATCGAATCGCCCGGGATCACCGCCTCGCTGGCGATTGCCGAGCGCGTCGCGGCGCTGCTCGCGCGCTTCTAGCCGGGCTCAGTCGTGATGATGGTGATGACGATGAGGATGAGCCCGAAGCCGGCCAGCGCAATGCCGGGCGAGGCGGTGTGAAGCCGCCATTGGGCGAGCGTCATCGGAATACCCATTCGGACATTGCCGATCGGCCGGGTGAAGCACAGGCGAAGCGCGGCGATCAAGGCTCCGCCCACCATGCAAAGCGCTCCTGCTGACATCAGGATGGTTGCGCTGTCCATGTGAGTGCCGGGGCCTTGGTGTCGATCAGGGAATGGCGGCGAAGCGCCGCTGCGACAAAATTAGAATACCGCGCGCGGCAATGCAAGATGCGAGCGATGCAAATCGGCGTTGCCAATGGTAAACGCACCATTCATTCGCTCATCCGGAGAAAGCCTCAACCGCTCTCGTCCTCGGGCCCGGCCTCGACGGTGACGGCAACGGTGATGCTGCCGGCTTCGGCGAAGCGGAAAGTTAAAGGAAACCCGTCATCCAGGGCCAGCGGGCGCTTCAGGTCGCGCAGCGCGATATAGCGCCGCCCCGGGCGGAGACGGACGGGCCGGCGCGGCAGCAGCTCGTAATAGTCGAGTGCCGTGCCGTCGCGGTCGCGAAAGATCACCGCGCCGGCGACAGGCGTCGCCGCGGCGATCAAGCGATCGGGCCGCGGACCGTCATTGCGCAGCTCGACGAACATCGCGGCGGCCTCGGTCGCCGAGGGCGCCGCCCAAGGATGGATGATGTGAATCGATCCGGCGGTGAAATCCTTGGCCCGCGCCCGGCCCATAAGGGCGAGGGAGAGCGGCGCAAACAGCAGAGCGCGGCGCCTCATTCGGCCGAGGCGGTCTCCGCGCGATCGATGCAGAACGGGGCGATGAGAGAAGCAGGCTTCCGCCGATCCATCAGCGCGACTTCTTGCGGCTCATCAGAATCGAGACTTTGCAGCCGAGCACGAAATTGTCGCGCGACAGCTCGTCATTCGTGCGCTTCAGCCCGTCGATGATCCAGCAGCCGAAGAACGCCACGGTGATGAACACGCAGAGATGCATGAAATCCGCCGAGTTCGGCAGATCGAATCCGTCGGGCGGAATGAAGAAATAAACCAGGCCCAGCGTGCTGAAGAAAATCGCGCAAAGACCCATGGCGAAGCCGCTGATGGCGCATACGCCGGTGATGATGGGAAGGAAGACGAGATAGGGCGCGGAGACCTTCGCCGATTCGAGCAGCCCTTCGATCGCGATCGCCAACACCACGGCCAGCGCCGTGACGGCCAGCCGCGACATGAGATCCGAAAAGCGGACTCCCTGATTCATGGTAGCATCTCTGTTCGCCGGTCCCATCGCCCACATGTGATCATGCTTCTTTTATCTTGTCCAGCCCGAGCGGCTCAGCCGCGCCGAAGCATCATCGCAAGCGCCGCGCACGGCGTGCTACGCTCGCCTCCATTTCAGGATTTGCGGGCGAGAACGCCATGAGCGACGCGCCGAAGCGAAACAGTTTCGAGTGTTATTGGATGCCCTTCACCGCGAACCGCCAGTTCAAGGCGCAGCCGCGCCTGCTGGAATCGGCCGAGGGCATGTATTATCGCAGCAGCGACGGCCGGCGCATTCTCGACGGCACCGCGGGATTGTGGTGCGTCAATGCCGGCCATGGACGCCGCGAGATCGCGGAGGCGGTGCATCGCCAAGTTCTGACGCTCGATTACGCGCCGACGTTTCAGATGGGCCATCCCGCCGCGTTCGAGGCGGCCTCGCGCATCGCCGCGCTCATGCCCGGTGATCTCGATCACGTCTTCTTCGGCAATTCCGGTTCCGAAGCGGTCGACACCGCGCTCAAGATCGCGCTCGCCTATCATCGCATGCGCGGCGAAGGCGGGCGCACGCGGCTGATCGGGCGCGAGCGCGGCTATCACGGCGTTGGTTTCGGCGGCGTATCGGTTGGCGGCATAGCGGCGAACCGCAAGCTCTATGCCGGCATCCCGGGCGTCGATCACCTGCCGCATACTTTCGATCTCGCACGCCAGGCTTTCTCGCGCGGTCAACCGGACTGGGGTGCGGAGCTCGCCGATGCGCTCGAGCACATCATCGCGCTGCATGACCCCTCGACCATCGCCGCCGTGATCGTCGAACCCATGGCGGGTTCGACCGGCGTTCTCGTTCCGCCCAAGGGCTATCTTGAGCGGCTCAAAGCCATCTGTGACCAGAACAATTTATTGTTGATTTTCGACGAGGTGATCACCGGCTTCGGCCGGCTGGGTATGGGCTTCGCCGCTGAGTTCTTCGGCGTCCTTCCCGACATGATCTGCTTCGCCAAGGGCGTGACCAACGGCGCGGTGCCGATGGGCGGCGTCGCGGTGCGCAAGCCCATCTACGACGCCTTCATGCAGGGTCCCGAGAGCGCGATCGAGTTCGCGCATGGCTATACCTATTCGGGCCATCCGCTCGCTGCCGCCGCGGCGCTCGCGACGCTCGACATCTATCGGGACGAGGATCTCTTCCCGCGTGCTGCGGCGCTCGCGCCCTATTGGGAAGACGCCGCGCACAGCCTCAAAGGCCTGCCCAATGTCATCGACATCCGCAATCTCGGCCTCGTCGCTGGGATCGAGCTTGCGCCGGTCGCGGGCAAGCCGGGCGCGCGCGCCTTCGACGCCTTCGTCAAATGCTTCGAGCGCGGCCTGCTCATCCGCCAGACCGCGGATATCTTGGCGCTGTCGCCGCCCTTGATTGTCGAGAAACCGCAAATCGATGCGATGTTCGGAACTTTGTCAGAGGTGCTGAAGACATGCTGATCGGCGTGCCGAAGGAAATCAAAACCCATGAGTATCGCGTCGGACTCGTGCCGGGCAGCGTGCGCGAGCTCGTTCATCACGGCCACGCGGTGCTGGTCGAGAGCGGCGCCGGCGCGGGCATCGGCTTCGGCGACGAGGCTTACCGCAAGGCCGGCGCGCGCATTGCCGGAGCGGCGGGCGAGGTCTTTGCCGCGGCCGAGCTCGTCATCAAGGTGAAGGAGCCGCAGCCGCGCGAGATCGCGCTGCTGCGCCCGGGCCAGGTGCTCTTCACCTATCTCCATCTCGCCGCCGACCGCCAGCAGACCGAGGGCTTGATGCGCTCGGGCGCGGTGTGCGTCGCCTATGAGACGGTGACCGACGCGAAGGGCGGGCTGCCGCTCTTGGCGCCGATGAGCGAGGTCGCCGGCCGCATGGCGGTGCAGGTCGGGGCGCATTGCCTCGAGAAGGAGCAGGGCGGCGCCGGTATTCTCCTGGGCGGCGTGCCGGGCGTCGCCGCGGCGAAGATCGTCATCCTCGGCGGCGGCGTTGCCGGCACCAATGCCGCGCGCGTCGCCATGGGGATGGAGGCCTATGTCTCAGTCATCGACAAATCCCTGCCGCGGCTTTACGAGCTCGATCTGCAATTCGGCTCGCAGCTCCACACGCTTTTTGCGACGATGGAGAATGTCGAGCGCGAGGTCCTCTCTGCCGATCTCGTCATCGGCGCGGTGCTGGTGCCGGGCGGCGCCGCACCCAAGCTCGTCACGCGCGAGATGGTCAAGGGCATGCGCCCGGGCTCGGTGCTGGTCGATATCTCGATCGATCAGGGCGGCTGCTTCGAGACCAGCCGGCCGACCACCCATGCCGACCCGACCTATGTCGAAGAGGGCGTCATTCATTACTGCGTCACCAACATGCCCGGCGCGGTCGCGCGCACCTCGACCTTCGCGCTCAACAACGCGACCTTGCCGTTCTCGCTGGCGCTCGCGCAAAAGGGCTGGCGCAAGGCGCTGGGCGACGATCCGCATCTGCGCGCCGGGCTCAACATCGCCCAGGGTCGCGTCACCCATGCGGCCGTCGCGCAAGGTCTCGGTCTCGAGATGCTCGCGCCGGACGAGGCGCTGCGGTAAGAGACCTTACTTCATTCCCGTCATGGCCGGGCCCGTCCCACGGCTGTCCGGTTGAGCAAAACGGGTTGCAGAACTTTTATCCAAGACTCTGCTTCATCGTCATGCGCGGACTTGGTCCGCGCATCCACGCGTTTTTCTGGAGCAAGGAACCCATGGATACCCGGGACTCGGTCCCTCGCTGCGCTCAGGACCGGCCCGGGTATGACGACTGAAAGATGCGAACGCCGCAGAGGGAATCGTTTTCGTTGCAGAAAAACCTCAACCGGACAGCCGTGGAACAAGTCCGGGCATGACGGAAGGAAAAAAGGCGCAGCTCAGTGCAGCGTCGGCGGCAGGGCCGCGATCGCCTCGTCGATGAGGGCGCCGCGCCGCGCCGCGTCGAGATCCTCGGCGAAGGCGCGCTTAAGCGCCGCGATCGCCAGATCGACCGCGAGGTTGCGCACCTCGGCGAGCGCTTTCGCTTCGGTCAAGGCGATCTTCTCGACCGCGAGGTGCTTGCGCCGCTCGATCGCGGCGTCGAGGTCGCGCGCGCCTTGCGCGGCCGCGCGTTCGGCCTCGGCCTTGGCTTGCGCGACGATCGCCTCGGCCTCTTTCAGGGCATCGCGCTGCTTTCGCTGATAATCGGCGAGCGTCGCTTGCGCTTCCTCGCGCAGCCGCTGCGCCTCGTCGAGCTCGGCCTTGATCTTCGCCGCGCGCGTATCGAGCGAGCCGGTGACGATGGTTCGGGTCTTGTAGATGAGATAAGCGATCGCGATGAGGAAGGCGATGAGGACCCAGAATTCGGCTTCCACCATAAACTCGGGCATCAGCCGCGCTCCCGCATCGCCTGGTCGACCGCGGCCGCGGCGCGCGCCGCATCGAGCTCGGCGCCGGTCAGCTTCTGGGCCGCGGCGCGGGTCACGTCGATCGCCACCTCGCGCAGCGAGCCGAGCGCCTCGCGCTTGGCCGCATCGATGCGGCGCTCGGCGGCGGCGGTCTCCTGCGCCAGCTCCTCGGCGATCTTGCGCTGCCGCTCGGCGGCGCGGGCGTTCAATTGCTCCGAAGTCTCGCGCAGCGTGATCTGCGCCTGCATCCGCGCCTCGGCGAGCGCCTTGTCATAGGCGGCGATCACCGCCTCGGCCTCGCGCTTCATCTGCGCCGCCTTGTCGAGATCGCCGTCGATGCGCGCCCGGCGCGCGGCGATGATCCCGCCGACGCGCGGCAGGCCGACGCTCGCCATCACGATATAGAGGACGACGAAGGTGATGCCGAGCCAGATCAGCAGTGCCGGAAAGGTGGCGAGGTCGAGCTGCGGCATGCCGCGCTGCTCGGTCTCGGCCGCGAAGGCGGGCGTCGCGACGAGCAGAGCGAGAGCCGCGGCCAAACCGCGCGACATCGTCATCATCTCCCTGGGGCAGCGCATCGCGCCGTCTGCGCGGCGGTCAGAACACGAAGAGGATGAGGAAGGCGATGGCGAGGCCGAAGAGGCCGGTCGCCTCGGCAAGGGCGAAGCCGAGGAAGGCGAACGGCGTCACCTGCGCCGCGGGGTTGCGGGCGAGCGCGTTGATGAGGGCCGCGAACACGTTGCCGATGCCGATGCCGGCGCCGACCAGCGCAATGCAAGCAAGTCCGGCGCCGATCATTTTGGCGGAAGCGAGATCCATGGAGTCGTCCCCTGATGTGAGAAGGTTTCGCGTTTAGTGGAGATGGATGGCGTCGCGCAGATAGAGGCAGCTCAGGATGGTGAAGACATAGGCCTGGAGCACCGCCACCAGCAATTCGAGGAAGATGAGCAGGACGTCGACCGAGAGCGGCAGGATGCCGGCGATGCCGAGCACGGCGACGAATCCGCCAAAGATCGCGAGCATGGTGTGGCCGGCCATCATATTGGCGAAGAGCCGGATCGACAGCGTGAAGGGCCGGATGAAATAGCTCAGCACCTCGATCGGGACCAGGATAATGAGCAGCACAAAGGGCACGCCATGCGGCACGAAGAAGCTCAGGAAGCGGAAGCCATGGCGGATGATGCCGATCAGCGTCACGCCGATGAAGACGACGATCGCGAGCGCAAAGGTGACGATGATCTGCCCGGTGAAGACATAGCCATAGGGCGTCAGCCCCAGGAGATTGCCGAACAGCACGAACATGAAGAGGGTGAAGAGGAAGGGGAAATACTGCCGTCCCTCATGGCCGACATTGTCGTCGATCATCTTGGCGATGAATTCGTAGGACACCTCGGCGATCGATTGCCAGCGGCCGGGCACGAGATCGCGCCGCCGCGCGCCGAGGATGACCAGCGCCGAGGCGACGACCACGGCAAGGCACATGAAGAGCGAGGCGTTGGTGAAGGAGGCGTCGATCCCGCCGATGTGAATCGGGATCAGCTTCGCGGTCTTGAATTGCTCGAGCGGATGAAGCTCCAACGCCACGTCAGTCCTCGTCCTCGTCCCAGTTCTCTCCGGTCCCGGTCTTCCGGTCCCGCCGATACCCCACCGCCATGCCCAAGCCTCGGACGGTGCGGTAGACATTCACCATGCCGGCCGCGACGCCGAGGAAGAAAAAACCGATCATCCCCCAGGGCCGCGTGCCGAGCCACTTGTCCAGCGCCCAGCCGATCAGCACGGCGACGACGATGGCAACGACCAGCTCGAGCCCGACGCGCAGGCCGTAGGCCAGCGCCGAACTCGTGTCTTCGCTTGGAGCCGCGCGCTCCGGGCGCTGTTGCGCCCGTCGGGCTTTGTCGAGCCGCTCCCCCAATTCCCGCAGCGGATCGGATTTCTCGTGTTCGTCCATGGGCGAACCCACCGAAAAGCTTGAGAAAAACCCGCGCCGGAAGGCGGCGCACCTTAAGGGGCGTCTCGCCCCGGTGTCAAGCCGAGGAGGCCCGCGCATAACGCCGCATCGGCGGGGCTTTCGTCATCCTCCGCGCGCGGCGTGGCAAGCGCGTCGATGAGCGGCGCGGCGGCGATCGGCTTCGTTTCGCAATTTTCAAATTTCGCGTTTGCATCGAGCGGGTTAGGCGAAAACGCGGCGGCGTTTTCCACCACCACCGTCACCGGCGCGGGCACATGCTCGCCGCGGCGCCGCGCCTG
>DATNGG010000017.1:0-4697 GCA_035605975.1 Allostellaceae bacterium | reverse complement strand
AGATGCTGCCGCAAATCGCGCATTACTGGTCGCGCGACCGGGTGCAGGGCTTGATGCGCGATGCCGGGCTGCGCGACGTGCGGCTTGCCTGGGTGAACGAAATGTCGTGGTCGGCGATCGGCACCAAGCCCGCGCCGTCGGGGGATTGAGGCGCGCGATGGAGCGCTCCGTCTATTCCGTCGATGCGGCGATCGAGGAGACGCATTGGTGGTTCAGCGGCCGCCGGCGGCTCTTCGCGCGCGAGCTCCAGCGTGGCGGCCTCACGGCGCGGGCCTGCGCGCTCGATACCGGAACCAGCGCCGGCGTTAATCTGCGTATGCTGCGCGAGCTTGGATTTCGCAACATCACCGGTCTCGACATCAGCGAGGATGCGGTCGCATTTTGCGAGGGGAAGGGCTTTGGACCCGTCGAGCAAGGCGATATTTGCGCCATGCCCTTCGCCGATGACAGCTTCGATCTCGTGCTTGCCACGGACGTCATCGAACATGTTGAGGATGACGAGGGCGCCTTGCGCGAAATCGCGCGGGTGTTGCGGCCGGGCGGCGCCCTGCTGCTGACGGTGCCGGCCTTCGAGCTGCTCTGGGGGCCGCAGGACCGTGTCGCGCAGCACAAACGCCGCTATCGCTTGAAGCCCCTTGCCGAGCAGCTGACGGTCGCCGGGCTCCGCGTGCAGCGCGCCTATTATTTCAACTATCTCCTATTCCTTCCAACTCTCTTGATGCGGCGGACGATCGATGCGTTTGGCCTGGGATGGAAGAATATCGGGCAAGCCAACGCGCCGCTGCTGAACGGCCTGCTTTCGGCGATTTTCGCCTGGGACATCCTCACGGCGCCTCTCGTCAAGCCGCCCTTCGGCGTCTCCATCCTCGTGGTGGCGGCGAAATGACCGCGCCGCTCCGTTTTGATACGTCGAACGACGCGGATCGAGATCGCGCGCTTACCCTTCTTCGCTGCCCGGAGACGAGGCTTCCGCTCGTCCAGCAATCCGGACGCTTGTGGACAAGCGATCGGCGCCGGTCCTATGCGATTTCGCCGAGCGGAATTCCGCTGTTCGCCGAGCGCTTCTGCTCGGCCGATGCGCGCGCGCAGCAGGCGCATTACGACGCGATCGCGAAGATCTATGGCGAAAACCTCGCCTATCCGCATACGCAAGAATATATGGCCTATCTCGATCGCGCGCTGTTTGCCGCCATCGCGAACCGGCCGCTCGGCGTTGCAGCGGAAATCTGCTGCGGCAGCGGCGAGGCGTTTCAGCTCTTGGGAGATCGCATCGAATGCGGTGTCGGCGTTGATGTGTCGCTGTCGATGCTCGAGGCGGCGCAGCAACACTGCCCGGAGACGAAATTCGCCTTCGTGCAGGGCGACGCCACGAGCCTGCCGCTCGCCGACGCGGCCTTCGATAGCGTGATCATGCTCGGCGGCATTCATCACGTGCGCGAGCGGCGGCAATTGTTCGCGGAAGTGGAGCGCATTCTGAAGCCGGGCGGCTGGTTCTATTTTCGCGAGCCGGTCAGCGATTTTCTGCCGTGGCGCGCGCTGCGTTGGGTGATATACCGATTGTCGCCGACGCTCGATCATGAAACCGAGCGGCCGCTGCTCTGGCGCGAGACTGTTCCGGTGCTCGCCGAGGCAGGGCTGTCCTGCGAGCGCTGGACGACTCACGGGTTCCTGGGATTCTGCATCTTCATGAACAGCGACGTATTGGTATTCAACCGCTTCTTCCGCTTCCTCCCCGGGATTCGCGCGCTGACGCGGCTTGCCGCGCGGCTCGATGCGACGGCGCTGCGCCTGCCGGGCTTGCACGGCGCCGGACTGCAGGTCGTCGGCGCCGCGCGCAAGCCGGGTTAGTTCGCGCTGGACAGGGTTTTGCCGGGGCCGGCGCAGTCCCAAACGTCGAAATATTGATCGCTCGCCGTTAAGCGGTAATGTGCGAGGAATTCGCGCCGGAAATCCGCATCGAAGATGGGGCCGAGGCCATAGAGAAAATTCGTCAGCGCGAAGGGCGTCTCGCCTTTCGGCAAGAGCCAGCGCTCCGTGCCGCAGCGCGCGAGCGAATCGACCCAGCGGCGCGAGCCGTCAATGCCGATGGGGCCGAGCTCCATCAGGATTTGCGCGTCGATCTGCGCCGGATAGCCATGGAGCGTCAGCTCGGCACGGCCGAGCTCGGCGATATCGTAGCTCTGTCGGCTGTCGCCATAGCCGATTTGCACGGACGATGTCGGTGCCTGCCGAGCCAGCGCGAGGGCATCGGCGGCAATCACGGCCCAGCTATCCCGCTCCGCCATGGTGTGGCGGACGGTTTGCACAGCAAGTAAGCCTAGAAGCAAAAGAGGGATCGTGGAGAGGGCGGCGATCCAGGCGGGAGGCTTGAGACGGCTCAGCGCATCGGCGAGAACCGGAACCAGCGGTAGAAAATGATAGGGGCCAGCGCCGGGGAAGGCGGCGGGGTAGAAAAGCAGCCCGAGAGCCGCGAGGGCGGCAAGCGCATAGACGCGATCGGGCTCCCCGCGCTTCTGCGTTACCAGCGGATATGCCATCGGCAAGCCGAGCAAGAGCGCCGGAACAAGGATCGCCGCGAGATCCGCGCGGCTCGGATGCCGACCGCCAATCTGCGAGAGCAGACCGGCAAGATAATCGTGCAGCGATAGTCCCGGCGCCAAGAACGGCAGCGCGAAGGCCACCATGGCGGAAGCGGCGACGATCGCGAGGCTTTGCCAGCGGCGCGCGGCCAAGCTTTCCACAAGGATCGGAAAGAAATAGATGAAGGCGTGGATTTTGAAATTGACCGCGAGGCCGATGCACAGGCCGAGCGCGATCGGGTTCGCGGCGAGCGCGACCCCCGCCGCGACGAGCAAGGTCTCGAACGGATCGGGGCGGACCCAGAAGCTGACCGGGACGAAGAAGAGGCAGCCGGCGAGGAGGTAAAACAGCCCGCCCCACGCGCCCTGGCTTTGCCTGCGCACGAGGAAATGCGCCGCCATGATCGCGATCGTCGCAAACAGCGCGAGCAGCGATGCGAGCTTGCTGACCGCGATGCTGGGCTGAAAGAGAAGCGGCGCGAGGTCTTCGACCAAATAGGCAAGCGGCCCATAATAGGTCGCAAAGCGAGGAACGCCGTCCTGGAGCTGATAAAGCGGGGTCCCGCTTGCGGCGTATTCCCATCCGCTCACGACAACCCCGCCTTCGATATGATCAAGATAGGCGCCGAACCGCAGATAGGCATAAGAGGCTGTGACCAACAGCGTGGCCGCGATCGCACACCCGACCAAGGACAGGCCGTAGGATTTGAGCGGCGCGGTGCTCATCGGCGGCGAATGCGATCGATGGCGAAGAAGCTGCCGCGTGCGACCGGTTCCAAGTCCGGCTCCTGCGGCGGGGCCGACTCGCCGTAGCCGATCCACAGCAGATCGTCGAAGTGTTGGCGCCAATCGCGCCAATATGGCGGCTCGCCCAAAACGTCGGACGCCGCATCGCCGACAGCCAACTGGTTGGGCGTGAGCGGCGAGCCCGAGCTTACGTAGAGCCCGACATTGCGCGCGGTGGGCGCGATGCTGGTCCAGCCGGTGAAGAGATAGGGAATGAACGCAGAGCGGTCGATGACGGCAAGCGCCGCCAGATGCGTGAAGTTCTCGTCGGCGCTCCTTGCCAGCACGCGCGGCAGACCGGCGAGAGAAGACCGGGTTTCGGGCAAGGGTGCGGCAACGACGAGCAGCCGCGAGCCGGGCGCAATCGCCTGAGCGGCGGCGCGGAATTCGGCGAATTGCACGTCATAGTCGCGCCAGGTTTCACTGACCGTCCAAACACGCAGCGCGAGAAAAACGCCGGCCGCAACGACGAAGGGAACAACAAGGCGGCGCTTCGGTGCGTCAAGACGTGTGGCGGCGATGAGGAGGAACGGCAGAATCGCCGGCAGCCGGATATCGGCGAGCGCGCTGCCGCTGACCCAATGAGGCATCAGCAGAGACGCCGCCAGCACCGCGATTAGCGGCGCTTGCATAGCGGGCACAAGCTTGAGCGAGCGGTCGCGCCGCGCGGCCAGCCAAAACACAGCGACGAACACAAGCAACGTCCGGTCGAAGAGGAGCGGCTGCGTCCCAAATGTCGTCGGCGCCAGGACGGCATAGGCCTTCGCGGCAAGGGGGCCATAAAGCGTCAATGACGGCCCGCCATTGCCGAGGCTCGCCCACCACAAGAGGAGGCCGGGCGCGAATTGCAACGCCGCGCGGCAAAGCGCGGCAAAGCCGGCGATCGAGAATGGCCGCGCGCGCCAGACAGTCCCGACCTCATAGGATGCGACGAGGAGGCCGTAAAATCCGAAAGCGAAGAGATGGAGGCAGAAGAGCACGCTCGCGGCCGCGGCGAAAATCGGAATGCGCCACAGAGTCGGCCAAGCGCGCGTCGCGATCCAAGCGGTGAAGAGGAAGAGGCCGATGCCCATGCCGAAAAGGCAATTGAGAAAGCCCCAATAGAGCACTGCGTTGTAGACGAAGAGGAGCGAGCATAGAGGCCAGAGGCCAATACGGCCGTGCAGCACGCGATGAAGCGTCATCGTGCCAGCGACGAGCAAGAGCATCGTCAGTGCGATGAAGGTGCGCCCCGCCAACTCGACGCCGATCAGATGGGCGAGCGGCGGCACCACGAGGTCCATCGCCAGATCGGGCAGCAAGCGCCAATGCGCGACATAGTTGGCGGCGAGC
>DATNGG010000016.1:0-36882 GCA_035605975.1 Allostellaceae bacterium | reverse complement strand
TACAACCGATTCAGAAACTAGTTCGTACAAGGTGCTCGCAAACCTGGTAGCGAACGCCGCCCCATTTGCTTTCGGGAGTATAGCAGCCGCCGCGCACCGCGCCGAGACTACTCACGCATTAGGAGGTTACAATCGCTCGAGGGCCACGGATGCGACGAATCATCCGAGATACGTTCCGGAACAAGCCCCTTGATCCGACCCGACCCCGCGAAGAAGGCCGCGAATATTCTGTCCAATCCGGTATGTCAGCGCGCGCTTGGTAACGCACCGCCTGCCGCGCGAGGTAGTGCGCGGGGTGGGGGCAAATATGCCAGCAAGCCCAATGGGTTGGCGTCATGTGGTGCATTACTAAAGGAAATACTAAAGACGGTAGTTAAATTACTGAAGAATACTAAAGACTATCGTCGGCGGTGGACTTCACCAAGAGAACTCGGACATTGGAGAATTCGATCGGCCTGCCTTCGCCGCTTCGCGGCTCGGGCGGGCCGATCGAACGGCGGCGCAAGAAAGAGCGCCGCCGCGGGATAAACTCTCCGGAGCCCAGGACCCTATCCAGAAACAAGGAGCCCTCTGCGGAACCATTCCCGCTGCGGGAAATAGGAAACATCTGCGGAGTTGGTGCTCCCCTCCGGATCCATCTGACCACGGTGCAAATTGTAGTAGTGGAAGGAAACCTAAATGGGGGCTCCCTCTTCTTGAGTAAGTTCGATCGGGATTCGGTTAGCCTCTCCGGAGCTTCCGCGTAGACACGCGGGGCGCACTGTCCGGCTGCGTTCTCGCGGCTCAAGGGCTCCTTTCTTCGGTGTCTCGCGCTGTCGTCGTTCTGCAGCTCGGCGGCTACTCTTCTTCTCATTCTTCTTACCAGCTCGACCGGAGTTCAGAGAACCTCGAGGACGCAATAGAACTGTCTCGGTGAAAAAGCTCCGGCTACCCCTGGCGATTGCGTCAGCGCGTTCCTATTGCGCTCTGCGGCCCCATCCGAGCGCGACGGCGTCAGCATGGCAAAGGCGCAGCGGCGGAAGAGAAATCTCTATTCCGTACTTCCGACTCTCGGTGAGACATGCTGAAAAATCATCCGAGCCTCAACCACTTACCTTGATCTTGCTACACGGGCTTGCTACACATTTGACCCCTGCAAGCCCCGGCAGGCTTGGTTTTCCTTGGTTTTCAAAGTCGGTGGAGTGCCCCCTCGGCTCCACCAATCCCTTGCACATCCGATGCTGCGGCGATGCCGGGCGGCGTCGCGGCCTTGCCGTGGACGCCGCCGCGGCAAGCTCCTATTTTATTTGCAGAAGGTCGCCGGGGTTGCTGCTCTTCCCCGCGCCGCACAGCGCGGCACCGGCGATCCTCGCTGAGGGATGGCACCATGGCTGAGAAGACGACGCTGGCGGCGGTCAGCACCGACATCATGAAGACGGAGCTGCGCGAGTTCCGCGTCCCGGCGATCGAGTCGGATGCGGGGCTCGCCCAGATCGAGGCGGCGGGGATTTGCGGGTCCGACTGGCGCAGCTATCGCCAGAACAAGACGCCGCGCATCATGGGGCATGAAAACGTCGTGCGCGTCGCGCAGCTCGGCGCGCTCGCCGCGCGCAATTGGCGGCTGAAGGAAGGCGATCGCATCGTTCTCGAGGAATATCTTCCTTGCGGCCAATGCGCCTTCTGCCGCTCCGGCGATTTCCGGCTCTGCGCGCAGACCGAGGCGCGCGGCGCGGCCAACACCGTGCTGCGCTACGGCTCGTCCCCGGTCGCGATGGCGCCCTCGCTCTGGGGCGGATACAGCGAGTTCATGTATATGCACCCGCACTCGGTCATCCACCGCGTGCGGGAGAACGTCCCGGCCAATTACCTGGCGATGTCGATCCCGATGAGCAACGGCGTGCAATGGACGCTGTTCGAAGCGGGCTTGCGCATGGGCCAGTCGATCTTGATCGAGGGTCCGGGCCAGCAGGGGATCGCCGCGGTGATGGCGGCAAAGCATCTCGGCGCCAAATGCATCATCGTCAGCGGCTTGGCGCGCGATAAGGGCCGCCTCGAGGTCGCGCGCCGCTTCGGCGCCCATGTCACCGTCGATGTCGAGAGCGAGGACCTGGTTCAGCGCGTGCGCGACGTGACGGGCGGCGAAGGCGTCGATGCGGTTCTCGATGTCGCCGGCGGACCGCAGACGCTCGCCGACGGCCTCAAATGCGTGCGCAAATCCGGCACGGTGGTGTTCGCCTATGGCGGCACCATCGCCAATTTTCCGGCGACGGAGATGAACGCCAAGCGCGTCACGCTCAAAGCCGCGCGCGGCCACTCCTATCAGGCGGTCGAAACGGCGATCGAGATGATCTCTTCGGGCGATTACCCGGTCGAGCTGATGGCGACGCACCGCTTCTCGCTGGACGAGGTCGATCTCGCGATCCGCTCGATCGGCGGCGAGGGCTTGCCCGACGCCATCCATGTCAGCGTCATTCCCTCGCTGCCGCTGAAAAGCGCCGCGCGTTAAGCCCGCTGCCGCTGGCTGCGGCCGCCGCCGAGGCGCCGCGAGATTTCCTCGGTCGCTTGCCGCAGCGCCGGCGCGAAGGACAGCAGCCGCTTTTTCGGCAAGCGCTGAACCGGGCCGGCGATCCCGACCGCGGCGGCGACATGCCCGGTCTCGTCATGGATCGGCGCGGCGATGCAGCGCATGCCGATCTCGCTTTCCTCGTCATCGATCGCAAAGCCCTGAGCGCGCACATTCGCCAGCTCGCGCGCGAGGATCGCGGGATCGGTGATGGTTCGCGGCGTGCGCCGCTCGAGACGCAGGGTTTCGAGACAGGTGCCCGCTTCGCCGATCCGGTCGGCGAGCGCGGCCTTGCCTTCCGCCGTGCAGTGGAGCGGCTTGCGCAGACCGATGGCGGAGCTGATGCGCACGGCGTTCTGGCTTTCGAGATAGTTGACGTAGACGATCTCCGACGCGTCGGCGACGGCGAGATGGACCGTCTCGCCGGTCTCCTCGCGCAACGCCATGAGATAGGATTTCGCCGCGGTCGAGACGTCCATCTTGCGCCGCACCAGCGCGCCCAATTCGAAAGCCGCGAGGCCGAGCCGATATTTTTCGGTTTCGGCATTCTGCTCGAGCATGCCCGCCCCGACCAAGGTCGCGGCGAGGCGATGCACCGTGCTCTTGGCGAGTCCGAGGCGCTGGGCGAGGGCGGTGATGCCCATTTCGTACTGCGCGTCGGAGAAGGCCTTGAGCAGGGCGACGGCGTTGGCGACCGAGGAGAGCTTGGCGCGCATAGCACGTTCCATATAGAGGAACATAATTCTATATTGCAGAACAAGGGCCCGTCCAGTATTTTCGAGGGGAGGCTGGGGGAGCGGACATCGGCCGAGCCTCCGACCGCTCAGACAATCCGAGGTGCGGCATGCTGAAGCGCGAGCAGAACGAAAGGCTGGTGAGGGTCGGCGCCGGAACCCCGGCGGGAAACCTCTTCCGCCGCTATTGGCAGCCGGCGCTGCTCTCGGAAGAGCTTCCCGAGAAGGACGGCGCGCCGCAACGGGTGCGGATGTTCGGCGAGGACCTCGTTGCATTTCGCGACAGCAACGGCCGGGTCGGCCTCGTCGATGCCTATTGCCCGCATCGCCGCGCGCCGCTGTTCTTCGGCCGCAACGAGGAGTGCGGACTGCGCTGCGTCTATCACGGCTGGAAATTCGATGCCGACGGACATTGCGTCGACTTGCCGTCAGAGCCCGAAACCTCGCCGATGAAATCGCGCGTGACGATCAAAGCCTATCCGACCTTCGAGGCCGGCGGCATGGTCTGGGCCTATCTCGGGCCGAGCGACAAGATGCCGGCCAAGCCCGATTACGAATGGATGCGCGTTCCGGCAACGCATCGCCACGTCACCAAGACCTTCGAGGATTGCAACTATCTCCAGGCGCTCGAAGGCGGGCTCGATACCGCGCATTCCTCGTTCCTGCACAATTTGCGCTTGGGCGACAACCGGCTGCTGCGCAACCGCGACGGCGCGCCGCGCATCGATGTCGAGACGACGGAATACGGCTACACCTACATCTCGACGCGCAAAGCGAGCGAGCAGGACGCCTATGTCCGCGTCTATCACTACGTGATGCCGTTTCAGCAGATGCGCGGCAATGTCACCGCGCGCGTCGGCGGCCGCGCGGAGTTTCCGCGCCTCGACGGCCATCTCTGGGTCCCGGTCGATGACGAGCACACCTGCGTCTACAACTGGGCCTACAGCTACGACCGATCGACGCCGTTCACGCCGGATTTCATCCGCTTCATCGATGCGGATTACGGGCGCGGCGAGGAGGATCTGATCCCCGGCACATACCGGCTGAAGCGCAACCTCGCCAATGACTACATGATCGACCGCGTCATGCAGAAAACGGTGAACTCCACCGGCATCGTCGGCGTCAACACGCAGGATTTCGCGGTGCAGGAAGGGATGGGCCCGATCGTCGATCGGTCGCTCGAGAATCTCGGCACCTCCGACCGGCCGATCGTGACGATGCGGCGCCTGCTGCTCGAGGCGGTCGATGCGGTCGAGCGCGGCGGAGACCCGCCGGCGCTCGATCCCAAATCTCATCGCGCCATCCGTGCGCATGACGGCGTCGTGCCGAAAGGCGACAATTGGCGCGACGCATTCGCGGCGGGGCTCGCGGCGAAATGGTAATCCGCCGTGCTTGATCCCGTCCCCGGGATCGCCACATAGACGTTTTACCCGCGAATCCGCGCGCTTTTGGCAATTGGGCATGTCGGCGCCAATTGACGGTTAACGCCGGCGGCGCCCGCACGACTTGACCGCGCGCCTCGTCCGGCGAGAATAGCCTGTTGCCGGAGGGGACGGAGGATCACAGCCTTGTACGCCGAAACCACTCGTTCGATTCGCGTCACCGTGAAGCCCTATTACCTCGAGGACCAATCTTCCCCGACCGACAACCGTTATGTCTGGGCCTATCACGTGCGCATCGAGAATCGCGGCGCGGAGACGGTGCAGCTGCGGCGGCGCCACTGGCGCATCACCGATGCGATGGGCCGCATGCAGGAAGTGCGCGGGCCGGGCGTCGTCGGCGAGCAGCCGGTTCTGGCGCCGGGCCAAAGCTACGAATACACCAGCGGAACGCCGCTGCCGACGCCGTCGGGCATCATGGTCGGCAGCTATGACATGGAGCTGCCCGACGGCGAGTGCTTTGCCGTCGCCATCCCGGCGTTCTCGCTCGACAGCCCGCATCAGCCGCGGCACCTCAATTAAATTCATCGCTTTGGGAGCATCCGAACATGACGCTGAAGTCCGTGCGGTCGCCGGCGACCGTCAAACCGATCGAACGGCAGCGGCCGAGCCGCGAGGAAGCGGAGGACGCGGTTCGCGTGCTGCTGCGCTGGGCGGGCGATGATCCCGGACGCGAAGGCCTGCGCGGCACGCCGGCGCGCGTCGTCCGCGCCTATGAGGAATACTTCAGCGGCTACGACACCGATCCCGTCGACCTGCTGCAGCGCACCTTCGAAGAGACCGACGGCTATGACGAGATGGTCGTCTTAAAGGATATCCGCTTCGAGAGTCATTGCGAGCATCATATCGCGGCGATCATCGGCCGCGCGCACATCGCCTATCTGCCGAGCCAGCGGGTGGTCGGGATCTCGAAGCTGGCGCGTCTCGTCGAGGTCTATGCGCATCGCCTGCAGATCCAGGAGAAGATGACGGCGCAGATCGCCAACACCCTCGCGACCGTGCTGAAGCCGAAAGGCGTCGCGGTCGTGATCGAGGCGGCGCATCAATGCATGACGACGCGCGGCGTGCACAAGCCGGGCGTGTCGATGGTCACCTCGCACATGCTCGGCGCGTTCCGCACCGACGCCTCGACCAGACGCGAATTCCTCGCCCATATCGGGACGCTCGACGGCCACGCCCTCGCTCACGTTTAGCGCCGGGCGTCACCGCGACAGGAGATAGAGCCCGAAATTGTCGCGGATCTGCGCTTCCATCTGTCGATCGAAGCTCGCCATCAGCTGCTTGACCAACTCATAGCGCGCCTCTTCGCGATCATTGGGCGAGGCGCTTTGCAGCACGGTGCGGTTCAGCATCGCGCTCGCATGCACCGAGCGCAGCGCAAGATTGTGATCGTCGAGAATCTCGAGCGTCGCTTCGACCGCGACGTCATATTCCTGCGATTGCTGGTCGGTGAAGGTGCCGGTCAATCCGCCCTTGATGGGCAGGTTCTTCTCGATGGCGCTCGCCCGCAAAATGGTGAACCGGCCCGGGCTGCCCTGACCGCTGGCGCGCAGCCGGTCGCGCGCCCAATTCTCCATCGCTTGCCGCGGCGGCACCGGAAAATCCTGATCGAACGGACCCGCCGGCTCAAGGCCGCGAATGTCGATGCGCGTCGCCTGGATCACGAGCGGCGTCTCGCCCCTGAAGCGGATATCGGGGAATTGCCGCTCGCCGGGCGGCGGCGGACCGCAAGAGGCAAGCCCGAGACACAATCCAGCAAGCAGGACGTTACGACGAGCGATCATGGCATCCCCTGTTCTGGCAACGAGACTGGCATGCGCGGGCGGGCTCGCGCAACCGCGATGCCGAATTTGTCACCGCCTCAAGAGACCGACAGCGCATCGAGCGCGTCGGCGTCGAAGGGGTAGACCGTGCTGCAGAATTCGCAGGTCACGGTGATGCGCCCATCGATTTTCATGTCGGCGAGCTCGTCGGGCTGCAAAGCGCGCAGCATCCGCTCGACCCGCTCGCGCGAGCAGCGGCATTGCGCGGCCAGCCGGTGCGGCGCATGCGCCCGCACCCCGTCCTCGTGGAAGAGACGAAAGAGCAGCGCCTCGGGCGCGAGCCGTGGATCGACCAACTCGGCCGAGGTCGAGGAGCTCATCAGAATCGCGGCGCGGCGCCAGCCTTCATCCTCATCATCGCTTTCGAGGGTGAAGCTCTCGCGCGGCAAACGCTGGATCATGATCGCGCCGCCGCGCCAGCGCGGCACGCCGTCGCGATCGGCGACTTGCGCGACCGCCACTTTGAGCGCGGCTTCGACCTGCTCGCTCTGGCGGAAATAGTGATGCACGCAATCGGCGAGCGTCGCGCCTTGCAGCTCGACGATGCCTTGATAGCGATCGGTATGCGCACCCTGATCGACCGTCAACGCGAGATATCCTGCGCCGAGATAGCGCGGCACCGGCGAGCCCGAGCTTGCCGCCCGCGCGAGCCGCGCGCGATCGACCTGCGCATAGCCGCGCACCGCGCCTTGCGTGGTGACGTCGGCGACCATCATCTTGATCGGCCCGTCGCCTTTGGTCTGCAGCGTGAAGACGCCGTCATATTTGAGCGCGCCGGCCAATGCCACGGCGAGCGCGATCGCCTCGCCGAGCATCACCGCAACCGGCTCGGGATAGGCGTGGCGGGTCAAAATCTCGTCGAGCAACGGTCCCAGCCGCACCAGCCGGCCGCGCAGCGCGAAGGGCTCGATCTGGAAGGGCTGGACGAGATCGTCGGGCGGCGCAGCCATCAGTTCAGGCAAAGCACCAGGCGAGAATGGCCTTTTGCGCATGCATGCGATTCTCGGCCTCGTCCCAGACCACGGATTGCGGCCCGTCGATCACGCCAGCGCTCACCTCCTCGCCGCGCTTGGCCGGCAGGCAATGCATGAAGATCGCATCGCGCTTGGCGCAGGCCATCAGCGCCTCGTCGACGCGGTAGGGCGCCAAGAGATCCGGACGGAACAGCTTGGGGTCGGTGCCCATCGACACCCAGGTGTCGGTGACGACGCAATCGGCGCCGCGCACCGCCGCGCGCGGATCGGCGCTGACGCTCACCCGGGCCTGCTCGCGCTCGGCCCAGGCGAGCACCGCGGCCGGCGGCCGCAAATGATCGGGACAGGCGAGCCGCAGCTCGAAGCCGAACCGCGCCGCGGCATGGATCCAGCTTGTCGCCACATTGTTGCCGTCGCCGCTCCAGGCAACGACCAGGCCGGCGGCCGGCCCCTTATGTTCCTCGAGCGTCATGACATCCGCCATGATCTGACAGGGATGGCTCGTATCGGTGAGCCCATTGATGACGGGAACGGTGGCATTGGCCGCAAGTTCCTCCAACTTGGCCGCCGAATTGGTCCGGATCATCACCGCATCGACATAGCGCGACAGCACCCGCGCGGTGTCGGCGATGGTTTCGCCGCGTGAGATTTGGCTGTCGCTCGCCGAAAGGGTGATGACGTCGCCGCCCAGCTTTTTCATCGCCACTTCGAAGGAGAGCCGCGTCCGCGTCGACGGCTTCTCGAAGATCATGGCGAGAATTTTGCCTTTCAAAGGCATCGAGCGGTCGAGAGTCGTCTTCCAGTGCAGCGCCTGGTCGAGGATGCGCCGCAACTCGGTGCCGCTCAGCCGGTCGAGGTCGAGGAAGTGGCGCGGCATGGATTTGGCCGCCGAGGCGATCACAGTTTCCATTGCCCGGCCACTTTGTCGAGAGCCTGGGTTGCCTCCGCGACCTGCGGCTCATCGATGATGAGCGGCGGCAGCAGCCTGACGACGTTCTCGCCCGCGGCCACGGTGATGAGCCCGGCATGGCGCAGCTTCTCGACCATCTCCGTGTTGGGAACATGGCAGCGCAGGCCGGTGAGGAGGCCTTTGCCGCGCTGTTCGGCGAAGATGCGCGGATGGGTGCCGACCACGCCTTCGAGACGCTGGCGCAGCAGCCCGGCGACGCGGTTCACCTGGTCGAGAAAGCCGGGCTCCAGCATCACGTCGAGCACCGCATTGACCGCGGCCATGGCGAGGAGGTTGCCGCCGAAGGTCGAGCCATGGGTTCCGGGCGTCATGCCGACCGCCGCGCGCTCGGTCGCCATCACCGCGCCGACCGGGAAGCCGCCGCCGAGGCCCTTGGCGACGCCCATCACATCGGGCGTGATGCCGGCCCATTCATGGGCGAAGAGTCTGCCGGTGCGGCCCATGCCGCTCTGCACCTCGTCCATGACGAGGAGGATGCCATGCGTGTCGCAGAGCTCGCGCAAGCCCTTGAGATATTCGGGCGAGGCGGTGGCAAGCCCGCCCTCGCCCTGGACCGGCTCGACCAGGATTCCGGCGGTCTCGGAACCGATCGCCGCGCGCATCGCCGCAAGGTCGCCATAAGGGACGTGATCGAAGCCGGGCGCCGGCGGGCCGAAGCCGCGGAGATATTTCTCGTTGCCGGCCGCCGCCAGGGTCGCCAGCGTCCGGCCGTGGAACGAGCCGGTGCAGGCGATCAGCCGATAGCGCTCGGGGTGCCCGGTCTCGGCATGGTATTTGCGCGCGACCTTGATCGCGCCCTCCATCGCCTCGGCGCCCGAATTGCAGAAGAACACCGTGTCGGCAAAGCTCGCGGCGACGAGGCGCGCGGCGGCGCGCTCTTGCGGCTCGATCCGGTAAAGGTTGGAGCAGTGCCACAGGCGCTGCGCCTGGGCGGTCAGAGCCTCGATCAGATGCGGATGGGCGTGGCCCAGCGCCGTGACCGCGACGCCGCTGCCGAAATCGAGATATTTCCGCCCATCGCCGGTGAAGAGATAGGCGCCTTCGCCCCGCTCGAAATTGATATCGGCCCGAGCATAGGTCGGCAAAATAGCTGGAATCACGAAATGTCTCCTGCGCGACAGAGTCAAAAGGAAAGCTGGAACGACAAGGGCTTAACCTCGTCGCTGGGCCTCCTCACGGCCGCCATGCCGGCTCTCTGTGCGCACGCTCAACCCCCAACCCCTTGGCGGGAAACGGAAAGTATGGTTGATCGGCGGCATCGCTGTCAATCGCGGCGGGTTTTGGGTTTTGCTATGCTTTGCCCATCAGCCGTGCCGAAGCGCACGGGGTAAAGGGAGCGGGACCGGCATGAAGGCGATGATCGTCGGCGGCGGCATCAGCGGCCTCACCATGGCGCTGAGCCTCAATCAGGTCGGCATCCCGGCCGTGGTCTATGAATCCGTCCGCACGGTGACGCCCTTGGGCGTCGGCATCAATCTCCAGCCCAATGCGGTGCGCGAGCTGACGGAGCTCGGCCTCGGCGACCGGGTCGCGGGCGTCGCGACGGCGACCCAGGCGCTGGCCTTCTTCAACAAATTCGGCCAACCGGTCTGGCGCGAGCCGCGCGGCCGCGCCGCCGGCTTCCATTGGCCGCAATACTCGATCCATCGCGGCAAGCTGCAGCTGCTGCTAGCCGAGGCGGTGCGCGAGCGGCTCGGCCCCGACAGCCTGCGGCCCGGCCATCATTTCCTGCGCTCTGAAGAACGCGGCGGCAAAGTGGCGGCGCGGTTCGAGGATCGTATCGGCGGCGGGACGGTCGAGGACGCGGCCGATATCCTCATCGGTGCCGACGGGATTCATTCCGCGGTGCGCCGCCAGCTTTATCCCGGCGAGGGCGAGCCCAATTTCGCCGGCCAGATCCTGTGGCGCGCGGCGATGCCGGCCGCGCCCTTCCTCGGCGGCGCGACCATGGCGATCGCCGGCCATTTCCATCAGCGCGCCGTGCTCTATCCGATCGGGCCGGCGGCGGACGGTTCGGACAAGATGCTGACCAATTGGATCGCGCAGATGACGGTCGCGACCGCGGCGCCGCCGCGCGAGGATTGGAACCGCAAGGTCGACAAGGAGCGCTTCTTCGACGCGTTCCGCGATTGGCGCTTCGATTGGCTCGATCTGCCGCAACTCATCGCCGACACGGCGGAGATTTTCGAGTTTCCGCTGGTCGACCGCCACCCGGTCGATCGCTGGAGCTTTTCGCGCGTCACCTTGATCGGCGATGCGGCGCATCCGATGCAGCCGACCGGCTCGCAAGCGGGCTCGCAGGCAATCGTCGATGCGCGAATACTGACGGCCGAGCTGATGGCCTCGAGCGATCCCATCGAGGCGCTTCATCGCTATGACCAAAAGCGGCGGCCGACGATGAACGATGTCACCTTGCGCAATCGCAATCTCGGGCCGGAAGCCGCCTTGCAGCTCGCGGAAGAGCGCGCGCCGCAGGGGTTCAAGCATATCGAGGAGGTGATCCCGCGCGCCGAGCTCGAGCAGATTTCGCGCTCGTTCCAGATCGCGGCCGGGCTCGATCCGGCGATGCTCAACGACCGCCCGTCTTTCGTCGCGCCGCGCTGATCTCCCACGGCTTTCCCCGTCGCAGCAAAACCCCTAGATAGATCGCTCGGCGGCGGAAAGGATCACTCCATTGGACAGGCGTAGTCTCGGCAAGAACGGCCCGAAAGTCTCGGTGGTCGGCATCGGCTGCAACAATTTTGGCGGCCGGCTCGATCTCGAAGGAACGCGCAAGGTCGTCCACAAGGCGCTCGATCTCGGCGTCACGCTGTTCGATACGGCGGATGTTTATGGCGGCTATGGCTACGGCAATTACGGCGGCTCCGAGACGCAGCTCGGAGAGATTCTCGGCGCCCGCCGCAAGGACATCGTGCTCGCCAGCAAATTCGGCATGGCGATGAATGCCGCGGGAACGATGAAAGGCGCTTCACCCGCCTATATCCGCTCGGCCATCGAAGCGAGCCTCAAGCGTCTGCGCACGGATTGGATCGATCTCTATCAAATCCATCGGCCCGATCCGCAAACCCCGATCGAGGACACGCTCGGCACGCTCGATGCGCTGGTGAAAGAGGGCAAGGTCCGCCAGATCGGTTGCTCGTGCTTTTCCTCGGCGCAGATCGATGCGGCGCAAGCGGCGGCCTCGCGGCTCGGGCTGACGCCGCTGGCGACGGCGCAGGACGAGTACAGCCTGCTTTCGCGCGGGATCGAGCGCGACCCGATGCCGGCGATCCAGCGGCACGGGCTCGGCTTGCTGCCCTATTACCCGCTGGCGAATGGACTCTTGACCGGCAAGTACAAGCGCAACGCGCCGGCGCCGGCGGGCTCGCGCCTCGCCGCGGGCGGGCGGGGCGGTTCCGAACTCAACGATGCCAATTGGGCGATCGTCGAAAAGCTCGAGCGGTTTTGCGCCGACCGCGGCAAGACGCTGCTGCAGCTCGCCTTCGGCTGGCTCTTGGCACATGACGCGGTGCCGAGCGTCATCGCCGGCGCGACCAAGCCCGAGCAGATCGAGCAGAATGTCGCCGCGGCGTCCTGGACGCTGAGCAAGGCAGAAAAAGACGAGATCGACCGCTTGACCCGGCGCGGGTGACCCGCGCCTAGGCTTTGAGCTTGTAGCCGCGCGCCACCATCAGATAGCTCAGCCCGAGAAGCGCAGCGTTGATGCCGGTCAGCATCAGGACGCCGATAAGGGGCGATGCCTCGGCCTGGCCGGTCAGCCCATAGCGAAACCCGTCGATCATGTAGAAGAATGGGTTGCACAGCGCGATCTTGTGCCAAAGCGGCGGCAATTGCTCGATCGAGTAGAATGTGCCGGAGAGGAAGGCCAGGGGGGTCACGATGAAATTCGTCACCGCGGCGAGATGATCGAATTTGTCGGCCCAGATGCCGCCGATGACGCCCAGCACCGACAGCAGGAGGGAGGCGGCGGCGGCAAAGAACAGCGCGGCCCAGAGCGAGACGATATGGACCGGGATGAAGATCGCCATGGCGGCGGTGACGACAACGCCGACGATGAGGCCGCGCGTCAACCCGCCCAGCGCGAGGCCGGCGGTCAATTCGGCGGGCGTCAGCGGCGGCATCAGCAGATCGATGATGTTGCCCTGCATCTTCGCGATCATGATCGAGGAGGTGGTGTTGGCGAAGGCGTTCTGGGTGATCGCCATCATGGCGAGACCGGGCGCGAGGAATTCGAGGAACGGCACGCCGCCGATCTGGCGCGACTGTCCGCCCATGGCGAGAAGAAAGATCGCGAGAAAGATCAGCGTCGTCACCACCGGCGCGAACACCGTCTGCATCGCCACTTTGAGAAAGCGGTGGACCTCGCGCAGATAGAGGGTCCACAGGCCCTGCCAGTTGACCGCGCCGAAGTGGCGCACCGACGGGGCGAGCGGGGCGTGCATAGCGTATCCTCGTCCGAAAGGGTCGGCAGATTTAAGGCAGGGTCGGATTGCGGGGCAAGGCGGGGCAGGACATGGCAGGGGCGAGGAAATCGGGTGGCGGCGCGGCGCGCCCGCTAACCGCGCAGCAGATCGAGAACGCGGCGATCTATTATCTCGGCCGCTTTGCGAGCTCGAGCGCCAATCTGCGCCGCATCCTCCTGCGCAAGGTCGCGCGGGCGGGCGGGGAAAGCGAGGGCGCGGCGCTCGTCGAGGCCTTGATCGCGCGCTATCTCGCGAGCGGCTTGCTGGACGATCGCGCTTATGCCGTTCAGACCGCCGCGAGCCTCGCGCGCCGCGGCACCTCGCGTTATGGGATCGCCGGGAAGCTCAAGCAGAAGGGCGTCGGCCCCGATCTCGTCGAGGAGGCGCTCGAAGGGCTCGCCTCGGCCGGCAACGGCGAGATCCAGGCGGCCTGCGCCCTCGCCCGGCGGCGGCGGCTCGGTCCTTACCGCGCTGCGGCGCTGCGGGCGCAATGGCGCCAGAAGGACATGGCTAGCCTCGCGCGGGCGGGCTTCGGCCTCGACATTGCGCGGCGCGTGCTCGATACGCCCGATATCACCGCGCTCGAGGCGCTCGCGCGCGGCGAGGACGAGGCGTAACAGCGATCACTTGTTGGCTTTGGTATCGCCTTCGGCGGCCGGATCGACGCGGATATGCGCGGCGGGTGCGTTGCCCGTTTTGTCTTCGCCGAAATAGATCGTGCGGTGCGGAAACGGCATCTCGATGCCCGCCTTGTCGAACGCCTTTTTCATGCGGCGGTTGAACTCGCGGCCGATTGTCCATTGCTGGATCGGCAGCGTCTTCAGGCGCACCTTGATGACCACGGACGATTCTTTGAACGCATCGACGCCGATGATCTCGATCGGCTCCAGCATGCGGTAGCCGAAAGCCGGGTCCTTGCGCATCTCCTCGGCGACCGCGACCAGAGCGGCGATCACCTCGTCGGTGTCTTCGCGGTAAGAGACCTCGACGCTCGCGACGAAATAGGCGTAGTCGCGTGTCATGTTCTTGACGGTGTTGACCGTGCTGAAGGGGACCGTATGCACCGTTCCGTCCATGTCGCGCAGCCGGAAATTGCGCATCGAGATCGCCTCGACCAGGCCCGAATGCCCGCTGCCGACATCGACCACGTCGCCCACCGCGAAGGTATCCTCGAGCAGGATGAAGAAACCGGTGATCAAATCCTTGACGAGGGTTTGCGCACCGAACCCCACTGCGATTCCGGCGATGCCGGCGCCGGCCAGGAGCGGCCCGATATTGAAGCCCAGTTGCGAGAGGATCATCAGCCCGGCGATGGTGATGAAGACGATCAGGATGCTGGTGCGCAGGAGCGGCAGCAGGGTGCGCGCGCGCGAGCGCCGGCCTGGATCGATGCCGGCCAGGCGGCGCTCGA
Organism: Allostellaceae bacterium; assembly: GCA_035605975.1. Taxonomy (GTDB): domain Bacteria; phylum Pseudomonadota; class Alphaproteobacteria; order ATCC43930; family CGMCC-115725; genus CAIKMD01. The sequence goes on along the minus strand of DATNGG010000016.1, from coordinate 22,526 downwards.
TCGTCGAGTTGAAGAACTCCCACAGCACGACGCCGCCGATAAGGATGACGATGAGCGATAAGAGGCTCCCTGTCGCGGGGCGGCTCGCAACGCCGGCGAGCCAGACGAAGGCGTTGAGCCCCCAGGCCTGCAGCACCGCCAAAGCGGCCGCGGCGTAGATGACCGTCACCCCGCTGATCTGCAGAATCGCGGTGTAGCGGTTGACGCGCGTCTCGAGCGCGGGAAAGCGTGTCTTGAGCTCGGGGCGGATCGCGAGGCCGCGATGCAGCACGCGCTCGAGCAGGCGCCCCAAGACGAGCGCCGCGCCGACGACGATAAGGCTCAGCGTCGTCGCCTGCAGCAGGAAGGTGAACCCGCCCGAGACCTTCAGCACATAGACGCCGAAGGTGCCGATCACATAGACGATGGCGAGAATGTGCCAGGTCTCGGCGATGCGGTAGCGCAGCACGCGCCAGCCGTTACCGCCGGTCTCGCCATTGCCGCGCAGCCAATCATGCACCGCGCTGCGATTCTGCAAAATGAAGATGATGGCGAGAATCGCGAGGACGAGGATGGTGATGCGCATCAACAGGCCGTCGATCGTGCCGGGCGCGCCGATCCACCACGAGCCCGCCGACACCGCATAGCCATAGGCCGCCCAATGCACGAAGCGCCGCAGCCAGATGTAGAGATAGTGGCGCGTCTCGTCGCTCAGGTGACAAAGATCTTCGGCGCTCGGCGAGAGCAGCAGGACGCGCGCGACGGCGAGAAGACCGCGCGCCCACACCGTCGCGGTGATCAGCACCTCGGCGACCGCGCGGACGCCGAGATGCGGCTTGGTGAAAGGCATCACGAACACGGCAGCCCCGGCGAAGGCCAGCACGGGAAGCGCCTCGATCAGCGCGGCGGCGGCGAGGATCAACAGGCGAATGCCGAGCCCGGCATGGGACGGGGCGGCGAGCCGCTTTGCCGCAGGGTGCAGGATGAGGCGCGCGATCGCCCCGGCCACGAAGCCGGCGCCGAAGATCAGCGCCAGCTTCGAGAAGACCTCGATCCAGAAGGCGCGATGCTGCGGGTCGGTGATCTGCCGCTCGATCCAAGCAACGAAACGCGGCGCCTCGACGAAGACCGGGACGGCCGAGAGCACATCGGCGCCGAGCGAGTCGAGCTGCGCCGGAAGATCGCCGAACCAGGAGAGCGGCGAGGTCTCCTCCTCGTGCTGCTGCACGTTCTGCGCGGCGATCAGCGCCTGAAGCTGGCCGAGGAGCTGCGCGCGGGCTTTGTCGTCTTTGAGCGTCGCAACGAGCTGCTGCAGTTCCTGCGCGGTTGGCGTGGTCGGCGCCGTCGCTGCCGCCGGGGCGGGCGTTTGCGCGCGCAGGCCGAGGCAGGGCGCGAGGGTGAAGAGCAGCGCGGCGGCGAAGAGGAAAAGTCGAGCCTTCATGGCGCGACCTTAAAGGGCGAGCGGGCCTCGGCCAAGCCGCGCCCTTAGCCGACCAAACCGCGCGTTGCGAGGATAAGCAAGCCGACGCCCGAGGCGAGGAGGATCGCGCCGGAGATGCGGTTGAGCCACCGCATCACCACCTCGCCCGCGAGATTGCGCAAGGCGGCGATGCCGAAGCTGAGGCCGAGCCACCACAGCAGCGAGCCGACGAACACGCCGCCGACCAGGGCCGACGCGCCGGCGAGTCCGGTCACCGCATCGGCGCCGAGCTTGGCGAAGATCGCGGCAAAGCTCAGCAAGGTGATTGGATTGGCGATGGTCAGCGCATAGGCCGAGGCGAAGGCGCCGAGCATGGCCTCGCCGGCGAGCGGCTCCGGCTCGTTGGCGCGGACGATGAACAGCGCCTTGACGCCGAGACCGAGGAGGAAGAGGCCGCCGGCGAGGCCGAACCAATCCTGATAGTCGAGCAGCCAGTCGCGCAGCACGGTCAAGCCGAGCGCCGCGATGGCGCCGAAGGTCGCATCCGCGAAGGCCGCGCCGAGGCCGGAGACGAATCCCATCACGGCGCCCTCGAAGAGGCAGCGGCGCACGCACAGCACGCCGACCGGGCCGACCGGCAGCGCGATCACGATGCCGACGGCGATGCCTTTGAGGAGGGTGAGGAAAATCATCGGGGCAAAAGCAGTCTCGGCGAGCGCCCTGCGGCGCGCAACCGGAAAGCGCGTCCCCTAAGGGGCTGCAAAGCCGCATGCGCTGCGCTAGGCTTTGGTCAAGGAAGGCCTCGATGAATGACAAGCCCGAAGACCGGCTGAGCCAGACGCGCCCGAAACTGGTGGAAAGCAAGGAGCGCTGGGCGCGCGACGGACGGCTCTTGACCGGCCGCGCCGCGCCGCGCGGCGAGCGCCTGCCGCCGGGACAGCATCGCGTGCGCGACTGGCCGGTGCTCGATCTCGGCGTGGTGCCGAAGGTCGAGCCAAAAGAATGGCGGCTCGTCATCGACGGGCTGGTCGAGAGGAGCATCGATTGGAGCTGGGACGAGTTCCGCGCCCAGCCGCAATTCCGCGACGTCTCCGACATCCACTGCGTCACCGCGTGGTCGCGCTTCGACAATCAATGGGACGGGGTGAGCGCCAAGCATATTCTCGCTGTGGCGAAGCCGCTGCCCGAGGCGCGCTTCATCGTCTTTCACAGCTATGACGATTACACCACCAACCTGCCCTTGGCGGATTTCGACGATGATGACGCGCTGCTGGCGCATTCCTGGCAGGGCGCGCCGCTGGCGCGCGAGCATGGCGGGCCGGTGCGCGCGGTCGTCCCGAAGCTTTATTTCTGGAAAAGCGCGAAATGGATCCGGCGGATCGAGCTCATCGCCGCGGATCGCCGCGGCTTTTGGGAAGAGCGCGGCTATCACGATCGCGGCGATCCCTGGAGCGAGCAGCGTTACGGCTAGGGGAGGGGGAATGCGCATCGAAGACTGCGCCGCGCTCGATCACGAGCTGCGCCGATTGCTCGGTCTCGCCGTCGCACCGATCGCGATCGGCTTCGCGGCGGCAGCGCCCCAAGGCCTGCCGCGCCCGGCGGAGAAGCGGCCGCCCGCGACTGCCGATGGCCGAACCGGCGCCGTCGCCGCGGGCTGCGTTTTCTGGATGAAGGCGACCGAGCGCAGCTTTGCGACCATTGCCGAGGATCACGGCAATTGCAGCGTCGGCAGCTTCACGCATGGCTTCAAGAGCTTCGCCGAGGCGGCGGCGGGCGCCGATGTGGCTGCTCTGCTGGCCTGCGAATGGGTGACGGCCGAGGCGGCGAGCCGCATTCCCGCAATCCAGGAAAGGCCCGGCGCCGTGCTCTATGGGCCGCTTGCCGAAGCCGCCTTCGCGCCCGATGTCGTGTTCCTGCGCCTCAACGGCAAGCAGCTCATGCTGGTCAATGACGCCTGGCCCGAGCTGCGCTTTGAAGGCAAGCCGCAATGCCACATCATCCCGATCGCGCGCGAGGAAGGCGCGGTCGCGGTCTCGAGCGGATGCATGCTGAGCCGCGTGCGCACCGGCATGCCCAATAACGAAGTGACCTGCGCCGTGCCGGCGGCAAAGCTCGCCGAGCTCGTCGTGCGCTTGCAAAAGGCGCAAGCCGCCGATTTCAAGGTCGCGGCCTATGCGGCCGAAGACGCCAAGCGTTTCGCGCGGAGCGCGCCGTGACCGCCTATGATTTTTCGTTTCGCCGCATCGACGGCGGCGCGCTGCCGCTTGCGGCGTGGCGCGGCAAGCCGGTGTTGATCGTCAACACCGCGTCGGAATGCGGCTTCACCCCGCAATATGCCGAGCTCGAGACGCTGTGGCGGCGCTACCGCGACAAGGGCTTCGTTTTATTGGGGGTGCCGTGCAACGATTTCGGCGGTCAGGAGCCGGGCAGCGAGGCCGAGATCAAAGAGTTTTGCGCGGCGACCTATGCGGTCGATTTCCCGCTGGCGGCGAAAGAGACAATCGTCGGGCCGGACGCTCATCCCTTCTATCGCTGGATCGCGCAGGAGCTCGGCGAAGACGGCACGCCGCGCTGGAATTTCCACAAATATCTCATCGGGCCGGCCGGCGCGCTCGCCGGATCATGGCCCTCGCGCGTCGCGCCGCTCAGCGCGGCGATCATCGGGGAAATCGACAAAGCGCTTGGCGGTTGAGGGCGGCTGTCAAGCAAAACATTACACCGAATTAAGCCGGTAACGGCGCGCCCGGGCTTGATTTCCGCCGTGGAAATACGGCGTGATGCAGGCCCAGTGCGACAAGAAAGTATTCAGGGAGCAGCTGCTTCACGATGGAGTCCATGATCGAAGTCAGACACCTCACCCGGCGTTTCGGTCCGGTGACGGCGGTCGACGACGTGTCGTTCTCGGTGCGGCGCGGCGAGGTCTTGGGATTCCTCGGGCCCAATGGCGCGGGCAAGTCGACGACGATGAAAGTCATCACCGGCTTTCTCGCGCCGACCAGCGGCACGGCGATCGTCTGCGGCGCCGATATCGTCGCGGCGCCGATCGCGGCCAAGCGCCATATCGGCTATCTGCCGGAAGGCGCGCCCGCTTATCCAGACATGACGCCCTTGGGCTTTCTGCGCTTCATCGCCCGCATCCGCGGCTTCGACGGCGCCGACGCCAAGGATCGCATCGATCTCGCGGTGAAACGCACCGCGCTCGACAGCGTGCTGGCGCAGCCGATCGACACGCTCTCGAAGGGCTTCAAGCGCCGCGTCGGCTTGGCGCAGGCGCTGCTGCACGATCCCGACGTGCTCATCCTCGACGAGCCGACCGACGGGCTCGATCCCAATCAAAAGCACGAGGTGCGCACGCTCATTACGGAGCTCGCGCCGACGAAAGCAATCATCATCTCGACGCATATCCTCGAAGAGGTCGATGCGGTGTGCACGCGGGCGGCGATCATCGCTCACGGCAAGCTCTTGGCCGACGGCACGCCCGGCGATCTCGAGGCGCGCTCGCGCCATCACAACGCCGTCCGGCTGAAGATCGCCGGCGATGCGCCCGACGCGGTGACGGCGCTCTTGCGCCTGCCCAGCGTGCAATCGGTCGAGCCGGTCGATGACGCCGAAGGATCGGGCTTGATGATCTTTGCGCGCGACGGCCGCGCCATCGTCGCCGAGGTGACCGATCTGGTGCGCACGGCGGGCTGGCCGATTGCCGGCATCCGGGTGGAGCGCGGGCGTCTCGATGACGTGTTCCGCGCCATCACCAGCAAGGCCGCGTGAGCCGAACGCGATGCGCAGCACCTATGTCATCTTCCGCCGTGAGCTCGCGAGCTATTTCGCAACGCCCTTGGCCTATGTCTTCATCGTGATCTTCCTCGCGCTGGCCGGCGCGCTCACCTTCTTCCTCGGCAATTACTTCGATCGCGGCCAGGACGACCTCGTCGCCTTCTTCAGCTTTCATCCCTGGCTTTATCTCGTCTTCATCCCCGCGCTGTCGATGCGGCTTTGGGCCGAGGAGAGGAAAAGCGGCACGATCGAGCTGTTCCTGACCCTGCCGGTCTCGATGGGCGCGGCGGTGCTCGGCAAGTTCTTCGCCGCCTGGGTGTTCGCGGGCATCGCGCTGCTCTTGACCTTTCCGTTCTGGATCACGGCGAATGTGCTCGGCAGCCCCGATAACGGCGTCATCCTCGCCAGCTATATCGGCAGCTTCCTGATGGCGGGCGGCTATCTCGCCATCGGCTCGGCGCTCTCGGCCTTGACCAAGAACCAGGTGATTGCCTTCGTCATCACCGCCGCGGTCTGCTTCCTCTTCACGGTTGCCGGCTCGACCTTGGTTCTGGGCCTGCTCGAAGGCTGGGCGCCGCCGGGCGTCGCCGAGACGGTTGCCGCCTTCAGCTTCTACGGCCATTTCAACGCCATCCTGCGCGGCGTGATCGATCTGCGCGACGCCACCTTCTTCATCACGGTGATGGCGCTGTTCCTCTTCGCCAACGCCGTCATCGTCGATCTCACGAAAGCGGATTGAGGGCGCCGATGAAGCTCTTTCCGCCCTCCCGTCGCACCGCCGCCGCGATCGCGCTGATTTCCGCCGCGGTGCTGTTCGTCGCGGTCAACATCATCGCCGGCCGCACCCTCGACACCACCCGGATCGATCTCACCCAGAACCGGCTCTACACGCTCTCGCCCGGCACCAAGGCGACGTTGGCGAAGATCGGCGAGCCGCTGGTGCTGCGATTCTATTATTCGAAAAAGCTCGGCGAGGAGATCCCGTCCTACGGCGTCTATGCGCAGCGCGTGCGCGAGTTGCTCGAGGAATATGCGGCGGCCGCCAACGGCAAGATCGAGCTCCAGGAGCTCGATCCCGAGCCCTTCTCGGCGACCGAGGACCGCGCCGTGGCCTTCGGCCTCCAGGGCGTACCGCTCGATCAAGGCGGCGAGCAGGTCTATTTCGGCCTCGCCGCCACCAATTCGACCGACGATCAGCAGATCATTCCGTTCTTCCAGCCCGAGCGCGAGCGGCTGCTCGAATACGATCTGACGAAGCTCGTCCACAGCCTCGCTTTCCCGAAAAAACCGGTGGTCGGCCTCATCACCGACCTTCCGCTCGAGGGCGATATCATGGCGGCGATGCAGGGCCGGCCGATGATCCCCTATGCGGTGATCGACCAGATCAAGCCGCTCTACGACATCAAGGACCTCTCGAGCGACATCGACGCGATCCCGGCGGATGTCGATGTGCTGATGATCGCCCATCCGCAGCACCTCACCGACAAGACGCTCTATGCGATCGACCAATATGTGCTGAAGGGCGGCAAGACGCTGGTCTTCGTCGATCCCAACTCGGAAACGCAGCAAATGCATCCGAGCCAGCTCAACCCGCCGGGCTCGCCCTTGGACAGTCATCTCGACAAGTTGTTCAAGGCCTGGGGCGTGGAGCTGGAACCCAAGATGGTCGCAGGCGACCGCCGCGCTGCGCGCCGCGTCAATGCCGGCACCTCGCAGCACGTCGTCGCGATGGACTACGTCGCCTGGCTGTCGCTCGATCGCACGAACCTCAACCGCGACGACCTCATCACCGCCGACCTGACGCATATCAACATGGCGTCCGCGGGCATTCTCGAGCCGCTGAAGGATGCCAAGACGCATTTCACGCCGCTGATCTCGACCTCGACCGATTCGATGGCGATCCCGGTTGCGAAGGTTCAGGGCATGCCCGATGTCGGCGGCTTGCTGCGCGACTTCAAGCCCGACAACAAGCCGCTGGTGCTCGCGGCGCAGGTGACGGGCCCGGCCGAGACCGCTTTCCCCGACGGTCCGCCCAAGGAGAAGAAAGCGGAGGATGCAAAGGCGGGCGACGCCAAGCCGGCCGCGGATGCGAAGGCCGATCCGGCCAAGGACAAGCCGGCCGCACCCGAAATCAAGACCTCGGCCAAGCCGATCAACGTCGTTCTCGTTGCGGACACCGACATTCTCGAGGACCGGTTCTGGGTGCAGAGCCAAGATTTCTTCGGCCAGACCGTGACCATCCCGATCGCCAACAATGGCGACTTCGTCGCCAATGCGATCGATGTGCTTGCGGGGGGCGACGATCTCATCAGCCTCCGGAGCCGCGGCACCTCGGCACGGCCTTTCGAGCTCATCAACAACATCCAGCGCGTCGCGGATGCGCGCTACCAGGCGACCGAGAAAGGTCTCGAGACCAAGCTCAAGGAGACCCAGGACAAGATCAAGCAGCTGCGCGAGCAGGGCGCGCGCCCGGGCGTCGCGCTGGCGGCGGAGCAGGAGAAGACGCTCGACAATTTCCGCTCCGACATGATCCAGATCCGCCGCCAGCTGCGCCAGGTGCAGCTCGCGCTGCGCGAGGACATCGACCGGCTGCAGGCTTGGACGGAGTTCTTCGATATCGCGCTGGTGCCGATCCTTGTCGGCCTGGCGGCGATCGGCCTCGGCATCTTGCGCATGCGGCGGCGCAAGCGGCAGGCGCGCGCGTCGTCGTAAGGGGGTAGGGATGCGCGGAAAGACTCTGGCTTGGCTGCTTGGAATTACGCTTCTGGCCGTGATCGCGGCGGTCGTCGTCTCGCGCGGCAGCGGTCCGCAAGCGGACCCGCTCGCGGGTACGCCCGTCATGCCTGAGCTCGCCCCGCGCATCGCCGATCTCGGCAAGGTGGTGATCAATCACGCCGATCAGAAAACCACCATCGCGCGCAACGGCACCGCCTGGACCATCGAGGAACGCGGCAATTATCCCGCCGATCTCGGCAAGCTGCGCCAGGCGCTGCTGGGCCTCGCCGATCTCACCTATTTCGAGCCGAAAACGGCGGTGGCGGCGTCTTATCCGCGGCTCGAGGTCGAAGACCCGGGCAAGGATTCGAAGTCGATCCTCGTCACCTTGGCCGACACCAAGGGCTCGCTCCTCGGCGAGGCGATTATCGGCAAGCATCGCGCCGACCAGCTCGGCGGCGGCGAGGGCGGCGTCTATGTGCGCAAGCCCGGCAATGCGCAGTCATGGCTCGCGCGCGGCACGCTCGACCTTGCCGGCAATACCGCCGACTGGCTCGACAAAAAGCTTCTCGACCTGCCCGCGGCGCAAATGAAGCTCGTTGTGCTGACCCAGCCCGATGGCAGCAAAGTGACGCTGACGCGCGACAAACCCGCCGACAAGCTGCGCCTTGCCGAAATGCCGAAAGACAAGAAGCTCAAATATGACAGCATCCTCGACGATGCGGCCGGCGTGCTGGGCGGCTTGCAGCTCGAGGATGTGCGCCCGGCCAAGGGCTTCGACTATCCCTCCTCGGGCGTTGCCAAGGCGCAATTCGTGAGCTTCTCCGGCCTAACCGTCGATATCGACCTCGCCGACAAGGACGGCAAGAGCTGGGCGCGCTTTGCCGTCTCGGGCAGCGGCGATGCCGCAAAGCAGGCAACGGAGTTGAAGGCGCAGCTCTCGCCGTGGATTTACGCTTTGCCGAGCGACAAGGTGAAGACGCTGCGCGAGAAGCTCGACGATCTGGTCGAGACGCCCAAAGCCTCCTGAGACCGCCGCTCCGCCTTGCGCATCGCGCCGGCCGCGCGCCGGGTGGATGTTCTTTGGCGCGCTCCCCATATCAGCGGTCGGCAAACCCATTCGGAGAACATCATGCTCGACGCAGCGGCGGCGATCCGCCCGGTGGTGAAACTGTCGCGCGGCCAGCCGACCAGCGATGGCGCAGGGGTGCGCCTCAATCGCCTGATCGGCAACCAAGCGCTTGGCGAGCTCGATCCCTTTCTGCTGCTCGACGAGTTCCGTTCCGAAGAGGGCGCCGACTATATCGGCGGCTTTCCCGATCACCCGCATCGCGGCTTCGAGACCGTCACCTATATGCTCGCCGGGCGGATGCGGCATCGCGACAATCACGGCCATAGCGGCCTGTTGGGGCCGGGCAGCGTCCAATGGATGACTGCGGGCCGCGGCATCGTCCATTCGGAGATGCCGGAGCAGGAAGACGGGCTGATGTGGGGCTTTCAGCTCTGGGTCAATCTGCCGGCCGCGGAGAAGATGACCGCGCCGCGCTATCAGGAATTCGATCCCGCCGCCGTGCCGGTCGTCCAAGGCCCGGATGGCGCGCAAATCCGCGTGATCGCCGGCAGCCTCCTCAGCGTCGAGGGGCCGGTCCGCGGCGTCGCCACGGCACCGCTGCTCGCCGATATCGCGCTGCCCGCCGGGGCGGCGCTCTCGCTCGATCTTCCGGCGGGTCACCAGACCTTCGCCTATCCGTTCGAGGGCGGTGCGCTCATCGGCGATCCGCCGCGCGAGGTTCCGCGCGGCACGCTCGCAGTGCTGGGCGAGGGGACACAAGTGATGCTGCGGGCGAAAGACGCGCCGGCGCGGTTGCTTCTCGCCGCGGGGCGTCCGCTCGGCGAGAGGGTCGCGCGCTATGGGCCCTTCGTCATGAACACGCAGGAGCAGCTGCTCGAAGCCGTCGCCGATTTTCGCGCCGGGCGGTTTTAGCGGGCCGGCGCCGCGGGTTCCTTGGCGGCATAGGGCGCCGCCGCGCCGAGACTATCGGGGTCTGGATAGACCCCGGTATAGCCGGCGATGCGATCGGGACGCGCCTCGGCAAAGCAATCGACCGCCGCCAAGGTGCGATAGCAGTACCGCACCGGGATCGGCGGCGGCGGTGCGTTCGCCGGGACGGGCGAGGGGTAGTTGGCCGGCCAGCGGCTTTGCGGCGCGGCGAATTCGGCGCGGTTCTGCCACGCATTGCATCCCGCCAGCGAGAGCAGGAGAGCAATGAGAACGACTCGCCGAACCATGTCGCGGTTGAACTCCAGGAACCGCCTCACAATGAGCACGAGACGGAGGCGCCATCGGGCGCTAGTCTATATACCGAGGTGGTTAACCGAATCTTGCCGCGGGCGGTCGCGCGCCGCGCCAAAGGGGTGCTGAACGATGAAAAGAAGCCTGACGCTGGCCTGCGCGCTGGCGCTCCTCGCCTGCTCCAATCAGCCGGACTGGACCAAGGAAGGCACTTCGCCCCAGGTGACGCAGCGCGAATTGTCGGATTGCAAGAGCATCGCGCGCGAGGCGACCGCGCGCGACACCAACATTATGACCGACATCATGGCGTCGCGCGGCGGCGACTGGCAGCGGACCGGGGTGATGGAAACCCATGTCCAGAACTTCGCCGTCAGCGAGGTTCCCCGCAGCGACGACATCGTGCGGACTTGCATGATCGGCAAGGGTTTCGCCCCCGCGCAGTAAGCGCCGGAGGCTTCGCGCGGGATCAACGCGCGGTCGGCGTCTTGCGCTTCTCGGGAGCCGCCGCGCCATAGACATGCTCGGGGCCGGGAAAGCGCCGCGCGCGCACATCCTCGGCATAGGCCGAGACCGCCGCGGAAATGGCGCCGCCGAGCTCCGCATAGCGCTTGACGAAGCGCGGGCGGAACACATCGAACGTCCCGAGTATGTCTTCGGTCACGAGAATCTGCCCATCGCAGGCGGGCGAGGCGCCGATCCCGATGGTCGGCACCGGCACGGATTCGGTGAGGCGCCGCGCCACCGGCTCCGCCGTCCCCTCGACCACGATGGCGAAAGCGCCCGCTTCCGCCGCCGCCTTGCCGTCGGCGATGAGGCGCGCGGCCTCGGCCTCGGTGCGGCCTTGCGCATGAAATCCGCCCAGCGCGTTCACCGATTGCGGCTGCAGCCCGACATGGCCCAGCACGGGAATGCCGCGCCCGCTAAGAAAGCGGATGGTGTCCGCCATCACCACGCCGCCCTCGAGCTTCACGCCCGCGCAGCCGGTCTCGGCCAAGATGCGCGCGGCATTGGCGAAGGCCTGGGCCGGGCTTTCCTGATAGGAGCCGAAGGGCATATCGACGATGACGCAAGCACGGCTCGCGCCGCGCACCACGGCGGCGCCATGGGCGATCATCATCTCGAGGGTGACGGGGAGGGTGCTGCTCAGCCCATAGACCACCATGCCAAGGGAATCGCCGACCAGCAGCAGGTCGGTATGCGGGTCGAGGAGGCGCGCCTGGGGGGTGGTGTAGGCGGTGAGGCTGACGATCGGCACGCCGCCTTTGCGCGCGCGCAGATCGGCGGGGGTGCGCCGCTTTTCGACCGGTGTGACGCTCATGAAGGCCTCTCCCGTGCGGGGATCGACGGAGGATCCAATATGCGCGGCAGACTGGGGCCAGTCCCTGGCCCGGTCAAGCGCGCGGGTGCAGGGCTGATCCGCGCAGCCTGCGGGCAGTTGCGGCTTGCCCGGGCCGGGCGAAAACGGCTTTTACCAAAGCCAAAGGCTTGTCATTCGCTGGCCGGTACATTAAGTGAACGCCCATCCATCAGGAGCAGTACCATGCCGTTCAAAGTCGCGGTCGTCGGCGCCACGGGGAATGTCGGGCGCGAAATGCTGAGCGTTCTCGACGAGCGCCAGTTTCCAGCGTCCGAGGTGCATGCCGTCGCCTCGTCGCGCTCGACGGGGAGCGAGGTTTCCTTCGGCGAGCGCGGCGTGCTCAAGGTGAAGAATCTCGAGGCCTATGATTTCCACGGCATCGACATCGCGCTGTTCTCGCCGGGCGCGAAGGTCTCCGCCGTGCATGCGCCGCGCGCCGCCGAGGCCGGCGCCGTCGTCATCGACAACACCTCGCAGTTCCGCATGGACAAGGACGTGCCGCTGGTCGTCCCCGAGGTCAATCCGCAGGCGATCGCGCAGTACAAGAAGAAGGGCATCATCGCCAATCCCAATTGCTCCACCATCCAGATGGTGGTGGCGCTGAAGCCGTTGCACGATCTGGCGCGGATCAAGCGCGTCATCGTCGCGACCTACCAATCGGTCTCGGGTGCCGGCCACGACGCCATGGACGAGCTCTTCACCCAAACCCGCGGCATCTATGTCAACGAGCCGCCCAAGCCCGAGCACTTCACCAAGCAGATCGCGTTCAACGTCGTGCCGCATATCGATGTGTTCCTCGATGACGGCTCGACCAAGGAAGAGTGGAAGATGGCGGTCGAGACGCGCAAGATTCTCGACCCCGATATCGCGGTTCATGCCACCTGCGTGCGTGTTCCGGTGTTCATCGGCCATGCCGAGGCGGTGACGCTCGAATTCGAGCGTCCGATCACCGAGGCGGCGGCGCGCGCCGCGCTGAAAGACGCGCCGGGTATCGTCGTCGTCGATCATCGCGCCGATGAGGGCTATGTCACGCCCGTCGAGGTGGCGGGCGAGGACCCGGTCTATGTCAGCCGCATCCGGAAGGACCCGACCGTCGCCAATGGGCTGAGCCTCTGGGTGGTCGCCGACAATTTGCGCAAGGGCGCGGCCCTCAACGCGGTGCAGATCGCCGAGGTGCTGGCGCGCGATCACCTCGCCGGCGGCAAGACGGCGAAGAAGACGCCGCAGAAAGCCCTCTGACGCAAGAGGCTGCGATGGCCGCGCCGCGCCCGCGCCGCAGCGTGCTCTTCATGCCTGGCAGCAATGCACGCGCCATGGAGAAAGCGCGCGAGCTCGCCGCAGACGGCTTGATCTTCGATCTCGAAGATTCGGTCGCGCCCGACGGCAAAGAGACAGCGCGCGCGCAGATCGCGGCGGCGCTCAAGCGCGGCGGCTATGGCGGGCGCGAGCGTCTGCTGCGCGTCAACGGCGCCGGCACGCCGTGGCACGATGCGGATCTTCGCTTCGCGGCGACGCTGCCGCTCGACGGTGTGGTCCTGCCCAAGGTCGAGGACGCCCGGGAGGCGCGGGACAGCGAGACGGCCTTGGCTGCGGCCGGTGCGCCCGCCGGGCTCGCGCTTTGGTGCATGATGGAGACGCCCCGCGCCTTTTTGCATGCCGAGGCGATTGCCGGTGCTTCGAAGCGGCTCGCCGGCCTCATCATCGGCACCGAGGATTTGGCGAAGGATCTGGGCGCCCGGCCGCGCCCCGATCGGCTGCCCTTCATCGCCGCGCTCGGCATCGCGCTCATCGCCGCACGGGCCTCGGGGCTTTGCGCGCTCGATGCGGTCTATCCCGATTTCACCGATGATGACGGCTTTGCCGCACAGTGCCGCCAGGGGCGCGATCTCGGCTTCGACGGCAAGACGCTGATCCATCCGCGCCAGATCGCGATCGCCAACGCCGCCTTCGCGCCCGAGCCGCGCGAGATCGGGGCGGCGCGGCGCCTCGTCGCCGCTTTCGATGCCGCGCAGGAAGCGGGACATGGCGTTGCGACGCTCGATGGCAAGATGATCGAGCGTCTCCATGCCGATGCCGCGCGCCGCTTGCTCGCTTTGGCGGCGGAGATTGCCGAGCGCGACGCGCGCTGAGCGCGCCGCTACCGCAACCCTCGCATGCGGGCTCGGCGTTGACTTGACCCGCCTTGCGGGTTAAATCAACACCGCTTCCTGCCTGCCCCGCGATCGAAGCCGAGACTTCCGGATGTCGCAAGCACAACGGCCGCTATCGCCGCATATTCAGGTCTACAAGCCGCAACTCACTTCCGTTCTATCGATCACGCATCGCGCAACGGGATTGGCGCTGGCGGTCGGGACCTTGCTGCTGGTGTGGTGGCTCTTTGCCGTCGCGGCCGGTGCCGACGCCTTCGCGGCAGCGCAAAGCTTCTGGTATTCCTGGATCGGGCGGCTCCTGCTGCTGGGCTGGAGTTGGTCGCTCTTCTTTCACCTCTGCAACGGCATCCGGCATTTGTGCTGGGACGCGGGCTGGGGCTTCGAGCTCAAGACCACCTACCGCTCGGGCTGGACTGTGGTCGTCGCCAGCATCGTGCTGACGCTCATCGCGTGGATCGCAGGCTATTGGGTGCGAGGCTAGCGATGAGCGAGGAGACACGTTTGCGCTCGCCGCTCGGCCGCGCCCTGGGATTGGGCTCGGCCAAGGAGGGCGTTGCGCATTGGTGGGCGCAGCGCGTCACCGCGGTCGCGCTCGTCCCGCTCGTTCTGTGGTTCGTCGCCGCGCTTGTCGCGTTGACCGGCGCCGATCGCAGCACGGTCGTCGCCTGGCTGCGCGAGCCATTTCCGGCGATCGTCACCGTGCTGCTGCTGATCGCGGGACTCTATCATATGAGCCTCGGCATCCAGGTCGTGATCGAGGACTACATCCACAACGAGGCGACGAAGATCTCCGCGATCGTGCTAAACAAGCTCGTGGCCTTCGCGATCGCGGCGGCCGGGATTTTCGCCGTGCTGCGCATCGCTTTTCAGGGATAAGAGGGATGCCGCAAGCCTATCCGGTCATCGAACATCTCTATGACGTCGTCGTTGTTGGTGCGGGCGGCGCCGGGCTGCGGGCGACGCTCGGCATGGCGGCGGCGGGCCTCAAGACTGCCTGCGTCACCAAGGTCTTTCCGACGCGCAGCCACACCGTCGCGGCTCAAGGGGGCATTGCCGCTGCGCTCGGCAATATGGGCGATGACGAGTGGCGCTGGCACATGTACGACACCGTCAAAGGGTCGGACTGGCTCGGCGACCAGGATGCGATCGAATATATGTGCCGCGAGGCGATTCCCGCGGTTTATGAGCTCGAGCATTTCGGCGTGCCGTTTTCGCGCATCGAAGACGGCCGCATCTATCAGCGGCCGTTCGGCGGACACACGACGAATTACGGCAGCGCGGCCATGGCGCGGCGGGCGAATGCGGCGGCCGACCGCACCGGCCACGCCATCATCCACACGCTCTATCAGCAATGTTTGAAGGCGCAGGCCGAGTTCTTCGTCGAATATTTCGCGATCGATCTCGTGATGGACGAGGATGGCACCTGCCGCGGTGTCCTCGCCTGGAACCTCGAAGATGGCACCTTGCATCGCTTCCGCGCGCATATGGTGGTGATGGCGACCGGCGGCTACGGCCGCGCCTACTTCTCCTGCACCTCGGCTCATACCTGCACCGGCGACGGCAACGCGATGGTGCTCCGCGCCGGACTGCCGCTGCAGGATATGGAATTCATCCAATTCCATCCGACCGGCATCTATGGCGCCGGCTGCCTTATCACCGAAGGCGCGCGCGGCGAAGGCGGCTATGTCACCAATTCCGAAGGCGAGCGCTTCATGGAGCGCTACGCGCCCTCGGCCAAGGATCTTGCCTCGCGCGATGTCGTCAGCCGCGCCATGACGATCGAGATCCGCGAGGGCCGTGGCTGCGGTCCCTTGAAGGATCACATCCTGCTCCATCTCGAGCATCTCGATCCCAAAGTGCTGCATGAGCGGCTGCCCGGGATTTCCGAGACGGCGAAGATTTTCGCCGGCGTCGATGTGACCAAGGAGCCGATCCCGATCCTGCCGACCGTGCATTACAACATGGGCGGCATCCCGACCAATTATCATGGCGAAACGTTGGCGCCGACGCCCACCGATTCCGAGCGCGTCGCGCAGGGGCTGATGGCGATTGGCGAGGCGGCGTGCGTTTCGGTGCATGGCGCCAACCGGCTCGGCTGCAACTCTCTACTCGACATCGTCGTCTTCGGCCGCTCCGCGGCGCTCAGGACGGCGCAAATCGTGAAGCCCGGCCAGCCGCACAAGCCGCTCGCTGCTTCGGTCGACGACAAGGCGCTGGCGCGATTCGATCGCGTTCGCAACGCCAAGGGTAAGCTCAAGACCGGCGAGATCCGCTTGGCGATGCAGCGGGTCATGCAGGAGGATTGCGCGGTGTTCCGCACCGCCGAGACGCTGGAGAACGGCCGCCGCCGGATCGACGACATCGCCGGTTCCGTCCGCGAGCTCGTCGTCAACGATCGCTCGCTGATCTGGAATAGCGATCTTGTCGAAGCGCTCGAGCTCGAGAATCTCATCGCCCAGGCAAAGGTCTCGATCTATTCCGCCGTCAACCGCAAGGAAAGCCGCGGCGCGCATGCGCGCGAGGATTTCCCCGATCGCGACGACAAGAATTGGATGGTGCACACGGTTGCCTGGCTCGGCGAGGACGGCGCGGTGAAGCTCGGCACGCGGCCGGTGCACATGTACACCCTCTCGAACGAAGTGCAGGTCTTCCCGCCTAAGGCGCGGGTCTATTGAGGCGTCATGGCTGAGTTCACATTGCCGCGCAACTCCAAGGTCGGACCCGGCAAGACCTATCCCGTCGCCGCCGGCGCCAAACGCGTGAAGCGCTTCAAGGTCTATCGCTGGAATCCCGAGGACGGCGTTAATCCGCGCCTCGACACCTATGAGCTCGATCTCGATCAATGCGGGCCGATGGTCTTGGACGCGCTTATCAAGATCAAGAACGAGATCGACACCACCCTGACCTTCCGCCGCTCCTGCCGCGAGGGGATTTGCGGCTCTTGCGCCATGAACATTGACGGCACCAACACGCTCGCCTGTCTCAAGGCGATCGACGAGATCAAGGGCGAGGCGCGGATTTATCCGCTGCCGCATATGGCGGTGGTCAAGGATCTGGTTCCCGATCTCAACCAGGTCTATGCGCAGTACCGCGCGATCGAGCCATGGCTCAAGGCGGATTCGCCGCCGCCGCCCGATCGCGAGCGCCGCCAATCCGAGGCCGAGCGCGCCAAGCTCGACGGTCTCTGGGAATGCATCCTGTGCTTTTGCTGCACGACGGCCTGCCCTTCCTATTGGTGGAACGGCGACCGCTATCTCGGCCCCGCCATCCTGCTCCAGGCCTATCGCTGGCTCGCCGACAGCCGCGACGAGCACACGGGCGAGCGGCTCGATGCGCTCGAAGACCCGTTCCGGCTCTATCGCTGCCACACCATCATGAACTGCACGCGCACCTGCCCCAAGGGCCTCAACCCGGCCAAGGCGATCGGCGAGATCAAGAAGATGATGGTGGCGCGCCGATGAGGCGGGGCCGCTTCCGCGAACCTTGTCCGATTCCGACGCCGACGCTCGCGCCTTAGGGCCGCTCGCGCTCTTTCATGCCCGCCTCGCGGCGGGCGAATTGGCGCCCGATGCGATGCAGGAGCGCGCCGCGGCCCGGCTGCAAACCCTGTGGGACGCGCTGCCCGTCTATCGGCCGAAAAGCGCCAAGACCTGGCGGCAAAGGCTGGGGCTCGGCCCGCCGCCCGACATTCCCAAAGGCGTTTACATCTATGGCCGCGTCGGCCGCGGCAAGAGCATGCTGATGGACGCGTTCTTCTCGGCGGCGACGATCGAGAAAAAGCAGCGCGTGCACTTCTATGCCTTCATGCTGGACGTGCACAAGCGCATCCATGCGCGGCGCGAGGAGAAGGGCGATCCGATCGAGCCGGTGGCGAAGGCGATCGCCGCCGAGACCGTGCTGCTGTGCTTCGACGAGTTCCATGTCGTCGATATCGCCGATGCGATGATCCTAGGCCGGCTTTTCACCGCGCTTTTCGAGGAGGGCGTGGTGATCGTCGCAACCTCCAACCGCGCGCCCGATTCGCTCTATGAGGGCGGTCTGCAGCGCGAGCGCTTCCTGCCCTTCATCGCCCTCCTCAAGCAGAATCTCGACGTGGTGCGGCTCGACGGGCCGCGCGATTATCGCCTCGCGCGTTTCGCCGGCCGTCAGGTCTATTTCACGCCGATCGACGACAATTCCTATCGCGCGCTCGAACGCGCCTTCGCCGATTTGACCGAGAACGCTTCAGCGGGCAAGGCGATGGTGCCAGTGCTCGGACGCGAGATTATCGTGCCGCGTGCGGCCAAGGGCGTCGCCTGGATGTCTTTCGACGAGCTCTGCGGCGAGGCCTTGGGACCGGCGGATTATCTCGCCCTCGTTGCGCGCTATCACACCTTCGTCGTCGAGGGCATCCCGCGCATGGGGCCCGAGCAGCGCAACGAGGCCAAGCGCTTCAACATCTTCATCGACGCGCTCTATGAGGCGCATGGCAATCTCGTCTGCTCGGCTGCCGCGCCGCCGCAAGGGCTCTATGCCGCGGGCGATGGCGCCTTCGAGTTCCAGCGCACCGTGTCGCGGCTTACCGAGATGCAGAGCGATGATTACATCGCCGCGCGGCACGACGGAAACGGCGGTTAGTTTAGCTTCCCTCTCCGCACGCGGGTGGCAAGGGTTTTGTTCGGTTGCGCGGCTTCGGCGATATGCCCTCGACCTTGCGCCGTTCCCGCTTATCCCGCCACCCGCTTCGCCGCGTCCGCTTTCAGCCGCTCCAGCGCGTCCTTCGGATAATAGGTGCCGGCGCGGATCACCGTGTTGATGCGGTGGAGATTGGCGGCGCTCGTCAGCGGATTGCCGTCGAGGAGGACGAGATCGGCGGCCTTGCCGACCGCAACGCTGCCCATCCGGTCTTCGCGGTGAAGGAATTTGGCGCCGTTGAGCGTCGTCATTCGCAAGATGGTCAGCGGCTTGAGCCCGGCTTCCCGCAGCAAGTCGATTTCCTGATGCAGCGCGACGCCTGAGACGTCCCACTGTCCCAAGCCGCCGGCATCGGTCCCGGTCATCATCGAAACGCCGCTTCGCGCGAGCAGCTTGGTCAGGTGCAACTGCAGCGCCCAGAATCGCTTCAGCATCGCGCGCCGCTCGGGCGTGACGATCTCGGGGAATTGCCGCGCCATCTCCTCCCAAAGCGCACGCGTCTTCGCCGGGACGTAGCGCAGATCGGGATTGTGGCGATAGGCCGGATCGTCGCCGAACTCCATCGTTCGGAGCCGAATGAGGGTCGGCGTCATCCAGAGACCGTCCTTGACGAAGCGCTTGGCGAGAGCGCGGCATTTCGTCTCGCTATAGGTCGAGACGACGCGCTTCATGAGATCGAATTCGACCGGGTCGGTCGCCATGGTCGGATTGGTGGTGGCGCGCATCGCCCGCTCGGCGGGACCCGGTCCCGCGGGGCTCGGCGGCGCCTGCGGCGGCTTTTGCGCGATGGCGCGGCGCAGCGCCGTTTCAGCGGTCGAGCAGCCGAGCAGCACGCTCTCCTTGGGACCGAGATGCTCGATGCCGGTCATGCCGGCATCGGCTGCTTTCTCAACCGCGGCGGTCGGCTGCAAATGCCCGTCGAAGGCGAGGCCGACCCGCTTGGCCTCGGCGAGCGCGGCGAAGAACGGATCGGGCCTTAGATTGATGACCTTGATGAAATCGGCGCCCATCGCTTTCTGGCGATCGACCTCCGCGATCGCCGCGTCCGGCGTGCCGGCGTTGGCGCCGGTGAGGACGGTGCCCGGCATCGCCAGCAATTCGGGTCCGTCGGCCGGCAGTTTGAGCTGACCGTCGCGGCGCTTTTCGAGCAGAAGCGGCGAGCCCGACATTTGACGAACCCCGGTGATGCCGTTGGCCAGCATGAGCTCGAAGCTCGCCGTCGGATCGGCCGCGTTGAGCGAATGGACATGCATGTCGAGATAGCCGGGCACGAGATATTTGCCGCGCGCCTCGATCGCTTTTGCCCCCGCGCCCGGCTTGATCGTGCCGGCACGGGCGATTTGCACGATCTTGCCGCCCTCGATGGCGACCGACTGATTGCGCGTCAGCTTGCCGGTTTGCGCGTCGACGATGGTGACGCCGTTGAGGACGAGGCTTTGCGCCAGGGCCATGGGCGCGGGCAGCAGCAGCCATGCCCCGAGCAGGGCAAGCCAAGCGACGCTTCGCATCATCGAAATCCCCCCAAAGTCTTTGCGTTACCCTCGCCCGACCAGCGGCATCTTCGTTGCCATCACCGTCAGGCTGAGGATATTCGCCTCCAGCGGCAGCGCGGCCATGGTGAGCACGGCGCTTGCGACATGCTCCAGATCGAGCACCGGCTCGGGCGCGATTTGGCCGTTCGCCTGCATCACCCCCGCCTTGAATTTCTCGGCCCAGCCGGTATCGGCATTGCCGATATCGATCTGGCCGCAGGCGATGTCGTATTTGCGCCCATCGAGCGCGGTCGCTTTGGTGAGGCCGAGCACGGCGTGCTTGGCCGCCGTATAGGGCGCGGTGTTGGGCCGCGGCGCCGCGGCGCTGATCGAGCCATTGTTGATGATGCGGCCGCCGCGCGGCTGTTGATCCTTCATCAGCGCGAAGGCCGCGCGCGTGCAGAGAAAGACGCCGGTCACATCGGCGGCGATCACCGCGTGCCATGTCGCGACCGGCAGCTCCTCGATCGGCACGGCCGGCGCGCTGACGCCGGCATTGTTGAAGAGGAGATCGAGCCGCCCGAAGCGCTGTTTGACCGCGGCGAAAAGCGCGTCGACCGCGGCGGCATCGCCCACATCGGCGGGGAAGACGAGGCAGGGCGCACCGGCGGCTTCCGCCTCGCGCGCCGTCGCCTCGAGCGGCTCCCGCCGCCGCCCCGTCAGCGCCAGCGCGTAGCCCTCGCGCGCCAGGGCCAGCGTCACGGCTTTGCCGATGCCGCTGCCGGCGCCGGTGACGAGCGCGATTTTTCTCGCCTTTTCCATGCCGCTCCGTCTCCCCCCGTGACCCGCTTGCCACAAGTCTGGCGCAACCCGCCGCGTCGCGCCAGACCCGGCCGCCGAGGCTTGCCGGTCCCCGCGATTCGCGCTAAGACGCGGGCGATCAACCGAAAATGAGGGTCATCGATGGCACGCAAGAAGATCGCGCTCATTGGCGCGGGGCAGATCGGTGGCACGCTCGGCTTGCTGATCGGCTTGAAAAACCTCGGCGATGTCGTGATGTGCGACGTGGTCGAGGGCGTGCCGCAGGGAAAATCGCTCGACCTTGCCGAGGCCTCGCCGGTCGAGGGTTTCGATGCGCGCTATCAGGGTTCCAACGATTACGCCGCGATCGCCGGCGCCGATGTCGTGATCGTGACCGCGGGCGTGCCGCGCAAGCCCGGGATGAGCCGCGATGATCTGATCGGCATCAATGCCAAAATCGTCAGCCAGGTGGGCGAGGCGATCAAGAAGCACGCGCCTAACGCTTTTGTCATCACCATCACCAATCCGCTGGACGTGATGGTCTGGGTCATGCGCGAGGCGACCGGATTGCCGCATCAGCGCGTCGTCGGCATGGCCGGCGTCCTGGACAGCGCCCGTTTCCGCTATTTCCTCGCCGAGGAATTCAAGGTTTCGGTCGAAGACGTCACCGCCTTCGTGCTGGGCGGCCATGGCGACAGCATGGTGCCGCTGGTGCGCTACTCGACCGTCGCCGGCATTCCGCTGCCGGACCTCGTCAAGATGGGCTGGACCACGCAGGAGCGGCTCGACAAGATCGTCCAGCGCACCCGCGACGGTGGCGGCGAGATCGTCAACCTGTTGAAGACCGGCTCGGCCTTCTACGCCCCGGCCTCCTCGGCGGTGGCGATGGCCGAATCCTATCTGCTCGATAAGAAGCGGGTTCTGCCCTGCGCCGCCTATCTGACCGGCCAATACGGGGTCAAAGACCTCTATGTCGGCGTGCCGGTGGTGATCGGTGCCCAAGGGGTCGAGCGCATCGTCGAAATCTCGATGAATCCCGCCGAAAAGGCGGAATTCGACAAATCCGCGGCCGCGGTCCGCACGCTTTGCGACGTCGGCAAGAAGCTGCTTGCCGAAGGGGCCAAGGGCTGATCGCCGGCTGACGCGTCGATCGCACAAAAAGCGTGGAATTTCCGCGGTTTTCGGCCGTTGCTTACTGAATTTGAAACCTTCGAGGGCTAGGTATTGGGGGCAAGACTCCCAATCTTAAGCCTGTATGGACGTCTGACAGCACCCCCATGGCCAAACCCGACCAAACCACCTTTCTGACCGGACTCAACGCCGAATACATCGCCGAACTGCATGCCCGCTTCGTCGAGGACCCGGCCAGCGTCGATGAAAGCTGGCGGCAGTTCTTTGCCTCCCTCGAGGACGAGCCGCAAACCGTCGAAAAAGAGCTGAAAGGGCCCGGCTGGGGCCGGCCCGCCCCGCCGCTCATCGCCAATGGCCATGCGGTGGCGGTTCCGGCGACCAACGGCCACGCCGCGGCTTTGCCGCAAGAGGTGCATCAGGCCGCGCTCGATTCCGTGCGCGCGATGAACCTCATCCGCGCCTATCGCGTCCGTGGCCATATGATCGCCGATCTCGATCCGCTGGGCCTCGCCAATCGCAGCTACCACCCCGATCTCGATCCCGCCACTTACGGCTTCACCGAGGCCGATTACGACCGGCCGATCTTCGTCAACCGGCTGTTGGGCTTCTCCACCGCGACGCTCAAGGAGATTCTCGCCGCGCTCAAAGCGACCTATTGCGAGAAGGTCGGCGTCGAATACATGCACATCCAGGAGCTCGAGCAGCGCCAATGGATTCAGGCGCGCATCGAGGTGCCGCGCAACCACACCGAATTCACCGT
>DATNGG010000015.1:0-4222 GCA_035605975.1 Allostellaceae bacterium | reverse complement strand
GCACGCCGCCGAGGAAATAGGGCAGCGCCGAGGGCATCCGCAGGTAGCGCAGGCTTTGCCAACGCGTCGCACCGTAGAGCCGGAAGAGGGCCACGAGATTACGATCGGCGCTGGTGAGGCCCAAAGTCGTGTTGGCGACGACGGGAAAGAAGGCGACGATCCAGGCGCAGACCAGCAGCGCAAGGAAGGTATCGTTGACCCAGATGATGATCAGCGGCGCGATCGAGACGATCGGCGTCACCTGCAGGATCACCGCATAGGGGAAAAAGCTCAGCTCCAAGAGCCGCGATTGCGCGAAGAGGATGGCGATGGCGGCGCCCAGAACGACAGCGGCCAAGAGCGCGACCACAGTGATGCGCAAGGTGACGAGCAGCGAGAGCATGAGGCTCGGCCCGTCGCGCCACAAGGTTTCGGCAACGAGCAGCGGGCCGGGCAGGATATAGGGTGGGATCGAATTCCAGCGCACCACCGCTTCCCAGCCGATGAGGATGAGAAGGCCCACCGCGACCGGCGCCGCCACCCGCAAGACGCGCTCGCTCATGCCGAGGCCTCCGCCAAGAGCTGCGACAGCCTGCGGCATTCGGCGCTGTATTCGGGCGCGGTGCGGAGCGCGCCCTCGCGCGGATAAGGCAGATCGATCGCGACCTCGACGGCGACGCGGCCGGGGCGCTTGGTCATGACGACAATGCGGTTCGAGAGAAAGACGGATTCGAACACGCTGTGGGTGACGAAGACGACCGTCCAGCCATGTTGGCGCCAGAGGCGCAGCAGATCTTCGTTGAGACGGAAGCGGGTGATCTCGTCGAGCGCCGCGAAAGGCTCATCGAGCAGCAGAAGCTGCGGCTCGGTCACGAGGGCGCGGGCGATTGAGACGCGCATCTTCATGCCGCCCGAGAGCTCGCGCGGATAAACATGGGCGAAGCCGTCGAGCCCCATCGCCGCGAGTGTCGCGGCGATGCGCTCGGACGCCGCGGCCTTGTCGATGCCTTCGAGGCGGAGCGGCAGATAGACATTGTGCCAGACATCGGCCCAGGGCATCAGCGTGGGCTCCTGGAAGACGAAGCCGATGCGCGCCCCCTGCCCGCCTGGCCAAGTGATCGCGCCGGCGGAAGGCGGGGTGAGGCCGGCGATGAGGCGGAGCAAGGTGCTTTTGCCGCAGCCCGACGGACCGAGCAGGCTCAAGAACGCGCCGCGCGGAACCGCCAGATCGATTTGATCGAGCGCGGCAACGCCGTTGCGGAAGGTCTTGCTCAGCCGCGTCGCGGCAACGAGCGGCGGAGCCGCGCCGGCGGCGTTCATCGCTCCCCCATGCGGATCACGCGTGCCGCACTATTTCTGCGGCATGCCGACACGGTGGCCGATGAAGCGGGTCGTATAGGCTTTCTTCCAGTCGAGCGTCGCCGGATAAAGCCCTTGCTTCGCCATCACCTCGAAAAAGTCGCGCCAGCGCGCCTCGGTCATCGTACCGATGCCGTCGCGCTTTGAATCGCCGCTGTCGACGACGCCATTGGCGTTCATCTTGTCGCGCGCAAAGGCGAGCAAATCGTCGGTCTGCTCGGGATTGTCGTGCTTGATGAGCGCATTCGCCGGCGCCGGATCGCCATAGAGATAGGAATACCAGCCCTCGATGCTGGCATTGACGAAACGCTGCACGAGATCGGGCTTTTCCGCGACGAGCTTTTGCGAGGTCTCGATGATCGAGCCATAGCTGCTGTAGCCCGCATCGGCGAGCAGCATGACGACGGGCTTGAACCCGCCCTGATGCTCGATGAGATAAGGCTCGCTGGTGAGATAGCCTTGCTGCACCGCGTTCTTGTCGGCGAGAAACGGCGCCATGTTGAAATTGTAGGGCCGGATCTGGCTGTCGCTATAGCCGAACTTCGCCTTCAAGAAGAGCCAGGAGCCGAAGCGCGTATCGGTCGCGATCATGATCGGCTTGCCCTTCAAGGCGGCAAGGCTGTCATTGCCGACGCCCGGATGCGCGATCAGGACCGAGGGATCCTTCTGGAAGAAGGCCGCGACGGCGACCATCGGAATCCCTTCCTTGGCGAAGTTGAGCCCGATGAAGGAATTCGGCTCCTCGTCGAAATCGAGACGGCCGGCTGCGAGCAGCTGGGTATGATTGACCTGCGGCCCGCCCTGGCGCAGCGTCACATCGAGCCCGTATTTCTTGTAGATGCCGGCGGCGATCGCCTGGTAATAGCCGCCATGCTCGGCCTCGGCGCGCCAATCGGTGCCGAAGGTGACGTGATCGAGCGCGTGCGCCGGCATCGCGGCGGCCACAACCAGCGCCCCGGCGGCGATGAGCCTTGCCGCACCTTGCATTGCCATGTCCGGCCTCGCGCCCTGTTCGTTTCCTCGCAGGCGCTTTCTAGCGCATGCCGTAGCGCGGCCGCGACAGGAAATTTCGCGGCTGCGCGCGCCGCACTGCTAAAGGCAGGTGGAGAAAAACCGCTCCGGCGATATCACGCGGTCTGGCGCGTTGCGGGAACGTCGTTCTTGTCGAGCGCGCCGGCTTCGAGCGCACCGATCCGCTTCGTCATCTGCAACAGATGCTCGCGGACTTCATCGCTCGGGATTTGCCGGAAGTGACGGACGAGGTCGATCTCGTCGCGGCTGAAGCCGTTGCTTTCGGCGCCCGCGGCGCCGCCCGACAGCTCTTCGAAGAAGAACGAGACCGGCCGATCGAGAAGCCGTGCCGCCTTGTACAAGCGGCTGGCGCTCAAGCGGTTTTCACCATGCTCGTATTTCTGCACGGCCTGGAACGAGACGCCGATCCCCGCGCCCAACTCCTCTTGGCTCATTCCGGCGAGGAAGCGCGCCTGCCGCAAACGCCGGCCGACATGAACATCGACCGGATCGGGCCCGTGCTCGCGAATTGTGCGGCGACGTCGCCCGGTGGCTGGTCTCTCTCCCTGTTTGGTCGGATTGGTGTCGGCCATCCGGGCCACCCCTTCTATTGATCAAACGATCATTCTCGTACTGTATACATATTCGGCTTGCATGCCAAGTCCTGATGTGCCCCGAGCCATTGCAGAGCATGAGCTAATCGCTTCGGGCGGCATCCCGGCGCGGCAGCTCGGGACGCGCGCCCGCACGCTCATCGAACCCCTGGCGCTGGCTCCAAAACTGCAAGGCGGCCAGCCCGCCGCCCAAGACGAGAGCCGCCGCCGCACCGGCGATGATCGTGAAGACGCCGATGTCCTGGCTTTCCGCCATGGCGCGCAGCGCCTCATAGGCCACGGCCATTGCCGAGACCGCGCATAGGGCCGCGACTGCCCATCCGAGTTTGCTCATGCCCTCAAATATAGGAAGCGGGCGCGGCGTGGGCATCCGCGCGGTGGAAAATTATTCGCGCCGATGCACCTCTCCGGCGGAATCGCGAAAAAAACCGCACGCAGACGGGGTGCAGCGCGCGAGCCATGGTTGAAGCCGGCTTCCGCCCCGGGCATGATAAGGCTCCGGCCGATGTGCCGGGCCGAAGCGAAGAATCACGGCCGCGAGCACGGGGGACGCAGTTCGAGGTCGGGGGTCCCGTTGGAGCGATAAAAAGGCCGGCGCGCAGCGCCGGGCCGCCATCGCCTGCGAGGTGTGGATGGGGTGGAAGCGAATTGTCTTTGGTGCCTGGCTCATCGCCTCGCTGGCATGGGCGAATTACGCCATTCTTCAAGAATTCCTGCATCCGACACCATGGGAGAACGCGTTTTTCGACCCATGGTTCTGGCTTGTCTCGGTCGGCCTTCCCGCTGCGCTGCTCGCTCTCCTCGCTCAAGGCGTGACCTGGACCGTCACGCGCATCCAGCATGGCAGGAAACGCAAGCGCCGCCGCCGGCGCAGCCGATCCCGCAGCCACGGCGAGCGTCATGGCGAGAGGCTCGAGCCTAGCCTCGCCGCTGAATCCTTCGACGTCGCCGATGTCGCGCCGCCGGTGCGGCGGCACGAGCCCACAAGGTCGCGCGCCGTCCCGCGCTCGCGCCACTAAGAAAGGCCCGGGCACACGCGGCCGAGGGGCTGCGGCGCGGGCGGCGCTCGATCGCCGCTCCGCCCCGCCTGCTCGCTTAGGACTTCTTGGTGCCGCCCATTCCGCGCGGGCCCGGACCGGCGCCGAGATCGGCCCCGGTGGTGGGATCGGCATCGGGATGCGACAAGGTCCGGGTCGCGGCCTGCGTCAGCAGCGTTTGCTCGCCCTTCGACAGTTTGACGCTCGCCATGCCATCGCCGC
>DATNGG010000014.1:0-123082 GCA_035605975.1 Allostellaceae bacterium | reverse complement strand
GGAGCTGGCGATCACCGCCGGCGACGACGTCGCCTTCGCCGTCGCGATCATGCGCTGCGTCAGCAATCCTCCCGAGGAGGGCGGGTTTCTGTTCCGGCTGACGGTCGGGCTGCGCAGGACCGCCGGCGAATGGCGGATCACCCATGAGCATCATTCCGTTCCCGCCACCGACTAGGCCGTTCTTGACTCTCCGGGCTTATCTACCCGTATGTACGCAAAATCCGTTCTCTTGTCACGGCGGCGCGGGAGGGGTGGCGACATCGCGAAATTACGAAACAAAGGGGGAATTGTATGCTTCGCAAACACGGCAATAACCGTCAATTGGTTGTAGTCAGAAACTAACTCTGCGGCCTAGGTAGAATCCGTAGATGGTTAACGCCGCCCAATAAACCTAGCGTGGACTGGGTGCCCAATTGCCCAAGGGAGGCACACAGCAATGCGCTCAAAAGTCTGGATTGCTAGCAGCAACATAACGATGTTCCGCGAAAAACTTAGCGCTGAAACGGACGCGCAAAGGCGGAGGGTGCTTGCTGATCTGCTCGCCAAGGAACAGCAGAAGCTGGTAGACCTCAAAGTCGAAGAAAGCTAGCGCTCGGCCTTCTTCTCCGGCTTCGCCTTCGCGACCCGCTTTAGCGCTCGATCAAACTCGCGCTCGTCCTCGCTCGCGCCAGCCTTGCGCGCGGCTTCGATGAAGCGCTCGCGCTGCGATATCGTTTCGTTAGCGCTTTTATTTTTTTGCTTCATTGCTTTTCCCCTGCGGCTTCTCTTTTGCCACTAGGGGCTCATCCGGCACAGGCTTCGCAGCCGCTGGCTTAATTGCCTTCTCTTCGATAGGCGCGGAAGCCTTCGTGGGCGTCTCTAATGGTTTCAGAAGCGGTAGTTCCGCCCCGCCCAGACCTGGCTTGCAGATGCGGAGCATTGTCCCATTTAGCTTTGTGAGCTTTCCATCCAAATCGAGGAGACGATCATCGGAAGTGTGAAGTTCATCAGCGTTCGCGACTAGAGCCGTAGCAAGATGTGACGCATCAGGCGGTTTTAATCCTGCATGCCCCGCAGCCATCAATTTGCGGGCTTCTATCCCGACGATCCAAGCCAATTTTGGCAGGGATTTCAAAGGCGCGGCCCCGAGCAAAGCCAATTGGACCGGCCCCGCACGGCAAGCCGGCCCGACCCCCGGCGTTTGAGTGCGCGGCGCTTTCGCGGTAAAACCCCCGCCCATGTCCGCCCCCAACACTTATCGCGCGGGTCCCGACGAGCGCGGGATGTTCGGCCTGTTCGGCGGCCGCTTCGTCGCCGAGACCTTGATGCCGCTGATCCTCGAGGTCGAGCGCGCCTATGAGGCGGCGAAGCGCGATCCCGCCTTCGCCAAGGAGATGGGCTATTACTTCGAGCATTATGTCGGCCGCCCCTCGCCGCTTTATTACGCCGCGCGGCTGACCGAGGCTTGCGGCGGCGCGAAGATTTACTTGAAGCGCGAGGACCTCAACCACACCGGCGCGCACAAGATCAACAACACCATCGGCCAGATCTTGCTGGCGCGCCGCATGGGCAAGCGCCGCATCATCGCCGAGACCGGCGCCGGGCAGCATGGTGTCGCGACCGCGACCGTCTGCGCGCTCTTCAACCTGCCCTGTGTCGTCTATATGGGCGCAACCGATATCGAGCGGCAGAAGCCCAACGTCTTTCGCATGAAGCTTCTGGGCGCCGAGGTGCGCGCCGTCACCTCGGGCACGGCGACGCTCAAGGACGCGATGAACGAGGCGTTGCGCGATTGGGTCGCCCATGTCGAGGACACCTATTACCTCATCGGCACGGTCGCCGGCCCCCATCCCTATCCCGCCATGGTGCGCGATTTCCAGAACGTCATCGGCGAGGAGGTGCGCGGCCAAATGATGCGCGCCGAAGGGCGCCTGCCCGACACGCTCATTGCCTGCATCGGCGGCGGCTCCAACGCGATGGGACTGTTCCATCCGTTTCTCGACGATGCTTCGGTGCGCATGATCGGCGTCGAGGCGGCGGGGCTCGGCATCGAGACCGGCAAGCACGCGGCCTCATTGAATGGCGGCGCGCCGGGCGTGCTGCACGGCAATCGGACCTATCTCCTCCAGACCGAGGACGGCCAGATCATCGACGCGCATTCGATCTCGGCCGGGCTCGACTATCCGGGCATCGGTCCCGAGCACGCCTCGCTGTTCGACCGCAAGCGCGTCGAGTACGTCGCCGTCACCGATGCGGCGGCGCTCGAAGCGTTCCAAAGATTGACGCGGCTCGAAGGCATCATCCCGGCGCTCGAATCGGCGCATGCGCTGGCGCATGTCGAAAAGATCGCGCGCGGCCTGCCGCGCGATCATCTCATCGTCGTCAATCTTTCGGGCCGGGGCGATAAGGACATCAACACCGTCGCCGCGCTCCAGGGGATCGCGCTTTGAGCCGGATCGAGCGGCGCTTTGCCGCGCTCAAAGACGCGGGCCGCGCCGGACTCGTGACCTACCTCACCTGCGGCGATCCCGATCTCGAAAGCTTTGCGTGCATCCTCGCGGGCTTGCCGCAGGCGGGCGCCGATCTCATCGAGATCGGCATGCCGTTCTCCGATCCGATGGCCGATGGTCCGGCGATCCAGGCGGCGGGCTTGCGCGCCCTCAAAGCCGGCACAACCTTGCGCGCGGTGCTGGGCTCCGTCCGCGCCTTCCGCGCCAAGGACGACGCGACGCCGATCATCCTGATGGGCTATTACAATCCGATCTATCGCTACGGCGTGCCGCGCTTTCTCGAGGACGCGAAGGCCGGCGGCGTCGATGGCTTGATCATCGTCGATCTCCCGCCCGAGCATGACGACGAGCTGTGCCTGCCGGCGCAGCGCGCGGGGATCGATTTCATCCGCCTTGCCACCCCGACCACCGATGATCGGCGGCTGCCCAAGGTCTTGGCGAATGGCAGCGGCTTCCTCTACTACGTCTCGATTGCCGGCATCACCGGAACGGCATCCGCCGCCGCGCAAAGCGTCGCCGCGGCAGTGACGCGTTTGAAACGCCACACCGCTTTGCCGGTCGCGGTCGGCTTCGGCATCCGCACCCCGGCGCAAGCGCGCGAGGTCGCGCGCATCGCCGATGCGGCGGTGGTCGGCTCGGCGCTGGTCGAGCGCATCGCCGCTTCGCTCGACGGCGCGGGAAAGGCGACCCCTGCTCTCGCTCAATCGGTGCTCTCCGCGGTGCGCGATCTGGCGCGAGGCGTGCGCGAGGCGCGCGCGGAGGCTACGAAGCCATGAACTGGCTCACCAATTTCGTGCTGCCGAAAATCCGCGCGGCAGTCACCAAAAAAGAGGTCCCCGAGAATCTTTGGCAGAAATGCCCGAATTGCGGCCAGATGCTGTTCCGCCGCGACCTCGAAGCCAATCTCTTCGTCTGCAGCAACTGCTCGGCGCATTTGCGCATGGAGCCGGAGCAGCGCCTCGCGATGCTGTTCGACGACGGTGCCTTCACGACGATCGAGCTGCCGAAGCCGGTGACCGATCCGCTGCGCTTTCGCGATCTGAAACGCTACAGCGATCGGCTCAAGGAAGCGCAGGCGAAAGTCGGCGCCGCGCGCGATGCGATGCTGGTGGCGCATGGCTCGGTCGCGAGCCTGCCGGCGGTCGCGGCCTGCTTCGATTTCGGCTTCATGGGCGGCTCGATGGGCCTCGCGGTCGGCGAGGCGTTGCTGGCAGCGGCGCGGCTTGCCGTGCTGCAGCAGGCGGCGCTCATCGTCGTTCCGGCCTCGGGCGGCGCGCGCATGCAGGAGGGCATTCTCTCGCTGATGCAGATGCCGCGCACCACGCTCGCGGTCGAGATGGTGAAAGAGGCGGGGCTCCCTTACATCGTCATTCTCACCGATCCGACGACGGGCGGGGTTTCGGCGTCCTTCGCGATGCTCGGCGACATCACCATCGCCGAGCCCGGCGCGGTGATCGGCTTTGCCGGCGCGCGGGTGATCGAGGAGACGATTCGCGAGAAATTGCCGGAAGGCTTTCAGCGCGCGGAATACCTCTTGGAGCACGGCATGGTCGATGTCGTGGTGCCGCGCAAGGCGCTACGCGAGACCCTCGGGCGCATAATCCGGCTGTTGATGAGTCCCGCCCCACCCGGCGCATCGCTTGCGGCGGGAGACAACCGGCGGACCGGATCCTGACCAGCGACACGATCCTCGCGCGGCTTTTAACGCTTCACCCCAAGCTCATCGATTTGAGCCTGGACCGCGTCGAACGCCTCCTCGCCGCGCTCGGCAATCCGCAAAACCAGCTGCCGCCCGTGATCCACGTCGCGGGCACCAACGGCAAGGGCTCGACCATCGCCTTCTTGCGCGCGTTCCTCGAAGCCGCGGGCTTGCGCGTTCATGTCTACACCTCGCCGCATCTCGTGCGCTTCGCCGAGCGCATCCGGCTTGCCGGCGCGCTGATCGAGGAGGAAGCGCTGAGCGCCATCCTCGCCGAATGCGAGGCCGCCAATGCCGGCGCGCCGATCACCTTCTTCGAGATCACCACCGCCGCCGCTTTCCTCGCCTTCGCCCGCGTGCCGGCGGATTGCGTGCTCTTGGAGGTGGGGCTGGGTGGACGTTTCGATGCGACCAACGTGATTTCGCGCCCGCTTGCCGCCGCGATCACGCCGGTCTCACTCGATCATCAGCATTTTCTCGGCGACACGGTCGACAAGATCGCCTTTGAGAAAGCGGGCATCCTGAAGCCCGGCGCGCCGGCGGCGATCGCGCGCCAAAGGCCCGAGGCGGCCGCAGTCATCGAAGCACGGGCGCGGACGCTCGGCGTGCCGCTCTTTCGCCAAGGCATCGACTGGGAAGCCGAGCTGCGCGCCGACGGCGGGCTCGCCTATCGCGGCAAGAGGAAGCTCGATCTGCCGCCGCCCGGCCTCGCCGGGCCGCATCAATACGACAATGCCGGAACGGCGCTCGCCGCTCTCGATTGCGCCGCGCTCGATCTTCCGGTGGCGGCGCTTGCCCGGGGCATCGGCGAGGTCGAATGGCCGGCCCGGCTGCAGCGTCTTGCGGCGGGGAGCCTTGCCCGGCTTCTCCCCGCGGAAACCGAGCTGTGGCTCGACGGCGCCCATAACGAGGCCGGCGGCGCGGCGCTCGGCGCCATGGCCGAAACCTGGCGCGACAAGCCGCTGCGTCTCGTCTTCGGCATGCTGAAGACCCATGACGCGCGCGCCTTCCTGAGCGCGCTGGCGCCCTTCGCCGCCGGGCTCGAGGCCATCGCCATTCCGGGCGAGGCGAATGCGCTCTCCGCCGCCGAGGCGGCGGAGGCCGCACGCAGCGCGGGCATCGCGGCGCGCGCGCAGCCCTCGATCCGGGCGGCCGTCCAGGCCGCCGCCCTTCCCCGCTCGCGGGTGCTGATCTGCGGCTCGCTTTACCTTGCCGGAAGGGTGCTGGCGGAAAACGGCACGCCGGCCTAGCATGACCCCATAAAACCTCGTAGGGGCAGGATGCGTCTCGGGCTTTTCATGATGCCGGTTCACCCGCCGAGCCGAGCGATGCACCAGACTCTTGCCGAGGATCTCGAGAAATCGCTGCTCGCCGACCGGCTCGGCTTCGACGAGATGTTCCTCGGCGAGCATTATTCCGCCTCGAGCGAGCCCTACCCCGCGCCGCTGATGGTGATGGCGAGCCTCATTCCGCGCACGAAGAACCTCGTCTTCGGCACCGGCGTTCTCTCGCTGCCCAACCGCCACCCCGCGATCGTCGCCGGCGAGGCCGCGCAATTCGATCATCTGAGCCGCGGCCGCTTCATCCTCGGCATCGGCACGGGCAGCCTCGTCTCGGATTTCGAGCTGCTCGGCAATAGCGATCCGGCGCAACGCAACCGCATGCTGATCGAATCGATCGACATGATCGAGCGGATCTGGTCGCAGGACCCGCCTTACGATTTGAAGGGCGAATTCTGGTCGACGGAGATCGCGCGCAGCGTCAATGAGAGCCTCGGCATCGGTATCATGCCCAAGCCCTATCAGCGGCCGCGCCCGCCCATCTGCGTTACCGCGGCCAGCCCCGGCTCGCAGACCGTGCGCCTCGCAGGGCGGCGCGGCTGGGGCCCGATCTCGAGCGCTTTCCTGACCGAAGAAGGCCTGCGCTCGCATTGGGACATGCTGTGCCAAGGCGCGGCCGATGCGGGCCGCAAGCCCGACGGCGCCGCCTGGCGCGTCGTGCGCTGCATCCATGTCGCGCCGAGCGATGCCGAAGCGGAGGAGCGCGTGATGAGCGCCCAATCCGCCTATCGCTACTATTTCGACTATATGAGCCAGATCCTGCGCGGGCTCGGGCGACTGATCGCCCTGAAGCCGCGCGCCGACATGCCGGACGAGGCGGTGACGGTCGATGCGATCATTGGATCGCGCGTCATCTATGGCTCGCCGCGAACCGTGCTCGACCGCTTGGCCGGCTTGCGCGACACGGTCGGGCCGTTCGGCAGCCTCTTGATGACCGGCGTCGACTGGAGCGGCGCCAACGAGGCCTGGGAGCGCCAATCGATGCGCCTCCTCGCCGAAGAGGTGATGCCGCGCCTCCGGCAGCATGCCGCCGCGCGCGCCGCCGAATAGCAAAACTGGATTGGAGAAGGAGGAGGAGATCATGCCTGACGCCGGAGTGAAGACCGAAACGCAGCCCGCGCTCAAACTCAATTTCCTCTCGCATGGCACGCTCGAATCGCGCGACCTGGCGTTCTCGCGGAAATTCTACGAGGAGTTTCTCGGACTCGACGTGGTGCAGACCAGCCAGATCTCGCTGATGATCCGCTTGGGCAGCAAGCATTGCATCGCCGTCGTCTACACCAAGCGGCCGAGCGAGATGGGCCTGCTCAACCACAACGGCCTCGACGTCGAGACCCAGGAAGAGGTCGACGCCGCGCATCGCGTGGTCGTCGCGCAAGCGGAGCAGTGGAAGCTCCACAAGATCACGACGCCGGTGCTGCAACACGGCACCTACAGCTTCTATTTCTGGGACGCCGACGAGAATTGCTGGGAGATTCTGAGCAATCCCCAAGGCGGCTATGATTGGCTGTTCGGGATCGGAGATCAGGCCGGCAAGGGCCATCACGACCGCAATTTCAAGCGGCCGGGCGTGAAGATGTAGCGCCGCCCTCGGCCGGCACCGGAAGGAATAGATCGAAGCGCGTTCCTTTGCCGGGCGTGCTTTTGATCTCGATGCGGCCGCCATGGCCCGAGACGATGCCGTGGACGATCGAGAGGCCGAGCCCGGTTCCCTGCCCGACCGGCTTCGTCGTGAAGAACGGCTCGAAAATGCGCTGCTGCGTCGCCTCGTCCATTCCCGCGCCGGTATCGCTCACGGAGAGCCGTATCTCGGAGCGCGATCCGGCGCCGGGAACGACGCCCAAGCTCACGGTGATGGTGCCGACATCGTCGCCCACCGCCTGGTACGCGTTGGTCACGAGGTTGGTCACCACCTGATGGATTTGCGAGGCATCCGCCGGGATCGGCGGCACCCGCTCGATCGTCTCCTCGAAGCTGATCGATGACGGGATCGTCGCGCGCAGCAGCTTCAGCGCCTCGGTGACGGTCTCGGCGAGATCGGTTTCGCGCTTTTCCGATTCGTCCTTGCGCGTAAAGGCGACCACGCGCTTGACGAGGTCGCGCGCCCGCTCGCTCGCCTCGTGAATGGTCTCGAGATTGCGCCGCACGAGGCTTCCCGCCTCGAAGCGTCGCGCCGTCAGCTTGCTCAGCGCCATGATCGGAACGAGCGTGTTGTTGAGATCGTGCGCGATGCCGCCCGCCAGGGTGCCGAGGGCCTCGAGCTTGTGCGAGTGCAGGAGCTGGCGCTCGAGCTCGCGCTCGCGCCGCTCGGCGAGGCGCTGCTCCGTAATGTCGTGCAGCGTGCCGAACACGCGCACGACCCGCTTCTCGTCGTCGAACACGACGACGCTTTCGCGGCGGACGATGCGCTCCTGCCCGTCCGGCCGGATGATCCGGTATTCCAAGGGCTGGCTCGGCTGCTCGCGCCGCTCGGAGGCGCGATAGGCGAGGAATTTCTCGCGGTCCTCCGGATGGATGAAATTCATCAGCAGCTCGGGGCCCGGCTTCACCTCCTGCTTCTCGATGCCGAGGATGCGGTACATCTCGTCCGACCATTCGGCCTTGCCGGTGATGAAGTCGCGCTCGAAGCTTCCCATCGCCGCGATGCGCTGGGCGCGCGCGAGATTTTCGCGGCTGCGCTGAATCTCGAGCTCGGCCAGCTTGCGCTCGGTGACGTCTTGGACGGTGCCGAACATCCGGGTCGGCTTGCCCCCTTCGTCGAACATCACGCCATATTCGCGGTGCAGGACCCGCTCCTGGCCGTCGGGCCGGACGATACGAAAATCGAGCGGCAGGTTGCGCCGCCGATCCAGCGCCGCGTCCCGCCCATCCATGAATTTCTCGCGATCCTCGGGATGGACGAGCGAGAGAAGCAGCGCCGCGGTGCCGTGCGACGGGCGCTCCTCCAGCCCCCAGATCTTGAGGAATTCATCCGACCATTCGAGGCGGCCGGTGACGAGATCGCGCTCGAAGCTGCCGATGCCGGCGACCTTGTGCGCGCGCGCCAGATTCTCGCGGCTGCGGCGCAGCTCGTCCTCGATCTTCTTGCGCTCGGTGATGTCCTGCAGCGTGCCGAAGAGATAGATGGGCTTGCCGGCGGCATCGCAAAGAATGTCGCATTCGCGATGCAGGACGCGCTCGATCCCGTCGGGGCGGATGATGCGGTAATCGATCGGCTGCATCGGAATGCCGGCTTCAGCGCCGCGCCGGAAATCCTGCACGCGCTCGCGATCCTCGGGATGGACGAGCATGCGCAACCGGTCGAGCGTGACGTTGGGAGCGCCGGGCTCGATGCCGTGGATGCGATAGAGCTCGTCCGAGAACTCGACCGCGCCCGTCCCCAGATGGCGCTGGAAGCTGCCGATGCTCGCGAAACGCTGCGCGCGCGCAAGGCTCTCGCGGCTGCGCCGCAATTCGACCTCGATCTGGTTGCGTGCCGTGATGTCCTGGATGGTGCCGAACATGCGGATCGGCTTGCCTTCCTCGTCGAAGGTCAAATCGCATTCGCGGTGGAAAATCCGCTCCGTCCCGTCCGGCCGGACGACGCGGAAGTCGAGCGACGAGGTCTGGATGCGCCGCGCCACCTGATCCTTGACGGCAAGAAATTTCTCGCGGTCGTCGGGATGCACGTTCGGCAGCACCAGCTTCATGCTGCCGCCGCCCGCATCGGGCGAGAGCCCGTAAAGGCGATAAAGCTGGTCGGACCATTCCGCCCGGTCGGAGACGAGATCGTGGACGAAGCTGCCGATGCCGGCGAGGCGCTGAGCGCGGGCGAGGTTTTCGCGGCTGGTGCGCAGCTCGTTCTCGATCTCCTTGCGCTCGGTGATGTCCTGTACCGTGCCGTGGAGACGGATCGGATGTCCCGACGCGTCGACTTCGAGCTTGTACTCGTTGTGGAAGGTGCGCTGCGATCCGTCGGGGCGAATGACGCGGAAATCCGGCTGCGGCACGACCTTGCCGGCGAGAACCGCCGCCCGCACCTCGGCGAAGGTCTGCCGGTCCTCGGGATGGACGAGGCTCGTCACATACTCGATCGAGTGGTCCTCCGGACGAGACGAGATGCCCCAAATGCGCAGAAACTCGTCGGTCCATTTAACCTCGCCGGTGACGAGATCGCGCTCGAAGCTGCCGACCCGGGCCACGCGCTGCGCGATCTCGAGATTCTCCCGGCTGCGCCGCAGCGCGATTTCGGTTTTCTTTTGCTCCGTAACGTCTTGCACCGTCCCGTGCAGGCGAGCCGGCCTGCCTTGCTCGTCGTATTCGATCTTGTACTCGTTGTGGAGGATCCTTTCCGTTCCATCCGGATGAATGAGGCGGAAATCGTGCGGCGGCACAGTCCTGCCGGCGACGACCGCGTCCCTCACCGCAATGAACGCTTGCCTGTCGTCCGGGTGGACGAGTCCCGTTAAATGATCGGTCGCGTGGTTCGTGGGCCGAGACGATAGGCCCCAAATGCGCAGAAACTCATCGCTCCATTCGAGCTCGCCGGTGACGAGATTGCGCTCGAAGCTGCCGACATGCGCGATGCGCTGCGCAGCCTCGAGAGTTTCCCGGCTGCGGCGCAGCGCGCGCTCGCTGGCCTGCCGCTCCGTGACGTTGCGCACGATCGTCACCATCATCGGACCATCTGGCGTCGCGTAGCTTTGGGAATTGATCTCGATCATGACCTCGCGGCCATCTTTGCGCCGCACCACGCGCTCGAGACCACGAACGACGCGACCGAGATTCCCCGGAGCCATCGCATCGCGCAGCGACCGTTCGTCCGCCGCGCGTGCCTTGGGCATCATGATCCGGCGAAAATCGAGTCCGGTCAGCCCACCCGTCTCGTAGCCATAGAGCTCTTCGGCAGCGCGGTTGGCGAAAGCGACTCTGAGAAAACGGTCGACGATCACGACCGCGTCGGGAAGCGCCAATAGGAAAGCGCTCAACCCCTCCGTTCCGCCCGGCGATGCTTCGGAAAGCCAGCGCGGACGGCGCGGCCGCGATGCGGAGATTCCCCAAAACGCCAGGCCGGCCATCGCGCCCAACCCGCCGAGCATCGCCGCGAAAGCTGCAAGGGCATCCCCACCCTGGCGCAGCAGCGCCTCGACCACCCGCGTGCCTCCCGCGGCGATCAGCGCGATGGCGGCAAGCGCCAGAGCGCCGCTCAGCACGAGGCGCAGCAAAACGCGGAGGGACGGGCGCCGCGGAGCCGGCGCGGTGCTAGGGCTTGAGCCCGGAAGCCGTGCCGGAGGAGCTAGGGAATCGCCGCCGATTTCGTCCCGCGGCTCGGGTCGCGCGTTGAGCATGGGCCGCGCCGAATCCGCTGCTCACGCCTTCGCGAGACGGTCTCGAACGACGCTGATGAAGTGATCGGGGTCGAGCGGCTTGGCGATCACGTCGCTCGCGCCGAGCTGGCGCGCGATTTTCAGGAAGTCGGTGTTGCCCATCCGACCGCCGCCGGAAATCGCGATGATCTTGGTGTCGGGCGCCTCGCCGCGAATGTCGCGGATGGTCTCGATGCCTTCCTTCTCGGGCATGATGATGTCGGTGATGACGAGGTCGGGCTTCTCGCTGCGAAAGACGCTGAGGCCGCGGCGGCCGTCCTCGGCGCTCACCACCTCATAGCCCTCGCTCTCGAGCATCTGGATGATGGTGTTTCGCACCACGACGTTGTCGTCGATGACAAGGATCTTGTGCATGCCCCGTCTGCCGCTCCCGATTGCGCGCGCGAGCGCAGTGCCGCCCACCGCACCGCCCGCACGCGCGGTGCGCTAAAAGCGTACAGACGGCGGTTCACTCCACGAAGGCCGATTTTGCGCCCGAAAAGGTTGACGAAAGCTTACCCCGGAAGCTGCGGGCTCCGGCTGGCGCGTCAGATGACCGAGGCCACCCACTCGGCCAGCTTGCTCTTGGGCAAGGCGCCGATCTTGGTCGCCGCGACTTGGCCATTCTTGAACAGCATCAGGGTCGGAATGCCGTGCACCCCATATTTCGTCGGGGTTTGCGGATTCTCGTCAATATTGAGCTTGGCGACTGTCACCTTGCCCTGCATATCCGTGGCGATTTCCTC
Organism: Allostellaceae bacterium; assembly: GCA_035605975.1. Classification (GTDB taxonomy): domain Bacteria; phylum Pseudomonadota; class Alphaproteobacteria; order ATCC43930; family CGMCC-115725; genus CAIKMD01. The sequence continues at coordinate 111,463 of DATNGG010000014.1, read as the reverse complement.
GAGGAACGGACCGATCATTTTGCAGGGGCCGCACCATTCCGCCCAGAAATCCACCAATACCGGGCCGGGCGCGCGCAGCACATCGGCATCGAAGCTGGCATCGGTGATCTTGGTGGTGGCCATGACTATCTCCTCTTGCGCCCCACTGACTTAAGCGTGCCCCCCCACCATCGTCAAGGCCGGCCGGCGGCGGTGCCGCTTGATGCGTACATCTCAGCGGCGGGCGTCGAGAGCGCTGGATGCGACCGGCATGAGCGCCGGCTCATCGGTCCAGAGCAGCGCGCAGCGCACGGCCTTGCCGGGATAGACCGCGGCGATCGCGGCGCGATAGGCCGCCAGCTGGTCGAGATAGGCGGGCGGCACCTCGGCGACGCTGCGCGGCACCGGCCGGAGCGTCTTGAAATCGACGATCAGCACCGCCTCCTCGGTCACGACCAGGCGATCGATCTGGCCCGATAGCGCCCGCCCGCCGACCAGCCCCACCACCGGCACTTCCGCCGCCGAGCCCGGCCCGAAGAGCGGCGCGAAATCGGGATGCTCCATCACTTGGAGGGTCTCGCGCAGGATCGCCGCTTGCGCGCCGGGATCGAGCCCGTGCACCGGACGCGCCAGGAAGCGCCGCGCCGCCGCTTCGCGCTGCTCCGGCGCGAGCGCGGGCAAGCTCTGCAGCAGGCGATGCATGAGACGGCCGCGCAGAAACGCGGCACCGCGATCCTCGCCGAGCGGCGAGCGCGCCGCCGGCTCTTCGCCGCCCAAACGCGAGGGCGCGAGCGGCCGCGGCGGCGACGGCTCGGGCGGCGGCTCGCGCCAGCACCAATCGGGAAGGAGGACCGTGCTCGCGGGCGCCGCCGGGCGCGGTCTCTCGGCATCGGGCGCCGCGCTTTGCGGCGTCTCCAGCCGCCAAGCCTCGCCCGCCCAGCCGGCCTCGCCGAGCAACGGGGCAAGATCGAACGCGACCGGCCGCGCCCCGGCCGCTTTCATGCCGGCAGCGACCATGCCGTACCAATTTCCCGCCGGCGGCGTGCGCTTGCCGCGCCAGCCGCAAACATAGAGCCGGTCGGAGGCCCGGGTCATCGCGACATAGAGCAGCCGGCGATATTCCTGCTCGCGCAGAAGCACCGCCTTCTCGTGGGCCGCGCGCGCCGCAGACGGCGGCGCGTCGCGGCTGACGAGCCAAAGCGGCAAGCCGCGCCCGGTCCACAAAGTACGCAGCGCCTGCTGCGGGATCTGCATCGTATCGGGCAGGAAGACGATCGGCGCTTCGAGTCCCTTGGCGCCATGCACCGTCAGCACGCGCACCTCGTCGCGCCCGCCCTGATCGAGATCGCGCTTGATCTCGGCGCTGCCGGCGGCGAGCCAATGCAGAAAGCCTTGCAGCGACACGCCATGCGCGCGCTCGAAGGCGAGGGCCGCGGCAAGGAACTCATCGAGCGGGTCGCCGGCCTCGCTGCCGAGACGCGACAGCGTCGCATGGCGCCCCCGCCGCGCGCTGAGCACTTCGGCGAAGAGCTCGAAGGGCGGAACGAAATCGGCGCGCGCGAGCAACGCGCCGAGCTCGGTTGCAGCCAACGCGAATTCGGGGGCGTCGTTACGCCGCCGGAGCAATTCCGCCCAGAGCGAGCCGGGACGCTGCCAGGCGAGCGCGTACAGCAAGTCTTCGGACAAGCCGAAGAGCGGGCCTTTCAGCACGCAGGCAAGCGTCAGATCGTCCTCGGGAAGCAGCAGGAACTGCCCGAGCGCCATCATGTCCTCGACCGCGAGTTGCTCCGTCAGCAGCATGCGGTCGACGCCCGCCACCGGCACCTTCGCCTGCTTCAGGGCGCGCACCAGCTCGGTGACGAAACTGTCGCGGCGGCGGACCAGCACCATCACATCGCCGGCGCGGATCGGCCGGTCGCGCGCCTCGAGCCGTTCCTTCGTGTCGATCCAGCGCTGGATGGTGCGGGCAATGGCGAGCGCCAAGCGCGCCCGCGGTGCTCGCGCCTGGCGCTGCTGGACCGGCAGGCTCCAGCCCGCGGCGTTCTCCTCGTCCTCGGCCTCGACCGTCGGCCACAGCTCGACGCAGCCCGCGGCGCCCAGGCGAGACGCCGAGTGCCGGATCGGCGCGCCATCGAGCGCAACGCCGTCCGCCGCGCGCGCCTCGGCAAAGACCGCATCGACGGCGCTCAGCACCGCGGCGACCGAGCGAAACGAGACCTCGAGCGGAACCACGCGCCATGTCGCCTTCGCCGCAGTGACCGCGGCTTCGAAATGCGCGCGCATCGCGACGAACTTCGCCGGATCGGCGCGCTGGAAGCTGTAGATCGACTGCTTGGCATCGCCGACCGCGAAGATCGTCCGCGGGACGTCGCGCGCCGCTTGCCCCGAGAAAAATTCCTCGGCGATGAGACGCACGATCTCCCATTGCTCGGGATTGGTGTCCTGCGCCTCGTCGATGAGGATATGGTCGAGCCCGCCATCGAGCTTGAAGAGGACCCAGGGCGCGATGCCGGGCCGCCTCAGCAGATCGCGCGCTTTGAGCACCAGATCGTCGTAATCGAGCAGCGCGCGCCGCGCCTTGTGCCGGGCATATTCCTCCAGCACCGCAGCGGCGAGCCGCGCCAGCGCGAGACTTGCGGCGCAGAGCTCGGCAGCGCAACAGCGCTCGCGGACCCGTTGCAGCCGATCCGCCTCATCGGAGAGCGCTTGTGCGACGGCGGGATGATCCTCCGCCAATTTCTTGGTGATGGTGCCCCGGACAAACCGTTCGCCCTCTTGCGTGAAGAACGCGCCGAGATAGTCACCAAAGCTCTCGCCGCGCAGCCCCGGGTCTTCGAGCCACGCCGCAATGATCGTGCCGCGCTTCTGGTCGGTGATGCGCTTGCTCAACGTCATTGCCGCAACGGCGGCGCGCAACCCCGCCTCATCGCACGCGCCCTCGGCGCAGGCGGCGGCGCGAATGCTGTCCAAGGTGTCGTTTGGCCCGAGGCCCAGCTCGCGGCGCAACGCCGCCTCGAAAGCGTCAAATCCCTGCGCCAGAGCGGCTTCGAGCCGGCCGCGCTCGAGCGCCAGCGCTCGCATCAGCTCGGCAAAGCTCGCCTCGTGACTGCGGCGGGCAATCTCGGCAAGCGCGTCGGCAAGCTCGCGGGCGGCGCCGCTGCGCGCGCGCTCGAGCACCGCATCGCGCGCCGCGTCGAGCGCCTCGTTGCTCGAGCGCTCGTCCATCAGCTCGAAATGCGGCGGCACGCCCGCCTCGAGCGGGAAGCGCCGCAGCAGCGATTGGCAGAACGCATGAATGGTGGCGATCGTCATGCCGCCCGGTGCGTCGAGCACGCGCGCGAACAGCCGCCGCGCCTCGTCGAGCGCATCGGCATCGGCCTTCTTGCCTGTCAGCTTGCGCAATTCATCGGCGAGCTTGCCGTCCGGCATGACGACCCAGCGGCTCAAATTGTCATTGACGCGGTTCGCCATCTCCGCCGCCGCGGCCTTGGTAAAAGTGAGGCAGAGGATGCGCGAGGGCGCACAGCCGCCAAGCAGCAGGGTCAGCACCCGGTTCGTCAGCACGGTGGTCTTGCCGGTTCCCGCCGAAGCGGCAACCCACACCGAGGCATCGCGCTGATAGGCGGGGCGCTGGCGCGCCGCGGGATCGGCCGCTTGCGTGCTCATTCCTCCTCTCCGCCCGCGGCAAGCCACTCCTTGCGCCGCTCGAGATGGGCGTAGTCGGAATAGACCGGCGCGCGCTCGGGCGAGGGAATTGCGCGATAGGGCATCGCGCAATCGTCGAACGCTGCGATCAACGCCTTCAGCCCGTCCTCCGCCCCGGCGATCAGCTCGCGCCGCCTTTCGTCATCGGGCTCGAGCGGTTTCGCCTCGCCCGCGGGATCGCCGCCCGAGAGCCGCCAATAGGCGATTTCGCCGACGCTCGCCCGGAGCGGCGCGAACCCGCCGCGCTCGATCATCCAGGCCTCCAAGGGCAATTGCGGCGCATAGCCTTGCGCGACATCGCGCGCTTGCGGCAGCGCGCCGGTCTTGTAATCGATGAGCGCGATCCGGCCGTCGCGGCGGCGCTCGATCCGGTCGGCGCGGCCGGTGATCTCGAATCCGCCGGCGGGCCCGTCGAGCGTGACGCGGCCGGTGATCTCGGCGAGAACCTCGTCGAGAAACGGTCGCCGACGCGCTTCCTCCTCGGCGACCCATTGCGCAATGCGCAGGAAACGCGGCCACCAGAAGGCCCAGACGCCGGGCCGGGCGAGCGCGCTGCCGAAGCTCTGCTGTCCCAAAGCCGCGATGCGCGTCGCGGCATCCTCGGGCAAGCGCGCCGGATAGGCGTGAAGAAATCGCGCCAGCGCGTCATGAATGATCATGCCGCGATCGGCCGCGCCCGGATCGGCATCGAGCGGATCGAGCGCGCGCAAGCGCAGCACGTGCTTGGCATAGATCGCGTAAGGATCGCGCCGCCAGGTCTCGATCTCGGTGACCGAGAGCCGGCGCGGCCGCGCCGCGACCGGCGGGCACGGCTCCGGCGGCGCGATCGGCCGGGCGGGGCCGGGCGGCGCATCGATCGCCTCCTGCCAACCGAGCGGCGTCGCATCGCGCGTCAGCTCGCCTTCGAGGCCGCCGGCGCGCAGCACCGTGTCGAGGCGCAACAGCCAGCGCGAGGGCACGGTCGGCGTGCCCTCGATCCGCGTGGCGCGCGTCATCACCACCTCGCGCGCGCCCAAGGCCAGCGCGAAATCCAGCGCGGCCACGCCGACCCGGCGCTCCGGCGGCGGCAGGTTGAAAGCCTGGCGCATCGGGCGCGACAACCACGGATCGCTAGGCGGCGCCGGCGGCCACACATTCTCATTGAGTCCGCCGAGAATGATCCGATCCGCCTGTTGGAGGCGGGCTTCGAGCAAGCCCCAAATGAAAAGGCGCGGATGCCGGCCATAGGGCGGACGCACCACCGGTCCCGACAAGAGAGCCTCGAACAGCGCCGGATATTCGGCGCCGGGCAAGGCCGGGAAACCGGACGCCGCTTGCAGCAGCTCGTTCAAGAACAACGCGCCGGCCTCGCCCGCGGGCTCGCGCCACAGCCGCGCGGGTCCCGCCTCCTCATCGCTCGCGGCCAAGGCCTCGGCAGCGCCGATATGCGCCGCGAGCAGCGCCGGAAGCGCGATTTTCGGCGCGGCGAGCGCCGCGAGCAGCGGCGCCAGCGCGGCGTCGAGCCGCGCGAGGAGACCGTGCAGCGCGCGCGCAGGCTCGGGAAGCAGCTTGCGCAGCCCGTCGATTCCCGCTTCCGGGCGCGGCCCGCGCAGCACTTCGAGCTCCAGCCGCCGCACGATCTCGCGGAACGCGCCAGGCGCCATGCCGGCGGCGGCGAGCGGGTGCTTCAGCGCGGCGAGCAGCGGCAGCGGCGCGAGGCGCTGCGCCGCGAGATCGAGGACGAGCCTCAGGAACACGCCGGGCGGCGTCTTGTTGAGCGGAATGCCCGCCGAATCGTCGATGTCGATGCTCCAGCGCTTCAGCTCGGCCGCGACCCGCCGCGCGAGATCGCGGTCGGGCGTCACCAGCGCCGCCGTGGCGCCGGGCTGTTCGAGCGATTCGCGCAGCAGGAGCGCGATCGTCACCGCTTCTTCCTGCGGGCCCGGGCAATCGATGCGGCGCAGACCCTTGACGGCATCGCGCGGGAGCTCGCCGACGAAGCGCCAGCGATGGCTGAGCTCGGCCGGCGCCAGTGCCTCGCCGACCAGCCTGCCGCGCGCGCTCGGGAGAAAGGCGCCGACCCAGGGCTTCACCGCCGCCGGTTGAAGCTCGAGGCTTTCGAGAAAGCGGCACATCAGATGCTGCGGATGCGCCGGGTCCTTCGCCACCGCCTCCCAGAGCGCGCCATCGGCGAGCGCATCGAGCCCCGGCAGGACCACGGCACCTTGCGGCAGAAGCGCGACTGCGGCCATCAGCGCAGCGACAGCGGGAATGCCGCCCGTCAGGCCGGCGGCGATGACCGGCTCCGCGGGCGGGTCCTGACGCCAAGCGGCAATCTGCGCCGCGAGCATGCGATTGCGCCATTCGGCCGGATCGAGGCAGCCGAGATCTTCGAGCATCCTCGGCCAATGCTCGGTGACGATGCCGAGAAACGTGAGAATTTCCTGCCAGTGCTTCGCCAATCTCTCCGGCACGAGCGCCGCAAGCTTGGCAAAGTCGCAGCCTTCGGTCTGCGCCTCGTCGAGAAAGCGCGCGAGCGAGGCGGCGAGCGGCGCCGCCTGGCCGAGCGGCACGCTCTCGCCCGTGCGGCCCGCGAAGGCACTGACGAGTCGCGTCAGCAGCAATTGGCGGCGCAGCGGCGGCACCGCCGGCGGAAGATCGAATCCCGTCCCCGCCGCGTCGCCTTCATCGCTGCGGAAGGCAAGCTCGTCGGGGTCGAGATCGCCGACCGGAACCATCTTCGGCAGCAGCATCGCCTCGCCGCCGCTCGCGCGCAGGAAGGCCTCGCGCAGGCTGCGCGCCGCGCGCCGAGTCGGCAGCAGCACGGTCATGCGGGCAAGCGCCAGCGGATCGCGGCGCGCGCGCCGCATCAGCCCGGCGACGAGCGTATCGAGAAACGGCTTATCGAATGGGATCGAATAGATCGCTGGCGGCATGACTCAGAAAGGGGCGGCCGACAGAGTCGGCTCGCGGGTTTTGCTGATCCGCGATGCTACCCGATCCCTAGCGCCACACGCCATGATGGCGCAGCCGCGCCTCGCTGGCGGCGAGGCCTTGCGGCGTGCCGACATGGAACCACTCGCCGTCATGGATCAGCGCCTCGAGTCGGCCCGCCTCGATCGCCCGGTTCCACAGCGGATTGAGCGAGAAGGCGCCCGAGGGCGTCGCCTCGAAGAAGCGCCGGCTCAAAATCTCGATCCCGGCGTAAAGATGGGGCGCGACCTCGCGCTCGGCGCGGCGCCGCACCCGCCCCAGCGGATCGACCACGAAATCGCCCAGCCCGTCATAGCCGATCGCCGTTACCGTGCGCTGCACCAGCAGCAGCGCGTCGAGCCGGCTGTCGTTCCACGCGCCCGCGAGTCGCTTCAGCGCCGGGATCTTGGCGTTGAGCCAGAACACATCGGAGTTGAGGACGAAGAATTGCTCGCCCAGCAGCGCCAGAGCCTGCTTGACCCCGCCGCCGGTATCGAGCAGCTCCGGCTCGTGCGAGAGCGCCACCGCGATGTCGCTGCGGCGGCGCAAATGCTCGGCCAGCATCTCGGCTTTGTAATGCGTGTTGACGACGACGCGGGTGATCCCGGCCTCGACCAGCCGATCGATGACGTGATCGATGAGCGGCCGGCCGGCCAGCGGAATGAGCGGCTTGGGCGTGTGATCGGTGATCGGCCGCATGCGCGTGCCGAAGCCGGCGGCGAGGATCATCGCGCTCTCGATCACGACGACGCCTCCGGTTTTTGCCGCAGCGCGCGCGGAATATTGCGGTCGAGCCAGTCCTGGAGCGGCGCCAGGGCGGGCCTTTCGAGATTACGGTCGAGCAAGCGCCACAGCCGCGGAATATGCGCGAGGTAGCGCGGCTTGCGGTCGCGCCGGTCGAGGCGCGTGAAAATGCCGATGACCTTGCAATGGCGCTGGGCCCCCAAGAGGGCAAAGGAGGTGGCGAAGGCTTCGCGATCGAGCCCCGGAAAGCCGGTGAGATAGCGCTCGAGCATCGCCGCGATGAGATCCGGCGCGATGTCGCGCCGCGAATCCTCGAGCAGCGAGACGAGATCGTAGCTGGTGGGCCCCTCGACAGCGTCCTGGAAATCGAGCAGGCCGCACGCGGCGATGCCGCTGCGGTCGGCGATGCGCATCAGATTGTCGACATGATAGTCGCGCAAGACGAGGCCTTGCGGGGCGCGGCGTGCCCGCGGCAGGAGGCCACGCCAGAGATCGAGATAAGTTTCGCGCACCTCCGGCGCGGTCGGCCGGCCGGTGACCGCCGGCAGATACCAATCGACCAGCAGCGCCGCCTCGTTGAGGAGGCGCGTATCGTCGTAAGGCGGCAGAGCGGCTTGGCCTGGCTTGAAGCGGCGGTGAAGCGCGATCAGCACATCGACCGCCAGCCCGTAAAGCTTCGTCTCGTCCTCGCCCTTGGCAAGCAGCCGGGTGAAGGTGTCGTCGCCGAAATCCTCGATGAGGAGCAGCCCCGCCGCGTCATCCCCCGCCAAGATGTCCGGTGCGCTAAAACCAAGATCGCGCAGGATGCGATCGATGGCGACGAAGGGCCGCACGTCTTCCTGCGGCGGCGGCGCGTCCATCAGCAGCGCGGTTTCGCCGCCACGGCGCAGGCGATGGTAACGGCGGAAAGACGCATCGCCGGCCAGCGCGGCCCGCTCCGCCCTGCCCCAGCCTTGGGCCACCAGGAACGCGGCGATCGCCGTCTCGCGGTCAGCCACGAAGCGACTCGCCGATGCGGGCCGACCAGGACGGCGGAACATCGAGCCGCGCCCGGCGTGCGCCCGCGCTGTCTCCCGATGCGAGCGTCACGCGCAAATGCTCGCGCGGCAAAAGCGGCCCGAGCCGCTCCGGCCACTCGATAAGCGAGATGCCGTCGGCGAAAGCCTCTTCGAGTCCGAGCTCATACGCATCCTCCGGCCGCTCCAGCCGATAGAGATCGAAATGCCATAGCGCAGGCCCCGTAAGGGATTGGTAAATCTCGACGAGGGTGAAGGTCGGGCTCGGCACCTCGCCGGCATCGAGCCGGGCGCCGATAAAGGCCCGCGCGAAGCTGGTCTTGCCGCTGCCCAGCTCGCCGCTGAGCCCGATCACGTCGCCGCGCTGCGCGCGCCCGGCGAGCTCGGCCGCCAGCGCGCGCGTCGCGCTCTCGTCTGGCAAGTCGATGGCGAGAATCCCCGGCGTCGTCACGGCGCCTCTTTTAGGCGGTTTCGCCAAGGCGCCGCAACCTTGCGGGACCGGCGTGCCGTCGTCATGGTAGCGGCGGCGCGGCAACGAGGAAGAGAGGATGCCGGAGAGCGTGCAGCAGACGGATGTGGCGATCATCGGCGCAGGGCCGGTCGGACTGTTCGCGGTGTTCGAATGCGGCATGCTCGGGCTCAAATGCCATGTGATTGACGCGCTGGCCGCACCCGGCGGGCAATGCAGCGCGCTCTATCCCGAGAAGCCGATCTACGACATTCCCGGCCATCCGGTGATCGACGCGGCCGCGCTTGTCGCAAAGCTCGAGCGGCAGGCGGCGCCCTTCGCCCCGCATTATCATCTGGATCAGCGCGTCGAAGGTCTCGAGCCGCTGCAAGGCGGCCGTTTCCGCCTTACGACCACGCGCGGTGCCGTCATCGAGGCGCGGGGCGTCATCATCGCCGCCGGTGTCGGCGCCTTTGGCCCCAACCGCCCGCCGCTCGCAGGCATCGAGGATTACGAGGGCAAGAGCGTCTTCTACATGGTGACGCGGCGCGAGGCGTTTCGCGGCCAGCGCGTCGTCATCGCCGGCGGCGGCGACAGCGCGGTCGATTGGGCGATCTCGCTCGCCGAAACCGCCGGCCGCGTCCTCGTCGTTCATCGCCGCGCCAAGTTTCGCGCGGCACCCGAATCCGCGGCGCGGCTCGATGCGCTGGCGCGCGACGGCCGGATCGAGCTGGTCGTGCCGTACCAGCTGCACGCGCTCGAGGGCAAGGGCGGCAAGCTCGACGCCGTCGTGGTCGCGGATTTGCAAGGCGCGACCAAGACGCTGCCGGCCGATGTGCTGCTGCCGTTCTTCGGCCTGTCGATGGATCTGGGCCCGATCGCGCAATGGGGGCTCGCGATCGATCATCACCACGTCACGGTCGAGCCCGCGACCTGCATGAGCTCGACCCGGGGCATCTGCGCGATCGGCGACATCGCGGCCTATCCCGGGAAGCTGAAGCTCATCCTCTCGGGCTTTGCCGAGGCGGCGCTGGCGGCGCACGCGCTCTATCCGCTGGTGCGCCCCGGCGAGGCGCTGCATTTCGAATATTCGACGACGAAGGGCGTGCCCGGACAGCCAGCTTAAGCCGTCGCTCGCGCCGCCGCGCGCTTGCTCACGCGCCCATCGAGCCAGCAGGTGACCATGGTGCCGCGGCCCGGATTGGATTTGAGCTCGACGACGCCGCCATGCAGCTCGATGAGGCTTTTGACCAGCGATAGACCGAGGCCGGCGCCGGATTGACGCGCTTGCGAGCTGCCGCGCTCGAATTTCTCGAAGATGCGCCCCTGATCCTGCTCGGCGACGCCGACGCCGGTGTCGGAGACGACGAGCGCCACGCGCTCGCCCTCGCGCCGCGCCGCGAGCGTGACCGAGCCGCCCTCGGGCGTGAATTTGAGCGCGTTGGAGACGAGGTTGAAGATCGCCTGCTTGAGCCGGCGCTCATCCCCCGGAACGCTGCCGATATCGGCGGGGCAGTCGAAATCGAGCCGCAGCCCCTGGGCGCGCGCGCGCTCGCGCGCCAGGGTGATGACGCTCGACATCAGCGCGTGGATATCGACCGGTTCGCGGTCGATCTCCATATACCCGGCTTCGATCGTCGCCAGATCGAGAATGTCGTTGATGAGCGAGAGGAGCTGGCCGGAGCTTTCGAGGATCGATTGCGCATAGCCCGACTGGCGCGGGTTGAGAGCGCCGAAATACTGATTGGCGAGAATCTCGGTGAAGCCGATGATCGCGTTGAGCGGCGTGCGCAGCTCGTAGGAGACGTTGGCGATGAATTCGCTCTTGAGGCGGTCGGCGGTCTCGAGCGCTTCGTTGCGCTCGCGCAGCGCATTCTCGACGCGCGCCGAATCGGTGGTATCGAGATAGCTCAAGAGCACGTTGCCGTCGGGCAGCGGCACCGTCACGGCCTGCAGCACGGAGCCGTCGCGGCGCTCGAGCCGGGTGACGGCCGGCTGGTCGGCGGTCAAACGCGCGACAATGCGCGCCTTCATCTCGGGCCATTCACGGCCGTTATCGAAGAAGCCGCGCAGCTTTTCGGCGATCTCGCTGACGTGCGGCTCGCCGGCGAGAGCTTCGGGCGTCAGCTTCCACAGCTCCGCATAAGCGGGATTCCACAACTTCAGCCGGCCGTCGCTGCCGAGCACGGCGATGCCCTCGTAGAGATGATCGAGGGTTTCGCGCTGCACCTGGATGAGCGTGTTGTAGGAGCGCTCGAGCGCGAGGCGATCCGTCACATCCTCATAGACGAAGATCAGCCCGCCCAAGGGATGCGGGCTGACGACGAGGCGCAGCGTGCGCTCGTCGGGCAGATGCATCAGCTCTTCATGCGGCGCGATGAGCGAGGTGAATTGCGCGAGCAGTTGCCGCCGGAAGGCGCGGAAATCCGCGACCTCGGGCAGGCGGCGGCGCTCGCGCAGCCGGTCCATCACCTCTTCGATCAGAGGGTGGGTTGCGAGCCAATCCTCTTCCAATTGCCATAGCTGGGCAAAGGCGGTGTTGACGAAGGCGAGCCGCCGGTCGGCGCCGTAAATCGCGATCGCGACGGCGATCCGCTCCAGCACATTCGCATGCGCGGCGACATGGCGCTGCAGCTCCGACTGCGCCGCTTCGAGCTCGGTCTGATCGCGCGCGAAGCCCAAGAGCTCGCCGCCGGGATACGCGCCCGCCGCGTCGAGGCGGGTCTCGGTGAGGTCGAGCAGCTGGCGCGAGCCGTTGACGACGACATGGCGCGATTCGGCGGCGCTGCCCGATTGGAGCGCTTTTTCCGCCAAAGCCTGTGCCGCCGCGCCGGCAAGCTCGCGGCCTTCGGACAAGGCTTTATCGAGCGCCGCATCGACCGCGGCGGCATAGGCGCGGTTGCCGTCGATCAGCCTCAAATCCGCTTCCCGGCGCCGCCAGATCGGCAGCGGCAGGGCATCGATCAGCGCGCGCAGCCCATCGCGCTCGCGCTCGGCCGCGGCATGCGCCGCGGCATCGGCGAACCACACGGCATCGCCGAGGCTCTCGCCCGCGGCCGATGCGAGGCGCCGGCCGGCGATCGCCACGGCGGCACCATCGCGCGCGAGCCGGGCCCGCATGTGAAAGGGCGTTCCCGCCTGCCGCAGCTGCGTCACCGCGCCCTCGAGCGCCGCCGCATCGGCCGGCGTGAACCGCGCCGCGAGCTCGGCGAAGTCGCGTACCGGCGCGCCCAGCGCCGCGATCCCGCCCGCAACGAAGCTCTCAGCACTGCCGTTCCGAAAGAGGTAGAGCGCGAGCGGTCCCGCCGCGAGCGCCGCTTCTTGCGCCGCCTGGATCGCGGCGAGCCGCGCCCGCTCGCGCTCCGATGCGGCGCAGCGGCGACCCTGGACCCAGAGCGCTCCGCCGCAGAGGAGGACGATCGCGGCGATCAACCCCGCTTCAACCAGCACGCTTTTTCCCCCTCGCCGATCCTGCTCGGGCGATTATGGCGCGGTCCGCCGCTTTGCGCAGGAAAAAATGCCAGCGCCGCGCCGCTCAGGCGAGCGCGTTGAAATCGTCGAGCAGGGCGGCGATCCGGCCGTCATCGAGCTGATCCATGATCGCCGCGGCGCGCCGGGCGGCGGCGGCGAGATCGAGCGAGCGGATGCGCTGCTTCACCCGCGCGATATTGGCCGGCGCCATCGACAGCTCGGTGATGCCGAAGCCCAAGAGCAGCGCCGTGTAGCGCGGATCGCCAGCCATCTCGCCGCAGAGGCAAACCGGCTTGCGCGCGCGCAGCGCCGCCTGCACGGCGAATTGGATGAGCCGGAGCACCGCGGGATGGAGTGGGTTGTAGAGATCGGCGACCGCCTCGTCGCCGCGATCGATCGCGAGCGTATATTGGATGAGGTCGTTGGTGCCGATCGAGAAAAAATCGGCCGAGGCGGCGAGTGCGTCGGCGGCGAGCGCCGCGCCGGGGATCTCGATCATCACCCCGAGCGGCGGCAATTGGCGCGGCAGCTTCACGCCGCGGCGTTTGAGGCGCCGCACCACTTGGGCGACGGCGACGCGCACGCGCTTCAGCTCGCTGACGCTCGAGACCATCGGCAGGAGAATGCGCACGGACCCCAAAGCCGAGGCGCGCAGGATCGCCGCGAGCTGCGTGTCGAGCAGGCGGCGCTCTTTGAGCGACAAGCGGATGGCGCGCAGGCCGAGCGCCGGATTGGCGGCATCGACCGGCAGCATTTTCGCCAGCGGCTCGGCCAGCTTGTCGCCGCCGATATCGAGGGTGCGGATGGTGACCGGCTTGCCGCCCATGCCGCGCACCAGATCGGCGTAAGCGGCGTATTGCTCGTCCTCGCTCGGCAGGTCTTCGCGATTCATGAAGAGGAATTCGGTGCGCAGCAGCCCGATTCCCTCGGCGCCCGCTTCATTCGCCTGGTCGAGCTCGCGCGGCAGCTCGAGATTGGCCTGCAGCACGATATCGGTGCCGTCGCGGGTGACGGCCGGCAGCCGCCGCAGACGGTGCAGCTGGCGCAGCTCGCGGGCGAATTCCGCGCTCTTTTCCTCGTAGCGCGCGACGGTCGGCGGCGTCGGATTGAGCACGATGACGCCTTCGCTGCCGTCGACGACCACCACGTCGCCCGAATCGATCTGCTCGAGCAGCCCGCCGACGCCCAGCACGGCCGGCAGATTGAGCGCGCGCGCCATGATCGCGGTGTGGCTCTCGGCGCCGCCGAGCACGGTTGCAAAGCCCGCGATCCGTTGCGGGTCCATCAGCGCGGTATCGGCCGGCGTCAGCTCTTCGGCGAGGATGATGGTGCCGTGCGGCAGGCGCTGGATCGCGGCGAAGGGTGTCTTGGTGAGGTTGCGCACGAGGCGCGCGCCGACGACGCGCACATCCTCGATGCGCGCCGACAAATAGGCATCGCCCATATCGGCAAAGCTGCTCGCGACCTGCGCGATTTCGTCGCGCACCGCGCGCTCGGCATTGATCTGGTCGTCGCGGATGCGCCGCTCGACGCCGCGCACCAGCCGCGAATTGAGCATGTGAAGATGCGCGTCGAGCAGATAGCCGGCCTCTTCCTTGGCGGTGCCGGGCAGGCTTTCGACCTTGCTCCGCAGCTTGCGCAGCTGCTTCACCGAGAGCGCGACCGCGGCGGCGAAGCGCTGCAGCTCAGGCTCGACCTGGCTCGCTTCGAGCTGGTATTCGGGAACGGCGACATTGTCGTCGCTGACAAAGGCGACGCCGATGGCAATGCCCGGCGAGACGCCGAGCCCTTCAAGGCGCCGCTCGGCTTTCATGTGGTCTCGTCGAAGCCGCTGCGCACCAACGCCGTCAGCGCCGCCACGGCGCGCGCGGCATCCGCGCCGGTGGCGCTGATCTGAAGCTCCGTGCCGGGTCCGGCCGCCAGCATCATCAACCCCATGATGGAGCGACCGGAGACCGATGTTTCGTTCTTCGCCACGGCGATCTCCGCGTCGAATTCGAACGCCAATTTCACGAACCGCGCCGCGGCGCGCGCGTGCAGGCCGCGGCGATTGCAGATCACCGCCCTGCCCCGCGCCGTCGCGGCGCCCCCGGGCGGTGAGGGCGCCTCCGCCATCAGCGCGCGTCAGCCAGCAATTGCGACGCGACGTTGATGTATTTGCGCCCCGCTTCCTGCGCGCCGCGCACCGCGGCGGCGAGGGTTTCCGTTTCCCTGAGCCCGGCGAGCTTGATCAGCATCGGCAAATTGATGCCGGCGATCACCTCGACCTTGGATTTGTCCATCACCGAAATCGCGAGATTGGACGGTGTGCCGCCGAACATGTCGGTCAGCAGCACGACGCCCTGGCCGGCCTCGACCTCGGCAATGGCGCGCAATATGTCCTGCCGCCGTCGCTCCATATCGTCCTCCGGGCCGATGCACACCGCGGCGATATTGCGCTGCGGACCGACCACATGCTCGAGCGCGGCGACGAATTCCGCGGCGAGCCTGCCGTGGGTGACGAGTACCATTCCGATCATGCGACATCCTTCACAGCGTCTCGCGCGGCAGCGCGGGGAGATTCGGGACCGGAGGCATCGAGGTCGAGATCGCGATGCGCGACCGCGACGCGCCGCCCGGCCTGGCCGAGCCAGGCGGCGAGCCGCTCGGCCACATAGACCGAGCGATGGCGGCCGCCGGTGCAGCCGATGGCGATGGTGAGATAGCTTTTGCCCTCGCGCTCGTAGCGCGGCAGCAGCTTGCCGAGCCAGGCGCAGAACTCGTCGAACAGGGTGGTGAAATCGGGATCGGCGGCGATGTAATCGCCGACCGCGCGATCCTTCCCGGTGAGCGGCCGCAAGGTCGCGACATAGTGCGGATTGCTGAGGAAGCGGACGTCGAGAACGATATCCGCATCGCGCGGCAGGCCGCGGCGATAGGAGAATGAGGTGACGAAAATGCTGAAGACCGGCGCGGTGCCGACCGCGAAATGGCCTTGCAGCACGCGCTTCAGGTCATGAGGGCTCAAGAGCGAAGTATCGATCACGAGATCGGCGCGGTCGCGCAGCGGACGAACGCGCTCGCGCTCGAGCTCGATGCCGTCGGCCAGCGGCCGCTCCCCCGCCAGAGGATGACGGCGGCGCGTCTCGGTGTAGCGGCGCTCGAGCCGCTCGTCGTCGCAATCGAGGAAGACGATGTGGAGATCGAGCTTGCGCTCGGCGGCGAGGCGGTCGAGTGCCTGAACGAGAGCCGGAACCGCGAAGTCGCGCGTGCGCACATCGACGCCGACGGCGAGCGGCAGATGGGTCGAGGATGGCGCCACCAGATTGGGCAAAAGCGTCAGCGGCAAATTGTCGACCGCCTCATAGCCCATATCCTCGAGTGCCTTGAGCGCCGTGGAGCGTCCCGCGCCGGACATGCCGGTGATCACCAGCAGCCGCTCGGCCGCGCCGGCGCCCGGATCGGTCATCGCGCCACCAGCGGCGCCGCGCGCAGCGCGAGGCGCAGCTTCGCCGCGACCGAGGCCTCGAAGGGCGCAAGCGCAAGCAGCGGCACGCTGCGGCCGAGGAGAACGCAGGCCGAGGGCTCGGGCATGCGCTCGACCGCGGCCGAAGGCACGAGATCGACGACCATGCGCAAAGGGGCGGCGGCAACGCTCGGGACCCGCAGCAAGCCGAGCCCGCGCACCTCGATCTGGCCGGCGATCGTCGCCGGCGCGGTCATCGAGATGTCGCCGCCATCGAGGCTGAGTTCCGTCTGATCGTCGGCGACCAGCCGGGCGCCTTGATCGATGAGCCGCAAGGCAAGGTCGGATTTCCCGCAGCCGGAGGGTCCGCGCAGCAAAACACCCTCGCCATCGAGCGCCACCGACGTTCCATGGACCCGGATCATGGCCGCTCTAGTGCGCCGCTCTTTAGTCAAAGTCAATCTGTTTGGCACTGCAGCATCGGGCAAAAAACCGCCGTTAATCACATAGTTGGCAGGCGGACGCGATGAGTCCAAGGATTCAGCGGCTTTAGCCCCGGTTCTTGATATTCCCGCAAGACTAGTTTTGTTGCTCTAGACTCAACCAGAGAAATTCTCGCGCGGCAGCTCGATGGTGAAGCAGGCGCCGAGAACCGCGCCGGTCGCATCGGCGATGTTGGCCGCCCGGATGCTGCCGTGATGCGCCTCGACGATTTGCTTCGAAATCGCGAGCCCCAATCCCGAATGCTGGCCGAAGGCCTCGCCCACCGGACGCTCGGTGTAGAAGCGGCTGAAAATCTCGACAAGCTTGCCTTCTGGCAAACCCGGCCCCTCGTCCTCGACCGTCACCCGCACGACGTCGCCGAGGCTGCGCGCGCGCACCGTGATCGTGCCGCCCGGAGGGCTGAAGGAAATCGCGTTGTCGAGCAGATTGCGGAAAACGCGCACGAGTTGGCTCTCCGCACCGAAGACGGCGAGCGCTCCGCGCCGCTCATCGGGCAAATCGAGCGCCAGCTGCGGCACCGGTCCCGGCCCGTCGCGATACATGTCGATGAGGGTTTTGAGCAGCCGGTCGAGCGGGATGAGCGCCGTCTCGTCGCGCGACAGCTCGGCATCGAGCCGCGAGGCGTTGGAGATGTCGGTGATCAGCCGGTCGAGCCGGTGCACATCTTCGAGCACCACGCGCATGAGCCGGCGCTGTTTCTCGGGATCGTCCACCCGGGCCGCGGTCTCGACCGCGCTGCGCAACGAGGTCAGCGGATTCTTGATCTCGTGCGCGACATCGGCGGCGAAATGCTCGATCGCATCCATGCGCTGCCACAACGCGCTGGTCATCTCGCGCAGCGCGCCGGAGAGCTCGCCGATCTCGTCGCCGCGTTGGGTGAAATCGGGGATGACGACCTTGCGGCCGGAGCCACGCCGCACCCGCTCGGCCGCCGCGGCGAGCCGGCGGACCGGCCGGGCAATGGTGCCCGCGAGATAGATCGACAGCAGCACGGTGAGGGCGAGGGCGACGCCGAACAGCTTGATGATCGCAAAGCGGACGTTGCGGACGGTCTGCTCGA
This sequence comes from Allostellaceae bacterium, assembly GCA_035605975.1. Classification (GTDB taxonomy): domain Bacteria; phylum Pseudomonadota; class Alphaproteobacteria; order ATCC43930; family CGMCC-115725; genus CAIKMD01. The sequence continues at coordinate 94,139 of DATNGG010000014.1, read as the reverse complement.
TCCCCGACTCGTCGTTCGACAGCACGACGACGCCGAGGATTTGCTTGTAATACTGGACCGGCGCCGCCGCCATCAGGATGAGCTTGGGCCCGGCGCCGCGCGCGCCCCCCGAAACCTCGCCGAGAAAGGCGCGGATCACCAGCGGATCGTCGGCAATGTTGCGCGTGACGACGACGAGATGCGGCGCCTCCGACCAGGGCGAATGCGCGACCAGCCAATCGTAGAAGCCGGTGACGAGGCGATGGATCGTGCTGCCGGATTCGGGCGGCGCCAGCTTGTCGATCTGCACCGCCGCGCCGGCGTTCCCCAACACGGCGGTGTCGGCGATCAGCGCGCCCTTGGCATCGAGCAGCTGCGCGCGCGTCTTGGTCGGCTCGACCAGGCGCCGCATCATGTCGCGCGCGAGCGGCGTGACGAGTTGTATGCCGTTGCCGAGCGCGTCGGTGGTCGCGCCCTCGCCGACCGCGCCGGCGAAGACCTGCGCTTGGGTTTGGAGCGATTGCAGCTCGGCGGAGATGAGGCTCTGCCGATACTCGCCGAGAAACAAGAGCCCGCCGCCCAATAGCGCGAGCGCCAGGACATTGATCGCGAGAATTCGCCAGGTCAGCAGCGAGAGACGGCGGCGCCGCGCGCGGCGCCGCGTCGTCTGCTCGCCCGCCGCGCGCGCCGGCGCTTGGGACGGGGCGGCGTCAGTCGTCGCGGTAGCGATATCCAACGCCATAGAGCGTCTCGATCTGCGCGAAGTCGGAGTCGGCGGCTTTGAATTTCTTGCGTAGGCGTTTCACATGGCTGTCGATAGTGCGATCATCGACATAGATGTGCTCGCCATAGGCGCTGTCCATCAGCTGATCCCGGCTCTTCACATGCCCGGGCCGCAGCGCCAAGGATTTCAGCAGCAGGAACTCCGTCACCGTGAGATCGACGTTCTCGCCTTTCCAGGTGCATTGATGACGCGCCGGATCGAGCCGCAGATTGCCGCGCTGGATCGCCGGCTCGGCATCGCCCCCCGTGCCGCGCGCGAGCTCGCCCCGGCGCAAGAGCGTGCGAATGCGTTCGATCAGCAGACGCTGCGAGAAGGGCTTCTTGATGTAATCGTCGGCGCCCATGCGCAGGCCGAGCACCTCGTCCACCTCGTCGTCCTTCGAGGTGAGGAAGATGACCGGCACCGCGCTGTCCTTGCGCAAATGGCCGAGCAGCTCCATGCCGTCCATGCGCGGCATCTTAATGTCGAGGATCGCGAGATCGACCGGCTGCGCCGTCAGCCCCTTCAGCGCCTCGGCGCCGTCGGTGTAGCTGCGCACCGCGAAGCCTTCCGCCTCGAGCGCCATGGTAATCGAAGTGAGGATGTTGCGGTCGTCATCGACCAGCGCAATGGTACTCGGCATGAAAGATACCTCTAACGATGCTTCGTCGAGCTTTCAACTTCGAGCCGCACTATGGCGGCTTTATGGCGCAAGCGCGGCGGCAGCGCGTCGCTAAACTATAATTATATTATATATTACTTCGCCTCGAATGGGAGAGCGTGGACGATCGCCCGATGAGCCGCGCAACGCAACCGCAACAGCCCCGCAACAATCCGGGTGCCCAGGCGCGCGGCTTGATGCGCCGCTGCGAGCGCGCCGCGCTGGCGACGGCGTTAACCACCCCGTCCGGTATTTGGCCCTATGGCTCGCTCGTGCTTGCCGCCTGCGAGCAGGATGGCAGCCCGCTCTTGCTGCTCTCGGCGCTTGCTGAGCATACCAAGAACCTCGCGCGCGACGCCAACGCCTCGCTGCTGTTCGACGGCACCTCGGGGCACGACGATCCGCTGACCGGCGCGCGCGCCACCGTGCTCGGCACGCTCGCGCCGGTTGCGGATGCGCAGAGCCGCGAGCGCTTCCTGCGCCGCCATCCTTCGGCGCGCGCCTATGCCGGTTTCGCGGATTTCCAGCTGTTTCGCATGAGCGTTACGCGCGCCCACCTCGTCGCGGGATTCGGCCGGATCGACTGGATCGAGGCCACGGACCTGCTGTTCGCTGCGGAGACGAGCTGGCTGCGCGAGGCCGAGCACGAGATTCTCGAGCATATGAATCGCGACCATGCGGCAGCGGTCGAGCTCTATGCCGCGCGTCTCCTCGGCTTGCCAGGGACGGGATGGCAGATCACCGGCGTCGATCCCGAAGGTTTTGATTTGCGCCGCGGCGGCGCCGTCGCCCGGCTCGATTTCCCGGCGTCCGTCGCCGATCTTTCCGCAGTGCAAAAATCCTTTGCTGCACTTGCTCAGTCGGCGCGACATCGCGACGCACCACCCCAGTCTTAAGGGGCTAAGAGCGTTGCGCGAGCCGGCTTGCGGCGATAACGTAATTGCAGACGGTCGAGCGAGCGATCGCGCCGCCGCGTTTTTACCGGCGGTGGTCGCGCGGAATACCCAAAATCAGCCTGGAGGTCGCGCCGTGCTTGCCACTTTTGCTGCTACCGGTTTCGCCGGCGGCGTCGTTGGTCAGTTCTCCTTCAGCATGGCAGGTCGTGCATGAGCGGTTCGGCACCCACACGCAACAAGAAGCTTCTGGCATGGGTCGAGGAAATTGCGGCGAAGTGCCAGCCCGATTCGATCCATTGGTGCGACGGATCGGCGGCGGAAGCCGAAGAGCTCTATGCGCAAATGGTCGCGCAGGGCATGCTCATCAAGCTCAATCCCGCCAAGCGCCCCAATTCCTATCTCGCGCGCTCGGATGCGGGCGACGTCGCACGGGTCGAGAACCGCACCTTCATCTGCTCGAAGCGCAAGGAGGATGCGGGCCCCACCAACAATTGGGTCGATCCGAGCGAGATGCACGCGACGCTCGACGGGTTGTTCGAAGGCGCGATGCGCGGCCGCACGATGTATGTCATTCCTTTCAGCATGGGGCCGCTCGGCTCGCCGATCTCGCATATCGGCGTGCAGATCTCGGATTCGCCCTATGTCGTCGTCAACATGCGAATGATGACGCGCGTCGGGCAGAAGGTGCTCGAGTTGCTCGGCGACGGCGAGTTCGTCCCTTGCCTTCATTCCGTCGGCGCGCCCCTGGCGCCCGGCCAGAAAGACGTGCCCTGGCCGTGCAACGCACAGCACAAATACATCGTGCAGTTCCCTGAAGAGCACACGATCATGTCCTACGGCTCGGGATATGGCGGCAACGCGCTCCTCGGCAAGAAGTGCTTCTCGCTGCGCATCGCCTCTGTCCTCGGCCGCGAGCAAGGCTGGCTCGCCGAGCACATGCTGATTCTCGGCATAGAAAACCCTCACGGCGAAAAGACCTATGTTGCGGCGGCGTTCCCCTCGGCTTGCGGCAAGACCAATCTCGCGATGCTGGTGCCGCCGCAGGGCTTCGATGGCTGGAAGGTTCGCACGATCGGCGACGACATCGCCTGGATCAAGCCGGCGCCGGATGGCACGCTGCGCGCGATCAATCCCGAGGCCGGCTTCTTCGGCGTCGCGCCCGGCACCAGCACGAAGACCAATCCCAACGCGCTCGCGACTTTGGATCACGACGTCATCTTCACCAATGTCGCGCTGACCGATGATGGCGATGTGTGGTGGGAAGGCCTGACCGAGCAGCCGCCCAAGCATCTCATCGATTGGCAGGGCAAGGATTGGACACCCGAGAGCGGGCGCAAGGCCGCGCATCCCAATTCGCGCTTCACCGTCTGGGCCGGGCAATGCCCGAGCATCGACCCGGCATGGGAGGATCCTGCCGGCGTGCCGATCTCGGCCTTTATCTTCGGCGGCCGTTTGTCGAAGACCTTCCCGCTCGTCTTCGAATCCTTCAACTGGAAACACGGCGTCTATCTCGCCGCGACGATGGGCTCGGAAGCGACCGCGGCAGCCGACAATCAGGCGGCGATCCGGCGCGATCCTTTCGCGATGCTGCCCTTCTGCGGCTACAACATGGCCGATTACTGGAACCACTGGCTGTCGATGGAGCGGCGCATCAAGAAGCTGCCGCGCATCTATCGCGTGAACTGGTTCCGGAAGGACGAGTCCGGCAAGTTCGCCTGGCCGGGCTTCGGCGACAATATGCGCGTGCTGCAATGGATCGTCGATCGCATCCATGGCCGCGCGCAAAAGCCGGTCGAGAGCCCGTTCGGCCTTATGCCGCAATACCAGGACCTCAACTGGACGGGCCTGCCTTTCCCCCAGGACCGCTTCGCCAAGATCATGTCGGTCAATCCCGCCGAAGCGCGAAGCGAGGCAATCGAGCAGCAGGAATTGTTCGGTCGCTTCGGGCGCCACCTTCCCCGCGAGCTCGAGGAAGAGCGCCAGGCCTTGCTGCAGCGTATCGAATCGACAGAGCGCGTTGCCGCGAAATAGCGGCGCTGCCGCGTCGGCCGGGTTAGTGCGCTTCCTCCCAGTTGCTGGCGGCGCCGGTCTCGACCACCAGCGGAACCGATAGCGTCAGCACCGGCGCGCAGGCGCCTTCCATGATTGTTTTGGCGAGTTCGCGCGTCGCCTCGACTTCTTGCTCGGGCGCTTCGAAGACCAGCTCGTCATGCACCTGCAGCAGCATGCGCGCCTTCAATCCGGCATCGCTCAGCGCGCCCGGCATGCGCCGCATCGCGCGCTTGATGATATCGGCGGCCGAGCCCTGCAAGGGCGCGTTGATCGCCGCGCGCTCGGAAAAGCCGCGCCGCGCCGGATTGGCGTCCTTGATCCCGGGGATGTGCACCCGCCGCCCGAACAGGGTTTCGACATAGCCGCGCTCGCGCGCCCGCTGCTTCATCCGCTCCATGTAGTCGCGGATGCCGGGGAAGCGCTGGAAGTAGCGCTTGATGTAATCCGCCGCCTCGCCCTGCGGCACGCCCAGCTGCTGGCCCAAGCCGAACGCGCTGATGCCGTAGATGATGCCGAAATTGATCGCTTTGGCGCGCCGGCGCGTCTCCCCGTCCATCTTCGCCATCGGCACGCCGAAGACCTCGCTCGCCGTCATCGCATGAATATCGGCGCCGGCGCGGAACGCCTCTTTCAGCGCGTCGATGCCGGCGACATGCGCCGCGAGCCGCAGCTCGATCTGGCTGTAGTCCGCGGATACGAGACGATGGCCCGGCGCGGCGACAAAGGCGCGGCGGATCTTGCGGCCTTCCTCGGTGCGGATCGGGATGTTCTGGAGGTTGGGATCGTTCGAGGAGAGGCGCCCGGTCGCGGCGCCGGTCAGCGAGAAGCTCGTATGCACGCGCTCGCTTTGCGGATTGATCTCCCCGATCAGCGCGTCGGTATAGGTGCTTTTGAGCTTTGAGAATTGCCGCCAGTCGAGCACGCGCGCCGGCAGGTCATGGCTGAGCGCGAGCTCTTCGAGAATTCCCGCATCGGTGCCGTAGGCGCCGGTCTTCATCTTCCGTCCGCCGGGGAGCTTGAGCTCGTCGAACAGCACCTCGCCCAATTGCTTGGGCGAGCCGATGTTGAAGGGATGGCCCGCGAGCTTGTGGATCTCGCCTTCCAATTCGCCGATGCGGCGGGCGAAATCGCGCGACAAGCGCTCGAGCTCGGCGCGGTCGACGCGAATGCCCGCGGCTTCCATCGCGGCGACCACCGCGACGAGCGGGCGCTCGATCGTCTCGTAGAAGGCGAGCATGTGCTCGGCGATCAGCCGGGGCTTCAACAGCCGGTGAAGGCGGAGCGCGTAATCGGCGTTCTCGGCCGCATAGTCGCGCGCCTTCTCGAGCGGCGCCGCGGCGAAGCCGATATGGTTTCGTCCCGAGCCCGCCACATCCTTGTATTTGACGGTCTCGTGGCCGAAATGGAGCTGCGCCAACTCCTCGAGGCTGTGGCCATGCGCTCCGGCCTCCAGCACGAAGGACATCAGCATTGCGCAATCGATCGGGCCGAGCGCGATGCCGGAATTGGCGAAAGCCGCGATGTCCTCTTTGATGTTGTGGCCGATCTTCAAGACGCCCGCCTCTTCGAGGAGCGGCTGCAAGCGGCGCAGCGCCTCCTCGCGGGTGATTTGCTTGGGCGCCGGGGCGGAGGGACCGGCGAGGGCGAGCCCATCGCCTTGTCCCGCGCTCTCCGGCGCGCAATGGCCGAGCGGGATGTAGCACGCCTCGCCCGGCGCAAGCGCCAGCGCAATGCCGAGGATCGCGCCGCGCGCGCGATCGGGCGAGCTGGTCTCGGCATGGATCGCCACCGCGCCTTGCGCGCGCGCCGCATCGATCCAGCGATCGAGGGTCGCGGCGTCCTGGACGAGCTCATAGCGCCGCACCGCATCGGCCAAAGCGACCGAGGGATGCACCGCGGGCGTCTCGGCGTCGGCGGAGGGGCTTGCCGCGCCGCCGGTCAAGCGCGGCTGCAGCCGCGCCAGCAGCGAGCGGAAATTCTGTTCCTGGAGAAACGCCGTGACTTTCGCCGCATCGAGCGGCCGCACCGCCAAATCGTCGATCGGGCAAGGCAGCGGCACGTGATCGTCGAGCGTCACCAGCTTCTTCGAGAGGCGCGCCTCCTCGGCATGATCGATCAAGGTCTGGCGGCGCTTGGGCTGCTTGATCTCGCCCGCGCGCGCCAGCAGGGTTTCGACATCGCCGTAAGCAGTAATGAGCTCGGCCGCGGTCTTGGCGCCGATGCCCGGCACGCCCGGCACATTGTCGACGCTGTCGCCGATCAGCGCCTGCACCTCGATCACCTTGTCCGGGCCGACGCCGAATTTCTCGCGTACCTCGGCTTCGCCGATCGGCTTCATCTTGATCGGATCGAGCATCGCAATCCGATCGGAGATCAGCTGCATCATATCCTTGTCGGATGACACGATCGTGACGGTCGCGCCGCGCGCCGCGCCCTCGCGGGCATAAGTCGCGATCAGGTCGTCGGCCTCGTAATCCGGCTGCTCGATGCGGCAGATGCTGAGCGCGTCGGTCGCGGCGCGCACCAGCTTGAATTGCGGCACGAGATCGGGCGGTAGCTCGGGGCGATTGGCCTTGTATTGGTCATAGAGGCGGTTGCGGAAGGTCGTCGCCGCGCTGTCGAAGACGACGGCGATATGGTCGGCGTCGGTGTCCTGCAACAGCTTCAACAGCATGTTGGTGAAGCCCAGCACTGCGCCGACCGGCGTGCCGTCGGGCCGCGTCAGCGGCGGCAGCGCGTGATAGGCGCGGAAGATGAACCCCGAGCCGTCGATCAAATAAACGTGCTTGGGCGCGCTCAAGACTCAGGGCGCCGGAGGACGCGGCGTGGTCCCGCTCTGCGGCGCGGCGCCGCGGATGAAAAGCCGCGAGCAATAGGGGCATTCGACCTTTCCCTCGGCCGAAAGATTGAGGTAGACGAGGGGATGCCCCAAAGGCCCGCCGCCGCCATTGCACGCGACAACATTCTCCGCCACATAGATCGTCTCGAAAGGCTGCATCGCTCGTTGACCTCACTGCCGCGCGGATGATACCCCTTGCCCCGACACAATCAATGACGACCTCTGCGCAGTCTCAAACGGCCTCGCCGCGCGCCGCCGGCGACAGCACGGCGCTGCCCGATCATGCGGTCGAGATCGCCGGGCTGACGAAAATCTATGGGCGCGCCGCCTCGGGCGCCAAGGCGCTCGATGGGATCGATCTCGCGATCCCGCGCGGCTCGATCTTCGGCCTGCTCGGCCCCAACGGCGCCGGCAAATCGACGCTCATCAACATCCTCGCGGGGCTCGTCATCAAGACCGCGGGCACGGTGCGGATTTGGGGCATCGATGTCGACCGCGCGCCGCGCCAATCGCGGGCGGCGATCGGCATCGTGCCGCAGGAGATCACGCTCGACTTCTTTTTCACGCCGCGCGAGCTCCTGGAGATGCAGGCGGGCTTTTACGGCGTGCCGAAGCGTGAACGCCGCACCGCCGCCATTCTCGAGATGGTGGCGCTGACCGAGAAGGCCAATGTCGCGGCGCGGACGCTGTCGGGCGGGATGCGGCGGCGCCTCATGGTGGCGAAGGCCATGGTGCATAACCCGCCGGTGCTGGTGCTCGACGAGCCGACCGCCGGCGTCGATGTCGAGCTGCGCCGCCAGCTCTGGAACATGATCCGCGATCTCCAGTCGCGCGGCGTGACGATCCTCCTCACCACCCATTATCTCGAGGAGGCCGAGGAGCTCTGCGACCGCATCGCCATCATCCACCACGGCCGGCTCGCCGCCTGCGACACCAAGGACGCGCTGCTGCGCCGGGTCGACGACAAGAACATGAGCCTCGCGCTCGTCGAGCCGATCGAGACCCTGCCGCCGGCGCTCGCGCCGCTGGGCCTCACCGTAGCAGCGCCGGGGCGCCTTGCCCTGCGCTATACCCCGAGCCGCACCGAATTGGCCGGCGTCTTCGAGGCGATCTCGGCCGCCGGCCTCACGATCCGCGACGTCACCAGCCAAGAAACCGATCTCGAAGACATTTTCCTGCAGTTGACGCGCGCGCCCGGCCCGGAGCGATGATGCGCGCTCTTCGCGCTCTCCTCGCCGCGGCGGCGCTTTTTTTGGTCCTGGCATCCTGTGCCGCACCCGATCCTTTCGACCGCATGAGCACCACCGCCACCGCGCCGCATCTGACGGCCAGCGACTTCGTCACCGATGACGGCACGCGGCTGCCGATGCGCCGCTGGCTGCCCGACGGGCCGATCAAGGCGATCATCGTCGGGGTGCACGGCTTCAACGATTATTCGCACGCCTTTGCACTGCCGGGCGAAGCCTGGGCGAAGCGCGGCATCGCCACCTTCGCTTACGACCAGCGCGGCTTCGGCGCGGCGCCCTATCCCGGCGCCTGGCCCGGCACCTATCTGCTCGATTCGGACCTCGCCGCCGTCACCCGCCATCTCCACGCGCGCTATCCCGGCATTCCGCTCTATCTCCTTGGCGAGAGCATGGGCGGCGCGGTGGTGATCACCTCCGTCGCGGGGGTCGCGGGCGCGGAGCGGCCGCAAGCGGACGGCATCATCCTGGCCGCGCCGGCGATCTGGGGACGCCAAACCCTCAATGTCTTTGCCCAGGCCGCGCTCTGGACCTTGGACCACGTCGCGCCGGGTCTGACCTTCACCGGTGAAAGCCTGCACATCGTGCCCTGCGACAATATCGAGATCATGCGCGAGCTGTCGCGCGACCCGCTGGTGATCAAGAAAACCCGCGTCGCGACCATCGCCGGCCTGGTCGATTTGATGAGCGCGGCCTATGCCGCGGCGCCGCGGCTGAAAGAGCCCATGCTGCTGCTCTATGGCGCCCATGACGAGGTGGTGCCGTCCGGCCCGATGAAGAAATTCATCGCGCGCTTGCCGCCGGTTCCGGATGGGAAGCGCGTGCTCGCCTATTACCCGGACGGCTATCACATGCTGATGCGCGACCTCGACGGCGCCACCGTCGACCGCGATGTCGCGAGCTGGATCTTGTCGCCCAAGGCGCCGCTGCCTTCGCGCGCCGATCGCCAGGCGCAGGCAGCGCTGGTGCCCGAGACCGAACGCGGGGCATCGGCCACGGTCGGCGATTTGCTTTAGCGCGCGGAATGCGGATGATCGGCTCGGGGAAAGAAACCGCTGGAGGCTTGAAGTGACGACGCTGCTGCCGACGACGCTCGTGGGGAGCTATCCGCAGCCCGGCTGGCTGATCGACCGCCAGCGGCTGAGCGCGGTTGCGCCGCCGCGCGTGCGGTTTCGCGATGTGTGGCGCATCGCACCCGAATTCCTCGACGAGGCGCAGGACGATGCGACGCTGTTGGCGATCCGCGACCAGGAGCGCGCCGGCATCGATATCGTCACCGATGGCGAGATGCGCCGCGAGAGCTATTCCAACCGCTTTGCCACGGCGCTCGAGGGCGTCGATATCGACAATCCCGGACAGGCGCCGACGCGCACGCCCGGCCGCACCCAGCCGGTGCCGCGCATTGTCGGCCGCATCCGCCGCAAGCATGCGGTCGAGGCGCGCGATGTGCGCTTTCTGCGCGCCAATACCGAGCGCCGGATCAAGATCACCGTGCCCGGCCCCTTCACCATGGCGATGCAAGCGCAGGACGACCACTACAAGGATGAGACCGCCCTGGCGATGGACTACGCCGCGGCGGTCAACGAGGAGATTCGCGATCTCTTCGCGGCCGGCGCCGATATCGTCCAGATCGACGAGCCTTATATGCAGGCGCGGCCCGACAAGGCGGCCCAATTCGGCGTCGCGGCGCTCAACCGCGCGCTGCAAGGGGCGGCGGGCGAAACCGTCGTCCATCTCTGCTTCGGCTATGCCGCCTTCGTCAAGCAGCGTCCCTCGGGCTATTCCTTTCTGCCCGAGCTCGAGCAATCGGCGGCGCAGCAAATTTCGATCGAGACCGCGCAATCGAAGCTCGATTGCGCCGTGCTGGAGCGCCTGCCGAGCAAGCGCATCATGCTGGGCGTGATCGATCTCGCCGATCTCAGCATCGAGCCGCCGGCGCTGGTCGCCGAGCGCATTCGGCGCGCGCTGCCGCATGTCGCGGCCGAGCGGCTGGTGATCGCGCCGGATTGCGGCATGAAATACCTGCCGCGAGAGGTAGCCTTCGGCAAGCTCAAGGCGATGGTCGAGGGAACGAAGATCGTCCGCCGCGAGCTCGGCGGCTGACGCGGCTGCGTCAAGTCACGCGATAGAGATGGTCGCGGCTGTCGCGCACGGTTTCGGCCGGCGCGATCAGCTCCCAGCCGGGCAAATCGAGCTGCGCTTCGGCGATGACCACCGCACCGGGTCGCAGCATTGGCGCGGCAAGCGGCGCGAGCTCCGCCGCAAGGCGGGGCGAGAGCACGTTCAAATGCGCGAGCGCCGCCTCGCGCGGGCAGCGATCCCAGGCTTGCGGCAGCGTGTCCCGCGGATCGCCGAGCACGCGCTGCGCTGCCGCCGGCAGCGCCTCGGCCGAGACCGCGATCTGGCGATCGAACACGATGATCTCGCGGCGGCGCAAAATCTCGCGCAGATGATCATAGGCGGCGCCGTCGCCCCAGCCGATCTGCAAAGCGGGTCCCGGCAATTGCGTGACCATTGCCGCTGCCCGCTCGAGACTCGCGCGCTGCGCCATCAGGCGCCGGATCAGAGTGTCGAGCGCGCTCAATCTAAGGCACCAGCCGGTAGCCGCCCGGCTCGGTCACGAGAATCTCGGCCTTGCCGGGATCGCGCTCGATCTTTTGCCGCAGCCGATAGACATGGGTTTCAAGCGTGTGCGTCGTGACGCCCGAATTGTAGCCCCAGACCTCGTTCAAGAGCACGTCGCGGCCGATGATCTTGTCGCCGGCGCGGTAGAGATATTTGAGGATCGCGGTCTCTTTCTCGGTCAAGCGCACCTTCTTGCGCTTGGTGTCGTCGATGAGGGTCTTGGCGCTCGGGCGGAACGTGTAAGGACCGATGGTGAAGACCGCGTCTTCCGACAGCTCGTGCTGGCGCAGCTGCGCGCGCAGGCGCGCCAGCAGCACGTTCAGCCGGAACGGCTTGGTGATGTAGTCATTGGCGCCGCTGTCGAGGCCCAAGATCATATCGGCCTCGCCGTCGGCGCCCGTGAGCATCAGGATCGGCGAGCGAATTCCGGCGCGCCGCATGACGCGGCAGAGCTCGCGCCCGTCGAGGTCGGGCAAACCGACATCGAGCAGGATCGCGTCGAAATACTGCGCCTTCGCCATGTCGAGCGCTTCGGTGCCATTGGCCGCTTCGGCGGCGAGGAATTCCTCATGGAGCTGCAGCTGCTCGGCAAGCGAGCGGCGCAGCGCGGCGTCATCATCGACGATCAGGATCTTGTGGCCGGCCGCCATGCGCGTTCCCGTTCCTGTCCCGGATTGTCCGGCTTCATCCTCGACATGCGTCCTCTGCTTCTCGCTTGCACGCGCCGTTTCGCGACGATCTAGAGCTGAACTTCGACGCCCTTCCAGAAGGCGATGTAGTCCTTGATCTGCGCTGCCGCCGGCTTCGGCTCGGGATAATACCAAGCTGCGTCCTTGTTCTCGGCGCCATCGATCGCGACGCTGTAATAATGCGCCGTGCCTTTCCAATGGCATTGCGTGGTGGTCGCGCTGTCCTTGAAGAAGCGCCGATCGATCGTGTCCGGCGGGAAATAGACATTCCCTTCGACCATCTCGTAACGCGGACTGTCGGCAAGAACCCGTCCCTTCCAGATTGCTTTCGCCATCACCTGCCTCCTCGGTTGCGCGCAGCGATCTTGGCGGTCTTGCCGGGCAAAGCCAAGATGTCGCGATGTCCGATTGCGAGTTTGAGCCTACCATTGTCGAGGAGCTGCCGTCGCCCGGTCTCCCACCCCTCGATCACGGATTTGTCGAGGGGCCGCGCCGCTGCAGCCGCCTCGGCCTCGCCCGCGATCAATTCGGCGAGAAGCATGGCGTCTCCAGCGCCGAGGCGCCAATCGCTGGCGGCTTGCTCGACCTCGAAGCCTCGCGCCGACAGGGCGCGCGCGAGCACCGCGGGCGCGCCACCACCCAACGCCGCGCCGAAGCCCTTATCGCTGCCCTGATGGAGGCGGAATCCCGCCGCGACCTGTTCGTCTCCGGAGAGGGGCGGCTCCCAAAGTCGCTGGCCATCGGCCGTCAGCATCGCGAAAAGCGGCAGGCCCCGACGCTCAAGCCAGGCAACGAGACGCTCGACCCAGTCCGCCGAGACGAGATCGAACAGCGCCGAAGCCGTGACGCCATCCGCCTCTAAGGTCTCGAGCACTGCCCAATCCCGCGCCAGATCGAGCGCCCGGCCGGTCACCTGCCAGCACGCCGCGCCGGCGGTGAGGGTGATCCGCCCGCCCCCCGCGAGGATCGGATAGCCCTGGCGCCGCGCCCAGAGCGTCATTTCCTCGACCTGCGCGGCGAGTAGGCTCGGATCGTGATCGAGCAGCAGCCAATCTTGATCGCCGCCGAGCCGCGGCATCAGCGCCCGGCAGGTGGCGGCGGTTCCGGCGCCGAGATCGATCAGTCGCAAGGCTTTGCCCGGCCGGCGCGGCAGCGCGGCGGCAAAGCGCCGCGCAAGGCCCGGATCGCGTGCCGCGAGATCGGCGCTCTCGCGCAGTCTCAGCCAATCCCGCGAGAAGCCGGTCATCGCAGGAGACGCGCAACGCCGTTGCGCCAGCGCGTCACTGCCTCATCCCAATCGGGCAGCGCCCGACCCGCGGCAGCGGCGCCCGCTGCGAGGCGCGCGCGCAGTGCGGGCTCCTCGATCAAGCGCGACAGCGCCTCGGCCAAAGCGTCCGCATCGCCCGGCGCAACGAGAATGCCGGCCGCTTCCGGCACGGTCGTGGGAATGGCGCCGGCGCTGGTCGCGAGGATGGGCAGCCCATGCGCCATCGCCTCGGCGAGCGCCATGCCATAGCCCTCATGGAAGGAGGGCAGCACGAAAAGATCGGCCGCCGCGTAAGCCTCGTCCAACGCCTCGGGCGGGATCTCGTCCTGGAGCGTCACGCGCTCTGCCAAGCCCTGCGCCGCGATCGCTTGGCGCAGCGATGCGACATAGGCAGGATCGCGCTGCAGGCTGCCGATGCAGCGCAGCCGCCAATCCTTGCGCGGCAGCCGCGCCAACGCCTCGATCAGGACGAGATGACCCTTGCGCGGCGTCGCGGTGGCAACGGTCAGCAGCCGCAACGCATCGCCCGGCGCGGCGGCAGACCGCGCCCGCGCCGGCTTTGCCGTTCCGGGCGGCGCCACCGCGAGCCGTGCCGGCGCAACGCCGTAAGCCGCAACCGCCTGCGCCGTCGCATCGCTCGGGCAGATCACGCCGCGGCAGCGCGGCAACAGTGACGCCTCGATGCCGCGGAATCGCGCGCGCGCCCGCTCGTCGAGCCCGGTCTCGTCGGCGAGCGGATGATGCACCCAGGCAATGAGCCGCAGCCGCGCAGCTTCGGCGGCGAGGCAGGCCTCGAACCCCGCCAAAGCCAGACCGTCGATGACGACCGCTTCGCCGCCGCCCGTGCCACCGAGCGCCGCCGCCGCGGCATCGCGCGCCTCGCCATCGGCATCCGGAAAGCATCCGTCGAGCTCGGTCACGGCGACGACATCGCCCCGTGCGCGTAGCCCGTCGACGATGCGGCGAGCGAAGAGATAACCGCCCGTGAGCTGGTCGAGCGAGCCCGGCACCAGCAGGGCGAGCCTCACCCCAAGGGCCCCTCGAAAGCCGCCCAGGCGATCGGCGATTCGCGCAAGACGACGCGCAACGCGGCGAGGTTTCCTGCGACGCCCGGGCCGAGAGCGCCGGCGGCGATGCGCGCCGCGAGGCGACGGTGAATTTCGCCGGCGAGAAATTCCGTCGTCGTGTTGCGGCCGCGAAAATCGGCGACATCGTCGAGATTGCGATAATCGAGCTCGCGCAGCACCGCCTTCAGCGTCTCGAGCGCCTTGCCGATATCGCAGACAAGCCCATCGGCATCGAGCTCGCGGCGCCGGAATTCGGCCTCGACCGCGTAGGTCGCGCCGTGCAGCCGCTGCGCCGGACCGAAAATCTCGCCGACGAAACTATGGGCGATCATGATGTGATCGCTGACCGCTACGCTGTACATGTCGCCCTCGCTGCTGCGCTTGCTCGACCCGCTCAAGAATAGCGCACGAGCTGGCACAGCGCGCCTTGGGGCTCGGCCGCCAGCCGCGCCATCGCCTCCGGCAGATCTTCGAACCGGCATTCGCCGCTGATCATCCGGTCATAGACGGGATCGGCGAGCAGCGCCAAAGCGAGAGCGAGACGATCGCGCCGGCTGCGCCGCGCCCGCCGTGCCGGCGCGACCTCGCCCACCTGCGAGGATTGGAGGCGAATACGCCGGCTGTGAAACGCCTCGCCCAACGGCGCTGCGACCGGCTTGTCGCCATACCAGGACAGCTCCAGCACCGTTGCCTCGAAACCGGCGAGGCGCAAGGCGGTGGCGAGTCCAGCTTCGCTGCCGCTGGCATGGATCACCAGATCGCAATCGCCCGACGCGTCCTCGGGCCGGGCAAAGCGGCAGCCCAAAGCCGCCGCGAGCGGCGAGCGGCGCGGATCGATGTCGATGAGCTCGACCTGGCTTGCCGGCAGCCGCGCCGCGAGCGATGCGACGAGACATCCGACCGTACCGGCACCGATAATCGCGATGCGGTCGCCCAAGCGCGGTCCCGCATCCCAGAGCGCGTTGACCGCGGTCTCCATATTGGCGGCGAGCACGGCGCGCTCGCTCGGCACCGCATCGGGAACGGGGATGACGCTCGCCTCGGGCACGATGTAGCGGTCTTGATGCGGATAGAGGCAGAAGACGCGGCGACCGAGCAGCGCCGCCGCACCGGCTTCGACGATGCCGACCGAGGCATAGCCGTATTTGAGCGGCGCCGGGAATGCGCCATCCTGAAAGGGACAGCGCATCGTCTCGTATTGGCTCGGCGGAACCCGCCCCTGAAACACCAGCGCCTCGGTGCCGCGGCTGATGCCGCTGGCGAGGCTGCGGATCAGCAGTTCGCCATCGCCGGGCGCGGCAAGGCTCGCGCGGCGGATTTCGCCGCGGCCCGGGGCGGCCAGCCAGAAAGCGCGGGTGTCACTCCCCATCCCGGCTCTCGAAGATGCACTCGAAGAGCACATCCTCGCCGAGACCGATGCGGCGCACTTCCGGGCGCAAGCCCTGCCGCGGCAGGGTGATCTCGGGCAAGGTGAGGCTGGGCCGGCCCGAGCCGAGGATCACCGGCGCCACGGTCAATTGCAGCCGGTCGAGACAGCCGGCGCGCAGGAAATGCGAGATCGTGACCCCGCCGCCCTCGATGAACAGCCAATGCAGCCCCCGGGCCGCCAAAGCCTCGCGAATCGCCAGCGGCGCGATCACCCCGCCATAACGCGGCAGGCGCAGCACTTCGACGAAGCCGAGGCGCGAACCGGCCGGCCCATCCGCCGCCGCGATGACGAGCGTCGGCGTGCTCGCATCGGTAAAAACTTTGTGATGCGGGCCGAGCTTCAGGTCGGGATCGATGACCACGCGGACCGGATGCTCGCCCGCGCAGCGCCGCACCGTCAGGAGCGGATCGTCGTTATGGATCGTGTCCGCGCCGACGATCACGGCATCGGCCAAGGCGCGCAGGCAGTGTGTGTGATGGAGGTCGTTCTCGCCGGAAATCCAGCGCGATGCGCCTTGCGTCGTGGCGATCCGGCCATCGAGGCTTTGCGCGAGATGGGCGATGGCAAAGCCCTGACCCGAGGGGATGGCGCAAAGCGGGCCGTAGAGCTCGGCGAGCATGCCGGCTCCCGTCAGGCAGGCAGCGCCGCGCCGGCACGCCAAGACGGCTTGCCACTGCGCGCCGTTGCGCTCGGCTATGTCCCCTTCGGCCGGCATGCTAGACCCATTCCTCACAACGCATAATGAGCCAGGGATTAGGCCTTGGACACAGACAATTTTTTGCGAGCGCTGCCGCGGCCTTTCGGTCTTGCGAACTGGGTGACCCTGATTCGCGCGGTGGTGGCATTCGGCCTTTTGGCCGAGGCCATCCATCTTCTCGCGGGCGGGCGGGCGGCCGGGACCGGGCTGCGCTGGCTCGTGGTCCTCGTCGCCAGCACCGCGCTTTGTCTCGATTGGGTGGACGGATATCTCGCCCGCCGGCTCGGCACCGCGACCGGCTTCGGCGCGCGGTTCGATATGGAAACCGATGCCGTGATGATCCTGGCGCTCGCCGCCCTCGCCTGGACCTTCGGTCAAGCCGGCCCCTGGGTCCTGGCAAGCGGGCTGCTGCGTTACATCTTTGTGATCAGCGGTCGCCTCTGGCCGGTCCTGACCCTGCCGCTGCCGCCGCGCAAGCGCCGGCAGAGCCTGTGCGTTGCGCAGGCCATCGCCTTGATCCTGGCCCTGGCGCCGCCGGTCACGCCCATCTGGGGCAGCGCCATTTGCCTCGCGGGACTGGGGTTCCTAAGTTATTCCTTCGGCCTTGATCTGGCATGGCTTGCCGGTCAAGCGCGAGCAAAGGGCGAGGCGGTTTGGTGAGTGGGTCTGTGACGGTAAGTGGCGATGCGCGCCGGCTGCGCCTCGTCGACCGGTTTATCGGCGATCTGCGCCGCGGCACGATCGCGATCCTGCGCGGCGGTAAGCGGGCCCTTGCGATCCAGGCGGCCGAGAGCGCCGGCGCCGAGAGTCTCGCGCAATTGACGGCGCTCGGCGGCGGCAAGCTCGCTCTCGCCTTGACGCGGCGCCGCGCGGCAGCGCTCGGCTTGGCGCCGGCGGCGAGCGCGCCGGGCGGGACCGTGCTGTTGGCGCTGCCCGACGGCACCGAGGCGGATTTTCTGCGTCAGCTCGCCGATCCCGGCGCCGCGGTGGTGGGGCTGGGCGTGCCCGCCCCGGCCGGCGACCGGCTTGTCGATGCGGCGGTCGAGGCGATGAAGCTCGCGCGGCTTTTGCCGGCCGCGGCCGTCGCCACCATTTCCGCGGCGGAGGCCAAGCGCCTGGCCGAGGAGGAGGGGCTGCTGGCGCTCGATGCGGCGGATATTTTCGCCTATCAGGAGACTGCTGCGCGCAGCCTGCGGATCGTCAGCGAGGCGCGGGTGCCGCTCGCCGATGCCGAGAATACGCGCCTCGTGCATTTCCGGCCGAGCGATGGCGGCGTCGGCCATATCGCCATTCTGATCGGCGATCCCGAGCCGGGGGAACCGGCGCTGGTGCGGCTCCATTCCGAATGCTTCACCGGCGATCTCCTCGGCAGTTTGCGCTGCGATTGCGGCGATCAGTTGCGCGGCGCGATTGCCGAGATCGCCAAGAGCGGCGGCGGCGCGGTGCTCTACCTCTCGCAGGAGGGCCGCGGCATTGGGCTTGCCAACAAGCTGCGCGCCTATGAGCTGCAGGATGCGGGCTTCGATACGGTCGACGCCAATGAGCTGCTGGGCTTCGATGCCGATGAGCGGGTCTATCTCCCCGCGGCGGCGATGCTGCGCCAGCTCGGCTTCAACCGGGTCCGGCTCTTGACCAACAATCCCGCCAAGGTCGAGGCGCTGACACGCTGCGGGATCGATGTGGTGGAGCGCGTGCCGCACGCCTTTCCCGCCAATGCGCATAACGAGCGTTATCTCCGCACCAAGGCGCAGCGCAGCGGCCATCTGCTCTGACGGCGCTTCTTGCCCGGCAGACTCTGCCGGTTCGCCACGCGCGCCAGCTCTAAACCTGTGATTTCGCCGGGATTTGAGATTGGCATCGGGCTTGCACTGGTATGGTTAACCATGTCCGACGCAGCCGTCCTCACCTCGTCCCTTCCCGCCGCGCCCGCCTCGCCGCCGCCGGCTTCCGGCCCGTCCCTTTGGGCGCCGGGCGGTTTCGGGTTCAAAGACCTGCTCGATATCGTCAACCCGCTTCAGCACTTGCCGGTCATCGGGTCCATCTACCGCTATCTCACCGGCGATGAGCCATCGGGCGGCGCGCGGATCGTCGGCGACACGATCTATGGCGGGCCGATCGGCTTCGGCGTTGGCGTCGTCAGCACGCTTTTGACCGATTCCCAAGGGCACGATCTCGGCGAGAAAGCGCTCGCCGCGGTGTTCGGGCCAGGACCATCGAGCGCCAAGACAACCGAGGTCGCGAAAGCCAGCACGCAAGCGGCGCCCAGCGCCAGCCCAGCGGCTCTGCCCTTGCCGCAGAGCGCGGCGGCGATGGCGACGCGCCCGCCCGCGACCACGCCCCTCCCCGCCGATCCGACGCGGCTGGCGGCGCAGCTCTACCGCTCTCCGCCGCCTCTGCCCGCCGCCCAGCCGGCCTCGCCCGAGCAAAAATTCCTCGCCCAGACCGCACGCTTCCAGCGCCAGCTGACCACCACCGAGACGACCGATGGCCGGGTGCTCAACAATCGGCCCGTGCCGCTCGAATTGACCGGAAACCTGATGCCGGCGCGCCGCCTGAATATGGCGCCAGCCACCGGGCCCCGCCCGGCCGGGCCGGCCGCGCCGCCACCCAGCCAGCAGGCCGCCACCCCCGCCCTCAACCCGATCGCCCGGAAAATGCTCGACGCCCTCGACAAATACGAGCGCCTGAAAAAGCAGCAGGCACAAGAGGATAGCCTTAAGGCCGGGGCGCCGCCCGCGACCGATTTGTCGCTCTAGCCGGCCGGCAGCGCGGAGCTGACCTGCTCTTTTTGCGCTGCGAAATAGTACCTAATCAGTCTTGAATGACCGGGTCGGCAAGATTATTTACCAGTAGACGAGGGCGGGCGCTTTGCGCTCGAGCGTCGGAACCGGCGGCCCGCGTCTGAATTGGATAGGTACCGAAATGGCGACGAAAATTGATTCAAGTCTGGTGCGCTTCGTCGAGGAGGCCAAGCGCTACCCCATGCTGAGCCCGGAACGCGAGACCGAGCTCGCAACGGCGTGGCGCAACCGCAACGACCGCCAGGCGCTCGACCAGCTCGTAGGGAGCCATCTGCGCCTCGTCGTCAAGCTCGCCCGCGGCTTTGCCGGCTATGGGCTGCCGCTCGCCGATCTCGTCGCGGAGGGCAATGTCGGCCTGATGCAGGCCGCCGAGAAATTCGATCCCGAGCGCGGCTTCCGCTTCGCGACCTATGCGATGTGGTGGATCCGCGCGGCAATTCAAGAATACATCCTCCACTCCTGGTCGCTGGTGAAGATCGGCACGACCGCAGCGCAGAAGAAGCTCTTCTTCAATTTGCGCCGGCTGAAAGCGCGGCTGCAGGAATTCGATCAAGGCGACCTCCTGCCCGAGACCGTGGCGGCGATCGCCAAGGACCTCGACGTTCCGGCGGCCGAGGTCATCGAGATGAACCGGCGCCTCAGCGGTCCCGACAATTCGCTCAACGCGACTTTGGGCGGCGAGGCGGATAGCGAGTGGCTCGAATTGCTCCCCGATGAGCGGCCGAGCCAGGAGACGGTGATCGGCAATATCGAGGAAGGGCGGCGGCGCCGCGACCTTCTCGGCGTCGCTTTGAAGAAGCTCAATCCGCGCGAGCGCGAGATCGTGGTCGAGCGGCGCCTCAAGGACGAGCCGGCGACTCTCGAAGAGCTGTCGCACCGCTACTCCGTCTCGCGCGAGCGCATCCGTCAGATCGAGGTGCGCGCGGTCGAGAAGCTGCAGCGCGCGGTAACCGCGGCCAACGTCTCGCGGCCGATCGACCGCATCGCCGCGTAAACCTCAGCGCATAATCTCTCTGCCGCCGCCGGCCTTTGGCCGGCGGCGTTGTTTTAGGCGAGCCACCATGCGCCCAATGCCAAGGTCGCGAGAGTGAGCGGTGCGCCGATGCGAAAATAAGCACCAAAGCCGATCTCGATGCCCTCGCGGCGCGCGCGCTCGACGACAATGAGATTGGCGATCGATCCGAGAAGCGTGAAGTTGCCCGCGAGGGTTGACGCCATCGCGAGCACCAGCCAGGCGCGCTGGGGCTCGGCGAGATCGCCGATGAACGGTGCGAGCGCCAAGACCGCGGGGACGTTGCTGACGAGGTTCGAGAGCGCGGCGGCGACGAGCGTCAGGATCGGCGGCTGGCCGAGGCCGGCGCCCTCGACCGCTTGGCGCAGCGCCGGGGTGAGCAGCGCCTTCTCCGCGCCCGCCAAGACGATGAAGAGGCCGACGAACAACAGCAGCAGCGACCAGTCGATCTCGCGATAGACGCGCATCGGCTTGATCGGATGCAGCAGCAACAGCGCGCCCACCACGATCGCGACCTTGGGCGGCGCGATGCCCCAGAAGAAGCCGGCGATTGCCGCCGCCGCCGCGACCAGCGACACGACGAGAAGCGGACGGTTCCAGCGCAGTTTGAGCGCCGGTGCCGGCAGCCTGGCGCCGCGGCGGAATTCCGCGCGATGTCCCAGCACGATGAAGGCGAGCGCGAGGCAGAGCCCCAACGCCGCGACCGGCGCCAGCGCCGCGGCGAAATCGCGGTAGGGGATATGCGAGAGGCTGGCGATGATCATGTTTTGCGGATTGCCGGTGATCGTCGCGACGCTGCCGATATTGGAGGCCATCGCGACACAGAGCAGATAAGGCAGCGGCCGCCGCCCGAGGCGGCGCGCGAGCTCGATGACCAGCGGCGTCATCATCAAGCAGACCGTGTCGTTGACGAGAAACGCCGAGAGCAGCCCCGCGACCGCGACGATGCCGCCGAGCAGCAGCGCCGGCTGCGCGGCGCGTCGCGCGATCATCTCGGTGGCGAGGCCGAAGAACCCCGACAGCCGCAAATTGCCGACGATGATCATCATGCCGAGCAACAGCGTGATGGTGTCGAAATCGATGGCGCGATAGGCCTCGTCGAGGCTCAGCGTTCCGCTCGCCACCATCAGGCTCGCGCCGATGAGCGCCGCGCCCGTGCGGTCGAGCCGGCCAAAGGGCAGACGGCCGCAAGCGACGACGAGATAGGTGAGGCCGAAAATCAGCGCGGCAACGAACACACAGCCTCGGCTAAAAATGACCCGGCAGTCACGGTTTCGCCATGATCGGAGAGCATAGACTAGCCGTTTTGCAACTCCAGAGTCGGCCCGGCCCGGCCGAAAAGATGCGGAATTGTGCCGATTGTGCTAGACCTTACCGTCAAATCCGGGCTCGAGGCACGCCGCGGACTTTCCACCATACCGAAAGCATGAGGCGATGACGCGACGCCGAGAGGCCGCTGGCGGCGAGCGCGCGGGACGAGGGGGTCCGCGCGGCGCGCCGCCGCATGGCCGCCGGCCGCGCAAAGCCGCGGGTGGACCGTTGCGGTATTTATGGCTCGCCTGTCTCTGGAGCTTCGTCGCCGGCATCGCGGCGCTCGGCTATTTCGCGCTGACGCTGCCCGACACGCATGAGCTGACGACCGCCACGCGCAAGCCGAGCATCACCGTTCTCGCCACGGACGGCTCGCTGATCGCGACCTATGGCGACCTCTTCGGCGAGCCGCTGCGCTTGAAGGACTTGCCGCGCTACGTCCCCGAAGCGGTGATCGCGACCGAGGATCGCCGCTTCTACAGCCATTTCGGCATTGATCCCTGGGGCCTCATTCGCGCCGCGGTCGCCAATCTGCGCGCCGGCCATGTCGTCCAAGGCGGCAGCACCATCACGCAGCAGCTCGCCAAGAACCTTTTCCTCTCGCCCGACCGCACCATCCAGCGCAAGATCCAGGAGACCCTGCTCGCGCTCTGGCTCGAGCACAAATTCACCAAGGATCAGATTCTCGAAATCTATTTGAACCGCGTCTATCTCGGCGCCGGAACCTATGGCATCGACGCGGCGGCGCATCGCTATTTCGACAAATCGGCGCGCAACCTGACGCTCTATGAGGCCGCGGTGATCGCCGGCTTGCTCAAGGCTCCGTCGCGCTTCTCGCCGGTCAACGACAAAGACCTCGCGGCGCGGCGCGCGGCGCAGGTCCTCGCCAACATGGTCGATGCCGGCTTCATCACCATGGCGCAGGCGCAAACCGCCGAGCGCCAGCAAGCGCAACTGGCGAAGACCGCGACGGTTCATCGCGGCAGCCGCTATTTCGCCGATTGGGTCGCCGATCAAGTGATGAGCTTCGCCGGGACCGAGGGCCATGATCTGGTCGTCACGACGACGCTCGATCCGAGCATGCAGGCCGAGGCCGAGCAGGCGATCGGCAAGACGCTCGACGAAGAGGGCGACACCCATGATGTATCCCAAGGCGCTTTGATCGCGATGTCGCCCGACGGCGCCGTGCGGGCGATGGTGGGCGGCGCCGATTATGCCGACAGCCAGTTCAACCGGACGACCCAGGCGCTGCGCCAGCCAGGCTCGTCCTTCAAGCCGATCGTCTATTTGGCCGCGCTCGAGCACGGCATGCGGCCGGACGATCACTTCAACGATGCGCGCATCCGCATCGGCAATTGGGAGCCGCGCAACTACGCCAACAAATACCGCGGCGACGTGACCGCGGCCGACGCGCTCGCGCTCTCGATCAACACGGTGGCGGCCCAAGTGTTGGAGCGCGCCGGCATCGACAATGTGATCGCAACCGCACGCAAGCTCGGCATCATGACCGATCTGACGCATGATGCGAGCCTCGCGCTTGGCACCAGCGAGGTGACGCTGATCGAGCTGACCGCCGCCTATGCCGCCTTCGCCTCGGGCGGCATCGGCACTTGGCCCTACGGCATCGTCGAGATTCGCAACGCCCATGGCGGCGTGATCTATCGCCGGCAGGGTTCGGGGCCCGGCCGCGTCATCGACGCCAACACCGCCGGCGTGATGAACCGGCTGCTGACCGGCGTTCTGACCTATGGCACCGGCAAGGCCGCGCGGCTCGATCGGCCGGCGGCGGGCAAGACCGGCACCACGCAGGATTCGCGCGACGCGCTCTTCGTCGGCTACACCGCCGATCTGGTGTGCGGCGTGTGGCTCGGCAATGACGATGATTCGCCGATGAACCACGTGACCGGCGGAACCCTGCCGGCGCAAACCTGGCACAATTTCATGGCCGCGGCGACGCGCAGCATGCCGGTGCGCCCGCTGCCCGGCGAGACTGCGGTGATCGCGTCGGATGGCGGCGAGCCGCCCGCCAATGCCGGCCCCGGCCCGCTTTCGGGCTTGAAGGGCCTGCTCGACCGCATCTTCGGCGGCGGGCCCGAGCGCACCTCCGAGCCCGCGCCCTATCCGCCGCCGCCCAACCAGCCGCCGCCGAGCTGACGATTAAAACGTGCCCAACCCGCGCAACAGGATGCGGCGATAGAAGGTCGAGAGCACCGAGGCGCCGAGCGCGACGATGATGAAATTCATGCAGGTCTCGATCACGCCGCGCAGGATAAAGAAGCCCAAGGGAACGATCGCCCCCGTCTGATCGAGGTGAAGCTCGGTCGAAAGCCCGCTCAACAGCACGATGACCACCAGCATCGCCGGCGCGCAGGCGATGATGCCGCAGCCGAGCAGCCGCCAGGAATTGCCGCGCATCGCGCGCCAGGCGCCGCCGAACCCCAAGGGATGGCCGAAAGCGGCCGCCGGAAAAAGCAGGGAGCAGCGCACCATGCCGGCCCAGATGAAGGTGATGGCGAGGCCGGCGAGCGGCGCGAGATAGGGCGCGGCATCGGCTTCGGCGCTCGCCAGCAGGAGGACGGCAAGCACCATGGCCGAAACCAAATAGAGCAGCAGCGTATAGAGGATGAAGCGCAGCCAGGCGCGCGGGAAGACGCCGGGCGGCGCCTTGCCCTCGCCGGTGAACAGCATCGCCTGGTGCCAGCGCACGGCAAAAGCATTGAGGCATAAGAGCCCGGCCGCGACCTCGATGAGGTCCTCGATCCCGAGCCCATAGCGGTCGCCGCGCCAGGCGGGGATCACGTGCCAGCCGAGATAGAATTGCAGATAGCCCGGGAGCAGCGTGGCGGCGAGCATCGCGAGAAGCGGAATCCAGGCGAGCTCCAGCAACAGCCCCAGCCGGGTGAAGACCGCGCGATAGGCGCTCGCCGCGACCTCGGCGATCGGCACGAGCACGCGCGGACCCGTCACCGCCCTTGCCCGCCCATTCGACCGCTCGTCCATGGCACGCGAGCCTAGCCGATCGGCGATGGAAGAGACAGGGATCGATTGGGGAGAGGTTGCGCCGCGCCGATGCGCCGCGTCACCACGGCCGGCCGGAGCGGCCGCGCCTCACGAAGTCTTGACCGCCTCGCCGAGCCCCGCATCGAGCGAATAGCCGGCGGCACGGACGGTGCGGACCAGGTCCTTGTGGCCGCCCTCGTTCAACGCCTTGCGCAAGCGCCGGATATGCACATCGACGGTGCGCAGCTCGACCTCGGCATCGCGCCCCCAGACCGAGTCGAGCAGCTGCTCGCGCGAGAAGACCCGGCCCGGGCGCTCGAGAAAGAAGCGCAACAGGCGGAACTCGGTGGGACCCAGATGGATCGGCTGGCCGCCGCGGCTGACGCGGTGGGCGGAGAGATCGAGGGTCAGATCGCCGAAGCGCAGCACCTCGGCGCTGGCGGCGGGACGCGCGCGGCGGATGACGGCGCGGAGCCGCGCCACCAGCTCGGTGGTGCTGAAGGGCTTCACCACGTAATCGTCGGCGCCGCTGTCGAGGCCGCGCACCCGGTCGCCTTCCTCGCCGCGCGCCGTCAGCATGACGATCGGCAGCTCGCGCCAGGCCGGCGAGCGGCGAATCTGGCGGCAGAGCTCGAGGCCCGAGACGCGCGGCAGCATCCAGTCGAGCAGCACGGCGTCGGGCGTCTGCTCCTTCAACTGGAGCAGCGCTTCCTCGCCATCCTGCGCCTCGAAGACGGCGAAGCCCTCTTTCTCGAGGTTGTAGCGCAGCAGCGTCAGGAGCGCCGCTTCGTCTTCGACGACGAGGATGGAGGGCCGCATCACGCCGCGCCCTCCTTGCCGTCATCGACCGGCGGCGCCTCGGCCAAGGCGGTGCGGTCGCGCTTGGGCCTGATCTGCGCCAGCGGCTTGCCGTGCACGAGGAAATAGAGCGTCTCGGCGATGTTGGTGGTGTGATCGCCGATGCGCTCGAGATTCTTCGCCATGAAGAGCAGATGCGTGCAGGGCGTGATGTTGCGCGCATCCTCGATCATGTAGGTCAAAAGCTCGCGGAAGAGGCTCGTATACATCTCGTCGAGTTCTTCGTCCCTGAGCCACACGGCGAGCGCGCGGTCGGCGTCGCGCTCGACATAGGCGTCGAGCATGTCCTTGATCATGCCCTGGCACAAGGCGCCCATGCGCGGCAGCGCGTAGGCCGGCTTCACTGGCGCGCTCTGGTTGAGGACGATCGAGCGCTTGGCGACATTGGCGGCATAATCGCAGATGCGCTCGAGATCGGTCGCGGTCTTCAGCGCGGCGACGATCTGGCGCAGATCGCGCGCCATGGGTTGGCGCAACGCCAAGAGGCGCACGACGAGGCTTTCGACCTCGCGCTCCAGCGCGTCGACCTTGGCGTCGCCCTCGATCACCTCGGTCGCAAGATCGCTGTCGCGCTTGGCGACGGCATCGATCGCGGCGGCGAGCTGGCTCTCCGCCATCCCGCCCATCTCCGCAAGCGTGTTGTCGAGCCGCTGCAGCTCCTGATCGTAGCTCTTGATGATGTGTTCGGCGACCATGCTCATCGCTCCTTCGCGGCGCGTCAGCCGAAACGCCCGGTGATATAATCTTCGGTTTGGCGCTCGCGCGGATGGGTGAAAATCGACTCGGTCTCATCGAACTCGACCAGCGCTCCGAGATACATGAAAGCGGTGTAGTCCGAGCTGCGCGCGGCCTGCTGCATGTTGTGGGTGACGATGACGATGCAGTAGTCGGATTTCAACTCCGCGATCAGCTCTTCGACGCGCTGCGTCGAGAGAGGGTCGAGCGCCGAGCAGGGCTCGTCGAGCAGCAGGATCTCGGGCTTCACCGCGATGGCACGGGCGATGCACAGGCGCTGCTGCTGCCCGCCCGAGAGCGAGAGGCCGCTCTGCTTCAGCTTGTCCTTCACCTCGTCCCAGAGCGCGGCGCGGCGCAGCGCCTGCTCCACCCGCGCATCGAGGTCCTGGGCCGAGAGGCGCTCGTAAAGGCGGATGCCGAAGGCGATGTTGTCGTAGATCGACATCGGAAACGGCGTCGGCTTCTGGAACACCATGCCGATGCGCGCGCGCAGCAGGTTGAGGTCCTGGCCCGGCGCCAGGATATCCTCGCCATCGACCAGCACCTCGCCGGTTGCGCGCTGGCCGGGATAGAGCGCGTAGATGCGGTTGAGCACGCGCAACAAGGTCGACTTGCCGCAGCCCGACGGGCCGATGAAGGACGTGACGCGGCGGTCGTAGAGATCGAGGCTGATGCCTTTGAGCGCCTCGAAGGTCTTGTAGTAGAAGCGCAGATCCTTGATCACGACCTTGGTTTCCGGCACGCCGCGCTCGGCGGTGTGCGCGCGGGGGGCGATCGGAACGGACAGCACGGGGGGGCGGGTCGGCGTCTGCACGGGGGCCACTTCGACTGTCATTTGGTCTCTCCGCTCCAGCTTGCAAGCAGTCGGGCGAAAATGTTGAGGACGAGAATGGCGAAGGTGATCAGCAGCGCCCCGCCCCAAGCGAGCCGCTGCCAGTCGGGATAGGCACTCATCGCGAATTGGAAGATGACCACGGGCAGATTGGCGATCGGTGCGCTCAGATCGGTGCTGGAGAACTGATTGTTGAGGGCGGTGAAAAGCAGCGGCGCGGTCTCGCCGGCGATGCGAGCCACGGCGAGCATCACGCCGGTCATCATCCCTTGGATCGCGGCGCGGTAGGTGACCATCACCACGACCTTCCAATGCGGTGTGCCGAGGGCGAAAGCGGCTTCGCGCAAGCCCGCCGGAACGAGATTCAGCATATCCTCGCTGGTCCTGACGACGACGGGCACCACCAGGATCGCCAGGGCGACCGCGCCCGCCCAGGCCGAGAAATGCCCCATGCGCACGACCATCGCCTGATAGACGAACAAGCCGATGACGATCGAGGGCGCGCTCAAGAGGATGTCGTTGATGAAGCGCACCGCCGGGGCGAGCGCACTGCCGCGCCCATACTCGGCGAGATAGGTCCCGGAGAGAATGCCGACGGGCGTGCCGATCAGGGTGGCGATGGCGGTCATGACCGCCGAGCCATAGATCGCATTGACGAGGCCGCCGTGATTGCCGGGCGCGGGCGTCGCCTCGGTGAAGAGATCGAGATTGAGCGCGGGCAACCCGTTCACCAGCAGCGCGCCGAGGATGAGGAAGAGAACGAGCAGCGCGAGGCCGGTCGCGGCAAAGCACAGCCCCAGCACGATGACATTGGTGACGCGGCGGCGATTGTAGGGGCTCACTTGGCGGCCTTTTGATCGAGCCGCAGCAACAAGAGCTTTGCCGCCGCCAGCACCAGAGAGGTGATGATGAACAGGATGAAGCCCAATTCGATCAGCGCCGCGGTATAGAGCCCGCCGACCGCCTCGGTGAATTCGTTGGCGAGCGCCGCCGAAATGGTCGTGCCCGGCGCGAGCAGCGAGAGGCTGATCTTATGCGCATTGCCGATGACGAAGGTCACCGCCATGGTCTCGCCGAGCGCGCGCCCCAGCCCCAGCATCACGCCGCCGACGATGCCGACCCGCGTGTGCGGGAGAACGATATCGCGCACCACCTCGGCGGTGGTGCAGCCGATGCCATAGGCGCTTTCGCGCAGGACCGCTGGCACGGTCAGAAACACGTCGCGCGTCACGGCGGCGATGAAGGGCAGCACCATGGCGGCGAGGATGAGCCCGGCGGTCAGCATGCCGAGACCCAGCGGCGGGCCGCTGAACAGCACGCCGAGGAGCGGAACAGCGCCGAGCGTGGCGCCGAGGAAGGGCTGGACCGTCTCTTGCAGGAAGGGGGCGAGAATGAACAGCCCCCAGATGCCGTAGATGATGCTCGGAATGGCGGCCAGAAGCTCGATCAATATGCCGATCGGCCGGCGCAGCGGCGGCGGGCACAGCTCGGTGAGGAACATCGCGACGCCCAACGCGACCGGCACGGCGATCAGCATGGCGATCAGCGAGGTGACCAGCGTGCCGTAGATCGCCGGGGCGCCGCCGAACAGATCCTTCACCGGGTTCCACGACTGATCCCAGAGAAAGGCGAAGCCGAAGGCGCGAATGGCGGGCAAGGCGCCGACCAGCAGCGAAATCATGATCGCCGCCAGCAGCAACAGGACGAAAATCGCAAAGCCCCGGGTCGCGTTGCGAAAGATTGCGTCTTCGAGGCGGTGGCGGCCGCTGCGCTGGCTCGCATGGGAGAATGCCGCCGTCTCTACCATGCGCGCTCCGCGCCCGCGCTCCTCGTGCCTCTCATGGTCTTGCTTCGGCCCCGGTTTCGTGGCCGGCAAAGGCCGGCGGCCAAGAAGTACCCGTCCTCGGTTGCGGTTTTATGACAGAAGCATTAACCGCCGCGCTCCGCGGACGGCACGACCGGCAGGTGGACGGTGAAGACTGAGCCTATGCCCAGCTCGCTCTCGATCTCGAGCGCGCCGCGGTGATGGCCGACAATGTGCTTGACGATAGCAAGGCCGAGGCCGGTTCCGCCCAGCTCGCGCGAGCGCGCCGGATCGATGCGGTAGAAACGCTCGGTGAGCCGCGGCAGATAGTCGCGCGGAATGCCGGGGCCGGAATCCTTGATCGCGATCGCGAGCGCCGGGCTGCACTGCGCGCCGCGCGTCACGGCAAGGCTGCGCGCGGAAGACTGGGCGGAAATCACGATCGCCGTGCCGGATGCGCCATATTTGATCGCGTTGTCGAGAAGGTTCTGGAACACCTGGGTCAGCTCGTCGGAATCGCCGAGCACCGGCGGCAGATCCTCGGGCAAGTCGAAGGTGAAGCGCATGCCGCGCGCCGCCGCGCGCTGCTCGAGCGTGTCAGCGATGGAGCGCAGCACGCTCGCGATGTCGACGGCGCCGGTCGGCGCGCGGTGCTCGTTCATCTCGATGCGCGACAGCGACAGGAGATCGTCGATGAGGCGTGCCATGCGCGCGGCCTGTTCGGCCATGATGGCAAGGAAGCGCTCGCGCGCGGCGCTATCCTCGCGCGCCGGGCCGCGCAGCGTCTCGATGAATCCGACCAGCGACGCCAAGGGCGTCCGCAGCTCGTGGCTGGCATTGGCGACGAAATCGGCGCGCAGCCGCTCGCTGCGCTTGAGATCGGTCAGGTCGTGCAGCAGCAGGACCGCCGCCGCGCCCTCGACGGTCGGCGGCTGCAACGGCGCGATGCGCGCCGAGAGATGGCGCTCGACCGGATTCGGCATCTCGAATTCGACCAGCCGCCCGCCTTCACCGCGCAGCACGGCATCGGTTGCGGCGAGAACCGCGGGGTGGCGCAGCGCGGCGGCGAGATCGCGCTCGACCAGCCGGTCGCCCAGGAGCTGCACCGCCGCATCATTGGCGCGCACCACACGGCGGCCCGGATCGAGCAGCAGCAGCGGCTCGGGCAGCGCCGCCTGGACCGCGAGCGCCGCCGAGAGCTCCGCCGCCCGCTGCTGCGCCGTCGAGCGGCTCGCGCGCGTCCAGCGCGCCAGGGTGATCCAGAGATCGCGCACCAAGGGGCTCGTGGTCGTAACCTCGGGCATCGCGTTGTCATCCGCCGCCATGGCGCGGATCGCCGCCTCGACCGCGAGAATACCGCTGAGAAGCGGGCGATAGATCGCCGCCGTCAGCGCATAGCCGACAAGCGCCGCCGCCGCGGCCGGCGCCGACGCGAGCGTGCCGGTCTCGACCAGAACGATGAGAACGAGAAACAGCGGCGCGGCGAGATAGAGCGAGCCGAGAAGCAGCCGCGGCACCGCGCTCATCGCGGCAATCCACGCCCGAGCGACGCGGCACTGGCGATGTTGAGCGCGATCATCCGGCCACCTCAGGCCGGAGCTTAACGAAAGGCAGTGCTCACCGCCAACGCAGGAAGGAGCGCTCCAAAGCCGTCAGGATCGCGCCGATCACCAATCCCAGAATGGCGAGGATGACGACGCCGGCCATCAGATCGTCCGATTGCATCAAATTGCCCGCGGTCAACAGGAACGCGCCGATGCCGAATTGCGCGCCGATCATCTCGGCCGAGACGACGAGGATGAGCGCGATCGAGACCGAGATGCGGAATCCCGCGAGGACGCCGGGCAGGGCCGACGGCAGCATGATCTTCCAGACGATCGCCCGCATCGGCAGGTTGAAGCTTTGTGCCATGCGGATGAGGTTGCGCGGTACGGAATCGATCGAGGCGAGTGTCGCGATCACGGTCGGGAAAAACGCGCCGGAGGCGATCACGACGACCTTCGGCGCCTCGCCGATGCCGAGCCAGAGGATCAGCAGCGGCAGCAGCGCGATCTTCGGCACCGGATAGACCGCGGAGACGAGCGGCATGCCAATGGCGCGGCCGGCCGAGGACAGCCCCATGATCACGCCGAGCATCACGCCGAGCACGGAGCCCACCACCCAGCCCGAGCCGATGCGCACGAGCGAGATCGAGAGATTGTTCCAGAGATCGCCGCTGAGGGTCAGATTCCAGAGCGCCTCGCCGATCGCGGCGGGCGAGGGCAGGAACACGGGATCGATCCAGCCCCAGGAGACCGCGGCCTGCCACACCACGAGGATTCCGGCAAACGCGATCCAGGAATAGAGCGGCCGCGGCACTTCGAGAAAGCCGCCACCGCGGAAATCGACCTCGCGGCGCAGCGTCGGGCCGGTTACGGCAATCTCACTCATGTATCACCTCTCGATCGGCCACAGAGGCCTCGTCGCGGATGAGGGACCACAGCCGGTTGCCCAGATCGGCCAGCTTCGCTTGAGCCGATTTCTCGGTGCGCTCGCGCTGCGGGATCGACACCTCGATGACTTCCTTGATGCGCCCCGGACGGCGCGACAATACCACGATGCGGTCGGCGAGGCGCAAGGCTTCGTGGAAGTTGTGGGTGACGTAAAGCCCGGCGATGCGCTCGCGCAGCAGCAATTCGAGGAAATCCTCCATCAGGAGATCGCGCGTCTGCGCATCGAGCGCCGAGAGCGGCTCGTCCATCAGCAGCACCGCCGGCCGCACCACGAGTGCCCGGGCGATCCCGACCCGCTGGCGCATCCCGCCCGAGAGCTGCTTCGGCAGGGCCTTGGCGAAATCCGCAAGACCGGTGCGCTGCAGCGCATCGGCGACGCGCTCTTGCCGCTCGGCGGCGCTGAGCTTGTGATGCTCGAGCGGCAGCCCGACATTCATCTCGACCGAGCGCCACGGCAGCAGGGCGAAATCCTGGAAGATGAAAGTGAGCGGGTTGAGGCAATCGGGCGCGGCATGGCCTTCGAGAAAGATGCGGCCCTCGCTCGCCTTCAAAATCCCGCCGACGATGCCGAGGAGCGTGGACTTGCCGCAGCCGGACGGGCCGATGATCGCCACCACCTCGCCCTCGCGCACATGCATCGTGATGTCCTCGAGCACGACGAGATCGTCATAAGCGTGACGCTTGACGTCGACGATCACATCCATGGCTGCCTGCCCGACAAAGTCCCTCGAATGCCGCGCGCGGCCTTCAGACCTCCCGTCGCCATGCCGTCCCTTGTCCTCTTGCTTCCCAAGCCGCGGTCGCCCTTCGGCGGTTGTTTAACGTAATATAAAGCCCGGCGTTGCGCCGGTCCATGCGGCGCGCCCCCCAGGGTTTGGCGCCTCAAGCCTTCCTTAACGCTAATCCGGCTTAATCCCTCGGCGTTGGTCGCAAGGATTTTCCGGTCGGGCATGGCATTCATCTTGTTGATCGAAACCGAGACGGCGCTGCGGCGGTCGATCGCCCGGTTGCTGGCCGAGGACGGGCACCGGGTCAGCGAGGCGCGCGACGGGCGCGAGGGCTTGCGCCGGCTCGCGGCGGAGCGCCCCGACATCGTTCTCACCGACATGATCATGCCGCATGCCGATGGGCTCGAAGTGCTTACCGCCAATCGCCGCCGCGCCCGGCCCGCGCGCTTGATCGCCATGCATCGGGGTGGGCTCGGCCCCGACTATCTCAAGGCCGCCATCGAGCTTGGCGCCGACGGCGCCCTCAGCAAACCCTTCCGCCGCGCCGATCTCCAGGCGGCGATCGCCGCCTGCCTCGCCGAGGACGCGCCGGCGCAACGCTACGCCTGAGTTTCACGGGCCGGCGCGGAATGCTAATTTCCGGGCCATGCCGCCCGGCAGTCCCGCCTCGTCTCCCACGCCCGACACGCAAGCCGCCGCTCCGCCATCCGAAGCGACGCCGGTCATCGCCCAATATCTCGCGCTGAAGCGCGAGCATCCCGAGGCGCTGCTGTTCTATCGCATGGGCGATTTCTACGAGCTGTTCTTTGAGGATGCCGGCCGCGCCGCGGCCGCGCTCGATATCCAGCTGACGAAGCGCGGCAAGCATGCGGGCGAGGACATTCCGATGTGCGGCGTGCCCGTCCATGCCGCCGAGGCCTATCTCGCGCGGCTGATCCGCCAAGGCTTCCGCGTCGCCGTCTGCGAACAGATGGAGGATCCCGCCGAGGCCAAGAAACGCGGCAGCAAATCGCCGGTGAAGCGCGCGGTGGTGCGGATCGTCACCCCCGGCACGCTCACCGAGGAAAATCTTCTCGATGCGCGGCGAAACAACTATCTCGCGGCGCTCGCCGAGGCATCGGCGAGCCTCGCCATCGCCTGGCTCGACCTCTCGACCGGCGATTTCGCGGTCGAGGAAGTGCCGGCCAGTGGCCTTGCCGCGGCGCTGGCGCGGATCGGTCCCGGCGAGTTGATCCTGCCCGAGCGGCTCTTGGCGCGGCCCGCGCTCGCCGAGATGCTGAGCCAGCAAAAAGCAATCACGCCGCTCGGCAACAGCCGCTTCGATAGCGACAATGGCCGGCGCCGGCTCGAGAGCCTCTATGGCGTGCGCGAGCTCGCGGGTTTCGGCAATTTCGCCCGTGCCGAGCTCGCCGCCTGCGGTGCGCTGGTCGATTACGTCGCGTTGACGCAGCAAGGCCGCTTGCCCTCGCTGCCACCGCCGCGCCAGCTGAAGCCCGGCGACCGGATGGAGATCGACGCGGCGACGCGGCGCAATCTCGAGCTGACCGAGAGTCTCGGCGGCGAGCGGGCCGGCAGCCTTCTCGCCGCGATCGACCGCACCCGGACCGGCGCCGGGGCGCGGCTTCTCGCCGAGCAGCTCGCGGCGCCGCTGACCGATCCCGCCCAAATCGATGAACGGCTCGATGCGGTGGCATTCTTCGCCGTCGCCGAGCGTTTGCGCGAGGCGGTACGCGAAAGGCTTGGCCATTGCGCCGACATGGCGCGGGCGATGACCCGGCTCGAGCTGGGACGTGGCGGCCCGCGCGACCTCGCGGCGCTGCGCGACACGCTCGGCGAGACGGCGCAATTGCGCAGGCTGCTGGACGATGCGGGCTTCGGCGCGCCGCCCGCGCGTATCGTCGCCATCGCCGGCGATCTCGGCGATCACGCCGCCCTTACGGCGCATTTGGAGCGCGCGCTCGCCGCCGATCTTCCGCTTTTGGCGCGCGATGGCGGCTTCATTGCCAAGGCCTATTCGCCCGAGCTCGATCAGCTGCGCGACCTGCGCGATGAAAGCCGCCGCCTTATCGCCGAGCTTCAGGCGCGCTACGCCGCCGAGACCGGCATCGCCAATCTCAAGATTCGTCACAACAACGTGCTCGGCTATCACATCGAGGTGACGCCCGCGCATGCCGCGAAGATGGGCTCGAGTTTCATTCATCGTCAGACCATGGCCTCGTCGATGCGCTATTCCTCGGTCGAACTCGGCGCGCTCGAGAGCAAGATCGCCTCGGCCGCGGATCGCGCGCTGGCGCTCGAGCTGAAGCTGTTCGAGGCGCTTCTCGCCGAGGTGCGCGCCGAGGGCATCGCGATCGCACGCGCGGCCGCGGCGCTGGCGACGCTCGATGTCGCGGCGGCGCTGGCGGAGCTCGCGGTCGCCGAGCGCTATTGCCGGCCTGAAGTCGATGCGAGCCTCGGCTTCGCCATCCGCCAAGGCCGTCATCCGGTGGTCGAGGCGGCGCTGAAGCGCGCGCAAGGCCAAGCCTTCATCGCCAATGATTGCGATCTCAAGGACGGCAGCCGGCTTTGGCTGTTGACCGGCCCCAACATGGCGGGCAAGAGCACCTTCCTGCGCCAGAACGCGCTGATCGCGGTGATGGCGCAGATGGGCTCCTTCGTTCCCGCCGAAGCCGCGCGTCTCGGCGTGGTCGACCGGCTCTTCAGCCGGGTCGGCGCGGCCGACGATCTCGCGCGCGGGCGCTCGACCTTCATGGTCGAGATGGTCGAGACCGCCGCGATCCTCAACCAGGCGACGCCGCGCTCGCTCGTCATTCTCGATGAGATCGGCCGCGGCACCGCGACCTTCGACGGGCTGTCGATCGCCTGGGCGGCGATCGAGCATCTGCACGACGCCAATTGCTGCCGCGCACTGTTCGCGACGCATTACCACGAGCTGACGGCGCTGGCGGCAAAGCTCAACCAGCTCGCCTGCCACACGATGCGCGTCAAGGAATGGCAGGGCGACGTCGTCTTCCTGCACGAGGTGGCGGCAGGCGCCGCTGACCGTTCCTACGGCATCCATGTGGCAAAGCTCGCCGGCCTGCCGGCGGCGGTGATCGCGCGCGCCGAAGAGGTGCTCGAGACCTTGGAAAAAGGCGAGCAGGGCAGCGCCCTGACCCGGCTCGCCGAGGACCTGCCGCTCTTTGCCGCGACCCGCGCGCCGCCCGAGCCGAAGCCGCCCCGCGCCCTCGATGCGCTTCTCGATAAGCTCGACCCCGACGCGCTCTCGCCGAAGGAGGCGCTCGAGATGCTCTATAAAATCAAGGAGCTGGCCAGCGCGGGAAAATAACGATCCTCTGCCGCAAACCGAGCTGACGAGGCCCCGACTCTGGCGATTGTCCGACTCACTGTTGTCGGCCTCCGGAACCTTTCTGCAGCTCGCCCGCGAGCGCCTTCGCTTCCTTCATGAAGATGCGTGCCACGGGGCCCACGTCGCGGTCGCGTAGCGTCACAAGCCCGATCGGCATGTAGGGAGTAGGCAATTGCACCGGGAGAATCTTGATCCCTGGACGCCGCGATGGAAGCCGAATGAGCGACTGCGGCACCACCGTGAGATAGCGGCCGCTCGCCACAAGGCTGTTTCGTACTTCGAATGAAAAGCAAATCACCGATGCACGCGGATAGTCGAGTCCCCGCGAGCGAAACGCTTGAACGACCACCGAGCCGAATAAGCTGTCCGGCGGCGGCAGTGCCCACGGCATCTCGATCAACTCCGAGAGGTCGAGCTTGCGGCGCCTGGCCAGCGGATTGTCCGCGCTCGCAACGATGACATAAGGATCTTCATAGAGCGTCTCGAAGAGCCATTGGCCTTCGGCGACACGACCAAATTTGCGTGCGACAAGGAGATCGAGTTTACGCGCATTCAATTCATCGAGCAGCGTGGCCGATTCGGTGGCCTGCAAATGGAAGACGAGGCGCGGGAATCGCCGGTTTAGCTTTTCCACCACGGCGGAAACAAAGCTCGACGAGAGCGGAACGGTACTCCCGATCCGAACTTCGCCAATGGTTGGATCAGCGAGAAATTCGAGGTCCTTGACGGCTTGCCTGAGCTCGTCGAACGCGGCGACGCCGCGGCTGATGAGAGCCTTGCCGTACGGCGTCGCCACGACGCCATTGGAGCCGCGTTCGAGAAGACGGGCGCCGAGGGTGTGTTCGAGTCCGCCGACCGCCCGCGATACCACTGGGTGAGAAACGGAAAGCACGCGCGCGGCTTTCGCCATGCTGCCCGCTTCAGCAACGACAAGCAGGATATGCAAATCGCTCAATTTGAGCCGGCGGCCGATTCGATCGTTCCAGCGCATCGTTATGCCCTTAGCAAAATTGCTAACCAGATACAGAAAAATAGAACTTTGCGGCTACATTCGAAAGATGCAGCTTGCGCCGCAGAGCAATTCGCCGGGGATGTCCTCAAAGGAGAAGCAAGCATGCGTGTGGTGTTGCCCTTGTCGGCCGTTGCGAGCATTGCCGCCGCACTCATGTTCACTGCCCCAACGCCGGCAGCTTCAGCAGACGGACCGTCCGGAACCTCCGCTCAGACCCGCCTCATTGTGCTTGGCACCGCGGCCGGGCCGCTGCCGCGCAAGGACCGCGCGCAGTCGGCGCACGCCGTCATCGCGAACGGGGCGACCTATCTCTTTGATGCAGGAGACGGCGTCGCGCGCCGCCTCGTGCAGGCGGGAATGACCCCGGTGACCCTGAAGAGCATCTTCCTTACCCACGGTCACGACGACCATGCCGCAGGGCTTGCGACCCTCCTTTCGATCGCGTGGGACTTCCAGCGCAAGCAGCCGCTCGACGTATACGGCCCGCCCGGCACGGCGGCCATCGTCGCAGGAGCCATCCAATACATGAGCGTCAATGCCGGTATCCGCTGGGACGAGGGGCGGAAGACGCCGCTGCCCCAGGTATTCGTCGGTCATGATGTCGGCACAGGGGTCGTCTATCGCGACGAAAACATCACGGTGCGGGCGATGGAGAACGCCCATTTCCACTTCACAGCGCAGAGCCCGGCCTACGGCAGATACAAGTCCTACTCCTATCGGGTCGAGGCGCCGGACCGTGTCATCGTTTTCACCGGCGACACCGGGCCGTTTCCAGGTCTTGCCGAGCTTGCGCGGAACGCCGATATTCTGGTCACCGAGATCAGCTCGGTCGCCTACGTGCAGAAGGGCCTGCAAAAAAGCGGCGTGTGGGGTGCCATGAATGCGGCCCAGCAGACGGCGTTCCTGAAGCATCTCGCCGAGGAGCATCTGTCGGCCGACGACGTCGCAACGCTCGCAACCGGCGCCCACGTCAAGACCGTGGTGCTCGTCCACCTTCCGACGTCGGCGATCCCGAACGATGACTACGCGCCGTTTGCCGAGGAAGTGAAGGCGCATTTCGCGGGCACAGTGGTCGCTGCCAAGGACCTGATGAGCTTTTGAAGCTGTCGGCCCGGAAAGGTTAAGCCATTGAAAGACCTCGTGAAATTTGAAAATCGCGAGACCAAGCCACATTCCGGCGGCATCGAAGCCGCGACAGGTTAACGGCTTCTCGATACAATCGCGCGATGTCCGAAATCCTGCATCCGCGCGAGATCATCGATCGCCGCGCGTTGCTGACCGCGCTCGATGCCTTGGCGCAAGCGAGCCCGGACCCGCCGCGCCAGCGCGTCGCCGAGATTCTGAAAGCGGCGCTCGCCGCCGGCCGGGCGGAGATTCGCCGCCGCTTCGAGAGCGGATGCTCGGGCACCGAGACGGTCCACGCCTTCTCCTATCTGATGGACCAAATCATCCGCGTGCTGCACGACTTCGTCGCGGCGCATGTCTATGTCAACGCCAACCCGACCAAGGGCGAGCGCATGGCCCTCATCGCCGTGGGCGGCTATGGCCGCGGCGAGCTCGCACCCTATTCCGATGTCGATCTGCTGTTCCTCACCTCCTACAAGCCGACGCCGCATACCGAGCAAGTCGTCGAGTACATGCTCTACACGCTCTGGGATCTCGGCCTCAAAGTCGGGCAGGCGACGCGCTCGGTCGAGGAGACTTTGCGCCAGGCGGAAGCCGATCTCACCATCCGCACCGCCGTGCTCGAGGCGCGCTATATCTGGGGTGATCAGGACCTTTTCGTCGCGCTGAAGCAACGCTTCGATGCGCAGATCGTGCGCCGGACCTCTGTCGAATTCATCGAGGCGAAGCTTTTGGAGCGCGACCAGCGGCATGAGCGCTTGGGCGATTCGCGCTATCTCGTCGAGCCCAATGTCAAAGAAGGCAAGGGCGGGCTGCGCGACCTCCACACCCTTTTCTGGATCGCCAAGTACGTTTACCGCGTCGACAGCATGGAGAAGCTGGTCGATCTGAAAGTGCTCTCGGCGCGGGAAGCGCAGCGCTTCATGCGCGCGCAGAATTTCCTTTGGACGGTGCGCTGCCATTTGCATTTCCTCGCCGAGCGGGCCGAGGACCGGCTGACCTTCGACCGGCAAGCCGAGGTCGGGCGCCGCATGGGCTACACCGATCACGCCGGCGCGCGCGGCGTCGAGCGCTTCATGAAGCACTATTTCCTCATCGCCAAGGATGTCGGAGATCTGACGCGGATTTTCTGCGCCTTTCTCGAATCGGAGCACCGCCACCGCGCCCGCTTCTCGCTGAGGCGCTGGGGTTGGGTCAAGCGCTCAATCGAGGGCTTCACCGTCGATGCCGGCCGGCTCGACGTCGCGAGCGAGCATCAGTTCCGCGACGACCCGGTCTCGCTCATCCGGCTCTTCCATGTCGCGCAAAAGGAAGGGCTCGACATCCATCCACATGCGCTGCGGCTTGCGACACAATCGCTGCGGCTCGTCGACAACGAGCTGCGCAACAATCCCGAAGCCAACCGGCTCTTCGTCGATATCCTGACCTCGGACAAGAATCCCGAGATCGCGCTGCGATGGATGAGCGAGGCCGGGGTATTCGGCCGCTTCGTTCCGGATTTCGGCCGCGTCGTCGCGCAGATGCAGTACGACATGTATCATGTCTACACGGTCGACGAGCATTCGCTGTTCGCGATCGGCATGCTGCATCAAATCGAGAGCGGCGCCCTCAAGGACGAGCTGCCGCTCGCAACCAGCATCTTTCCGACCATCGATTCGCGCCGCGTGCTTTATCTCGCCGTGCTGCTGCACGATATCGCCAAGGGGCGCGGCGGCGATCACTCGATCCTCGGCGCGCAAGTCGCCGAGAAATTGGGGCCGCGCTTCGGCTTCACCGCGGCCGAGACCGAGACCGTCGCCTGGCTGGTGCGCTGGCACCTCCTGATGAGCAACACCGCCTTCAAATTCGATATCGACGATCCGCAGACGATCCACGATTTCGTCGAGCGGATACAGTCGCCCGAGCGGCTGAAGCTCCTCTTCATCCTTACGATCGCCGATATCCGCGCGGTCGGGCCCAATGTCTGGAACGGGTGGAAGGCGGCGCTGTTGCGCGAGCTCTATCACCGCGCAACCGAGGTGATGTCGGGCGGGATCGATCCGGCGGCGCAAGGCCAGCGCGTCAAGGCCGCGCAGGAGGCGGTGCGCAAACGCCTGCCGGATTTCACGCCGGCGGAGGCCGACGCCTTCATCGCCAAGGGCTATCCGCTCTATTGGCTGAGCTTCGATACGGAAACCCAGGAGCGCCATGCGCGGCTGGTGCGCGAAGCCGACCGCGGCGGCGCGCCCCTGACCGTCGATACCCGCGTCGATGCGGTGCGCGCGGTGACGGAGGTGACGGTCTATACCGCCGATCATCCCGGCCTGTTCTCGCGCATCGCCGGCGCGCTGGCGCTCGCCGGCGCCAACATCGTCGACGCGAAAATTCACACCCTCTCGACCGGCATGGCGCTCGACACGTTTTGGGTTCAGGACCGCTCCGGCGGCGCCTTCGATCAGTCGCAAAAGCTGGCGAAGCTCTCGGTCCTCTTCGAGAACGTGCTGATGGGCAAGGTCCGGCCGCGCGTCGAATTCGCCGCACCCGAGAAAGTGCCGAGCCGCACCCGCGTCTTCACCGTGCCGCCGCGCGTGCTCATCGACAACAGCGCCTCCGGCACTTACACGGTGATCGAGGTGAATGGCCGCGACCGGCCGGGCCTGCTCTATGAAGTGACGCGGGCGCTGACCGATCTCAATCTGCAGATTTCGAGCGCCAAGATTTCGACCTATGGCGAGAAGGTGGTCGACGTCTTCTATGTGAAGGATTTGTTCGGCCACAAGGTCGAGCATGAGAAAAAGCTCGGCGATATTCGCGAGCGGCTGATCCTTGTCTTGACGGATCCTGCCGAGCGCGCGGCGGCGGCGCAGGAGGGTGTCGCGGCGAAATAGCGGGGCGCGGAATCGCGAAAGGGGGAAAGCATGGGATCGGTCGGGAGAAGTCTCGCGCTCGTCATCGCCGTCTTGGCGCTGTTCTGGGGCACCCAAGCGGTTGACGCGAAATCATCGGGCTCGCGCTCGGGAACGCACAGCACCGCGCATGCCTCCTCCCGTCACGTCTCGGCGCATGGCTCGACCCGGTCGGCGCGAACTCCGAAATCGAGCGCCGGGACGCACTTCATACGCGGAACCTGCAAGACGGCGGCTTGCAGGAAGAAACACCCGAGCGGCAGTTATTTGATCCCGATCAAGCCGAAGAAAAAAGGCTGACCTTCGCAACGGCACGCGACCGCCCACACCGCGCCGGTCAATCGGGCTTTGCCTCGACCGGTTCGATCCGCTGCGCGTGGCCAATCGCCGATGCCGGCGCGGCAGGCGCCGGAAGCGGCCCGCGGCTGCGCAGCGGCAATTCCTCGATGAAGGCCGCGAGGACGAACCCCAAAAGGCAGACGCCGGCGCCGGTCAGATACACATAGCGGAAGGAATGCGCAAAGCTCGCGACGATGAGCTGGCGCACCCCTTCGGGCAAAGCCGCGATCATCGCCGGTCCGCCATGCAGCAGCCCGCTCGCGCTCAATCCGGTGGCGCCACCCTGGGTTTGCGGGGCAAGCCCGGCGAAGAGGATCGCACCCATCAATGCGACGCCGAAGGACCCGCCCATCGAGCGGAAGAACGAGGTGAGCGAGGTCGCGGTGCCGAGATCGCGCAACTCGACCGAATTCTGCACCGCGATCGACACCATGGGCCCGGCCGGGCCAAGGCCGAATCCCAGCGCCGTCATATAGAGCGCATAAAGCGCCGCGGGTGTTCCGCGATCGACGCCGAGAAACAGCAGGAAGGAAGCGGCGGCGATGCTGAGGCCGACCAGCGGCACCATTTTGTAGCGGCCGGTGTAGCGGATGAAGCGGCCGGTGAAGGTCGCGCCGATGGTGATGCCGATCATCATCGGCGTGATGAGAAGGCCCGAATTGCTGGCGGTCGCGCCGATCACGACCTGGAGGAAAAGCGGCAGGAAGATCGTCGCGCCGACCGAGGCCGCGCCCATCAGGAAGGCGAGGCTGTTGCCGATGACGAAGACATTGCCGCGAAAGAGCCGCAGCGGCAGCAGCGGATCCTCGGCGCGCAGCTCCTGGAGGATCAATAGCGTCCCGAGCGCCAGCGCCAGCGCCAAAAGGCCCAGCACGATCGGCGAGCTCCAGGGGAATTCCGTGCCGCCCCAGGTGGTGACGAGGAGAAGCGCGACAATCGCCGGCACCATCAGCCCAGCGCCGAGATAGTCGATCCTCTTGGTGCGGCCATGGACCGGCAGCTTTTTGAGTGCCGCATTGCAGATGATGAGACCGAGCACGGCGATCGGCAGGTTGATCCAGAAGACCCAGCGCCAGGAGAGCGTGTCGACGAGGAAACCGCCGAGCATCGGACCGCCAAGCGTCGAGACCGACCACACGGTCGAGAAATAGGCTTGGTAGCGCCCGCGCTCGCGCGGCGGAATGATGTCGGCGATGATCGTCATGGCGAGCGAGATCAGGCCACCGCCGCCCAGCCCCTGCACGCTGCGGCCGGCAATCAATTGCGGCATGGTCTGGGCCAGGCCGCAGATCAGAGAGCCCAGCAGGAAGAAGCCGATCGCGGCGACGAAGAGCGGTCGCCGC
This sequence comes from Allostellaceae bacterium, assembly GCA_035605975.1. Taxonomy (GTDB): domain Bacteria; phylum Pseudomonadota; class Alphaproteobacteria; order ATCC43930; family CGMCC-115725; genus CAIKMD01. The sequence goes on along the minus strand of DATNGG010000014.1, from coordinate 52,305 downwards.
CCATAGAGATCGCTGAGCTTGCCATAGATCGGCGTCGCGGCCGTCGAGGTGAGGAGGTAGGCGGAGACCACCCAGGACATCGATTCGATGCCGTGCAGCGCGCCCGCCATCGCCGGCAGGGCGGTCGCGACGATGGTCTGATCGAGCGCGCCCAGGAACATGCCGAGCATCGTGCCGCTCAACATGTAGAGGATGTCGCGGTGGCTGAAGCGCAGAGGCGCGGGCGTCAAAGTGTCGGGCATGGTTCGCTCGCCGAGGCGGCGCCCAGCCTAGACCGCGGCCCGGCAAAGCGCCAAGAGCCTTGCCTCACCGCCGCGTCTCGCGGAAATCGATGCTCAAGGGCAACAGCGAAAGCACCAGCGCGCAAAACCCGATCGGCACGAAGGCGATCCAGGGAAGATGGGTATGGTCCCAGGCGATCCCGGCAACGACCGACATCAGCACCGCGCAGGGATAGGAGATGGTGAACATCGCCGAAGCCAGCCGGTGGACGTCATCGGGCGGGCTCAGCAAAGGCGGCAAAGCGAGAACGAGAATGAGGCCGCAAGCGCCGGCAAATCCGAGGACGCCAGACCAGACGACGATCCACCAGCCGCCGCTCGTCGCCATGCCGATCAGCGAGACGAGGCTCGCGAGTCCGGTTGCGACATAGGCGCCGTGGCGCCGCACCAGCCGCGGCGCGAGGCCGAGCATCACGACCGAGGCCGGTAATTGGCAGAAATTGAGCGCGGTAAGCGCGGCGCTCAGCAAATCCGGGCGGCCGACCGCGTGAAGATAATCGGGAAGAAAGGTGTTGGTCGCAAAATAGCAGGTGTTGATGCAGCCGAGGCACAGCGCCAGGCGCCAGAGCTGCTTGTCGCGCCAATTGGGCCACCAGCGGCGCGCGGCGGTCGCGACCGGCGTTGCATTGCGCGGCGCAAAGAGCGCGATGACGATCGCGATCGCGATCACCGGCACGCCCCAATAGACGAAGACGAGACGCCAGCTGCCGCCGGCCAAGGGCAGCACCAGCGGCAAGGTGAGCGCAACCGCCGCGGTCTCGGCGACGAGCAGCCCGTTGGTGTAGACGGCAGTCGCAAGCGGCACGCGCTCGGGCAGCCAGGCGCGCACCAGCGGCGGCAGCGAGGGCTGCATGATGGCAACGCCGGCGCTGGTGATCATGGTCGTCGCATAGAGAAAGCCGATCCCCTCGGCCGCGCCGCGCGCCGCCGAACCAAACCCGACCAGCATCAGCCCGGTGACGAGCGCGGCGGTGGCGCCGAAGCGCGCGATCAGCAGCGAGCCCGGAATGGCGGCTGCGGCCAGCAGCAAAGTCGGCAGGGTTCCAAGCGTGCCGATCTCGGCTTCGCTCAGATGGAGCTCGCTGTGAATGAGCGGGATGACCGGCGGGACGGCGAGCAGCGTCAGCCGCAGACCGAGGCCGGCGAGCCATAGAAGCGCGAAGGACGACCAGACCGAGCGGGAAGTAGAGACGGCGCCCGCGCCGCTATTCACGCAAATCCTCGAAAAATTCCTTCACCTTGGCGAAGAAGCCCTCGCTCTCGGGGCTGGTGCGCTCGCCACCTTCCTTCTCGAACTCGCGCAGCAATTCCTGCTGCCGCTTGGTCAGATGCACCGGCGTCTCGACATTCACCTGGACGAACATGTCGCCGCGCGCCGCGCTTCTCAACACCGACATGCCCTTGCCGCGCAACCGGAATTGATGGCCCGATTGCGTCCCCGCCGGGATCGTCACCTTGGCGCGGCTGCCATCGATGGTCGGCACCTCGACGGCGCCGCCCAGAGCCGCGACCGGCATCGCGATCGGCACGTGGCAGTGAATATGCGCGCCGTCGCGCTGGAACAGCGGATGCGCCCGGACGCCGAGAAAAATGTAGAGATCGCCATTGCCGCCGCCGCGCACCCCGGCTTCGCCTTCGCCGGCGAGGCGGATGCGCGTGCCGTCCTCCACCCCCGGCGGGATGGTGACATTGAGCGTCTTCTCCTTGCGCACGCGGCCCTGGCCGCCGCAGCCGCGGCACGGATTGTCGATCACCTTGCCGGCGCCGTGGCAGGTGGGACAGGTGCGCTCCATGGTGAAGAAGCCCTGCTGCGTGCGCACCCGGCCGCTGCCGCGGCAGGTCGAGCAATTGGCCGGCCGCGAGCCCGCTTCGGCGCCGCTGCCATGACATGCCTCGCAGGTCACCAGCGTCGGCACGCGCACCTGGGTCTCGCGGCCGCGAAACGCCTCCTCAAGGGTGATCTCGAGATTGTAGCGCAGGTCATTGCCGCGATTGGCGCCGCCCTGGCCACCGCGGCCGCCGCCCATCATCGAGCCGAACATTTCCTCGAAAATATCGGCGAAGCCGCCGCCGAAGCCGAAATCGCCGGTGCCGCCGCGCCCGCCATTCTCGAAGGCGGCATGGCCGAAACGGTCATAGGCCGCGCGCCGCTGCTCGTCCTTCAGCACGTCATAGGCTTCGTTGATCGCCTTGAAGCGGTGCTCGGCCTGCTTGTCGCCCGGATTGCGGTCGGGGTGATATTGCATGGCGAGCTTACGGAACGCCTTCTTGATGTCTTCGGCCGAGGCCTCGCGCGTCACGCCGAGAAGCTCGTAGAAGTCGTCTTTCTTCGCCATTGCCCGTACCCGCTACCCCCGCCGCCGATCCCGGACAGCAAACCGCCCCGGAACGCCGGGGCGGCTGCTATCCAAGTCGTATCTCCGCTTAATCGCCGGAGCTGCGCTTCTTGTCGTCGACCTCTTCGAAATCGGCATCGACCACTTTGTCGCCCCCGGCCTGACCAGCCTCGCCACCGCCCGGCTGCTGCGCGCCAGGCTGCGGCCCGGCCTCGGGGCCGGGTCCGGTCTGCGCCTTGTAGATCGCCTCGCCGATCTTCATCGAGGCTTGGGACAAGGCGTCCTGCTTGGCTTTGATCTGCCCCGGATCCTCGCTGCCGAGGACACCCTTCAGCGCGGCCATCGCCTGCTCGACCGCCTCGCGGTCGCCCGGCGGCACCTTGTCGCCCGATTCCTTCAAGGTGCGCTCGGTGGTGTGGATCAGGGCCTCGGCCTGGTTGCGCGCCTCGACCAGCTCGCGGCGCTTCTTGTCCTCATCGGCATGCGCCTCGGCATCCTTCACCATCTTCTCGATGTCGCCTTGCGACAAGCCGCCCGAGGCCTGGATGCGGATCTGCTGCTCCTTGCCGGTCGCCTTGTCCTTCGCCTGGACGCTGACGATGCCGTTGGCGTCGATGTCGAAGGTGACCTCGATCTGCGGCATGCCGCGCGGCGCCGGCGGAATGCCGACGAGATCGAACTGGCCGAGGAGCTTGTTGTCCGCGGCCATCTCGCGCTCGCCTTGGAAGACGCGGATCGTCACCGCGGTCTGATTGTCCTCGGCGGTCGAGAAGGTCTGGCTCTTCTTGGTCGGGATCGTGGTGTTGCGGTCGATGAGGCGCGTGAAGACGCCGCCCAGCGTCTCGATGCCGAGCGACAGCGGCGTCACATCGAGCAGCAGCACGTCCTTCACTTCGCCCTTCAAGACGCCGGCCTGGATGGCGGCGCCGACCGCCACCACCTCGTCCGGATTGACCGAGCGGTTCGGCTCCTTGCCGAAGAACTGCTTCACCACCTCGAAGACCTTGGGCATGCGGGTCATGCCGCCGACGAGGATCACCTCGTTGATCTCGGAGGCTTTGAGTCCGGCATCCTTCAGCGCGTTGCGGCACGGATCGATGGTCCGCTGGATCAGCTCATCGACTAACGCCTCGAGCTTGGCGCGTGTCAGCTTGATGTTGAGATGCTTGGGGCCGGTCTGGTCGGCGGTGATGAAGGGCAGGTTGACCTCGGTCTGCATCGAGGAGCTGAGCTCCATCTTCGCCTTCTCGGCCGCCTCCTTGAGGCGCTGCAGCGCGAGCCGGTCGTTCCGCAGGTCGATGCCCTGCTCTTTCTTGAACTCGTCGGCCAGATAATCGATGACGCGCTTGTCGAAGTCTTCACCGCCCAAGAACGTGTCGCCATTGGTCGACTTCACTTCGAAGACGCCATCGCCGATCTCCAAGATCGAGATGTCGAAAGTGCCGCCGCCAAGGTCGTAGACGGCGATGGTCCCGTTCTTCTTCTGCTCGAGCCCATAGGCGAGCGCGGCCGCGGTCGGCTCGTTGATGATGCGCAGCACTTCGAGGCCGGCGATCTTGCCGGCATCCTTGGTCGCTTGGCGCTGGCTGTCGTTGAAATAGGCCGGGACGGTGATCACCGCTTCGGTGACGGTCTCGCCGAGATAGGCCTCGGCGGTTTCCTTCATCTTCTGGAGGACGAAGGCGCTGATCTGGGAGGGCGCGTATTTCTTGCCGCGGCTCTCGACCCAGGCATCGCCATTGTCGCCCGGGATGATCTTGAAGGGAACGAGGTCCTTTTCCTTCGCGACCATCGGATCGGTCATGCGCCGGCCAATAAGGCGCTTCACCCCGTAGAAGGTATTGTCGGGATTGGTGACCGCCTGGCGTTTTGCCGCTTGGCCGACGAGCCGTTCGCCGCCCTCGGTGAACGCCACCATCGAGGGCGTCGTGCGCGCGCCTTCGCTGTTCTCAATGACCTTCGCGCTCTTGCCTTCCATCACGGCGACGCAGGAATTGGTCGTGCCGAGATCGATGCCGATGACTTTTGCCATAACCACCCCTTTGCTGCAGCAGGGCCCCGCAGCCCCGGACAGGCACTGCGAAATCCCCCGCGGATTGGTGTGCCGGGACACCCCCGGCGATTGAGCCATATATATGTGGGCGGCCTCCCGGGCGTGCAACGGGTCCGCCGCCGAAACCAGCCGGTTTTTGAGGAAAACCCTGAATCGTGCCGGCCTGCCGCGGGTTGGAGCGAGGGTCGGCGCCGCAGTCGCGAGCGGGGCGGCCTACCCGAGCGCCATCTGGCGCAGGACCGCCCGCGCCAGAAGCGAGCCCGGCTCGATCATCGAGCGGATGCCTTCGAAGTGATTGAGGCCGGGCAGGACCAACTCCTCCCCGGCCAGGCGCCGGCCGCGCAAGGCGGCGGCGAATTCCCGGCCCTGGCGCTGGAATTCCGGGCTTTCGCGGTCGCCATAGGCGACGAGGATCGGGCAGCGAATGCGGTCGAGATGGCGGATGGCGCTGAGCGCGTCCTCCTCCTCGGCCGAGAGCTTCACATAGGCGCTGCGGGCCGAAAGCAGGACGGGGCGCAGCTCATACATCCCCGAGACGCAGGTGCCGCTCTGGAAAGGTGAGGCCGGCCCGCCGAGGCTTTGCCAGTCGGTGGTCAGCAGGACGCTCGTCAGATGCGCCCCGGAGGAATGACCGATGACATGCAGCCGCGACGGGTCGCCGCCGAAGCTTTTGGCGTTCTCTTTGAGCCACAGCACGGCACGCCGCAGCTCGGCCACCATGTCGGGCAGCCGCGTCGGCCGGCGCGGCGGATCGAGGGTCGAGAAGCGCGCGGCGACGAAATGGGCGCCCGCCTTCACCACCGTATCGGCGAAATAGACGAAGGAATTGTCGGGTTGCGGCCGCCAGCGCCCGCCATGGACGAAGAGCAGCACCGGCGCCGCGGATGCGGCCGCCGGCAGAACCTCCAGCGTCTCTTCGGCACCCGCTCCATAGCGCAACTCGACATGCTTCATCTTGGCGCGCAGCTCCGCGCAGCGCGCCTTGTTGGCGTCGCGCAAAGCCTCGAAATTGGGCGCCCAGAGCGTCTGCTCGAAAGCGTCGTCGAGCTCTTGCTGGGTGTAGTCGAGATAGACCTTGTCGGCCGGCGCCATCCACTCCCCCTTCCGGCGCGGGCAGAGCCGCGCCTTTAGACCACGGTGTCGACCCGCGGCATGTCCTTCGGTTGCGCGTCGCCCTTGGCGACGCCGACCAGCGCCGGCCGCAGCAGGCGGTCATGCATCTGATAGCCGGCCTGCAGCACCTGCACGATGCTGCCTGGCGGCTGGCCGCTGTTCTCGACCTCGAACATCGCCTGATGCAGGTTGAAATCGAAACGGTCGCCGGGCTGCGGCTCGATGCGGCGAATGCCATGACGCTCGAAGGCGCCGAGGAGCGCGCGCTCGGTCGCGGCGACGCCTTCGATCATCGCCTTCACCCGCTCGTCCTGCACCTCATCGGCCGCGACGCTCGCGAGCGCGCGGCGCAGATTGTCGCCCACGTCGAGAAGATCCCGGGCAAACGCCGTCGCAGCGTAACGCTGCGCGTCGGTCCGCTCGCGCTCGGCGCGGCGGCGCTGATTCTCGCCCTCGGCCAGCGTGCGCAGGAGCCGATCCTTGGTTTCCGCGAGCTCGGCTTCGAGCCGCGCGACGTTCGCGTCGGCGCCTTCTGCAGATCCCGATTCTTCGGAGGGCGCAAATTCCTCGGGGTCGCGATGCTCGTCGCTGTCCTGATTCATTCCTTCGCTATCCTCAGCCCAGCATCCGGCCGATCACTTTCGCCGTGTAGTCCACCAGCGGAATGATGCGGGCATAGTTGATTCGTGTGGGACCGATGACGCCGATGGCGCCGACCACCTGCTCGCGGCTGTTCATATAAGGCGCCACCACCAGCGAACAACCGGCGACGCCGAACAGCGGGTTGTCCGAGCCGATGTAAATCTGCACGCCCTCGCCTTCGCGCGTCGCATCGAGAAGGCGGATCATCGCCTCATTGGTCTCGAGCATGTCGAAGAGCTTGCGCAACCGCTCGAGATCGGCGAGCGCCGTCACGTCCTCCAAGAGATTGGCCTGGCCGCGCACGATCAGCGCGTTGCGCTCGCTGCCCCCGGCCCAGGACGCGAAACCCGCCTGGACCAGCTTTCCCGTCAACTCGTCCAGCTGCGCACGCCGGGTTTCGATCTCGCCGAGAATGGCCGTGCGCGCCTCGTCGACCGTGCGCCCGAGCAACCGGCTGTTCAGATAATTCGTCGCCGCCTGCAGGGTCGAGGGCGGCGTGCCGAGCGGCACGTCGATCAGCCGGTTCTCGACCAGCCCGTCCTCGGTGACGAGAACCACCAGCGCCCGGCCGGGCGCCAAGGGGACGAACTCGATATGCTTCAGCGGCCGCTCGGTCTTCGGCGCGATGACGATGCTGGCGCAGCGCGACAGGCCGGAGAGCGCCGAGGTCGCCTCGACCAGCGCTTGCGACAGGCTCTTTCCCGCCGCGGCGCACATCGCCTCGATGCTCTGGCGCTCGGCCTCGCCGAGGCCGCCGAGCTCCAAAAGCCCGCTGACGAAGAGGCGCAACCCTGCCTCGGTCGGCAGCCTTCCCGCCGAAGTATGCGGCGCGAACAGCAGGCCCGCTTCCTCGAGATCCGCCATGACGTTGCGGATCGAGGCCGGCGAGAGATCGAGCCGGCCGCGCCGCGCCAGGGTGCGCGAGCCGACCGGCTCGCCGGTCTCGACATAAGCATCGACGATCATGCGGAAAATCTCGCGGCTCCGCTCGTTGAGCTCGCTGATCGTCGGCTTCGGCAGCTGTTGCGACATCGGCGGGAAATGTAGGAATGAGGCCCCAAAGCGTCAACCTCGGGAGCTTTGCGGGGCCGTGGTGCAGCGGTGCGGCGCTTGCGCCTTTACCTCGGCGATAACGCGCATTAGGGTTCCGGCCTTCACCACGAGGAATGATCATGCCGCGCCCTTCCGGCCGTGCCCCCGATGAGATGCGGTCCGTGCGCCTCGAGCCCGGTTTCGCCAAATATGCCGAAGGCTCGTGCCTTGCGCGCTTCGGCGACACGCATGTGCTGTGCACGGCGACGGTCGAGGAGAAGGTTCCGCCGTTTTTGCGCAACAGCGGACGCGGCTGGGTTACCGCCGAATACGGCATGCTGCCGCGCTCGACCCAGACGCGCACCGATCGCGAGGCCGCGCGCGGCAAGCAATCGGGGCGGACGCAGGAAATCCAGCGGCTCATCGGCCGCAGCCTGCGTGCCGTGACCGATCTCGTGGCCCTGGGCGAGCGCCAGATCCGCATCGATTGCGATGTTATCCAAGCCGATGGCGGCACCCGCACCGCCGCCATCACCGGCAGCTATGTCGCGCTCTACCAAGCGGCGGCGCGGCTGGTTGCGGCAAAGCTGCTTCCCGCGCTGCCGCTGACCGACGCGGTCGCGGCGATTTCCTGCGGCATTCACGACAACCGCCCGGTGCTCGATCTCGATTACGCGGAGGATTCCAACGCCGCGACCGACGCCAATTTCGTCCTGACCGGCAAGGGTGGCATCGTCGAGATTCAGGCGACGGCGGAGCATGTGGCCTTCGAAGAGGCGCAATTCGCCGAGCTCCTTCGCCTCGCCCGCTGCGGCGTCACGCGGCTTGTCGCCTTGCAGCGGCGGGCCCTCGGCCTCGAGTGACCATGGCGCGGCGCCTCGCCGGCGGCAGCCTGGTGATTGCGACCCACAATCCCGGCAAACTCGTGGAAATGCAGGCGCTGCTCGCGCCTTACGCCATCGCAGCGGTGAGCGCCGGTGCGCTCAGCCTCCCCGAGCCCGAGGAAACCGGAGCAAGCTTCGAGGAAAATGCCGCGCTCAAGGCCCGCGCCGCCGCCGGAGCGAGCGGCAAGCCGGCGCTGGCGGATGATTCGGGTCTCGTCGTCGCGGCGCTTGATGGAGCGCCGGGCATCTATTCGGCGCGCTGGGCCGATGCGCATAAGGATTTTCGTCCGGCCATGGCGCGGGTCGAGCGCGAGTTGGCGGGCAAGAGCGACCGCCGCGCCTTTTTCGTCGCGGTGCTGGCGCTCGCCTGGCCGGACGGGCATCTCGAGAGCTTTCGCGGCGAGGTTCATGGCAACGTGGTCTTCCCGCCGCGCGGCACGCGCGGCTTTGGTTACGACCCGATCTTTTTGCCTGCAGGCGCCAGCGAAACCTTCGGCGAGCTCGGCCCGGAGCGGCGTATGCAGCTCAGCCATCGCACCATCGCCTTCCGCAAGCTGGCGGCAGCCTGCCTCGACCGCGCCGGCGCGGGCGCTTGAGCGATGCGCGGCGCAGCGCTCGGGGTCTATGTCCATTGGCCGTTCTGCCTCTCGAAATGCCCCTATTGCGATTTCAATTCGCATGTCCGCGAGCGGATCGATGAGGCGCGCTGGCGGGCGGCATTGCTCGCCGAGATCGATCGCGCCGCGCCGCGGCTCGCAGGGCGGCAGATCGCCACGATCTTCTTCGGCGGCGGCACGCCCTCGCTGATGCAGCCGGCGACGGTCGCAGCGGTGATCGACCGGCTGGCGGCGCACTGGCCGCTCGAGCCGGATGTCGAGATCACGCTCGAAGCCAATCCCACCTCGGTCGAAGCCGGACGTTTCGCCGGATTCCGCACGGCCGGCGTCAATCGCGTCTCCCTCGGCGTGCAGGCGCTCGACGACAAGGCGCTGCGGTTTTTGGGCCGCGGCCATGACGCGGCGCAAGCGCGGGCGGCCCTCGCTCTCGCGGCACAGCACTTCCCGCGTTTTTCCTTCGATCTCATCTATGCGCGTCCCGGCCAGAGCGCCCAGGCTTGGGCAGACGAGCTGCGCGATGCGCTGACGCTCGCGGGCGATCATCTCTCGGTCTATCAACTGACGATCGAGCACGGCACGGCTTTCGCCTCGGCTTATGCGCGCGGCGATTTCGTCCTTCCGGAGGATGAGCAGCAAGGCGCGCTCTACGAGACGACGCAAGAGTTGCTCGACCGCGCGGGTCTCGCTGCCTACGAGATCTCGAATCATGCGCGAGACGGCGGCGCGTGCCGCCACAATCTCGTCTATTGGCGCTATGGCGATTATCTCGGCCTGGGACCCGGCGCGCATGGCCGGCTGAGCCTCGATGGGGAAAAGCACGCGCTGCGCAATTGGCGCGCGCCCGAGACCTGGCTGCGCGCGATCGAGGCGGGCGGACCGGGAACGGAGGAGGACCTCGTGCTCGATGCGGGCGAGCGCCGCGATGAGATGCTGATGATGGGCCTGCGTCTCGCAGAGGGCGTTAGCCGCGCGCGGTTTCGCGACGAGTTCGGCCAAGAGATCGAGGCGGTGCTGCAGCCGGCACCGCTGCGCAGCCTCGTCGATGTCGGCTTTCTCGTGCTCGATGAGGCGGGCTTACGCGCGACCCCAGCCGGCCGCCAGCGCCTCAACGCCGTGCTGGGCGCGCTCCTCGGCTAGTACCGGATCGCCTCGACACTTCACCCCACCCCGCGCGGCAGCCATCGACGCCGATGGCCATCATCCCGGCCGCTCAGAAGCCGATATTCTGGAAGCTCTGCGGCGCCGGATCGATCACCGTGCCGGCGCCGCGATGCACCTCGAGCACGGCAAGGCCGCGCTGCACCTGCCCATCGGGCAGCAGGCGGAAGATGCCATCGACCCCGGCAAATCCATTGGGGTTGGTGAGCGCCGCCGGCGTGAACGGCGCGCCCGGCGATGAATGCGACAGCACTGCCGCGAGGGCGGTCGCGTCATAGCCGAGCGTCGCGAGCCGCGGAGGCGCCTTCTTGTAAAGCTCGCGATAATGCTGCTCGAACCCCGCCCGCGCGGTGGGCGCGGGCGCCGCGTACCAGCCGCCATCGAGCGCCGGCTCCGAGCCGAGGCCGGGTTCGTCCCAAAGCCCCGTGCCGAGGAACTTCACCTCGTCCGGATCGATGCCGAAATAGGGCAGCTGCGGCGCCAGGCTCTTCAGCCGGCCATCGCCTTCGGGAAGGAACAGCGCGTCGTAATCATGGCCCTCGGCCGCGAAGCTGCGCACGGCGCCGGCGATATCGCGCAGCGAGGGATCGTAGAATTCGACCCGCACCAAACTCGCGCCGGCCGCCGACACCGCCGTGCGCACCGCATCGGCGACCACTTGGCCATAAGGCACGCGCGGCGCGAAGACGGCGAAGCGGTCATGCCCATGCGCATGCGCATAGGCGGTGATGCGCTGAATCTCCTGATTGGGCGTGAAGCCCATGAGATAAACGCCGTCGCCGGCCAGTTGCGTCGCCGTCGAGAAGGCGATCACCGGAACATTGGCACTGTTCGCGATCGGCTTCACGGCTTCGACCTCCCCCGCGAGCAAGGGTCCGAGGATCAGCTGGGCGCCGCTGGCGATTACCGCCTGGGCGGCGGCAGCGGCGCCGCGCGGGTTTCCCTGCGTGTCGCGCGTCAGGAGCTCGAGCCGGTCATCGCCCAGATCATAGAGCGCCATCTGCGCGGCATTGAGCATCGCCTGTCCCAGCGTGCCGCTCGGGCCCGACAGCGGCAGCAGCAGCGCGACGTTGATCTTGCCCGGCCCGGTGAGGTTCTGCGCCGGCACGGCCGAGAGCGGCGGCAGGGCTTCGACCTGCGGCGCCGCGGTCGCGGGGGGCGCCGACTCGGTGCCCGGCGAGCGCGCTTGCGGCCCCCGCGCGGCGCTCGGTAAGTTCATCTCTCCGCACGAGCCGAGCGCCAGCGCAGAAACGAGGAGCAATGCCGCGGCGGCAAGACGCGCAAAGGGCCAGCGAACGCAAATCGTCACGCGGGATCTCCGAAGAGGGCGAGGCGAGCGCGCCGAAGCCTATCGAGGCGCAGGCGCGAAGTAAACTGCTCGTCGCCGGCGCGGCGCGGTTCGAGCCGGGGCTCTACCTCGTCGCGACGCCGATCGGCAATTTGCGCGACGTCACCTTGCGCGCCCTCGATCTCCTCGCCGTAGCCGACCTCATCGCCTGCGAGGACACGCGCGTCAGCGCGAAGCTTCTCGCGCATTTCGGTCTTTCCGCGCCACTCGCCGCCTATCACGAGCACAATGCCGAGCGCATGCGCCCGAAGCTGATCGAGCGCCTCAAAGCCGGCGCCGTCGTGGCGCTGATCAGCGATGCCGGCACGCCGCTCGTCTCCGACCCCGGCTGGAAGCTGGTGCGCGCAGCGCTGGCGGACGGGATACGGGTCTCGACGTTGCCCGGCCCGTCGGCGGCGCTGGCGGGGCTGTTGCTGTCGGGCCTCCCCTCGGACCGGTTCCTCTTCGCCGGCTTCCTGCCGTCCAAAAGCGCGGCGCGCAAAAAGAGCCTCGCCGCGCTCGCGACGGTTCAAGCGACGCTCATCTTCTTCGAGACGGCGCCGCGCCTCGCCGCCTCCCTTGCCGATATGGCCGAGAGTCTGGGCGACCGCCCGGCCGCGGTCGCGCGCGAGCTGACCAAGCTTTACGAAGAGGTGCACCGCCAGCCGCTCGCCGCGCTCGCGGCGCATTACCGCGCGGCGGGCCCCCCCAAGGGCGAGATCGTCGTCCTGGTCGCGCCGCCGGCAAGCGGTGCCGCTGCAACGCTCGACGAGGCGGCGCTCGATCGGAGCTTGAGCGCGGCGCTCGCGACGATGAGCGTCAAGGATGCGAGCGCCGCCGTGGCGGCCGCGACCGGCCAGCCGCGGCGGCTCGTCTATCAGCGGGCGCTTGCCCTTTCGGGACGTGGCACGTGACCCGCGAGCGACGCCGCGCGGCATTCCGGCGTGGCGGCCGCGCCGAGCTCGTCTGTCTCTGGCAGCTGCGCCTCAAAGGCTATCGCATTCTCGCGCGGCGCTTTCGCACGCCGGTGGGCGAGATCGACCTGATCGCCCGGCGCGGCAGCGTGCTTGTTGCGATCGAGGTCAAGGCCCGGGACGATCTGGCAGCGGCAAGCGAAGCGATAACCGGGCGGCAGCGGCAGCGAATCGCCCGGGCGCTCGGCTATTTCCTCGCCGGCCGGCCCGATCTGGCCCGGCTCGCCCCGCGCTTCGATGTGATGCTGGTCGCGCCGCGCCGACTGCCGCACCATCTCGTCGGGGCTTGGGGCGTCGAGTAGGAGCAAACGATTCCCTCGCACGAGATCATGCTCTACAGTTCGCGCGCGTCAGGGGAAGGACAGTCAACGTGACTCGAAGCTCAAGCCTCTCTGCGTGGTTCTATCTCGCCGTCGCCCTGGCGGCGCCGGCGATGCTCGGCGGTTGCGTCGTCGCCGCGGTCGGCGGCGCGGCGGCTGGCGGCTACACCCTCGCGACCCAGGAGCGCTCGCCGCAGCAGATGGCGCAGGACGCGGCGATCGGCGCGGTCGCGCACAAGAACTGGGCCGATTACAATTCCGACCTCGCGCGGGACCTCACCGCCACCGTCTATGACGGGCGCCTCCTCATCACCGGCATCGTCCCGAGCGCGGAATGGAAGGAAAAGGCCGGACAGCTCACCGCCAATATCGATGGCGTCAAAGAGGTCAATAACGAGGTTCAAGTCGGCCAGCCGACCAACCTCGCCCAGGATGCGCGCGACAACATCGTCAGCAATACGCTGCGCGCCCAGCTTCTCGCTGATTCCGAGGTGCGTTCGACGAATTTCACCGTCCATACCTTGAACGGAATCGTTTTTATCCTCGGCTATGCGCGCACCTCGGGCGAGCGCGACCGCGTCCTCTCTTATGCGCGCAACCTCGCCAATGTCTCGCGCGTCGTCTCCTTCATCCGCGTTGGCGATCAGCTGCCGGCCCGCCAGGCGCCGCCGAGCACCGGCACCTCATCGGGCGCCAGCTCGGCCCCGGAGCAGCTCTCGCCCGCGGCCGCGCCAACCCCGCGCGACACGATCGAGGTGACGCCGCTCAAATGAGCCTCGTCGCCATCCAGATGGATCCGATCGAGACCATCAATGTGGTGGCGGATTCGACCTTCGTCCTGGCGCTCGAGGCGCAGGCGCGCGGCCATCGCCTCTATCATTACCTGCCGCGCCATCTGAGCCTCATCGACGGCCGGGTGGTCGCCAAGGCACGCCGCCTCAAAGTGCGGCGCGCGACGCGGCGCTTTGCGACGCTCGGCCCCTACGAGACGCTCGATTTGGCGAAGATGGACGTGATCCTGATGCGCCAGGACCCGCCCTTCGACATGGCCTATATCACGGCAACGCATGTGCTGGAGCATATCAGCGGCAAGGTCCTCGTCGTCAATGATCCCGCCGCAGTGCGCAACGCTCCCGAGAAGCTGTTCGCGACGCATTTCGCAGGGCTGATGCCGCCGACCCTCGTCTCGAGCGATCGCGACGCCATCCTCGCCTTTCGCCGCCGCCACAGCGACATCATCCTGAAGCCGCTCTTCGGCAATGGCGGGGCCGGCGTCTTTCGCATCAAGCCGGATGACGAGAATTTCAACGCGCTGCTCGAGAGCTTCGCCGTCTTCTACCGCGAGCCGATCGTGGTGCAGCGCTACCTGCCGGAGGTGCGCCGGGGCGACAAGCGCATCATCCTCGTCGATGGCGAGCCGGTGGGCGCGGTGCTGCGCGTGCCGGCCAAGGGCGAGGCGCGCGCCAATCTCCATGTCGGCGGCAAGGCCTTGAAGACGAAGCTCACCAGACGCGAGCGCGAGATTTGCGCGGCGATCGGGCCGAGTCTGCGCGACCAAGGGCTGGTCTTCGTCGGCATCGACGTGATCGGCGACTACCTCACCGAGATCAACGTCACATCGCCGACGGGGATTCAGGAAATCAACCGCCTCACCGGCTCGGCGATCGAGAAGCTCGTCTGGGATGCGATCGAGCAGCGCCTCGCCTGAGGCGGTGATGACGGATCAGAGCGCCGTGTGGGCGTCGACGGGCGCGCCGGCAGCGCGGCAGGGAACGGGAGCGGCGCTGGCCGCGCTGGCGCGCGTCCAACTTTCCGCGCTCAAGAGCCGATAGACGCCGGCCTCGCGATAAAAGAAGAGATTGAGGACGCAGTCGGTGGTCCGGTATTGCCAAAGTTCGGCCGGCGGCTCGTCGCGCTTCAGCTCGGGCTGGCCCAGCAGCGCGACGATCTCGGGGCGCCGCATGCCTTTCAGCTCACCGAGCTCCGCAAGCGGCACGGTCGCGACCGCCGCGGCCGGGATCGTGGCAAGGGGCGCCGCTTGCGTCGAGGAAACAGGCGCGACGGCGGGCCCGGCGCAAGCGCCGAGCAGAGCTGTCGTCACGATGAGCGCAAGGGGGGCGGCGACCCGTCCGAGCAAGCCAACCATGCTTTCGACCTTAGAGACGCCCTTGCCGGGCGCGATTCAACCGTACACCCCTCTAGCAATAAACCATTTAATGAACGGTAAATAAAGAGACTCTTTGCGGAACGCCAAGCTTGCTCCGCGGTTAATCCTCCCTATACTCCCGCGCATTCTCAATTCAGACCCCGGAAGGCTCCATGGCGGCTCCCACCATCGATGTCGTCGGCATCGGCAATGCGATTGTCGACGTCCTCGCCCAGGCGGACGAATCCTTCATTACCGCGGAAAAGCTCGCCAAGGGCACGATGGCCCTGATCGATGAAGACCGGGCGCGCGCCCTTTACGAGCGCATGGGGTCGGGGCTCGAAGCCTCGGGCGGCTCGGCCGCCAACACCATCGCCGGAATCGCCTCGCTGGGCGGGAAGGCCGCCTATATCGGCAAGGTGGCCGACGATCTTCTCGGCAAGGTCTTCGCGCATGATCTGCGTGCGACCGGCGTGCGCTATGAGACGGCGCCCCTCCACGGCGGCCCGGCGACGGCGCGCTGCCTCATCCTGGTGACGCCCGACGCGCAGCGCACCATGAACACCTTCTTGGGTGCCTCGGTCGAATTCCAAGCGGGCGATATCGACCGCAGCTTGGTCGAAGCCGCCCAAGTCACCTATCTCGAAGGCTATCTCTTCGATCGGCCGCTCGCCAAGGCGGCGTTCCGCCAGGCCGGCGAGATCGCGCACAAGGCCGGGCGTAAAGTGAGCCTCACCCTCTCCGACCCGTTCTGCGTCGATCGCCACCGCGCCGATTTCCGCGACCTCATCCGCGGCCATGTCGACATTCTCTTCGCCAATGAGGCGGAGATCTGCTCGCTCTATGAGACCAAGGATTTCGCCAAGGCCGCCGATGCGGTGCGCGGCGAGGCCGAGATCGCGGTGCTGACGCGCAGCGAGAAGGGCGCCACCGTCATCACCGCCAAAGACCAGGTCAGTGTGCCCGCGGCGCCGGTGGCGCGCGTCGTCGACACGACCGGGGCCGGCGACCTCTTCGCCAGCGGCTTTCTCTATGGCTACACCCGGGGCAAGGATTTCGCCCATTGCGCCAAGCTCGGCGCGCTCTGCGCCGCCGAGATCATCTCGCATTTCGGCGCGCGGCCGGAGGTGAAGCTCAAGGATTTGGCGGCGAAGGCGGGGCTCGCCTGACGCGGACGCCGCGATGGATATACGCAATATCGCCATTATCGCCCATGTCGACCACGGCAAGACCACGCTGGTCGACCAATTGCTGCGGCAAAGCGGAGCCTTTCGCGCCAACCAGCAGGTGATGGAGCGCGCGCTCGATTCGAACGATTTGGAGCGCGAGCGCGGCATCACCATCCTCGCCAAATGCACCTCGGTGCAGTGGCGCGAGACGCGCATCAACATCGTCGACACCCCCGGCCATGCCGATTTCGGCGGCGAGGTTGAGCGGATCCTCAGCATGGTCGACGGCGTACTGGTGCTGGTCGACGCCGCCGAAGGCCCGATGCCGCAGACGAAATTCGTCGTCGGCAAGGCGCTGCGCCAGGGTTTGAAGCCGATCGTCGTCATCAACAAGATCGACCGCGCGGATGCGCGGCCGGTCGAAGTCCATAATGAGATTTTCGACCTGTTCGCGGCGCTCGATGCGAGCGACGAGCAGCTCGACTTCCCGACGCTCTACGCCTCGGGACGCGCCGGCTGGGCAGTCGCCGATCTGGACGAGCCGCGCAAGGATCTGGTCTCGCTGTTCGATCTCATCCTGCGCCACGTGCCGCCGCCCGTCGCCGATGCGGCCGCGCCTTTCGCGATGCTGGTGACGACGCTCGAGAACGATCCCTATCTCGGCCGCGTCCTGACCGGGCGCATCCATAGCGGCGTCGCACGCGTCAACATGCCGGTCAAATCGCTGTCGCGGGACAACAAGACGATCGAGACGGCGCGGCTGACCAAGCTCCTGGCGTTCCGCGGGCTCGAGCGCAGGCCGATCGACGAGGCCGAAGCCGGCGATATCGTCGCCATCGCCGGGCTCGCCGAGACGACCGTCGCCGACACGATCTGCGATCCCGCGGTCGAGGCGGCGTTGCCCTCGATGCCGGTCGATCCGCCGACCCTCGCCATGACCTTCTCGGTCAATGATTCGCCCTTGGCCGGGCGCGAGGGCAGCAAGGTCACCTCGCGCATGATCGTCGAGCGCCTCAAGCGTGAGGCCGAGGGCAATGTCGCGATCCATGTGCGCGAAAGCGAGCAACGCGATGCGAGCGAGGTTTCGGGACGCGGCGAGCTGCAATTGGGCGTCCTCATCGAGACCATGCGCCGCGAGGGCTTCGAGCTGGCGATCTCGCGCCCGCGCGTCCTTTTCAAGACCGATCCCGCCACCGGCCAGCGGCTCGAGCCGATGGAAGAGGTGGTGATCGATCTCGATGAGCCCTATGCCGGGATCGTCGTCGAGAAAATGTCGCTGCGCAAAGCCGAGATGCAGGAGATGCGGCCGACCGGCGGCGGCAAGCTGCGCCTCGTCTTCCTCGCGCCGACCCGCGGCCTCATCGGCTATTTGGGCGAGTTCTTGACCGACACGCGCGGCACCGGCGTGATGAGCCGTCTCTTCCACGGTTATGGGCCGTGGCGCGGGCCGGTCGAGAGCCGGCGCAACGGCGTCCTCATCTCGACCGCCAATGGCGAGGCGGTCGCCTATGCGCTGTGGAATTTGGAAGAGCGCGGGCCGATGTTCATCATCCCGGGCACGCCGGTCTATGAAGGCATGATCATCGGCGCGCATACGCGCGGCAATGATCTCGACGTCAATCCCACCAAGGGCAAGCAGCTCACCAATATCCGCACCAAGGCGGCCGACGAGGCCGTGCGCCTGACGCCGCCCATCCTCATGACGCTCGAGCAGGCGATCGCCTATATCGCCGAAGACGAGCTGGTCGAGGTGACGCCCAAATCGATCCGTCTCAGGAAGCGCTTCCTCGATCCCAACGAGCGCAAGCGCGAGAGCCGCAAGGCCGAAGCCGGCTGACCGGGATGGCGGGCGGCGCCGGCTTTGGGGCCGGCGCTTGACGCAACCCCGACGGCACCCAAGACTTGAAGGACAGGACGCTGGACAGCTGGCTTGCCGTCGAGCCGCGGCCAGGAGGCGGAACGATGCCCGATTCGCCGGCGACGCCGAAGCACATCCTCGTGGTCGAAGACGACGATGCCTATGCGCGGCTGGTGCGGCGCATGCTCGAGGCGGAGGGGTTCCGCGTGACGATGGCGCGGGACTTCGTCACTGCCCTGCCGGTCATCGAAGGCAGCGACGAGGTCGATCTTCTGCTGGCGGACGTCAATCTTCCGCCCGGAACGCCGCATGGGGTGTCGATCGGCCTGATGGCCGAAGGCCGCCGCCGCGGCCTCAAAATCATCTATATGAGCGGCTCGATCGACACCGATGCGATTGCCCGCTTCGCGCCCCACGCGACGATCCTGCGCAAACCCTTCACCGCGGCGGAGCTCGCCGCGGCGATCAAGACGGCGTTGCCCGCCGAATAGCGACGGCGCGCGCGGGCGGCTTTCCTCGTGCGCAGCGATGGGCTAAGGTCGCCGCGCTGATTTCGCCGCCCTTTTCACCGCTATGGATCGCGCCATGCTTCGAGCCTTCCTCGTCGTCGCTTTCGCGATCGGCTTCATCATCAATGCAGGAGGTCCCGTGAGCGCCGCCGATCTCGAAAACACGCTCTATCTCGACGTGCCGAAAGGCCGCGTCGTCATCGAGTTGCGCCCCGACCTCGCCCCCAAGACGGTGGCGCGGATCAAGGAGCTGACGCGGCGCGGCTTTTACGACGGCCTTAGCTTCCATCGCGTCATCGACGGCTTCATGGCGCAGACCGGCGATCCGCGCGGCGACGGCACCGGCGGCTCGGGCAAGAATCTGCCGGCGGAATTCAGCCAGGCGCATTTCTTGCGCGGCACGGTCGGCATGGCGCGCGCCCAGGACCCGGACAGCGCCGACAGCCAGTTCTTCATCTGCTTCGCGCCCGCGCCCTTTCTCGACGGGAAATATACGATCTTCGGCCAGGTCACCTCGGGCATGGAATATATCGACGCCATCAAGCGCGGCTCTGGGCCGAACGGGATGGTGAGCGATCCCGATCACATCATCCGCATGCAAGTGGCGGCCGACGCCGAGAAGGCCAAGCCCTAGGCATTCCGCGCGGCCGATGCGATCCTGGCTCGCATCGCTGAAGGTTTATCGCGACCGGCGCATCCTCGCGATCTTCTGCATGGGATTTTCGAGCGGCCTGCCGCTTCTGCTCGTCTTCGGCACCTTGTCCTTCTGGCTCAGCGAGGCGGGGGTATCGCGCACCGCAATCGGGCTCTTTGTGCTGGTCGGCGTTTCCTACAGCTTCAAATTCCTGTGGTCGCCCTTCATCGACCGGCTGCCGATCCCGATCCTGACGCGGCGGCTGGGGCGCCGGCGGAGCTGGGCGATCGCCATCCAGCTGCCGCTCATGGCGGCGATCTTCGGCCTCGGCAGCACCGATCCTGCAACGCATCTTGGCACCACCGCCTGTCTCGCGGTCATCGTCGCTTTCCTTTCGGCGAGCCAGGACATCGTCATCGATGCTTACCGCATCGAGCTGTTGAAGCCCGAGGAGCAGGGCGCAGGTGCCGCCGCAACGCAATGGGGCTACCGGCTCGGCACGCTCGCCGCCAGCACCGGCGCCTTCAACGCGGCCTATCTCGGCGGCTGGCACTTCGCCTATACGATCATGGCGGCGCTGATGCTCGTCGGCGTTATCAGCGTTCTGATGACGCGCGAGCCGGCGGTCGCAGCGAGTTTGTTGCCCGCGGCAGGGGCGAGAAGCCGCGGCGACCGGCTCCGGATCTGGCTGCGCCAGTCGGTAATCGATCCCTTTGCCGATTTCATGCAGCGTCGCGGCTGGCTCGCCATTCTGTGCTTCATTGTCCTCTACAAGCTCGGCGAGGCGATGGCGGGAGCGATGTCGAGTCCGCTCTATCAGGAGCTCGGTTTCAGCAAGGTCGATGTCGGCGATCTCGGCAAGCTCGTGGGCCTTACCGCGACCTTGTCGGGCGTCGCGGCCGGCGGGCTTGCCGTCGCCCGCCTCGGCATCATGCGCGCGCTGCTCCTGGGCGGCGTGCTGCAGATGCTCTCCAATCTGCTCTATATCGCGCTGCTCTCGTCCGGGCGGAGCAACCCGATGCTGGCGCTCTCCATCTTCGGCGAGAATTTCACCGGCGGCATGGCCTCGGCCGCTTTCGTTGCCTATCTCTCTAGTCTCTGCAGCGCCGCTTTCACCGCGACCCAATACGCACTCTTCTCCTCGCTCGCCGCGGTTCCCGCCCGCGTGCTCGCGGCGCCAAGCGGCTGGCTCGTCGATCACATCGATTGGGGGCCGTTCTTCCTGCTGGCAACGGTCATCTGCCTGCCGAGCCTCGTGCTGCTGCTTTGGCTCGACCGGCGTTTCGGCTTGGAGTCGGCGGAGAACGTCGCCGCCGCGCGCGCGCGGTAGCGCGCCGCGGTAGCGCGCCGCCTCAACCGATGCGCATCAGCCGCGCGCGGTTGCGGTTCAGCCAAAGACGCTGCGCCTTGGGCGTCGGGTGAAGCCGGTCGACCAAGCGCCAGAAGCGCGGCCCGTGATTCATCTCTGCAAGATGCGCGACCTCATGCGCCACGACGTAGTCGACTACCGCCTCGGGCGCGAAGATCAGACGCCAGGAGAAGGAGAGGCTGCCGGTGCGCGCGCAGCTTCCCCACCGCGTCGTCGTGTCGCGCACGCCGACGCGCGTCACCTTATGGCCGATCGATTGCGCCAGCGCTTCGGCGCGCCGGCTCAGCTCGTGCTTCGCCCGCGCGCGCAGGAAATCGCGCACGCGCCGGGCGAGAAAGGCAGGATCGCCCGAAACGCAGATCGCCCCGGCTTCGAGCCAGACCGGACCGCGGCCGCGCACCGGACCGACATGGCGAATGACATGCGGGCGATCGAGCACCGGAATGACGGCTCCCGCCTCGAAGGCGGTGCGCGGCGGCAGAGCGCAGAGGCGCTTGTCGAGCCAGGCGCGATTGGCCTCGAGAAAGCGCAACGCTTCGCCGCGCGAGCCGCGGCGCGGCAAAACCAGCTCGATCGCCTCGCCGGTCGCGTCGATGCGCAGCGCCAAGCGCCGCGCGCGCGGATGCGGACGCAGCCGCACCGCCACTTCGCCGCCCGCATAGGACCAGCTCGTCGGAAAAGAAGAGAATCCGGATGACGCGTCTGCCACGCGGCAAAGTGTACCGGAACTCGGCGTGGCTGCCAAAATTTTCGTCGCGTCAGGGGCCCGCGCGATCGATGAGGTGGATGAAGGATCCCATCACCTTGCCGTTGATCCGGCCCGCCTCCGGCAAAGCCGCGCCCTCGGCATCGGCCACGCGAAAGAGCGGCGCGCCCTCGCCTTCGCCGATGATGCGCGCGTAGTGGAATTCGTGACCGCGAAAGCGCGCGCCGCGCGCGCCGAGCGGCGTCCCCTCCATCAGGGACACGGCGCGATAGCCGAGATGCAGCTTGCGCGCGGCAAAGCTGGTCGCGAGCGGCAATAGCCCCGCCATCTCGTGCGACGCGCCATCGCCGTCGATGAGTCGTTGCCCGAGGACCATATAGCCGCCGCATTCGCCATAGAGAGTGGCGCCGCGCCGCGCCGCGGCACGCAGCCCCTCGATGAAGCAGCGATTGCCGGCGAGGCGCGCGGCATGAAGCTCGGGATAGCCGCCCGGCAGATAAACTGCATCGCAGGCGGCGGGAGGCGCCTCGTCCGCAAGCGGCGCGAAGAATGCGAGCGAAGCGCCGGCATCGCGCCAGCCGCGCAGCACGCCTGGATAAACAAAGGCAAAGGCCGCGTCGCGCGCAACGGCAATGGACTGGCCCAAGGGCGGCAAGGCAGGA
The DNA here is from genome assembly GCA_035605975.1 of Allostellaceae bacterium. GTDB lineage: Bacteria > Pseudomonadota > Alphaproteobacteria > ATCC43930 > CGMCC-115725 > CAIKMD01. The sequence goes on along the minus strand of DATNGG010000014.1, from coordinate 30,515 downwards.
CCGGCGGCATCTTCCTCGAGCGAGGAAGCCCGCGCCAGTGCCGTCACCGCATCGAGATTGACCGACGCTTCAATGCGCGAGGCGGCCGCATCGAGAAACGCATCGAGCCGCGCCTGCTCGCCGGCGGGAACGAGACCAAGATGCCGCGAGGGCAGCGCCAGCCCCGCATCGCGCGGCAAAGCGCCGAGCGGCTGGATCGCCGGCACGGCGCGGCCAAGCGCCGCTGCGGCCAAAGCAACGTGCCGCTCGCCGCCGACGCGGTTGAAGATTACGCCCGCGAGCTTCACGTCGGAACGGTGCCGCGCGAAGCCCTCGACGAGCGCCGCGGCCGACTGGGCCTGCCCGGCAAGATCGAGGACGAGGATCACCGGCCACCCGGTGAGCGCCGCCAAATCGGCGGTCGAGCCCGCGCCCTCGGCACCAGCGCCGTCGAAGAGGCCCATCACCCCTTCGCACAGGACAAGATCGGCCGCCTCACCGAGCACGGCAAGCTCGGCGGCAATGGTCGCGCGCCGCATCGCCCAGGGATCGAGATTGGCGCAAGTCCCGCCGCACGCGGCGGCGAGATAGGTGGGATCGATGTAATCGGGTCCGACCTTGGCCGCGGCAACGCGCAGCCCGCGCTGGCGCAGCGCCCGCAGAAGCCCGAGCGTCACCACCGTCTTGCCGCTGTCCGAGCGCGGCGCGGCGATGATGAGCCCGTTCATGGCGCTAGGCCGGCAAAGAGTCCGTCACAGATAGCGCTCGACGGTCGCGGCCATGACCTTCGGCGGCAAGCCTGTCGGCATCTGGCCGAGATAACGCCCGTCGGATCCCATGACATAGATAATCGAGCTGTGATCGATGAGATAATCATCGCTACCCGATTGCGGCACTTTGGCGACATAGACATGGAATTCGCGTTCCACCTTTTTCAGCTCCTCCGGCGCGCCGGTGAGATAAAGAATGCCGGAATGGAAATTCGCCGCATAGGCGCGAAGCTGTTCTTGGGTGTCGCGCGCCGGATCGACGGAGATGAAAAGCGGCTGGACTTTCGCCGCGTCCTTGCCGAGGAGGTCGAGCGTGTTGGTGATCGCCTGCAAGGTCGTCGGACAGGCATCGGGGCAATAGGTGTAGCCGAAATAGATCAGCATCACCTTGCCGCGGAAATCCGTGTCGCGCCGCGCGACCCCGTTCTGATCGACCAAGGCGAAGGGGCCGCCAACGGCGGGCGTCGCATTCTCCGCGCCGCCGAGCCGGTACTGCTCGTAAACGACGCCGCCGATAATGATCAAAAGCGCAGCGAGGAAAATAAACAGCCCGCGGCGGGCGGCATCCGACATGGCCCGGATATAGGCCGGGCGCGTGCGGCTTTCCAGTCATAAAGCCGTTAGCGCGGCGGCATCAGCGCGCTGGCGGCGAGCGCATCGATCCAGTTCAGCTCGCGCCGCAAGCGCACCACCGGCCCCACCGCGATAACCGCGGGCGGCTCGATCCCCGCCGCGGCAGCATCGGCCGCAGCAGCGCCGAGCGTCGTTTCGACGACGCGCTGCTCGGGCAAGGTCGCCTTGCTGATGATCGCGGCCGGCTCGGTGCGCGCGCGGCCCGCGGCGATGAGCCGCGCCGCGATCGTGTCGAGATTCTTCAACGCCATGTAGATGACAAGAACCGGCGCGCCGCGCGACAGCGACTCCCAATCGACGGTGTCGGGCAAGGCCCCGCCACTGCCCTGGCCGGTGACGAAGGCGATCGCCGAGTTGGTGTCGCGATGCGTTGCCGGAATCCCGGCATAGGCGAGGCCGCCGATGCCGGCGGTAATTCCCGGCACGATGCGGAACGGGATATGCGCCGCGGCCAGCGCGAAACCTTCCTCGCCGCCGCGGCCGAAGACGAAGGGATCGCCGCCCTTGAGACGCAGCACCCGCTTGCCGCCGCGCGCGAGCTCGACGAGGCGCAGCGAAATATCGGGCTGCAGCGGCGACGGCTTGCCGCCGCGCTTGCCGGCATGCTCCTTCGCCGCTTCCGGCCGCGCGAGGCGGAGAATCGCGTCGCTGACCAGCGCGTCATAGACGACGATGTCGGCCGTCTTCAGCGCATGGAGCGCGAGCAGCGTCAACAGGCCGGGATCGCCCGGCCCGGCGCCAACCAGCCAGACCGTGCCAGGCAGGAAATCGGGCGGCGCAAAAGACGCGCGCGTATTGGACAAGCGGCTCATCCCCGTCAGCCTACACCGCCGCTTTTCGCCGGTGTAGCCGCCGCCCGTCCGGCACCATAGAATTCGCCGGCATGGCGCGAGAGACAAAGAGAGCGTTGCGGCGCGGCTGGAGCACCGGCGCCTGCGCGGCGGCCGCTTCGCGCGCCGCCTATGCGGCGCTGCTGACGGGCGATTTCCCCGACCCGGTTTCGATCACCCTGCCCGGCGGGCTCGAGCCGCAATTCCCTCTCGCCGTCAAGGAGCTCGGCGCGGCGATGGCGCGCGCCGGCATCGTCAAGGATGCGGGCGATGATCCCGACGTTACCCACGGCGCGCTGGTCATCGCCGAAGTGTCGCAAGCCGACGAAGGCACCGGCGTCGCGTTTCGCGCCGGCGAAGGCGTCGGCACGGTGACCCGCCCCGGCCTGCCGCTTGCCGTCGGCGAGCCGGCCATCAATCCCGCTCCGCGCGCGCTCATCGGCGAAGCCTTGGCCGCGGTCGCGCGCGCCTGCGGCAAGCCGCAAGCCGACGCGATCGTCACCCTCTCGATCCCCGGCGGCGCGGCGCTCGCGGCGAAGACCTTGAACGCGCGGCTCGGCATTCTCGGCGGGCTGTCGATTCTCGGCACAACCGGCATCGTCATCCCCTATTCCTGCTCGGCCTGGATCCATTCGATCCATCGCGGCATCGATGTCGCGCGTGCCGCCGGCACCCTGCATATCGCCGCCTCCACCGGCACCACCTCCGAAAAAGCGGTCCAGCAACTGTGCAATCTTCCCGAGCTAGCGCTGATCGATATGGGCGATTTCGTCGGCGGCACGCTCAAATATCTCCGCCGTCATCCGGTGCCGCGTCTCACCTTGGCCGGCGGTTTCGGCAAGTTCGCCAAGCTTGCGCAAGGCCATCTCGATCTTCATTCATCGCGCAGCCGGTTCGATAGCGGCGCGCTCGCGCGGAGGCTCGACGCGCTCGGCGCTCCCGCGGCGCTTGTCGCACGCGCGGCGGAAGCGGAGAGCGCGGGCGCGATTTTGGACGCCGCCGCAGCGGATTTCGCCCTTCCTCTCGCCGCCTCGATCGCGCGCGAGGCGCGCGCCGTGGCGCTGGCGAGCTTGGCGGGCGGCATTGCGGTCGATGTCGCGATCTTCGGCCGGAGGGGAGAGCTTCTCGCGCATGAAGGCGCGTGAGACCCTGCATTTGCTGATCCTCGGCGGCACGGCCGAAGCGCGCGCGCTCGCAGACGCCGCCCATGCGCGTTTCGTCGAGCGGCTGCGCGTCACCACCTCGCTCGCCGGCCGCACGAGCGCGCCGAAGATTCCGGAGGGCGCGCTGCGCCGCGGCGGCTTCGGCGGCGCGACGGGACTTGCCGATTATCTCGGCGCCGCGCAGGTCGATCTCGTCATCGATGCCACCCACCCTTTCGCCACACAAATCACCGCCGCAGCGCAGACCGCTTGCCGCGCGCGCAATGTGCCGCTCCTCGCCCTGGCGCGACCGCGCTGGAGGGCGCAAAGCGATGACCGCTGGATCGAGGTTGCCGATGCGGCCGAAGCCGCGTCGATCCTGCCCAAGCTCGGCCGACGCGCCTTCTTGACCATCGGCCAACGCGGCATCGCGGCGTTCGCGCCAGTGAGCGGCGTGCATTTCCTGGTGCGGCTGATCGAGCCGCCGGCCGCGCCGCTGCCGCTTCGCTCTCATGAAATTCTTTTGGGCCGAGGGCCGTTCACCCTCGAAGACGAGCGGCGTATCATGCAGCGTCACGCGATCGAGGTGCTGATCGCCAAGGATTCGGGAGGCGAGGCCATAGCGGCAAAGCTTGAGGCGGCGCGCCTCCTCCGCATCCCCGTTGTGATGCTGCGGCGGCCGGAGCACGCGCCCGGCGCAGGCGCCGCCAGCACCGAAGATGCGCTGCGTTGGATTGCGGCGAAGCTTGAAGACCCGTGAGGAGGGAAGTGTTGAGATACTGTGTTGCCCTGATCATCGCCGCTGCCGTTCTCACCTCCGCCCCGCGCGGCACGCTGGCGCAAACCATGCCGCTCGGCGGCATCGATCTCTCCGGCTGGCTCGACGTCACGCAGCCCGCGTCGCAGAACAAGACCGACGGCGTGCGGGCGATGCTGGTCGCCGGCAAAAGCGCCGATGTGACCGACGACAAGGGGGAAACGCCGCTCGGCTACGCCGCGAGCTTCGGCAATGCCGAGATGACGAAGCTTCTTTTGCGCTACAACGCGCCGGTCGATCGCCCGGACAGCTTCGGCAATACGCCGCTGCATTGGGCGGCACAGCGCGGCAGCATCGAGGTCATGAAGCTCTTGCTCGACGCCAAGGCGAGCGTCGATGTCCAGAATAAGGAAGGGATTACGCCGCTGATGATGGCGGCAAGCAAAGGCCAGGTCCTCGCGGTGCGCCTGCTTCTGAAACAGGGAGCAGACGCGCACAAGCAGGACTATACGGGGCGCGACGCGATCGGTTGGGCCGAGGGCAAAGCCAACGTGCTGCAGGCGCTGCGCGCGAGCGCGGGTTAAGGCCCGCCTTCGCCCGCCGGCTTCCGGCGCGGCCGCAGCACATGATGATGCGCGGGCGCGTATAACCGGCTGTCGGAAAAGCCGCTCGCGCCCAGCACCCGCCCGACGATGATCAACGCGGTGCGGGTGAGCCCCGCCGCCTTCACCTGCGCGCGGATGGTCGCCAAGCTTCCGCGCAGGATCATCTGATCGGGCCAGCTCGCGCGATGGACGACGGCCACCGGACAATCCTCGCCATAGATCGGCGCGATCTCGCGCAGAATCGGACCGAGATTGTTGATCGAGAGATGCAGCACGAGCGTCGCGCGGCTTTTGGCAAGCACCGCCAAATCCTCGCCCGGCGGCATGGCCGAAGCGCGGATCGCGGTGCGCGTTAAGATCACCGTTTGCGCGATCTCCGGCAGGGTAAGCTCGGTGCCGAGCGCGGCGGCGGCGGCGGCAAAGGCGGGCACGCCGGGGGTCAGGTCATAGGGGATCGCCAGCGCATCGAGCCGTCGCATCTGCTCGGCGATGGCGCCGTAGAGCGAGATATCGCCCGAATGGACGCGCGCCACATCTTTCCCCGCCGCATGGGCCGCCGCCATTTCGGCGATGATCTCATCGAGCGTCAGCGGCGCCGTGTCGATGATTCGCGCATCGGCAGGCGCCGAAGCGATCACAGCTCCGGGTACGAGCGACCCGGCATAGAGGCAGACGGGGCTCGTCTCGATGAGGCGCAAGCCGCGCAGCGTGATGAGGTCGGGCGCGCCCGGCCCGGCGCCGATGAAATGCACCGTCATGGGCGCTTCGCCGCATAGCCGCGCGGCGTGTAGATCACATCCACCCCGTCGAGCTTGCGTGTCGCGCTGTTGCCGATGACGAGCAGCGTCAGCATATCGGCCGCGGCGGGATCGAGCGCTGCGAGCGTCGTCACCGTCACACGCTCGCCGCTGCGCCCGAGATTGCGCGCGAGCGCCACCGGCGTGTCGCCGGAGCGCTTTGCCAAAAGAATCTCCCGCGCACGCTCGAGCTGGCCATGGCGACGCGCCGAGCGCGGATTGTAGAGCGCGATGACGAAATCGCCAGCCGCGGCGGCTTCGAGCCGGCGCTCGATCGCATCCCAGGGCGTCAGCAGATCCGACAGCGAAATGGCGCAGAAATCATGGCCCAGCGGTGCGCCGAGCCGCGCCGCCGCCGCCTGCATTGCCGAAACACCCGGCACGACCTCGATCGCAACGCGCTGCCACGCGGCCAGCGCCTCGCGGTCGATCAACTCGAAAACGAGGCTCGCCAGCCCGTAAATCCCGGCATCGCCCGACGAGACGAGGGCGACGCTGCGTCCCTGCGCCGCCAAATCGAGCGCGAGGCGCGCGCGTTCTTCCTCCGCGCCAAGCATGCCGGGATGAAGCGTCTTTTCCGCGATGGCAGACCCCAGCAGATCGAGATAAAGCCGGTAGCCGACAATCTCGCTCGCCGCGCGCAGCGCAGCATCGGCCGCGGGGGTGCGCGTGCCAGCATCGCCCGGGCCGATGCCGATGATCGCCAGCCGGCCACGGGCGCGGCCGACAGTCGCCGGATCGAGCGGCGCCAGCGCGCGAGCAACGGCGCAGGTGACGTGGCCCTGCGTCTCTTTCGGCACGAGCAGCGTCGCCTCGTGCCCCGCCGCGGCGAGCGCCGCGCCTTCGGCAACGCCATAGCAGCCGACCGCGCGGAATACCGCCTCCGAGGGCATTTGCAAGCGCGACGTTTCCGCGAGGAGCTCCTGCACGGAAAAGAACCGTGCCGGCACATCGAGCGCTTGCGCCAGCGCCTGCACCGCCGGCTCGTCGCTTTTGAGATCGAGCGAGGCGACCAGCGCCACGGCGCCCGCGGCAAGACCGTGTCGCCGCAGCGTCTCCGTCACCACAGCGTGCATCTCCTCGACAGAGGCGCCGCGTTCGCAGCCGACGCCCAGGGCCAGCACCGGCGGATGCAGGACGAGCGCGTCCTCTTCGGCGCTCGCGGCGCGGTCGGTGATGCGGATGTGCGCCTGACCCGATTCGGCAAAGCGTGCGCCGGAGGCTTCGAGCCAAGCGGCATCGCCGGCTTCGATGGCGAGGCTCACCGGCTCGCCGGCAAGCAGCGCCGCCATCACCGGTTTGGCGCGCTCGGGATTGGCGATGCGCCAGCCGGGCGGCGGCTCATCGAGCGCCAGATCGAAGCGCAGATCGCCGGCGGTGGTGATCGCCGCGACGCCGCCCGTCATTTCGGCGATGGCGCGCGCCAAAGCATTGGCGCCGCGATGACCGCCGAGGAGCGGAACCGCCGTCGAGCCGTCTTCCGCGATGGCCACCACCGGCGGCTCGGCGCGCTTTGCCGCAAGCAGCGGCGCCAAGGCGCGCACGGCAATGCCGCTGGCGCAAAGCGCGACGATCGGGGTGCCGGCAGCGAACAGCGCCGCGAGATGATCGGTCGCCTTGTCGAAGACGATATCCGCCGCGAGATCTCTCTGGGCAGGCGCGTGGATCGCGGCGCCAGGCAGCAAAGCCTTGATGCGCCGTGCCGTCTCGAGCGCCGAAGGCCCCAGCACCAGGATTGCCGCGTCTTGCGGAAGCGCGCTCATCGCCACGCCGCGCCGCGCCGGTGCAGCAGGATCATCGAGAAATAGGGCGCCGCCGCTGGATCGACCGCATCGAGCGGCAGCAGCCGCGCATTGGCGAGGCTCGCATGCTCGACATAGCGCGCTGTCCCGGCAAGCCCGAGACGCGCGAGGAGATCGCGCACGCGTGCAAAATGGCGCCCCAGCTTGATGATCGCCGCCGCATCGCAGGCTTCGAGCCGGCGCGCCAACGCATCGTCGGGCAAGGTCGCGGGCAGCACGATCAGCGCATCGTTGCGCGCCGCCAACGGGAACCCGGCCGCGGCGGCGCAAGCGCCGAGCGAGGAGACGCCCGGCACGATCTCGACCGTGCAACGCTCGGCGAGGCGACCGAAGAGATACATGAACGAGCCGTAGAAGAAGGGATCGCCCTGGCAGAGGACGGCGACGTCGCGGCCCGCCGCGCTGTGCTCGGCGATCGCCGCGGCGGCGCGATCATAGACCGCCTGCGCCGGAAACCGCGCCGTCTCCATCGGAATGCGGATCGGCAATTCGATCTGCGCCGGCGAAAGAAATTGCGCGACGATGCCGCGCGCGAAGCTCGCTCCCTCCTCGGGCGCGGGATAAGCGACGATCGCGGCGCGGCGCAGGATGCGCCAGGCTTTCAGCGTCAGCAGCTCCGGATCGCCCGGACCGACGCCCAGCCCATAGATGATCCCGCTCATCGCGGCGCTCCATCATAGAGCGTCAATGTCATGGGACGGCCGTTCGAATAGTCGATGCCCGAAACGCGGCCCAGCATGCGGGCCTTGCCGCCCTGCGCGGCGAGATCGGCCTGGAAGGCCGCATCGTCGCGGCTCTCGACCAGCGCCATCCCCCCCGGGGCGGTTGCGACGTGCTGCGCCGCGCGCGCCGGATCGACCAGCATCGTTCGCGTACCGAGAAGGAAAACGAGGCTCGGCTCGGCATAGCCCGCCGCTGCAACAACGGGCGCGTCTTGTGCGGTTGCGTTGCGCGCGACGAGCTGCGCCGCGGCGCGTGACAGCCAGAGCCGGTCGAGCCGCGGCGCAACGAAAGCGAAGGTGAGCGGCAGGACCAGCAGAGCGAGGATGACGAGCCGCGGCACGAGCTGCGCGGCGCCGTCGCGCCAAAAGGCAATCCCGAGACGCGTGCCGAGATAGAGGAGGATGGCCGCCGCGACCAGCCCCGATCCGTCGCCGGATCCGAACTGGATCGGCGCCAGCGCGAGAATCGCCGCCAGCCCGAGCGAGACGGCCGCCCAGGCGAGCGCCACGCCGCGATCGAGCCAACGCCAGGAGACAAGCTTACCCTCGCTTGCGGCGATGACCGCGCGGGCGACCATCAGCGCCAGTGCCGGATAGGCCGGCAGCAAATAGTTCGGGAGCTTGGTCGGCACCAGCTCGACGACGATCCAGAATGGCACCGCCCAAGCGATGAGAAACCGCTCCGGCGTATCGGCACGATGCATCCATGCCCAGGCGATGGCAGGCCCCAGGAACAGCACGCCGGGCCAGAACCCGATCGCCAGCGAGACGAGGTAATAGAGCGGCGGCGCGCCATGGCTTTCCTGGCTGCCGATCAGCTTGCCGAGAAAATCCGAGCCGAGCGAATCGTGGAGAAACGCGCCCTGCGTCGCGCGCGAGATCGCAATGAGCCAAGGCATCACAATAAGCAAGAGCAGCACAATGCCGAGCGCAGGCCGCAGCGTCTTGAGCCAGCGCGCATCGCGATCGGCCACCGCCAGCGCCGCGACGGTCAGCGCGCCGACCGCCGGCGCGACCGGTCCTTTGACGAGAACGCCGCAGGCGAGCGCGAGCCAGAAGAGGAGCGCGAAGCGCCAATCGCCAGGCGCGCCCTGGCGCGCCGCAAGATACAGCCGCGCCAGCGCCAATTGCGCCGCGACGACGCAGGCAAGCAGCACCGCATCGGTCTTGGCGAGATGCGCCTCGACGACGAGCTCCACCGAAGCTGCAAGCACGGCGGCGCCGAGAAACGCTGCCTTGCGTCCGACCAGAGCGTTGCCCAGGCCAAAGCTCAGGAGCACGGCGGCCGCGGCCGCGAGCAAGGACGGCAGGCGATAAGGCCAGATCGCGGCGCTCTGCGCATCGCTGAAAAGACTCACCGCGGCCGCTTGCAGCCAGTAAATGCCGGCGGGCTTTTTGTTGCGCGCTTCGTCCTGGAAGCGAATGTTGATGAAATCGCGGGTTTCCAGCATCTGCCGGCTCGCCTGCGCGAAACGCGCCTCGTCGCGATCAGTGACGGGAAGGCTCGCAAGCCCCGGCAGATAGAGCCCGAGGCAGAGCAGAAGGAGCAGCACATAAGGGCGCCAGCCCGCGATCGCCTGCGCCATCATCGCGGCTTGACGACGAAAAGCTGCGCGATCGGCATGGCGGCGCGCCAGAAGCGGTGGTCCTCGGCGCGCGAGACGGCGATCCGTGTCAGCTCGCCGCCGAGGCTGCGATGGCGGCGGAAGAGCTCGGCCTCGCCATCGAGCGTCACCGCATTGGCGACGAGCCTTCCCCCGGGCTTCAGCGCCCCCCAGGCGGCATCCCAGATCGCGGCATCGCCAACACCGCCGCCGATGAAGATCGCATCGGGGGCGGGCAGTCCTTCGAGCGCGGCCGGCGCCGGTTGCTGCACGATCTCGATTTCGGGCACGCCCAAATGCGCGGCGTTCTCGGCGATGAAGGCCGCGCGCGGCGCCGCGCGCTCGATCGCAATCGCCCGCATGAAGCGCTCGCTGCGCAGCCATTCGATGGCGATCGAGCCGCTGCCGGCGCCGATATCCCACAGCAATTCCCCGGGCAGAGGCGCCAGCGCCGCGAGCGTCGCGGCGCGGATCGCGCGTTTCGTCAGCTGGCCGTCATGGCGGAATGCGTCGTCGGGCAGGCCGGCGCGGCGCGACAGCGGCCGCGCATCCGCGCCCGCGCGGCATTCGAGCGCAAGGAGATTAAGATCGGCGACGTGCTCCTCGGGCCATGCCGCAGCGAGCCCGTCGCAGCGCCGCTCCTTGGCGCCGCCCAGATGCTCGAAGACGCTCATCGCCGATTGACCCCAGCCGGACTCGCGCAAAAGCTGCGCAACGCTCGCCGGCGTCGTACCGTTTTCCGACAAAGCGAGCAGCCGCGCGCCGGGCGCGAGATGCAGCCGCAGCTTTTCCAGCGGCCGGCCGTGAAGGCTGAGGCAGCGGCAGGATTCGAGCGGCCAGAGCAGCCGCGCCGCGGCAAGGCTGAAGGCGCTCGGGCTCGGCAGCACGATCATCTCGTCACGTGCGAAGCGCCGCGCCAGCAAAGCGCCGACGCCGTAGCAGAGCGGATCGCCGCTCGCGAGCACGACAACGCGGCGGCCGCGATATCGCTCGACCGCGGGCAGCGTAGCGGCCAGCGGGCTCTTCCATTGAAGGCGCTCGCCGGCGAGGCTCGGCACAAGCGCGAGATGCCGGGCACCACCGACCACCAGCTCGGCCGTCTCGACGAAACCCCGCGCGGCGCCGCTGAGGCCGCTCCACCCCTCTTCGCCGATGCCGATCACGGCAAGCCAGGCGCTCATCGGTCGCCCGCCAGCGCATTGACGGCCGCCGCCGCCAGCGCGCTGCCGCCGCGCCGCCCGCGCAACGTGATATAGGGGATGCCCCAGGGATTGGCCTCGAGCGCCGCCTTGGCCTCGGCCGCGCCGACGAAGCCGACCGGAAAGCCGAGAACCAAAGCCGGCCGCGGCGCGCCCGCGGCGATCATCTCGAGCAGATGAAACAGCGCTGTCGGCGCATTGCCGATTGCAACCACCGCGCCATCGAGCTGCGGGCGCCAGAGCTCGACGGCGGCTGCCGAGCGGGTGGTCTTGAGCATCTTTGCCAAGGCCGGCACGCGCTTGTCGCCGAGACGGCAGAGCGCGCGCCGCCCCGTGATGCCCGCCGCCACCATCGACGCATCGGCGAGGATCGGCGCGCCTCGTGCGAGCGCCTTGCGCCCGATTGCCGCCGCGCCTTTCGATGCGGCGAGATCATCGAGGATCGCGGACTCGCCCGTCGCATGAACGAGACGGAGCGCGACCGGGCGAAGCTCGCGCGGCATCCCGCTCAGATCGACCTCGCGGCGGATCATCGCGAAGGAGCGGCGATAGATCGCCGCGGGATCGCGCAGATAGGCGTAGCCCGCCGCGCCAATATCAGGCGCCGTTCGAGCCATGGCCGTGATGATGGAGGTGGCCGTCATGGTGATGGTGATGATCGCCATGATCGGCCTCGGTGCCGATGCCGCGCACGTGATGATGGTGCCCCTGTTGCGGCGCGCCGACGGCTGTCTCATAGCCGATGATCTGCTCGCGATATTTGCACAGCCGGCAATTCATCGCGGGCTCGCCATCGGCCATCTCCGCAATGCGATCGGCAAAGCAATCGAGCACCAGCGGGTGATCCCCCAAATATCCCGCTTTGAGGAACTCGATCTCGGGGTGATCCGCCGCGACGCGGTCGAGCGCGGCATAGATCCGTTTCACCAAGACGCCGGTGAAGAGAAAATAAGGAAAGACGACGATGTGGCGAAAGCCGAGCATCGCCGCGCGCCGCAATCCGGGCTCGACCAGCGGATGCGCGACGCCGCTGAACGCGGTTTCGGCCCAGCCGAACCCCATCCCTTCCCACAACATGCGCGTGATCTTGGCGATGTTCGAATTCGCGTCCGGGTCGCTGGTACCACGGCCGACGACGAGGAGCAGCGTCTCGGCGCGCGCAACCGGGCGCCGGGCATCGCCCTCGGCCTCGGCAATACGGGCGGCGGCAACTTTCAGCAATTTCGGCTCAATCGACAAGTCGCGGCCGAAGCGAAGCTCGATGCCGGGATTGAGCGCTGCGAAGCTGTTGATCTCCGAGGGCAGGTCGTTCTTCACATGGCTCGCGGCGAAGAGCATGCCGGGAAGCGCGAGAATGCGGCGGGCGCCGCGTGAGGCCAGCTTCTCGAGCCCGTCGCGGATGACCGGCCGCGCGAATTCGAGATAGCCCGTCTCGATATCGACCGTCGGAAGCATCGCTTTGAGCCCCGCCGCCACCCGCTCGAATTCGACGATCGCATCCGGATCGCGGCTGCCATGCCCGCACACCATCACCGCGCTCTTGAGGCCCCCTGCCGTCATCCGATCCTCGCTTTCTTCTTGTCTTGATGCCCGCAAGCGGCCGATCTTGCGAGCCCATGCTGATATCGACCGCACCCGACCCGGTTCTCGTTCTGCTGCTGGCGCTCATCCTCGATCTCGCTTTCGGCGATATGGAGCGCGTCTTTCGCCTTTTGCCGCACCCGGTTGTTCTGGCGGGCGGCGCGGTCGCCTTCTTCGACAAGCGCCTCAACCGTCCGGACCGCAGTGACCGCGCGCGGCGTCTGCGCGGCCTGATCACGGTGGTTGTTCTCGTCGGCGCCGCCGTGGCGTTGGGCTGGGCGGTCACCGGCTATTTGCGCATCGTCCATCTCGGCTGGGCCATCGAGGCGCTCCTCGTCGCCGTGCTGCTGGCGCAGCGCAGCCTTTTCGAGCATGTCGCGGCGGTCGCGCGCGGTTTGCAAGAGGGCGGGATCGAGGCCGGACGGCAGGCGGTCGCCAAAATCGTCGGCCGCGATCCCGACAGCCTCGACGAGCATGGCGTTGCGCGCGCGGCGATCGAATCGCTGTTCGAGAATTTCAGCGACGGCGTGGTGGCGCCGGCCTTCTGGTATCTGCTGCTGGGCCTGCCGGGGATTTTCGCCTTCAAGACCGCCAGCACGCTCGACAGCATGATCGGCCACCGTTCGCCGAAATATCTGCAATTCGGCTGGGCGGCGGCGCGGCTCGACGACGTGTTCAGCTGGATTCCCGCGCGGCTCAGCGCGCTCATTATCTGCGCGGCGGCGGTGGCGCTTCCCGAAACACGCGCCGGTCATGGCTTGCGCGTCATGCTCAAGGATGCGCGCAAGCATCGCTCGCCCAATGCCGGTTGGCCCGAAGCGGCGGCGGCGGGCGCGCTGGGCCTGGCGCTCGGCGGCCCACGCGCCTATGGCGGCGCGGCGGCGCCCGAGCCCTGGCTCGGCGATGGCCGCGCGCGCGCGACGATTGCCGATATCGCCGCCGCGCTGACGCTCTACCTCGCAGCGGCGGCGTGTTTCGCCATTCTGCTGCTCGGTGGCGCCGCCGCACGGCAGTTTCTGTAACTTACCGCGCATGGGCAACCGCGAGCAGCGCATCGAGATCGAGATGCAATTCCAGATGCCGCGCGAGCGACTCAAGCACCGCATCGATCCGCGCTTCGTGCTCGAGCGCCGGATCACCTGCACCTCCCAAACGCGCGAGAAAAGCCCGCCGGAACGCATCGCTCGCGAAGAGCCCATGGAGATGACAGCCGGCGATGCGCCCGTCGCGCGAAACCGCGCCATCCGCGCGGCCATCGAGGCGCAGCATCGGGCGCTCGGCATCGATTCCGGCGGTGCGGCCAAGATGCATCTCATAGCCACGAACCAGCGCGCCGGTCAGCGTGTCGAAGCCCTGCGCGGCGACAAGGCGCTTCTCGCCCGCGAATTCGGTCTCGACCTCGAGCAGGCCGAGGCCCTCTTCGACGCCCGGCGCGCCTTCGATGCCGTGCGGATCGGCGATGCGGCGGCCGAGCATCTGATAGCCGGCGCAAATGCCGAGAATGCAGCCGCCACGCCGCGCATGGGCGTGCAAATCGATATCCCAGCCCTCGCTGCGCAATACCGCGAGATCGGCGCGCGTCGCCTTGGAACCAGGCAGGATCACCAGATCGCACACTGGCAAGGGCCTTCCCGGCACGACGAGATCGAGCTCGACGCCGCTTTCGGCGCGCAGCGGATCGAGATCGTCGAAATTGGCGATATGGGGGAGGAGCGGAACGGCGATCGCCACGGCGCCGTTGCGCGTCGGCGTGGCGGTTGAGCGCAGCCCCATGCTGTCCTCCGCCGGCAGATCGCGCAGCTTCTCGAGCCAGGGAACGATCCCGAAGCAGCGCAGCCCCATGCGCGCGCGCAGGATATCGAGCGCGTCGGAAAAGAGCCCGAGATCGCCACGGAACTTGTTGATGACGTAGCCTTTGACCAGCGCGCGCTCCTCGGGCGCAAGCAGGACATGGGTCCCGACCAGCTGCGCGATAACGCCGCCGCGGTCGATATCGCCCAGGAGCAGCACCGGAACCTTTGCCGCGAGGGCAAACCCCATATTGGCGATATCGAAGGCGCGCAGATTGACCTCGGCCGGCGAGCCGGCGCCCTCGATCAGGACAAGATCGCAATCCTCTTCGAGCCGCTGAAAGCTGTCGAGCACGCGCGGCAGCAGCGACGGTTTCATCAGATGATAGTCCTGCGCCGACAGCGTCGCCGCGATGCGGCCCTGGACGATGACCTGCGCGCAGCGCTCCGCCTCGGGCTTCAGCAGCACCGGGTTCATGTCGACGCGCGGCGCAACGCCGGCGGCACGCGCCTGGAGCGCCTGGGCGCGGCCGATCTCGCCGCCCTCTTCGGTGACCGCCGCGTTGTTCGACATGTTCTGCGGCTTGAACGGCAGCACCCGCAAACCGCGGCGCGTGAAGGCGCGCGCGAGCCCGGCGACGATGACGGATTTTCCGACATCGGAGCCGGTCCCCTGCACCATGAGCGCTGGTCGCGGCATCAGAACTCGATCCCTCGCTGTGCCTTGACGCCGGAACGGAAGGGATGCTTCACCATCGTCATCTCGGTGACGAGGTCGGCAATCTCGATGAGCTCCGGCTTGGCGTTCCGGCCGGTGACGACGAGGTGAAGATCGCGCGGCTTCGCCTTCAAAACCGCGATCACTTCATCGAGCGGCAGATAATCGTAGCGCAGCACGATGTTGAGCTCGTCCAAGAGCACGAGCTTGTAGGAAGGATCGGCGATCATCGCCTTCGCCGCCCCCCAGGCGGCGCGCGCCGCCGCGATGTCGCGCACACGATCCTGCGTGTCCCAGGTGAAGCCTTCGCCCATCGCGCGGCAGGTGACGAGTTCGGGGTAAGCTTCGAGCACCTTGCGCTCGCCCGTTTCCCACGCGCCTTTGACGAATTGCACGATGCCGACGCGCATGCCATGGCCAAGGCAGCGCAGCACCATGCCGAAAGCCGCGGTCGATTTGCCCTTGCCGGTGCCGGTGTGGACGATGAGGAGGCCGCGCTCCGCGGTTTTTGATGCGAGCATCCGCGCCCGCGCCGCTTTGCGCTTCGCCATCTTCTCGGCATGGCGGCGATTGATCTCGTCTTCGGTCTCGGCGGTCTCGCTCATGCCTTGATCCCGAGTTTCTCGCGCAGGTGATTGCGTTTCGGCCGCCATAGGCCGCGCTCGAGCGCCTCAGCAAACCGCGCCTCGATCTCTTGCAAGGCGGCTGGGTTGTGCGCCTGAAGGAAATCTCGCACCTCGGGATCGCCGAGATAGGCGTCATAGAGCGCGTCGAAATGATGGTCCTTCACCGCCTTGGTCGTCGCGGCGAAGGCGAAGAGATAATCGACCGTCGCCGCGATCTCGAAGCCGCCCTTATAGCCGTGCCGCATCACGCCGTTGAGCCATTTGGGATTGGCGGCGCGGCCATGAACGACCCGGCCGATCTCCTCGCCGAGGCTGCGGATGCGCGGCGCCTCGGGCCGCGAATGATCGTTGTGATAGATCGCCGGCGCCATACCCGCGAGATGGCCGATCGCGACTGCGAGCCCGCCCTCGAATTGATAGTAATCGTCGCTGTCGAGCAGATCGTGCTCGCGATTGTCCTGATTCTGGATGACGGCTTCGACGGATTTGAGCCGCGCACGGAAAAGCGATTGCGCCTCCTGCCCCGCTGCGCCGGCGCCATAAGCGAAGCCGCCCCAGGCGAGATAAGCCTTGGCGAGATCGCCCGCATCGGCCCAGCCGCGCTCGTCGATCAGCGCCTGGAGCCCCGCGCCATAGGCACCCGGCTTCGAGCCGAAGACGCGGAAACCGGCGCGGTGCTCGGCTTCCGCCGGTGCGATTCCCTGCGCCTCAAGCGTGCGGCGATCTTGCGCGACGCGCACCGCCAGCGGGTTGACGCTCGCCTCTTCATCGAGCGCCGCGACCGCGCGCGCCGCGCTGTCGAAGAGGTCGATGAGGTTCGGGAACGCGTCGCGGAAGAAGCCCGAGACTCGCAAGGTGACGTCGATGCGCGGCCGGTCGAGCACCGACACCGGTAGGATCTCGAAGCCGATAACGCGGCCGGTCCGTTCCTCCCAGCGCGGACGCACGCCCATCAGCGCCAAGCCCTGCGCGATGTCATCGCCGCCGGTGCGCATATTGGCGGTGCCCCAGGCGGAGAGCGCGAGGCTTTTCGGATAGGCGCCGTGCTCCTGCGCGTGGCGCACGATGAGGAGCGAGGCGGATTTCCAGCCGAGCTGCCACGCCGCCGGGGTCGGCACGGCGCGCATATCGAGCGAGAAGAAATTGCGCCCGGTCGGCAGAACCTCGGGCCGGCCGCGCGAGGGGGCGCCCGAAGGCCCCGGCGGAACGAAACGCCCATCGAGGCCTTTGAGGAGACCCTCGATCTCCGCGCGACCGCAAGCGGCAATCGCCGGCCGCAACGCATTGTCGATCCAGCCAAGCACCGCGCGACTGCACGACCAGCCGCGATCCGCGTCTTGCGTGCCGGCGACGAGAGCGCGGGCAAGGCCTTCCAGCCGCTCGACCGTATCGCCATGGCTGCGCCAGGGCGCGGTACCGGCCAGCGCCGCGGGCCGCGGCCCTTGCCAAGGCGCTTCGAGCGCGGCGTCGAGCGGATCGAAGCCCAGCGCCAAATCCTCCGCCAGGGCACGGATCAGCGACGCCTGATGCGGCGCGGTGCCGCGCGGCAGGCGCGCCAGCGCGACCAGAAGATCGGCGCTGTCGGGCGAGCGGCCGAAGACATGCAGCCCGTCGCGAATCTGCATCTCCTTCAGCTCGCA
Source organism: Allostellaceae bacterium (assembly GCA_035605975.1). Taxonomy (GTDB): domain Bacteria; phylum Pseudomonadota; class Alphaproteobacteria; order ATCC43930; family CGMCC-115725; genus CAIKMD01. The sequence continues at coordinate 13,320 of DATNGG010000014.1, read as the reverse complement.
GAGATAGGCGTCGAGCTTCTTCAGCGCCTCCGTCTCGCTTTCATGCCGCGCGATGCCGCAATCCTGATCGAGGCCGGCGGCGCGCACCAGATCGAGAATCTGCGCGCCGAGCAGCTTGACGCGTCGCGGATCGCCCGCCGCAGCCGCGTAATATTCGTCGACCAGCCGCTCGAGCTCGGCGAACCGGCCATAGCTTTCGGCGCGCGTCAAAGGCGGCGTCAGATGATCGATGATGACGGCCTGGGAGCGGCGCTTGGCCTGCGTGCCTTCGCCGGGATCGTTGACGATGAAGGGGTAGAGATGCGGCAAGGGCCCGAGTGCAGCCTCGGGAAAGCACGCGGCCGACAGCGCCACCGCCTTGCCGGGCAGCCATTCGAGATTGCCGTGCTTGCCGAAATGGACGACGGCATGCACCCGCGCCGTGTCGCTGAGCCAGGCATAGAAGGCGAGATAGCCATGCGGCGGCGGCAAATCCGGCGCGTGATAAGAGGATTTGGGGTCGATGTCGTAGCCGCGCGAAGGTTGGATCGCGACGATGACATTGCCGCAGCGTATCGCCGGAATGGCGAAAGCGCCGCAATCGAGCCGGCTGTCGCGAAAGAACGGATCGCGCTCGGGCGCGCCCCAGCGCCCATTGACCGTCTCTTGCGCATCGAGCGGCAGCGAGGCGAAGAATGCCGCATAATCACTGCGCGCGAAGCTCTCCTCCGCTTCACGCGCGCGGCCGGCATTGGTCGGCCCGGCCTGAAGGCGCGCGATCAGCGTATCGCCGTCTTCGGGAATATCCTCGACGCGGTAGCCGGCCGCCTTCAGGCCGCGCAACGCCTCGACGATCGAGGCGGGCGTGTCGAGGCCGACGCCATTGCCGATACGCCCATCGCGATGCGGGTAATTGGCGAGCACCAGCGCGACGCGGCGCTCTTCGGCCGGCATTCGCCGCAGCCTCGCCCAATTGCGCGCGAGATCGGCGGTGAATGCGACGCGGTCGGGCACGGCACGGTAAAGCGTGAGATCGGCCTCGGTCAGAGGATCGCGCGCCGGCTGTGCCTTGAAGGAGACGGCGCGCGTGATGATGCGGCCATCGAGCTCCGGCAGGGCGATGTTCATGGCGATGTCGCGCGCATCGAGACCGCGCAGGCCGGCACGCCAGGCCTCCTCGCTGCCGCCGGCGAAGATCACCTGCAGCACCGGGCAGTCATAGGGCACGAAAGGCCCTGCCTCGCCCTTGCCGGTCGAGACCGCAAAACCGGTCGCGTTGAGCACGAGATTGGGCGGCGCCTGCGCCAGCAGCGCATCGAGGATGGCCGCGCTTGGCGCGTCCTTCAGCGAGGCGACGAAAATCGGCAAGGGATTGAGCCCGCGCTCGCGCAGCGCCGCGATCAGCGCATCGACCGGACCGGTATTGGCCGCCAGCATCAGCGCGCGATAGAAGACGAGCGCCGCCACCGGCGCGTCCTTTTGCCAGTGCCGCGAAATGTCATCGAGCCCCGCGAAGCTCAGCCCCGGCCAGTAGAGCCCAGCATGCAGCAGCGGTGCCGGCTCCTGCCACGGCGCCGATTTGCCGATGAGGCTCGAAGCATAGCGCAGGCATTGCTCGGCATTGGCGGGCCCGCCCTCGGCGAGATAGCGCCACAGCCGGTGCAGCGACGCGGCATCGAGCGTCGAGAATTGCGTCAGCTCGGCATCGGGCTGATCGTCGCCCGGCAACAGCGCGAGCGCGATGCCGCGAGCGCGTGCGAGCTCGGCCAGGCGCTCGACGCCATAGCTCCAATAAGACCGTCCGCCGAGGATGCGCGCGATCACTAGCCGCGCGTGCCGGGCCACCTTGTCGAGATAGAGATCAACCGAGAAATTGTGCCCGAGCCGCAACAGGCTCGCGAGACGCAGGCTCGGCCACGCCGCGTCCTCGGCGATCAGCCGCCGCTGCGCCGCGGCGAGGCAGGCAAGGTCGCTATCCGCCGCGGAGAGCACGACGATGTCGCCCGGCGTCTGGCCGAGATCGATCGCCGCCGCGCCGTCGCTGACCGTACCGGGAATCGCGGCTAAGAGATGCATCGCGCCCTCACGGCGAAACCGCGGCGGCAAGCGCCGCGGCGATCGGCGCGCGTTCGAGGCCTTTGCGCCCGATGACCACAAGGCGCGAGAGGCGCTGTTCCTCCGCGCCCCAGGGCCGGTCGAAATACTGCTCGATGCGCGGTCCGACGGCCTGGATCACATGCCGGAACGCTTTGTTCGGCACATCGAGAAAGCCTTTGAGGCGAAGAATGTCATGCGACTGCATCACGCGCGACAAAGCCAGGCCTAGCTGCGCCGGATCGCCGACGGGGCCAAGGCTGACGACGAAGCTCTCGAAATCGTCATGGTCGTGCGCGCCGGCGAGATCATGCTGCGAGGGGCGGGTATCGAGATCCTCTTCCGCCGCAGCGGAGAGCCCCAGCAGCACTGCGGGGGCGATCCGGCCGAAGGCGGCGGTGATGGATTTGGCACCGGCGCGCAGCCGCGCGCGCACCGCGCCCCCCACGCGATCGAGCGTTGCGGCATCGGCGAGATCGGTTTTGTTGAGCACGACCAGATCGGCGCAAGCCAATTGATCGCCGAACACCTCATCGAGCGGATTGTCGTGGAGGAGCTCGGGCGTGGTCGAGGCAAAGCGCCCTGCCGCCACCGCCGGCGCGTCGATCACCGCGACGACGCCGTCGACGGTGACGCGTGCCTTGATCTCCGGCCAGTTGAAGGCCTGGACCAACGGTTTCGGCAAAGCGAGGCCCGAGGTCTCGATCACGATATGGTCGGGCGGATCGGCGCGGTCGATCAGCCGCTCGAGCGCCGGCAGGAAATCTTCCGCCACGGTGCAGCAAATGCAGCCATTGGCGAGCTCGACCACGTCGCTTGCGCCGCAGGATTGATCGCCACAGCCGAGCAGCAGCTCGCGATCGATGCCCAGCTCGCCGAATTCGTTGATGATGAGCGCGAGACGGCGTGCGCCGGCATGGGCGACGAGGTGGCGCAGCAGGCTCGTCTTGCCGGCGCCGAGAAAGCCCGTGACGATCGTCGCCGGAATCTTGCGCATCGCATTCATCCTTTGAGCGTCATGGGCAGGCCCGCCGCCATGAAGACGACGCGCTGGGCAATCGCGGCAATGCTTTGATTGAGCCGGCCGGCATGATCGCGAAAGGCGCGTGCCAGCGCATTGTCGGGCACGATGCCGAGGCCGACCTCGTTGGCGACAAGGATGACGGGCATGTTCACTTGCGCTAGCGCGCTGCGCAGCCGCTCGATCTCGAAGCCGATATCGCGGTTGGCTTCCATGAGATTGCTGAGCCACAGGGTCAGGCAGTCGATGAGGACCGGCGGCGACTCGGGCGGCAAGCCAAGGAGGCAATTGACCAGCTCGAGCGGCTCTTCGATTGTCGTCCAAGCCGCGCCGCGCCGCGCGCGGTGCGCCGCGATTCGCGCGATCATTTCCGGATCGCGGCGCTCCCCGGTCGCGATGTAGAGCGCCTTTGCCGAGGCTTGCGCGACGAGGCTCTCGGCGAAGCGGCTTTTCCCCGAGCGCGCGCCGCCGAGGATGAGGACAATGCGCGGCAAAGCCGCGCGCGCGGCATCACTCGAGGTGGAAAGACTCTCTGCCGGCAAGACACTCCTCCGCCCGAGGGTGGTCGCGTGACGAGGCGATGCGGAGGTCTCCTGGCTCGGGGTCATAGACCGCTTGCGCCTTCCCGGCGGAAACGCTCCGCCAGTGGCATGCATGCCGCGGTCTCGCCGCTTACAGTTGCGGGGGCAGCGCCGGCATCGCACCGGCTTCCCTGTCGCATCGCGCGGACGAACCTAGCATGCAGCCGGGCCGAGCGCTATCGTCCCTCGACGGCCAACCTCCGAGAGGGCCGATGGGCCAATACGAAGTCAGCGTCGCATCGATCGTCAAGCGCACCGCGGCGATCCGCGAGCTCGTCCTGCGCGCGAAGGACGGCGCGGGCCTGCCCGCCTACGCGCCCGGCGCGCATGTCGAGATCGATGTCACGCTCGATGACGGCAGCGAGGCGATGCGCGGCTATTCGCTGCTCGGCGGGACGCTCGCGAGCGACGATCCGCCGGATACCTATCGCATCGCGGTCGAACGCCGCGCCGAGGGCGCGGGCGGCGCGCGGTTTTTGTGCGAGCGGGTCGACATCGGCACGAGCCTTGGCATTTCCGCGCCGCGCAACAATTTCGCGCTCGAGACCCACAAGGCCAATCGCCTGCTCATCGCCGGCGGCATCGGCATTGCGCCGATCTATGCGATGGCGCGGCGCCTCAAACGCGAGGGCCTGCCCTTCGCCCTCGCCTATCTCGCGCCGGATAAGAGCCAGATGGCCTATCGCGAGGAGATCGAGGCGCTCACCGGCGGCCGTGCCATTCTGCACGCGGAGAGCAACGCGGCCGAGCCGCTCGATGTGAAGGCGCTGGTCCAAGCGCTCACCTATCCGTCCGAGGTCTATGTCTGCGGCACTTACGCGCTCAACCAGGCCGTGGTCGCCGCCGCGAGCGCCGCCGGGCTGTCGCGGTTGCAGATACACGAGCAATGCTTTGCGCCGCCCCCGCCCGTGCGAGTCGAGAATACGGAATTCGATGTGCTGCTGCGGCGCTCGGGCGTCGAGCTGCACATTCCGGCGGATGCGAGCATTCTCGAGACCATGCTGTCGTCGGGACATACGCCGAAATTTTATTGCGGCCGCGGCGAGTGCGGAATTTGTCCGATGACCGTCGTCGCCGCCGATGGGCCGATCGAGCATCGCGATCATGTGCTGAAGCCCGAGGAGAAGCAGGGCGACAAGCGCATGTGCATCTGCGTCTCGCGCGTCAAAGGCTCGCGGCTGGTGCTCGACGCCTAACGGCGCGGCCGCTCAGAGCGGCGGCTGATTGACCGCGCCGACGCGCCAGCCCTGGCCGACAGCCGCCCCGGCGATGTGATCGATGCGGGTCAGCGACAGATTGTCGATGACGAAGGCGAGCGCCGCCTCGGGCGAGAGATCGAGCGCCAGCGCCAAGGCGGCGCGAATCGTGCCGCCATGGGTCACCGCGAGGATGTCGCGGCCGGCGAATTGCCGGTTGAGGCGGTCGATCGCCGCATGGACGCGCGCCATCAGCGCAACGAAGCTTTCGCCGCCGGGCGGGGTCTCATGCGCCGGCGCAAGCCAGAAGCGGTGCCAGGCTTCGCCGCGCCGCGCCGCAAGCTCGTCATAGCGAATGCCCTGCCATTCGCCGAAATGCTGCTCGATCAGCGCGGCCTCGATGGTGACGCCCGGCCCGGGGATCGCGGCGGGCCCGTCGAGTCCGGCGGCGACCAGCGCCGCGGCGGTCATCTGCGTGCGCTGGAGCGGCGTCGCGACCCAGGCCGCGCCGTGCGGCAGGCGCTTGGCGAGGCTCACGAAAAGCGCCGCGTCGCCGACCTCGCAGGGGAAATCGATCTGGCCGTAGCAGCAGCCGCGATTGGCCGTGACCGGCGCGTGCCGCACCCACCACCAGCGCGTGGTCGGCGCTTCGCTCATGGCGACCAGGCCGCGATCGCGAGCAAAGCCGCCACCTCGCCGGCCTGCTCGATCGCGCCCAGCACATCGCCGGTCTGGCCGCCGATCTGGCGCTCCGCCAGCCAGCCGATCGCCACCGCCGCCGCCAGCGCCGCGACGAGCGCCGTAAGACCCGGCCGGAGCCCGACGCTAACAAGCGCGACGGCGAGGCCGATGAGGCCCGCCCAAAGAACCATCGGCGCCGCCGGACGGCCGGCGCCGGCGCCGAGGCCGTCGCTGCGCGCGGGATCGAGGAAGCGCATCGCGGCGGGGAGGAAACCCCGCGCCAGCGCATGTGCGGCGATCAAGGCGCCAGCGACGCGCCAGCCGAAGCCGATCTGCGCGAGCGCCGAGGCACGCAGCGCGACGCTGAAGATGAGCGCCAGCACGCCATAAACGCCGGTGCGGCTGTCGCGCATGATGGCAAGCTTTTCGTCGCGGCTCGCGCCGCCGCCCAGCCCGTCGAGCGTATCCGCCAGCCCGTCCTCGTGCAGCCCGCCCGTTGCGAGCGCGGTTGCGGCGACGGCGACGAGCGCCGCCGCGAGGAACGGCAATCCGACAGCGAGGGCGATGCCGTAGCCGACGGCGCCGATCGCGCCGACGACCACGCCCGCCACGGGAAAAGCCCAGCTCGCCGCGGCGAGATCCGCTGATAAAGGCTCATCGAGCGCCACGCGATGAAGCGGCAGCCGCGTCAGAAAGGTGACAGCGGCCAGCAAATCCGCGCGCCAGCTTTCCGGATAGGCGCTCATGCCGCCGTTGTAACCCAACTCGGCAATGCCCGCCAACCGCCGCGATTTCCCTTGGCGCCTCGGCGGCCATGGGGGACAGTCGCCATGAACTTCCTTGGGAGACCCGTAGATGGCCGAAAAGCGCCCGCCAACGACGCTCGATGAAATGCGCGAGATTCTCGCGCGCCTTCCCGGCCCCGATCGCGAGGCGGACGAGGCGGCGGCAACGCGCGAAGCGCAGCTGACCAAACCCGCCGGCGCGCTCGGGCGGCTCGAGGAGATCAGCGCCTGGGCGGCGCGCTGGCAGGGGCGGCATCCGGCGCAATGCGTCCATCCGCGCAGCGCGGTCTTTGCCGGTAATCACGGCGTCGCAAGCCGCGGCGTCTCCGCCTATCCCGCCGCGGTCACGGCGCAGATGGTGAAGAACTTCGTCGATGGCGGCGCCGCGATCAATCAGCTCTGCCGCGCGGTCGATGCCGATTTGCGCGTCTATGAGATGGCGCTCGATCAGGCGACCGAGGATTTCACCCGCGAGCCGGCGATGACCGAGGAGGAATGCGCGACGGCGATGGCCTATGGCATGATGGCGGTCGAGCCCGGCATCGACCTTCTCGCCATCGGCGAAATGGGCATCGCCAATACCACCGCCGCGGCGGCGCTGTGCGCAGCGCTCTTCGGCGGCGCGGCAGCGGATTGGGTGGGACCGGGCACCGGGGTCGACAGCGGCGGCATTGAGCGCAAGCGCGCGGTGGTCGAGGAAGGCGTTGCTCTCCACAAACAAGCAGCCAAGGATGGGCTCGATCTGCTGCGCCGCCTCGGCGGGCGCGAATTCGCGGCCATGGCCGGCGCGGTGATCGCGGCGCGCATGGCCCGCGTGCCGGTTCTGCTCGACGGCTATGCGACCTGCGCGGCGGCGGCGGCCCTCTTCGCGGTCGAGGCGCGCGCACTTGATCATTGCTTGGTCGCGCATCGCTCGGCCGAGCCCGGCCATCGCCGTTTGCTCGAGCATCTGGGCAAGGCACCGCTGCTCGATCTCGGCATGCGGCTCGGCGAAGCGTCGGGCGCGACGCTCGCCATCGCGCTCGTCAAGGCGGCGCTCGCCTGCCACAACGGCATGGCCACCTTCGCCGAGGCGGGCGTCAGCGGCAAGGAATGAGGCGGCGGCGCGGCGGGTAATTTGACTCCCGATAAGGCCGGACGCATCATTTCGAAAAGTTCATCTATTTCACGGCTCATCCTCCACGCCGGTGAAGGGAGACCATCATGAGCATGATGTCGGACGAGATCGAGCGCGGCCAAGCCGTTTCCGGCCCACCGAAATTCCGCGCCTTCGCGCATGTCAGCATGCCGTGCCGCGATCTCGAGGAGGGCAAGCGCTTTTACGGCAAGGTGCTGGGCGGCGAGCTTCATGTCGAGACACCGACCTTCGCCTCCTTCCGTCTTTGCGGCGTCGATGTCGGCATCGGCAGCGACGGCTGCACCTTTCTCGCGCCGAGCACGGAATATCCGCATTTCGCGTTCTTCTGCGGCCCCGACGAGTTGGTCCAGATGAAGGCGTGGCTCGCGCGCTGCGGCATTCCGAGCTCGAATTTCTGGACGCGCAGCGGCGTCGAGGCGCTGATGTTCTTCCGCGATCCGTCGGGCAACATGATCGAGCTTTATTGCGAGCGTGGAGTCGCCGGCGCGGATAAATTCCCGCGCGGACCGGCGCGCGGCCATGGCACGGCGGTCGATATCGACAAGCTGCGCTATACGAGCTGGAAATTGCCTTAGCCGGCCGCCCAGCTCGGCCTTGGCCTTGCCAGAGTTACGCTGTCATTGCGACTGACGCCTGGCCTGGGCCGGGCGGGATATGTCCATGAGCCTATCGAGCGACACGATGCATACCCCGCCGCCGACCGATGTCTCGGTTAGTCTGCGGCGGCTGGTTCTGATCCGCTGGATCGCCGTTCTCGGTCAGGCGGCGACGGTGCTTGTCGTGCATTTCGGCTTCGGCTTCAAGCTGCCCCTGACCAGCACCATGGTGGTGATCGCGGCGTCGGCAGTGCTCAATATCCTCGCATCGCGGCGCCGCTTGCCGACCGCGCGGCTGGGCGACCGCGAGGCGGCGGCCTATCTCGCCTATGACACGCTCCAGCTCGGCATCCTCCTCTTCCTGACCGGCGGACTCGAGAATCCTTTCGCCGTTCTGATGCTGGCGCCGGTGATCGTGTCGGCGACGATCCTCTCGCGCTCCTCGGTGATCGGTCTCTCGGCCCTGACGGTCATCGCAATCAGCGTGCTGGCTATCTGGCATCTGCCGCTGCCGCAACGCGTCTTGCAGCCTTTCCAGCCAGCACCGATCTATGTCCTGGGATTCTGGACGGCGCTGGTGTGCTCGACGCTTTTCATCTCGGGTTATGCGTGGTCGGTCGCGGTCGAGGCGCGCAAGATGCGCGATGCCTATGCCGCGACGCAGCTCGCGTTGGCGCGCGAGCAGCGCGTCTCGGCGGTCGGCGGTCTGGCCGCGGCCGCGGCGCATCAGCTCGGCTCGCCGCTGGCGACGATCGCGGTGGTGGCGAAGGAGCTGGCGCGCGACCTGCCGGCGGATTCGCCGCATGCCGCCGATGCTGAGCTGTTGCTCAGCCAGAGCGAGCGCTGTCGCACCATCCTCGCGGACCTTGCGCATCATCGCGATGCGGAGACGGCATCGCCTTACGAGCGTCTGCCGTTCTCGGCGCTGGTCGAAGCCGCCGGCGAGCCGCATCTCAGCCCCGAGATCGCCGTGCTATATGCGGTCGAAGCGAGCCGCGGTCCCGACGGCAAGCCGCTCGAAGAGCCGCTGGTGCGGCGCAGTCCCGAGATCATCCACGGCATCGGCAACCTCATCCAGAATGCGATCAACTTCGCCCAGCAAGAGGTCGAAGTGACGACGAGCTGGACCGCCGATAAAGTTTCGGTCGATATCGCCGATGACGGGCCGGGCTTTCCGCAAAGCGTACTCGCCCGCATCGGCGAGCCCTATATTTCGGCGCGCCAGCTTGGCGCGTCCTATCATGCCCAGGTCGGGGCACAGCATATGGGTCTTGGTATCTTCATCGCACAAACCTTGCTGGAGCGCACCGGGGCGCAGCTGACCTTCGACAATCTGTCGGATGGCGGGGCGCATATCGGGATCGAATGGCGGCGTCAGCGGCTTGATGCGATTGAGCCGGGGCTTTTTCTGCGCGAGGCAGGCGAATGAACGACGAGCAGGATCGAGTCAATTCGGAAAACGCCGCGGCCGCTGCCCTAGCGGGCCAGCCCGAGAGCGAGCGCACCTTGCTAATCGTCGATGACGACGAGCCGCTCTGCCAGCGTCTCGCCCGCGCGATGGAGCGGTGTGGCTTCGTCGTCCAGACGGCGGACAGTGTCGCCGGCGGCACCCGTCTCGCCGGCGAGCGGCCGCCCGCTTTTGCTGTGGTCGATCTCCGCCTCGGCGACGGCAGCGGGCTCGAGATCGTGAAGGTGATCCGGCAGACGCGGCCGGCGGCACGCATCGTCATGCTGACCGGCTATGGCAACATCGCGACCGCCGTGGCGGCGGTGAAGGCCGGTGCGGTCGACTATCTGCCGAAGCCGGTCGATGCGGACGCCGTGGAACGCGCTCTTTTGGCGACGGATGCGGCCTTGCCGCCGCCGCCCGAGGATCCGATGTCGGCCGATCGCGTGCGCTGGGAGCATATCCAGCGCGTCTTCGAGCAATGCGACCGGAACGTCTCGGAAACGGCGCGGCGCCTCAAGATGCATCGCCGCACCCTGCAGCGCATCCTCGGCAAGCACGCGCCGCGCAGTTAACGCGCGTTAAGGTTTAGCGCGCGGGCGCGGCCGCCCGAGAATTTCGGCTGCGACATGCAACTGTCATTTACCTTTCGCCAAAGCTCCTGCGTTAGCTTTAACCGAACGCAAGGAGCTGCCCGCGCGCGCGGCTCGCATATGGGCAGAATGACACAGGCAGCCACCGAAAAGACCGCCAACGTGGAGCATTTGCTTCACGAGTTCACCGCGCGGCTGGAGAAGCATCCCTTCGGCTGGCGCGCCGTCGTGCTCAATCTTTCACGCCTGCGTCCCGATAATCGGCGCGCGCAGCAGATTCGCATCGCCGCCAATACCTTCGAAGCGCTGGTGCGGCATTTCGAAGGCCAGATCTTCCTGCTCGCGCAGGGCGACATTGTCTTCATCTGCAAGGATGCCGATGTCAGCTCGGTCGACGGCGCGGTGAACAAGGTGCGCTATCTCTTCGGCGACGATCCGCTCGCCGCGGCGATCGACGATATTCAGGCCGATGGTTTCTCGACCTGGTACGACCTCGCGCGCGACTACGTGAAGTTCGCCGGCTTCGTGCAGAATCTCTATATCGAAGAGCAACGCCGGCAGAAGCGGCTCGCGGCGATTGCCGGCGACGCGCAGCGCGACGCGCGTCAGCCGATGAATCCGGCGGCGCTGTCCGAGCTCGTCAAGATTCTCGACCGGGCGGATCTCAGCAATGTGATCCGTCGTCAGGCAGTCTGCGCGATCATTCCGAACGAGGCGCCGAAGGCGATCTATCGCGAGGTCTATGTCTCGATCCCCGATCTTCGCGATGCGGTGATGCCGAAGCGCGATATCGCCTCCGACCGCTGGCTCTTCCAATATCTGACGCAGACGCTCGACCGCCGCGTGCTGACGATGCTCCGGCGCAGCGACGACAGCGCGCTCGCTCATTCCTACAGCCTCAACCTCAACATCTCGACCTTGCTGTCGCCGGAGTTCCAGGCTTTCGATCAAAGCCTGCGCTCGGGGACGCGCGGCAGCATCATCATCGAGGTGGAGAAGGTCGACATCTTCAACGATATCGGCGCCTATATTTTCGCGCGCGACTATGTTCACGAGCGCGGCTATCGCATCTGCCTCGACGGCATGACGGCGCTGACGCTGCCCTATATTGATCGCGAGCGACTCGGTATCGATCTCATCAAGGTGTTTTGGTCGCCCGATCTCGGCGATCCGGCGCGCCCCGAACGCGCCGCCGAGGTGAAAGCGGCGATCGAGCGGGCCGGCAAGGCGCGCGTCATCATCGCACGCTGCGACAATGCCGATGCGGTCCGTTTCGGTCACGAGAGTGGCGTCCATCTGTTCCAGGGCCGCCATATCGACCGGCTGCTTTCGGCCGGCAGCAGCCCTGCCGCCCCGCGGAAGGTCACGCCGCCGAGCCCGGCGACCGCGGTCGGCGCCCGTTAACACTTCCGCATTTCAGGTTTTACTTGCCAGGACGCCGGTCGCGGACTTAAAGACGGGCGAGTGAGCCCTTCCGACCTCATTCCGCTGGTCGAACGTCTGAAACAGACGCAGATTCTCTGTGTCGGCGATCTGATGCTCGATCACTACATCTATGGTCGCGTCGAGCGGATTTCGCCCGAGGCGCCGGTGCCCGTGCTTCATATCGAGCGCGAAGAGCGCACGCTGGGCGGTGCCGGCAACGTGTTGCGCAATCTTCACGCGCTCGGCGTTGCGACCTGCTTTGTTTCGGTGACAGGGACCGATCCCGCCGGCCGCGAGGTCGCGCGCATGGTAGCGGGCCTGGGCAACGCCGAAGCGCATGTGCTTGCCGAGCGCGGCCGCACTACCACGTTGAAGACGCGCTATGTCGCAGGCACGCAGCAATTGCTGCGCGCCGACCAGGAACATATCGCGCCCCTGCCCGCCGAGTTGCGCGTCGACCTCGTGAAGATGGTCGCCGATGCGCTGCCGCATTACAAAGTCGCGATCCTCTCGGATTACGCCAAAGGCGTGCTGAGCGGCGGCACTGCCGCCGAGATCGTCGCTGCGGCCAAAGCCGCGGGCAGCATCGTCGTCGTCGATCCCAAGGGCCATGACTACAGCATCTACCGCGGCGCCGATGTGCTGAAGCCGAACCGGCCCGAGCTCTCAGCCGCGACGAAGCTGCCGGTCGGCACGGATGAAGAGGTGGTGACGGCGGCGCGAACGCTGATCGCGGCGCATGGTTTTGGCGCGCTGCTCGTTTCCTGCGGCAAGGACGGGATGCTGGTGGTCGAGCCGGACGGTGAGCCGCTGAAGCTCGCCGCCGAAGCGCGCGAGGTCTTCGACGTCTCGGGCGCGGGTGACACGGTTGTCGCCGTGATGGCGGCGGCGCTCGGCGCCGGCGCCAGTCTCGCCGATGCGGCGCGGCTGGCGAATGCGGCGGCGGGCATCGTCGTCGGCAAGGTCGGCACCGCGGTGGTCGAGCCGACGGAGCTCGAAGCGGGTCTGCTCAATCGCGATACGATCGAGCACCGCAAGACGTTGCCGCTTTCGTTGGCGCTCGATCAGATTGCGCGCTGGCGGCGCAACGGCCTGAAGATCGGCTTCACCAATGGCTGTTTCGATCTGCTCCATCCGGGGCATGTCGCGCTGTTGGGCCAGGCGCACGCGGCCTGCGACCGGCTCGTCGTCGGCATCAACAGCGACGCATCGGTGAAGCGGCTAAAAGGTCCCGACCGGCCGGTGCAAAACGAGGAAGCGCGCGCCGCGGTGCTCGCCTCGCTCGCCGCCGTGGATGCGGTGGTGGTCTTCGATGAAGATACGCCCGTGGAGCTCATCAAGCAGATCAAGCCGGATCTGCTGGTGAAAGGAGCGGACTACCGGCTGGACCAGGTGGTCGGCGCCGAGATCGTCGAAAGCTACGGCGGGCGCGTCATGCTGGCGCCGATCGTGCCTGGCTTCTCGACCACCGCGACGATCGCGCGCGCGGCCCGCTAATCCCAAGCCTCAGATAAAGGTCTCGGGATCGCCAGCGCTCGGATCGGTCAACCGCAGCAACCTTGCGCCGGCCGTTCGCGCGAAGCGCAGATGCAGGGCCCGCCGCCGCGCCGAATCGAGTTTTTGGGTCGGCGACTCGCGCAGGATCGCCGCGCCGAATCCGTCCGCCAGCATCAGCCCGCATTCCTCGGGAATCAGCTCCAGCGGGAAGCCTTCGGCGACGGCGAAATAGAGGCGGTCGCACCATTGCCGATACTCCGGCCATTTGCGGTCGGCGCGGAAATCGG
>DATNGG010000013.1:0-15203 GCA_035605975.1 Allostellaceae bacterium | reverse complement strand
GCTCAAGGAGATTCTCGCCGCGCTCAAAGCGACCTATTGCGAGAAGGTCGGCGTCGAATACATGCACATCCAGGAGCTCGAGCAGCGCCAATGGATTCAGGCGCGCATCGAGGTGCCGCGCAACCACACCGAATTCACCGTCGCCGGCAAGCGCGCGATCTTGCAGCGCTTGACCGACGCCGAGATGTTCGAGCGCTTTTGCGACAAGCGCTACACCGGCACCAAGCGCTTCGGCCTCGATGGCAGCGAGGCGCTGATCCCCGCGCTCGAGCAGGTCATCAAGCGCGGCGGCCAGCTCGGCATGAAAGAGCTGGTGATCGGCATGCCGCATCGCGGCCGGCTCAATGTCTTGACCAATATGATGGGCAAGCCCTTTGCCGCGGTGTTCTCGGAATTCCAGGGCAATCCCGCCAATCCCGAGGATGTGCAAGGGACGGGCGACGTCAAATACCATCTCGGCACGTCGTCGGACCGGAGCTTCGACGGCAATCTCGTCCATCTCTCGCTCCAGGCCAATCCGTCGCATTTGGAGGCGGTCAACCCCGTGGTGCTGGGCAAGGTGCGCGCCAAGCAGCGTCTGCGCAACGACACCGAGCGCGATCAGGTCGTCGGCCTGTTGATGCATGGCGATGCCGCCTTTGCCGGCCAGGGCCTGGTGCCGGAATCGCTCGATCTATCGGAGCTCAAAGGCTATCGCACCGGCGGCACGATCCATGTCGTCGTCAACAACCAGATCGGCTTCACCACGAGCCCCGCTTACGCGCGCACCGGTCCCTATTGCACCGAGGTCGCAAAGGAAATCCAAGCGCCGATCTTTCATGTGAATGGCGATGATCCCGAAGCGGTCGTCCATGTCGCGCGCATCGCGACGGAGTTCCGCCACCGTTTCAAGAAGGACGTGGTCGTCGACATCTTCTGCTATCGCCGCCATGGCCATAACGAGGGCGACGAGCCGGCCTTCACCCAGCCGCTGATGTATCGCGCGATTGCCAATCATCCGAGCACGCGCGAGATTTATTCAAAACGCCTCGCCGCCGAGGGCGTGGTCACCGCGGCCGACGTCGAGCAGATGGCGAAGGACTTCACCGCCAATCTCGAGACCGAATACGAGGCGGCGAAAAGCTATCGTCCCAACAAGGCGGATTGGCTCGAAGGCGCCTGGACCGGGCTGCAAGCCGCCTCGGGCGACGATCGCCGCGGCGAGACCGCGGTGTCGATGGAGGTGCTGAAAGAGGTCGGCCTCGGGCTCGCGCGCGTGCCCGATGGATTCAATCTCAACCGCAAGCTCGTCCGCCAGCTCGAAGCCAAACGCCACGCGATCGAAAGCGGCGAAGGCGTCGACTGGGCGACTGCCGAGGCGCTGGCCTTCGGCACGCTCTGCGTCGAGGGAACGCCGGTGCGGCTGTCGGGTCAGGATTCGGGCCGCGGCACCTTCTCGCAGCGCCACGCCGTGCTGGTCGATCAGGAGAACGAGACGCGCTATGTGCCGTTGACGCAGCTCCGCCCCGGCCAGGCCATGTTCGAGGTGGTCGACAGTCCGCTCAACGAGGCCGGGGTGCTCGGCTTCGAATATGGCTACAGCCTCGCCGACCCGCATGCGCTCGTGCTGTGGGAGGCGCAATTCGGCGATTTCGCCAATGGCGCGCAGGTCATCATCGACCAGTTCATCTCCTCGGCCGAGGCGAAATGGCTGCGCATGTCGGGCCTCGTGATGCTGCTGCCGCATGGCTATGAAGGGCAGGGGCCGGAGCATTCCTCGGCGCGGCTCGAGCGTTATCTCCAGCTCAGCGCCGAGGACAATTGGCAGGTCTGCAATCTCACCTCGGCGGCCAATTACTTCCACGCGCTGCGCCGCCAGGTGCGGCGCAATTTCCGCAAGCCGCTCATCCTCATGACGCCAAAATCGACGCTGCGCGCGCCGGAAATGGCATCGAAGCTCGCCGAGATGGGGCCTGGCACCACCTTCCACCGCGTCATCGAAGAGACCGAGAAGCTGGTCGATGACGCCAAAATCCGCCGCGTTGTGCTGAGTGCCGGCAAGGTCTATTTCGATCTCGCTGCTTATCGCCGCGAGCATAAGATCGCGGATATCGCGCTGCTGCGGGTCGAGCAGCTCTTCCCCTTCCCCTTCAACACGCTGGCGACGGCGCTGGCGCGCTACAAAAACGCCGAGATCGTGTGGTGCCAGGAAGAGCCCGAGAATATGGGCGCGTGGAACTTCGTCGACCGCAAGCTCGAGCGCGTCTTGAGCAAGCTCGATAGTAAAGCGAAGCGCGCGCGCTATGTCGGGCGTCCGGAAGGCGCCGCCACGGCCACCGGCCTCTTGCGCCGGCACAATGCCGAGCAGGCTCGGCTGGTCGCCGAAGCCTTCGCCCAATAACGCCGCGAGAAGAGGGGGTCAGCATGCCGACCGAGATCAAGGTCCCCGCGCTCGGGGAATCGGTGACGGAGGCGACGGTCGCGCGCTGGCTGAAGCAGCCTGGCGATGTCGTGGCGATGGACGATCCGCTGGTCGAGCTCGAGACCGACAAGGTCACGCTCGAAGTCAACGCGCCCGCCGCCGGCACGCTCACCGAGGTCGTCGCCGGCGAAGGCAGCAATGTCGCTGTCGGCGCCGTGCTGGGCCGGATCGGCGAAGGCGGTGCGAAAGCCACTGCCTCGGCCAAGCCGGCCGCCGCGCCGAAAGCGGCGCCAGCCCCTGCGCCGCAACCGGCGCCGCCGCCCGCCGCATCGCCGGCCGCATCGTCCTCCGGCAATGGCGCCGATCTTCTCGCGCGCTCCGGCCCGGCGGTGCGAAAGCTCGCCGCGGAGACCCAGATCGATGTGACGAAGGTGACGCCGACCGGCAAGGACGGGCGGCTCACCAAAGCCGATGTCGCGTCCGCCGCGGCAAAACCCGCAACGCCCCCGCCCCCGCCGGTGGCGCGCGCGCCGCGCGAGCTGGGGCCGCGCGAAGAGCGGGTGAAGATGACGCGGCTGCGCCGCCGCATCGCCGAGCGCCTCAAAGAAGCGCAGAACACCGCCGCCATGCTCACCACCTTCAACGAGGTGGACATGACCGAGGTGCTGGCCCTGCGCGAGCGCTATCGCGAGAGCTTCGAGAAGCAGCACGGCGTGCGGCTCGGCTTCATGTCGATCTTCGCCAAGGCCTGCATCGTCGCGCTGAAGGAAATCCCCGCCGCCAATGGCGAGATCGACGGCGAGGACATCATCTACAAGAATCACTACGACATCGGCATCGCGGTCGGCACCGAGCAGGGCCTCGTCGTGCCGGTGGTGCGCGACGCCGATCAGCTGAGCTTTGCCGAGATCGAGAAACGCGTCGCCGATCTCGGCCGGCGCGCGCGCGACGGCAAGCTCTCCTTGGACGAACTTTCGGGCGGCACCTTCACCATCACCAATGGCGGCGTCTATGGCTCGCTCTTGTCGACGCCGATTCTCAACCCGCCGCAATCGGCGATTCTCGGCATGCACAAGATCCAAAAGCGCCCGGTCGTCGTGGGCGATAAGGTCGAGGTGCGGTCGATGATGTATCTGGCGCTCTCCTACGATCACCGCCTCATCGATGGGCGCGAGGCCGTGACCTTCCTGGTGCGCGTCAAGGACTGCATCGAAGATCCGCAACGCATGCTCTTCGGCGTCTGAGGCGATGAGCGACACATTCGACGTCATCGTCATCGGCGCCGGGCCGGGCGGCTATGTCGCGGCGATCCGCGCGGCGCAGCTCGGCATGTCGGTCGCCTGCGTCGATAAGGGCACGGCGCCCGGCGGCACCTGTCTCAATATCGGCTGCATTCCGTCGAAGGCCCTGCTGCAATCCTCCGAAAAATTCGCCGAGGCCAATCACGCGCTCGCGGTGCACGGCATCAAGGCGGGCAAGATCGAGCTCGATCTCGCGACGATGCTGGCGCGCAAGGACAAGGTCGTCGCCGAGAATACCCGCGGCGTCGACTATCTCTTCCGCAAGAATAAGGTCGCCTATGTCAAAGGCGCGGCTCGGTTTCTTGGGAAGGACAAGCTCGCCATCGCGGGCGCCGACGGGAAGACGCAGGAAGTGAGCGCGGGCAAGGCGATCATCATCGCTACCGGCTCCGACAGCATGAGCCTGCCGGGCGTAGCGATCGACGAGAAGAGCATTATCAGCTCGACCGGCGCGCTTGCGCTCGCCGCCGTGCCGAAGCGCCTCGTCGTCATCGGCGGCGGCTATATCGGGCTCGAAATGGGCTCGGTGTGGCGGCGCCTCGGCGCCGAGGTGACGGTGGTCGAATTCCTCGACCGCATCACGCCGACCATGGACCAGGAGGTCGGCAAGGCGCTGCAAAGCGCGTTGACGAAGCAGGGCTTCACCTTCCGCCTCGGCACCAAGGTGACCGCGGCGAAGAAGGCGAATGGCGCGCTCGCGCTCGTCCTCGAAGCGGCGCAAGGCGGCAAGCCGGAAGAGCTCGCTTGCGATGTCGTTCTCGTCTCGGTGGGCCGCCGGCCTTTCACCGATGGGCTCGGTCTCGATGCGGTCGGCGTCAAATGCGACAACAAAGGCCGGGTCATGGTCGATGCCGGCTTTGCGACCAACGTGCCGGGCATCTACGCGATCGGCGACGTCATCGCCGGGCCGATGCTCGCGCACAAAGCCTCGGAAGAGGGTGTCGTGCTGGTCGAGACCTTGGCCGGGCAGCGGCCCTCGCTCGACTACAACGCTATCCCGGCAGTGATCTACACACATCCGGAAGTCGCCTCGGTCGGCAAGACCGAGGAGGAGCTCAAGGCCGCGGGCATTGTCTATCGCGTCGGCAAGTTTCCCTTCTCGGCCAATGGCCGCGCGCGCGCCAATGCCGACACCGAAGGCTTCGTCAAGATTCTTGCCGACAAGGCAAGCGATCGCGTGCTCGGTGTTCATATCATCGGCGCCGATGCGGGAACAATGATCGCCGAGGCCGCGCTCGCGATGGAGTTCGGCGCCAGCGCCGAAGATATCGCGCGCACCGTGCACGCCCATCCGACGCTCAACGAAGCGGTCAAGGAAGCAGCGCTCGCGGCCGAGGGCCACGCGATTCACATTTGATCGGCCGCGCTGAGCTTCGACGACTTTCCTTCGTCGCCCGCGGACTTGATCCGCGGGTCCATGGATTGCCGGGTCAAGCCCGGCAATGACGATGATGAAATGAACTAGCCTGCACGACCGAAGCGACGAGCGCCGGCGCGCTACCCTTTCGCGCGCGGATGCGCCTTCTCGTAGATCGCGGCGAGTCGCGCGGCATCGACCGCGGTGTAACGCTGCGTGGTCGAGAGGCTGGCATGGCCCAGAAGCTCCTGGATCGCGCGCAGATCGGCGCCGCCTTCGAGGAGATGCGTTGCGAAACTGTGGCGCAGCGCATGGGGCGTCGCATGCACATCGAGGCCGAGGCGCGCGCGCAGCTTCGCCATCTGTCCCTGCACCTGGCGAGCGCCCAGGGGCTTGCCGCGCAGCCCGACGAAAAGCGGTCCCTCAGGCGTCAGCTCATGCGGACAGGCGGCGAGGTAATCGCGGATCGCTTCCACGACCACGGGCAGGATCGGCACGAGCCGCGTCTTGCCGCCTTTGCCGGTGATGGCGATCGCGCCGGGCTTTGCCGGAGCCGCGCGGCGCGCAAGGCCGAGCGCTTCGCCGATGCGCAAGCCGCCGCCATAGAGCAGCATCAAAATCGCGAGGTTGCGCTTGCCCTCCCAGGCCCGCGCGGCGATGGCGGAGGCTTCATCGAGCGTGTCCTGCGCCTCTTCGATCGATAGCGCGCGCGGCAGGGATTTGGGCAGCTTCGGCGTGCGCAAAGCGGCGAGCGCGGCGTTCTTCAGCGCGCCGCGGCGGTCGAGGAAGCGGAAGAAACCGCGCAGCACCGAGAGCGCACGCGCGCTCGAGCTGCGCGCGAGGCGCGCGGTTGCGCGCGCGGCGAGAAAGGCGCGGAAATCGCCAGGCGTTAGGGCTTCAAGATCGGCGAGCGCTGCCGCGCCGCCGCGATGCTCGGCAAGGAAGGCAAGAAACGCGGCGAGATCGCTTGCATAGGCCGATACGGTGTGCGGCGAGGCACGGCGCTCATGCGCGAGCCAGCTCAGCCATTGCCTGATCCAATCTTGCAGATCGGCCGCGGCAAGAAAACGCGCGGCATCGAGAGGCGGCGGGCTTAGGCCGACAGGTCGAGCCATGCGGCGATGGTGATGCCGAGCGCGCGGGCGAGGAAGGACAAGAGCTCCGTGCCTTGTCCCGCCTGAAACTTGCCCGGCTTGCGCGTGCCGATGCACAGCATCCCGGCCGGCGCCTTGGTGCTGACCGGCAGGCGCAGCAGCGCCGCCGAGCGCACGAGGCCCGCGCCGTCGCCGAAGAGCCGCGCATCGCCGCGAATATCGGTTTGCAGCAGCACGTCGCGCTCCGGCCCCAGGACCTCGCTCACCGTGCCGAAATCGAGGATCTGCACGCCGTTGTGATGAATGCGCGGCCGCTGCGCCGTCTGGCTGGTCGCCGGCCGCTCGACCGCGATGGTGACGATGTCGGCGTCGAGCAAGGTTGCGAGATCGGTGGTGACGATCTGAATGAGCTGCTCGAAGCTCGCCGCCGCGAGGATCGCCAGCACAGCGGCGTGGACGCGCGCCTGTCCCGCGAGATTGGCCCGCGTCGTCGCGATGATGCTTTTCTGCTGCGCCTTCATCCGCGCGAGCTCGCCGCGCTGATGCAGCAGCATGAAATGCTGCATGTCGACGACGCGCTCGCCATGCTCGAGGCGCGGCGGCGTCAGCACCGCAAGGAGATCGGGATGGAGAACGAGGAAGTCCGGATGGCGGCGGAGATAATCCGCCACCTCCGCCGCCGACGCGCCCTCGGTCTTCGCCTGCGGTACCTCCGGCGGCAGCGGCGGGACGGCTTGCTTGTCCTTGGTGAAGTCCATTCCCAATCCTACTCGCGATCCTATTCCGCCGCAGCCGCTTTCTTGTCGTCGCCGAGGATCGATTGTCCGGTTTTTTTCCAATCGGCGAGGAACGCGGCGAGCCCCTTGTCGGTGAGCGGATGTTGAAACATCTGGCGTAACACCTGGGGCGGCATGGTGCCGACATGCGCGCCCATCTTCGCCGATTCAACGACATGCATCGGATGGCGGATCGAGGCGACCAGCACCTCGGTCTTGTACTGCGGGTAATTGCGATAAATCTCGACGATGTCGCGAATGAGATCCATTCCGCTATGGCCGATATCGTCGAGCCGTCCGACAAAGGGCGAGATGAAGCTCGCACCGGCCTTGGCGGCGAGGATCGCCTGCGCCGCCGAGAAGCACAAGGTTACGTTGACCATCGTGCCTTCCTGCGCGAGTGTGCGGCAGGTCTTCAACCCGTCCGGGGTCAGCGGCACTTTGACGGCGATGTTCTTCGCGATTTTCGCGAGCTTCCTGCCCTCGGCGAGCATGGTCGCGCCGTCGGTCGCGGTGACCTCGGCACTCACCGGGCCCGGCACCACGGCGCAAATCTCGCGCACGACGTCGAGAAATTGCCGGCCCGATTTCGCCACCAAGGAGGGATTGGTCGTCACCCCATCGACAAGACCGGTTGCTGCAAGGTCGCGAATCTCGCCGAGGTCTGCGGTGTCGAGGAAGAATTTCATGCATTGCCTCTCTTGCGATCACATGGCATGCGTCGAAGTTTCCGACTAAGACTCTAGCCCATGCCAGAGCCCCACGCCAGTTCGGCCGAGCGTGCCGCGCAACAAGTGAGCGTGCTTCTGCCCCTGCCTTTGTCGGGCGCCTATGACTATCGAATCCCGCCGGAATGGAATTTGTCGCCGGGCGATTTCGTTATCGCGCCGCTCGGAAACCGCAAGCTCGCGGGCGTTGTCTGGGGCGCGGCGTCGGGCGAGGTCGCTGCGACAAAATTGAAACATCTCGCGCAGCGCCTGGGCGTGCCGCCGCTCGCGGCGGAATTGCGACGCTTCATCGATTGGGTTGCGAATTACACCTTGGCCTCGCCGGGCGCCGTGTTGCGCATGGCGATGAGCGTACCCGACGCGCTCGATCCGCCGCGCCCGCTCGCGGCTTTCGCTTTGAGCGCCGCGGGGCAGGCTGCGCTCGCCGACGAAGCGTCGGCGCTCACCCCGTCGCGCCGGCGCGTGCTGCAAGCGGCGGCGGAAGGTGCCGCCGCGCCGGCCGCCGATCTCGCGCGCCGCGCCGCTTGCGGTGCCGGCGTCGTGCGCGCCTGCGCCGCGGCGGGGCTGCTCGAGCCGGTCGATCTGCCGCGCCGGCCGCCGTCCGCTTTGCCCGATCCGCGCTGGCCTGGCGGCCCCGCTCTCTCGCCGGTGCAAGACGACGCGGCGCGCTCGCTCGCGGCGCTCGTTGCCGAGGACCGCTTCTCGGTGACGCTCCTCGACGGCGTCACCGGATCGGGCAAGACCGAGGTTTATTTCGCGGCGATTGCCGCCTGTCTCGAACGCGGCAAGCAGGCGCTCGTGCTGCTGCCGGAAATCGCGCTGTCGGCGCAATGGCTGCAGCGCTTCGAAGCGCGCTTCGGCGCGCCGCCGCTGCTGTGGCATTCGGAGCTCGGTCATGCGCAGCGGCGCGACACCTGGCGCGATGTGGCCGACGGCAAAGCCCCGGTCGTGGTCGGCGCGCGCTCGGCGCTCTTCCTGCCCTTTCCCGACCTAGGCCTCATCGTCGTCGATGAGGAGCAGGACCTTTCTTACAAGCAGGAGGACGGCGTCATCTATCACGCGCGCGACATGGCGGTGGTGCGCGCCTCGCTGGCAAAGCTGCCGGTCGTCCTCGTCTCGGCGACGCCCTCGCTCGAAACCCTCGTCAATGTCGAGCAGGGGCGCTATCGCCGTCTTCATTTGCCGGCACGGTTCGGCGATGCGCGCCTCCCAGAGATTCGCGTCATCGACATGCGCCGCAACCCGCCCGAGCGGCAGCGCTTCCTCGCGCCGCCGCTCGTCACCGCCTTGGCCGAGACGCTCGAAGCCGGCGAGCAGGCGATGCTGTTCCTCAATCGCCGCGGCTATGCGCCGCTCACCCTGTGCCGCACCTGCGGGCACCGGCTCGAATGCCCGCATTGCACGGCCTGGCTCGTCGAGCATCGCCTGCTCGGCCAGCTGCAATGCCATCATTGCGGCCACGCCGAGCCGCTTCCGCCGCTCTGCCCGAATTGCGGCGAGGCGAAGAGCTTCGTTCCCTGCGGGCCCGGGATCGAGCGCCTGAGCGAGGAAATGGCGGCCCGGTTTCCGGGCGCGCGCCTCGGCGTCATGTCATCCGACACGCTCACCGGTCCGCACGCCGCCGAGGAGTTGATCCGCGCGGTCGAGACGCATGCGGTCGACGTGCTGATCGGAACTCAGGTGGTGGCGAAAGGCCATCATTTCCCGCTTTTGACCCTGGTCGGCGTGGTCGATGCGGATTTGGGCCTCGAAGGCGGCGATCTGCGCGCTGCCGAGCGCACCTTCCAACTCCTCCATCAGGTGGCCGGCCGCGCCGGACGCGCCGAGCGGCCGGGCATCGTCTATCTCCAGACCTGGATGCCCGAGCACGGCGTCATGGCCGCTTTGATGGCGGACGACCGCGACCGCTTCCTCGCGCTCGAAGCGGAGCAGCGCCGGGCGCATGGCATGCCGCCCTTTGGCCGGCTCGCCGCGGTGATCCTCTCGGCGCCGGACGATGCCGCGGCCGACAGCGCGGCGCGTGCTTTCGCCCGCACCGCGCCGCATCTGCCCGGCATCGAGGTGCTAGGGCCGGCGCCGGCGCCGCTCCGCATCCTGCGCGGCCGCCACCGCCGCCGCTTCTTGGTGAAGGCGCGGCGCGACATCAATCTGCAAGCCGCGCTGCGGGAATGGCTCGCCCGGGTAAGAATCCCGGGCGGCGTGCGCGTGCAGGTCGATATCGACCCGTACAGCTTCTTGTAGGAACAACCTTCTCCGCCCTTTAAGGGGGAGAGGGTGCGAAGCCGGCGCAAGCCGGCTGAGCGGGTGAGGTGGGTGAGCGAGAAGTGATAGCGCGCGGCACACCCCACCCTCCCATCGCTGCGCGATGGGGTCCCTCCCTCTCCCCGCTTCGCGGGGAGAGGGAAACTTAAACCAGCGCTTTTTCTTTCTTCGGCGCGCCGACTTTCTTGGCGTCGCGCTCGGCATTGGTTTCGGCGCGCTCGAAGCCGTGCTCGCTGAGGTCGAAGCCATTGCCTTCGGTGTCGCAGCCGCGGAACTCGGCATAGGGCCGGTCGGCTGGGCGCTTCTTCGGTTCTTCGATCTCCGGATCGAAGGCGGCGATCTTCTTCATGATGTCGTCGACGCTGTCGATCTGGAAGCCGAAATGGTTAAGGCCGAGCGAGCCGTCATTCTCCAGCTTGTGCGGCAGGACGGCGAGGGTGATGTAGCCGTCGGAGAGGAAGAAGGCAGTCCCGGCCGGGTTCTTATGGATGAGCTCCATATCGAACACCTCGGTGTAGTACTCGGCCATCTTCTTGGGATTGCGCGCGAGAATGGCCAGGTGACGGATCTTCGGCTTTGCCATGATCGACCTCGGATTTGCTGGCGTTTCGAGCCCCCATTGTCGCGCTCGCCGGGCCCGGCGGCAAGCTACAAGCGGGCTGCCCCCGAGACAAACTGCCATGGTGCGGCCGGGTTGCGCCGCAGCAACCCTTATGTTAAAAACCCGCCGCTTTCCAGGCGGTGGCATCAAAAGGGGCCAAGACCCCGACGATCCGACGGAAAGCCGCGTCATTTCAGGCACTTCCGGCGCAGTCGGCACTTCGTCGCGGAGCAAACGAGGGCTCTTTCAACGTGGCATCCGAAACCTCAGGCGTCAGCGGCCTCGGCGAGCGCTACGCAACGGCACTTTATGATCTGGCGGACGAGCAGAAATCCCTCGACGAGGTGGCTGCCGATCTCCGCACGCTGCGCGGCATGATCGACGAGAGCGCCGACCTCCGGCGCCTCATCCGCAGCCCCGTGCTGACGCGCGCCGAGCAAGGCAAGGCCATCGCGGCGCTTGCCGAGCGCGCCGGGTTCCAGCGCCTCGTCGCCAACATCCTGGGGCTCCTTGCCCGCAATCGCCGGCTCTTCGTCCTGCCGGAGGTGATCGAGGCCTATCTCGCCGAGCTGGCCTCGCGCCGCGGCGAGGTCACCGCGCAGGTGATCGCCGCCCAGCAGCTCAGCGAAGCGCAGCGCCAGACGCTGGACGAGAAGCTGCGCCGCGCCGTCGGCGGCAAAGTCGCCATCGAATTGAGGGTCGATCCGAGCCTGCTCGGTGGCCTGATCGTCAAGCTGGGCTCGCGCATGGTCGATGCGTCGCTCAGCAGCAAGCTGCAGCGCCTGCAGCTCGCCATGAAGGGGGTTGCATAAATGGATATTCGTGCGGCGGAAATCTCCGCCATTCTGAAGCAGCAGATCGCGAGCTTCGGCGCCGAGGCCGATGTCGCCGAGGTGGGGCAAGTCCTCTCGGTCGGCGATGGGATCGCACGCGTCTACGGCCTCGACAAGGTCCAGGCCGGCGAGCTGGTGGAGTTCCCGAACGGCGTCAAGGGCATGGCCCTCAACCTCGAGAGCGACAATGTCGGCGTTGTGATTTTCGGCGACGACAGCGGCATCTCCGAAGGTGCGACGGTGAAGCGCACCGGCGCCATCGTCGACGTGCCGGTCGGGCGCGGCCTTTTGGGCCGCGTCGTCGATGCGCTGGGCCAGCCGATCGACGGCAAGGGTCCGCTGCAGGACGTGAAGCGCACCCGCGTCGAGGTCAAAGCGCCGGGGATCATTCCGCGCCAATCGGTGAAAGAGCCGGTGCAGACCGGGCTCAAGGCGATCGATGCGCTGGTGCCGGTCGGCCGCGGCCAACGCGAGCTCATCATCGGCGACCGCCAGACCGGCAAGACCGCGGTGGCGATCGATGCCTTCCTCAATCAGAAGGCGGTCAACGCCGCGGGCGATGAATCGAAGAAGCTCTACTGCATCTATGTCGCGGTCGGGCAAAAGCGCTCGACCGTCGCGCAGATCGTCAAGACCTTGCAGGATTACGGCGCGCTCGATTATTCGATCGTCGTCGCGGCGACCGCCTCGGAGCCGGCGCCCTTGCAGTTCCTCGCGCCCTATGCGGGCTGCGCCATGGGCGAATATTTCCGCGACAACGGCATGCATGCGGTGATCGTCTATGACGATCTTTCCAAGCAAGCTGTCGCCTATCGCCAGATGTCGCTGCTGCTGCGCCGCCCGCCCGGCCGCGAAGCCTATCCGGGCGACGTGTTCTATCTGCACTCCCGGCTCCTCGAGCGCGCGGCCAAGATGAACGATCAGCACGGCTCGGGCTCGCTGACGGCGCTGCCGATCATCGAGACTCAGGCGGGCGACGTCTCGGCCTATATCCCGACCAATGTGATCTCGATCACCGACGGGCAGATCTTCCTCGAGACCGAGCTGTTCTATCGCGGCATTCGGCCGGCCATCAATGTCGGCCTCTCGGTGAGCCGCGTCGGCTCGGCGGCGCAGATCAAGGCGATGAAGCAGGTCGCCGGCCGCATCAAATTGGAGTTGGCGCAATATCGCGAGATGGCGGCCTTCGCGCAATTCGCCTCGGATCTCGACCCGGCGACGCAGCGCCTCCTCGCGCGCGGCGCGCGCCTCACCGAGCTCTTGAAGCAGCCGCAATTCTCGCCGATGGCGGTCGAGGAGCAGGTGGTGTCGATCTTTGCCGGAACGCGCGGCTATCTCGACAAGGTCGATACGTCTGCGGTGACCCGGTTCGAGGCAGCGATGCTCGGCGAGCTGCGCGCGAAGAAGCCGGAGATTCTCAAATCGATCCGCGACAAGCGCGAGGTCGCGGCCGACACCGAAAAGGATCTGACGGCTTTCCTCGACGGCTTCGCCAAAGCCTTCGCCTGACGGGATGCGCTGACGCGTCATGGCCACCCTCAAGGAATTGCGGCTGCGCATCCGCAGCGTCCGCTCGACGCAGAAGATCACCTCGGCTATGAAGATGGTGGCGGCCTCGCGCCTGCGCCGCGCGCAGGAGCAGGCCGAAGCCTCGCGCCCCTATGCGCAGCGCATGGAGCGGATGCTTGGCTCGCTCGCCGCCAATCTCAAAGGCATGACGAACGCGCCGCCGCTCCTGGCCGGAACCGGCAAGGACGCGACGCATCTCATTGTCGTCGCGACCTCGGATCGCGGCCTTGCTGGCGGTTTCAACGCCACGATTTTGCGCGATACGCGGCGCATGATCCGCGAGCTGACGAGCGCGGGCAAGACGGTGAAGCTCCTGACCATCGGCCGCAAAGGCCGCGACGCGTTGCGGCGCGACCATGCGCGGCTGATCGTCGACAGCCTGACCGATATCGGCCGCCCAGCGCTCACCTTCGAAGCCGCGCGCGGCATTGCCGAGCGGCTGTTGACGCGGTTCGATGCCGGCGAGTTCGATGCCTGCACCATCGTCTATAACCGTTTCAAATCGGCGATCAGCCAGATCGTGACGCGCCAGGCGCTCATTCCCTTCGCGCCGCCCGAGCAGGCGGCGGCCGCGCCGCAGCAGGGGATTTACGAGTTCGAACCGGAAGAGACCGAGATCCTCGCCGATCTCCTGCCGCGCAACCTCGCCGTCCAGCTCTACACCGCTCTCCTCGAGAACGCGGCCTCCGAGCAAGGCGCGCGCATGACCGCGATGGACAATGCGACGCGCAATGCCGGCGAGATGATCGACACGCTCAACACGACCTACAACCGCTCGCGTCAGGCGGCCATCACCAAGGAACTGATCGAGATCATTTCGGGCGCCGAGGCGCTCTAACGGGGAAAACCTGCTCATGGCGAAGAACAATATCGGCACCATTACCCAGGTCATCGGCGCGGTCGTCGACGTGAAGTTCGACGGCGATCTGCCCTCGATCCTCAACGCGCTGCATATCGAGAACCAGGGCAAGACGCTGGTGCTCGAAGTGGCGCAGCATCTCGGCGAGAATGTCGTGCGCACCATTGCGATGGACACGACCGACGGTCTCGTGCGCGGTGCCGAGGTGACCGATACCGGCGCGCCGATCCGCGTTCCGGTGGGCCCCGAGACCTTGGGGCGCATCGTCAATGTCGTCGGCGAGCCGGTCGATGAGCGCGGACCCGTCAACGCCAAGCAGACTTCGCCGATTCACAAGCCCGCCCCCGAATTCGTCGATCAGTCGACCGAGGCAGAAATCCTCATCACCGGCATCAAAGTGGTCGATCTCCTGGCGCCTTATGCGCGCGGCGGCAAGATCGGGCTCTTCGGCGGCGCCGGCGTCGGCAAGACCGTCATCATCATGGAGCTCATCAACAACATCGCCAAGGCGCATGGCGGCTATTCGGTCTTCGCCGGCGTCGGCGAGCGCACGCGCGAGGGCAACGATCTCTATCACGAGATGATGGAATCGGGCGTGATCAAGATCGACGGGCCGGGCTCCAAGGCCGCGCTCGTCTATGGCCAAATGAACGAGCCGCCGGGCGCCCGCGCCCGCGTCGGCCTCACCGGCCTGACGCTTGCCGAATATTTCCGCGACGAGGAAGGCCAGGACGTGCTGTTCTTCGTCGACAACATCTTCCGCTTCACCCAGGCGGGCTCGGAAGTCTCGGCGCTGTTGGGACGCATTCCTTCGGCCGTCGGCTATCAGCCGACCTTGGCGACCGATATGGGCGCGCTGCAAGAGCGCATCACCACGACGAAGAAAGGCTCGATCACCTCGGTGCAGGCGATCTATGTGCCGGCCGACGATCTGACCGATCCCGCGCCTGCTACGTCCTTCGCGCATCTCGATGCGACAACGGTGTTGTCGCGGCAAATCGCCGAGCTCGGCATCTATCCGGCGGTCGATCCCTTGGATTCGACCTCGCGCATGCTCGATCCGCGCGTCGTCGGCGAGGATCACTACAAGATCGCGCGCGATGTGCAGCGCGTGCTCCAGACTTACAAGTCGCTGCAGGACATCATCGCCATTCTGGGCATGGATGAGCTATCGGAAGAGGACAAGCTGGTCGTCGCGCGCGCGCGTAAAATCCAGCGCTTCCTGTCGCAGCCTTTCCATGTCGCCGAAGTCTTCACCGGCACACCCGGCGTGTTCGTGAACCTCGAAGATACCATCAAGGGCTTCAAGGGCATCGTCGCCGGCGATTATAACGATCTGCCGGAAAGCGCCTTCTATATGGTGGGCACCATCGACGAGGCCGTGGCCAAGGCACGCAAGATGGCCGCCGAGGCGGCCTGAGC
>DATNGG010000012.1:0-17324 GCA_035605975.1 Allostellaceae bacterium | reverse complement strand
GCATGCGGCAGCGCCGCCATCAGCATGCCGAGATTCCCGCCCATCGAAGTCCCGACCCAATCGACGGTTTCGACATCGAGCCGCGCGATCAGCGCCGCGAGGTCGGAAAGATAGAGCGGCGCGTCGTATTCGGCGCCCGTTTCGAGCCAGTCGCTCTTGCCGCGGCCCGGCATGTCGGGGCAGATCACGCGATATTGATCCGATAGCGCGGCGGCGAGCGTGTCGAAATCGCGTGCGTTGCGCGTCAGCCCATGAACGCAGAGCAGCGTCGGCGCGTCCTTCGGTCCCGGCCACTCATAGTAGGCGAGGCGATGGAAGCCGCGTGGGCCGAGGCAATTGAGCGCGCGCTCGATCATCAAACGACCATTGCCCAGGCGGCGGCGGGGATCAAGCGTTGCCCGTTTGAGCTCTCTCGGCTAAGACCAGAGCCTGCACTTCGAAGGAGACGCAGCGCCATGCCGATGCGCGGCCCGCTTTCCGGCATCACGGTTGTCGATCTGTCGCGCATCCTCGCCGGCCCCTATTGCACGATGCTGATGGCCGAGCTCGGCGCGCGGATCATCAAGGTCGAGCCGCCAGGCAAGGGCGACGATGCGCGGGAATACGGGCCCTTCATCGAAGGCCGCTCGACCTATTTCGCTTCCATCAATCGCGGCAAGCAATCGATCGCGCTCGATTTGAAGGCGGCAGGCGACAAGCGCATCTTCGAGACACTTCTCGAAAAAGCCGATGTCATCGTCGAGAATTTCCGGCCGGGCACGATGGAGAAATTGGGCTATGGCTGGGAAGTGTTGCACCCGCGTTATCCGAAGCTCATCTACGCCTGCGCCTCGGGCTTCGGCCATACGGGGCCGAATTCCAAGGATCCCGCCTATGACATGGTGATGCAGGGCATGGGCGGCGTGATGAGCATTACCGGCTATCCGGGCAAGCCGCCGGCGCGCGTTGGCATGTCGATCGGCGATATCGGCGCCGGGCTTTACACGGCGATCGCGGTCAATGCCGCGCTCGTTCATCGCGCGATGACGGGCGAGACGACCAAGATCGATATCGGCATGTTCGATTGCCAATTGGCGCTGCTCGAGAACGCGGTGATGCGCTACACGGTCGAGGGCGAGATTCCGGGACCGCTCGGCGCGCGCCATCCGACCATCACGCCCTTCCAGGCGTTTCGCACCCAGGACGGAAACATCATCATCGCCGCCGGAAACGACAGCTTGTTCGTGAAGCTGGCCGATGCGATCGGCAAGCCGGCCATGGCGCAGAATCCCGACTACAAGACCAACGCGCTCCGCTTGAAGCACCAGCCGAAGCTTCAGGACGAGATCGAGGCGGTGCTGACCACGCGGCCGACGGCGGAATGGATCGCAGTCATCGCCAAGGCTGGCGTGCCCTGCGGCCCGATCAACAACATCGCGCAGGCACTTCAGCATCCGCAGGTCGCCGCGCGCAACATGCTGATCACCGTCGCCGATCCGAGCGGAGCAACCCTGAAGCTCGCCGGCAATCCGCTCAAAATGTCGGCCTTCGCCGATCCGCCGACGCGCGATCCGGCGCCCGATCTCGATGGCGACCGCGCCGCGATCCTCAAAGAGCTCGGCCTCTGAGCTGCGCCCTATGATCCGGCGGCTCGCGATCTGCTTCGCCGTCGCGCTTGCGGCCTGGGCAAACGCAGCGCGGGCGGAGCAAGATTCATCGCCCGATGCGCGCGCCGACCGCCTGGTGCGTGCGATGACGCTCGACGAAAAGATCCAATACGTCCACACCAAGGTCGGACATCGCGATCCGGCGAACCCACCACCCAGCGGACCCAATGACGATGTCGGCTACATAGCGCCGATCCCGCGGCTTGGCCTGCCCGCGCTGCATATCGACGACGGCAGTCTCGGCGTCGCCAATGCGTGGAATGCGCGCGGCGGCGACGAGGCGACGGCGCTGCCTTCGGGGCTGTCGCTCGCCTCGAGCTGGGACCCCGCGCTCGCCTTCGATGCCGGCGCCATGGCCGGCGATGAGGCGCGCCGCAAGGGCTTCAACGTGCTCTTGGCCGGCAGCGTCAACCTCGTGCGCGATCCGCATGACGGCCGAACTTATGAATATGCCGGAGAAGACCCGCTTCTGGCCGGCATCATGGTCGGCGAGAATATTCGCGGCATCCAGTCGCAGCGCGTCGTCTCGACGGTGAAGCATTTCGCGCTCAACGATTGGGAAACCGGGCGCTGGAGCTTGAGCGGCGATATCGACGAGGTGGCGCTGCGCGAATCCGATCTGCTCGCCTTTCAGATCGCGATCGAGCGAGGCGAGCCAGGCGCGGTGATGTGCGCCTACAACAAGGTGAACGGCGTCTATTCCTGCGAGAACCGCTTTCTCCTCGATCGAGTGCTGCGCCACGACTGGGGCTATCGCGGCTGGGTGATGTCGGATTGGGGCGCCGTGCACGGAATGCTGTCGAGCGTTAAGGCCGGGCTCGACCAAGAATCGGGCGACGGCTATGACAACGAAATTTACTACGGGCGGCCGCTCGAAGAGGCGGTGAAGCGCGGCAAGGTGCCGATGGCGCAGCTCGATCGGATGGTGCGGCGCATCCTGCGCAGCCTCTTTGCCGTCAACGCGCTCGACGATCGCTCGGGAACCGAGCCGATCGACTATGCCGCCCATGCGGCGACGGCCGAGCGCATCGCCGAGCAGGGCATCGTTCTCTTGAAGAATGACGGCGAGCTCTTGCCGCTCGGAAGCGATGCCGCGAGCATCGCCGTGATCGGCTCCCATGCCGATGTCGGCGTGCTGTCGGGCGGCGGTTCCTCGCAAGTCCGGCCGGTCGGCGGCCCGGCGCTGATCGTGCCGCCGGCCGACGGCTCGCCCAAGGGCGCGCCGCAGATGGTCTGGGAGCCGTCGGCGCCGCTCGCTGCCATCCAGCGGCTGGCGCCGCGGGCGCATGTCGAATTCGCCGACGGCTACGATGCGGCCAAAGCCGCCGATCTCGCTGCACGCTCGACGATCGCCATCGTTTTCGCCCATCAATGGGTGAGCGAGGGATGGGACGTTCCCAATCTTTCGCTCCCCGACGACCAGGATCGGCTCATCGCAGCGGTCGCCAAGGCCAACAAGCATACGATCGTCGTGCTCGAGACCGGCGGTCCGGTTCTGATGCCGTGGATCGACCGCGTTCCCGCGGTCGTCGAGGCGTGGTTCCCCGGCCAGCGCGGCGGCGAGGCGATCGCGCGGGTTCTCTTCGGCGCCGCCGAGCCGTCGGGCCGGCTGCCGGTGAGCTTTCCGCGCAGCGAGGCGCAGCTGCCGCCAAGTGCCCAGGGCGCCGCCTTCCGCGAGGGCCAAGCCCGCGTGGTCTTCAGCGAAGGCGCCGCCGTGGGCTATCGCTGGTACGACAAGACCGGCGAGACGCCGCTCTTTCCTTTCGGCTGGGGCCTCACCTATACGAGCTTTGCCTATTCGGGGCTCGAGATCCCGCGCAGCGCGCCCCGCGACGCACCGCTCACCGCGCATGTCACGCTGCGCAACACCGGCGAGCGCATGGGGACCGAGATCGTGCAGCTTTACGTCACCCCGCCCGATCCCGCGGGCAAGGCGCCCCGGCGCCTTGCGGCTTGGAGCAAGGTCACGCTCGCGCCGGGCGAGGCGAAGACGGTCGCGCTAACTCTCGACCCGCATGTGCTGAAGAATTGGGATGCGCATGCGCAAGCCTGGCGAACGCCGGCCGGCGAATACCGCATCCATGTCGGCGGCTCGGCCGAGGACGACCGGCTGAGTGCCGAGGCGACGCTGCGTTGAGCGGAGCAGGGAGCTCTCGCCTCAGGGCGACAGCGGCTCGCCCGTTGCCTTGCTGACGACGCGCCAGGTCTTGGCGCCGGAATCCCAACGGGTCACGACCGCGTTCGATACGTTGAGGCCGCGCTGCGGCTCGCGCTCGAAATCATAGACGCCGTTGATCCCGGCAAAGCCTTTGAGGCTCAGGAGATGGTCGCGGATTTGCTGCGCGCTGGCGCTGGTCCCGAGCTGCTTCAGCACATCGACCAGAATCATCGCCGGGTCCCAGGCAAGCTCCGAAGCGATGTCCGGCTGGAGGCCGGCTTGCTTGAAGGCGGCGTAGAACGCTTTCTGCCGCTCCGCCACTGCCGCTTCCATCGGAAATTTCGGATCATTGGCGACCACCCACTCCGCCGCCGGGAAATAGAGCTGCTTGGGCAGGAAGGACTCGTATTGAGTCATCTGCGCGCGCGTCATGTTGCCGTCGGTCGTCGCCGTCGGCACGTCGAGCCCGGCCTGAATCATGCCGCGGAAAATCGTTGCGATCGCCGCGCCGGTGCTCCAGGCGATGAAGGCTTGCGGATTGGCAGCCTTCACATTCTCGAGTTGCGCCGAGACATTGACGTCGGTGGTCGCGAAATGCGCGGTCTCGACGATCTTCATCGACTTGTTCTCGGGAAGATCGAGCACCGATTTGATGCCGCGCTCGGCATCCTGGCCCGACGCGTCGGTGCTGAACATGAGCGCAACGCGAGTCCAGCCTTTGATCCGGAAATAGCGGATCAGCGCATTGGCGAGGTCGAGGGTCGAGACGCTCGAAGTGAAGCTGTAGCTGCCCTTGGTGGGATGAACGCCCGGCGAGAGGCAGTATTGGACCGGGCCATTGGCGGCGACCAGCGGCGCCATGGCGCTGCACATGGCGACGATCGACGAGCCGATCATCACCGCCGGATGGCTTACCATGACCTGGTTGGTCAATTGCACCGCGGTTTGCGGGTTGGTCTGATCGTCATGGAAGACGAAGTGCAGCTGCGTGCCCTTGATGCCGCCGGCGTCGTTCACCGTCTTCTCGGCAAGCTCCAAGGATTGACGCTCGCCATGGCCGAGGAACGAGCCGCCGCCGGTGAGCGGCATGACGACCTGGATGTCGTAGCTGCCCGCCGCCAAGCTCGGCGGCGCAAATCCGAGCAGCGCGGCCGTGCCGAGCGCGGCGCCCAGAGCCAACGGAGTTCCTCGTCTCGTCATCGTCTTCCTCCCTTGCGTCAGCCGCAGCAAGCTTTCCCGCGCATGTCGATCGCCGCCGCGGCAAATTGCTTCGATCTCGAATTATTTTGAATGGTTCCAGGCCTGTCAAGCGCCGCCGCGCGGCGTTTCGCCGGCGATCCCGGTTTGGTGGCGAAGCACGATCTCGCTGCCCTCGCGCGCGGATTGAAGAATCGCGAGGCAGACTTCCATGGTCGCAAGCCCCCAGGCGCCGCCATGGAGGGGCTCGCGCGCGGCAAAGACCGCATCGCAGAGCTCGTCGAGCACGGCGCCGCGCGGCTGTAGCGCGGGCGGTGAGGGATCGAGCCGCGCCGCGTCATCGCCATAGATCATCACGCCCTGGGGCAGGGGCCGCAGATCGGCGCGCTCGCAGGAGGCGATGACGACGCCGAAATGCGGATGGAGACGGTCTTGCCGCGCGGCCGGGGCGGCGGCTCGCGGGCCGCCATAGTTTCGCGCGTGCTTCATCTCGCTTTCGTCGTCGCGCGAAATTCCGGCGAGCAGCCGCCGCGCCGTGCCATAAGCTTCTGATTTGGCTGCACCGTCTTCGCCGATATTGCCGCACCATTCGTCGCTATCGAAATGAGCAAAGCCGTTGTAGGTGAGGCTTGCGAAGGCGCCATCCTCGAAGCTGAGAAAGGCGCCATAGGCGCCCTCGGTCGGACGCCCGCGGTCCCAGGCGCCGGCCGCAGCGCGCAGGCTGCGCACCCGCCCGCCGCCCAAGAGACGGACGATGTCGACCTGGTGCGGCGCCTGGTTGAAGATCACGCCGCCGCCCTCGGCGGTAACGAGCTCCTCGGGGCGGCGCGGGCGATAGAGGAAATCCGTGAAGTTGAGCGCAGTGATCATTCGCACCGCGCCGACCTCGCCGCGCGCGATGATCGCGCGGGCGCGGCGAATGGGCTCATCGAAGCTGTGGCTGTGGCCGATGACCAGCCGGACGCCGGCGCGGCCCGCCGCCTCGACCATCGCAGCGCAATCAGCGAGGCTCAGCGCCATCGGCTTCTCGACAAGCATGTGCTTGCCGGCTTGGGCCGCGAGCTGTGCATGCTGCGCGTGAAACTGGTGTGGCGTGGCGATGTAAATCGCCTCGATCGCGTCGTCGCGGCAAAGCTCGTCGACGCTCTCATAAGCTGGCGCCGCGAATTCGGCGCTGAAGCGGGCACGCGCCTCGGGGCGGGGATCGGCCGCGCCGGCGAGCCGCACCCGGGGATGGCTGCGCAGCGCCGGCAGCATGAATTGAAAGGCGCGTCCGAGACCCGCAACGCCCAGCTGCAATTGCCGCTCGCTCATCGACCGCTCCGGCCGCAGGGTTGCATCGTCATGCTTGTCATCTTGTCGAGCGGCGTCCGCTGCGACAAGCGGAAAGGGGATGGCCCGAAGCGGCGCGGGAGCGTGACGGCGAGCGTCTTCGCGGCTAGCATCGCCGCGAAGGGGCACGGGAATGGCGCGGCGCGGCAAGCGGAAGGCGGGCGGGACGGCGAAACGGCGCTTTGCCTATCCGGCCGAGCAGAGCATCGGCCATCAGGTGCGCTGGACGCATCGCGCCTTGCAGCGCGAGCTGGAGGCGCGCATCCGTCCTTACGGCATTACCCTTGGCATGTGGGGGTTCCTGCGCGCGCTGTGGGAGAAGGACGGGCTCAGCCAGCGCGAGCTCAGCGAGCGCGTCGGCACCACGGAACCGACGACGGTCACCGCTCTCCACGCCATGGAGAAGCGCGGCCTCGTGGTGCGCGTCCAGAACACGGACGATCGCCGCAAATCGAATATCTATCTGACGCAGCCGGCGCGCGCGCTGCGCGAGTTGCTGCTGCCGACGGCGCGCGAGGTCAATCGCGCCGCGACGGGAACGATCTCGCATGCCGAGATCGAGGCGCTGAAGCGGATCCTGACGAAAATCCGCGCCAATCTCGCAGCGGCGGGCGCGGCACGGACCGCACCAGCGCGCGAGGCGAAAGGCTTGACGCCGCCGGGCACCGTTTCCAAATAGTTCGAAATCGAATTATAATGCCGCCGCCCGTTCGCCGGTACCGGGGCGGGCGCCGCCAGTGCGGAGGACGACCATGCTGACCCGTGAGGAAAACGACCTTCTCTGCCGCGTCGAGGGTGACGCGCCGATGGGACAGATCATGCGCCGGCACTGGCTGCCGGCCTGCATGTCGGAGGAGGTCGCGGAGCCCGACGGCGCACCGGCGCGCACGCGGCTCCTCGGCGAGGATCTCGTCGTCTTCCGCGACAGCCAGGGCCGGCTCGGCGTTCTGGGCGAGCATTGCCCCCATCGCCAGGCCTCGCTTGTTTTCGGACGCAACGAGGAATGCGGCCTGCGCTGCCTCTATCACGGCTGGAAATTCGACGTCGAGGGCAATGTCCTCGACATGTCCTGCGAGCCAGATAATGGCGCGCGGATGCGCGGCCATATCAAGCACAAGGCCTATCCGGCGCGCGAGGCGGGCGGTTTCGTCTGGGTCTATATGGGCCCCCTCGCGGAGCAGCCTGCATTCGAGCCGCCGACCTGGGCGCCATCGCCGCGCACCAAGATCAGCATCGTCAAGATGCACACCGCCTGCAATTGGGCGCAGCCCTTGGAGGGCGCGATCGATTCCGCGCACTCCTCAAGCCTTCACTCGACGAATATGCCGGCTATGCAGGTCGACAGCGCCAAGGCGACGGGAACGAGCTGGCCGCGGCCCTCGACCGACAAGGCGCCGCGTATGCAGTTTCAGCTGACGAATTTCGGCTTCCGCTATGCCGCCATCCGCAAGCCGATCGTCAATCCCGAGACGCATGACTATGTCCGGATCACCGTTTTCGTTGCGCCCTTCACGGTGCTGATCCCGCCCAACGACCAGTACAACCTGGCGCAGATGCTGATCCCGATCGACGACAACAACACGATGTTCTATTGGGTCGCCTGGCACGAGACCAAAGGCATCGATCAGGAAGAGTGGCGCGCCTTCTGCGGCGCGCGGATCGGCATCGATCTCGACGCCGATTACCGTAAGGTTCGCACGCTCGATAACCGATTCCTCCAAGACCGCGCGGCAATGAAGCGCGGCGACTTCACCGGCATCGAGGGCATCCCGGCGCAGGACATGGCGATGTGGGAATCGATGGGGCCGATCGTCGACCGCTCGAGCGACTATCTCGGCGCGAGCGACGTCGCGGTCTCGCAGTTCCGCCGCCAGATGGTTGCTGCCGCCAAGCGCTTTGCCGAAGGCGGGCCGGCGATCGGCACGACGCAGCCGCATATCCCGCCGGTGAAGCTCGCCTCCTTCGAGGGCATCGTGCCGAAATCGGCCGATTGGCGTACGCTCGGCGTCTCGGAGGAAGAGCTGGCGCTGCGGGAGAAGACCGCCGCGGCGGCGCTCAGTGCATGAAGGCTTCGGTGACGGCGTGCTCGCGGCAGGTGGTACGGCGCATGTCGCGCGGATATTTCAGGTCATCGAAGGGCGTTGCGCGATGCATCGTGCAGCGATTGTCCCAGATCACGATGTCGCCCTTCGTCCAGCGGTGCCGGTAGATAAACTGCCGCTGGGTCGCGAATTCAGTCAACTCTTTCAGCAGCGTGCGGCCTTCCGCCTCGGGCAAGCTGAGGATATGCGAGGCGTGGGAGGCGAGGTAGAGCGTCTTTCGGCCTGAGGTCGGGTGGACCTGGACGATGCGATGCTCGGCCGGCGGGCGCGAGCGCAGCTCTTCCTCGGTCGGCTCGGGAAAGCCCGAGAGCATGCGCGAATACCAGATCGAGTGCGAGGCGACGAGCCCGTCGAGCCTTGCCTTCATCGTGTCCGGCAGCGCGTCATAGGCGGCGCGCAGATCGGCGAATTCCGTGTCGCCTTCGCCGGCCGGGACGATATGCGCGTTGAGGAGCGAATAGGTCGCCCGATTGGGGTGGAACGACATATCCGTGTGCCACAGCCGGTTGGCGTTGTTGAAGGCGCGGGCGCGGCTGTTCGCCTCCCGGATACGGCCGTCGATATCGAGATTGCCGACATCGACCAGCTCGGGCCAGGCTTCGAGACGCTCCTTGCGGCCGGTGACGGTCAGAACCCGGCCGCGCTGCATCGGGCCGAAAGAATGGCTGAAGGCAATGTGCTCGTCATTGCTCAAAGGCTCGGCATTGGGATAGACGCAAACGGCATAGCGGTCCATCAGCGCGATCGCCTCCGCCCTTTGCTCCGGCGTGAGCGGCCGGCGCGGGTCGAGCCCCGTGATCCGGGCGGCGAAAAGCGGATGAAGCGGCTGTGCGGCGAGCGGCATGTCAGCCTCCGGGTTGGCAGCGAAGAATAGCGCGGAGGCGGGGCGGGCGTATAGACTGCGCGCCGATGTGGCGCGCCTTTGGCTGGTTCCTGCGTATTGCTCTGTTCTGTGCCGTCGCGGCCGCCGCCGGGTTCTATCTGTGGCTGCGCTCGTCCCTACCGCAGACCGAGGGCCAGCTCGCCTTGCCCGGCTTGAGTGCGGCGGTGAGCATCGTACGCGACGCACATGGCATACCCACCATCAAGGCGCAGAACGAGCGCGATGCTGCCTTCGCCCTGGGCTTCGTTCACGCGCAGGACCGCCTTTTCCAGATGGATTTGATGCGGCGCTTCGGCGCCGGGCGCCTCGCCGAATGGTTTGGGAAGCCGGCGGTCGAAACCGATCGCGCGATGCGAATCCTCGGCCTCTACCGCGCGGCGCAGGCGCAGTATCCGCTGCTCCCGCTCAATTTGCGCCAAGTCTTCGATGCCTATGCCGCGGGCGTTAACGCCTTCCTCGCGAGCCGGCGCGGCGCTTTGCCGCCCGAATATGCTCTCCTCGGCGTGCGGCCCGAGCCTTGGACAGCGGCGGATTCGCTGGTCTGGGGCAAGATCATGGATCTCCAGCTCACTGCCAATGAGCGGCTCGAGCTGCTGCGCGCGCGGCTGGCGCAGCGCCTGACGCCCGATCAGCTCAAGGTTCTCTTCCCCGCCTATCGCGCCGATGCGCCGATCGTGCTCGGGGCGCTCGATACGATCTTTGATGCCCTGCCGCCGCCAATGCCGGCCTCCAATGAATGGGTGGTCGATGGCAAGCATTCGCGCTCCGGCAAGCCGCTCCTCGCCAATGACACGCATTTGGGCTTCTCGTCGCCCGGCATCTGGTATCTCGCCCGCATCGAGACGCCGCAGGACACGCTCGCCGGCGTCACCTCGGCGGGCGAGCCGATGGTCGTGCTGGGCCATAACGATCACATCGCCTGGGGCTTCACCACGACCGGCGGCGATGTCGAGGATGTCTTCGTCGAAACCCCCGATCCCGCCGATCCGAGCCACTATCTCACGCCCGAGGGCTCACAGCCCTTCGCAACGCGCGAGGAGACGATCGGGATCAAGGGCGCGAGCCCGCTGCGGATCACCGTGCGCTCGACGCGGCATGGTCCGGTCATTTCCGATGGCCCTTCGGGCAATCCGGTCGGAGGCAATACGGTGCTCGCCTTGGCCGCGACCTGGCTCCAGGGCGAGGATCGCACGCCGCAGGCGCTTTGGGATGCGACCCATGCCCATGATTGGGCAAGCTTCCGCGCGGCGCTGCGCAATGCGGCGGCGCCCGAGCAGAACATCGTCTATGCGGATATCGACGGCCATATCGGCTTCATCGCCCCGGCGCGGATCCCGATCCGCGCCAAGGGCGACGGCGCGGCGCCGGTGCCTGGGGCAAGCGGCGACTATGATTGGACCGGCGATGTGCCGTTCGACGCGCTGCCGCAGCGGGCCGATCCGCCGAGCGGGCGCTTCGTTGCCGCCAACAACAAGATCGTGCCGGACGACTACCCCTATTTCATCACCCATGATTGGGAGCTGCCTTACCGCGCCGAGCGCATTGCCGAGCTCCTCGATGCGAAGCCGGTTGAGGATGCCGATGGCTTCGCTGCGATCCAAGCGGACACGGTGTCGCTGATGGCACGGCGGCTTTTGCCGCTGATGCTGAAGGCCAAGCCCGCGACGCCGCTGGCGGCGGAGGCGATGCAGCGCCTTTCCCGCTGGGACGGGCGCATGGCGCGCGACCGCGCCGAGCCGCTGCTGTTCGTCGCCTGGCTGCGGGAGTTCAACCGGCAAATCTTCGCCGATAAGCTTGGGCCGCTCTTCCCGTCCTATTGGACGCTGCGGCCCGACGTGATCGAATCCATCCTCGCGGTGCATCCCGATTGGTGCGACGACCGCGGCACGCCGGCGGTCGAAAGCTGTGAGACGCAGCTCGGCGCGGCGCTCGACCGCGCGGCCGCAGCGCTGGCGCAGCGCTATGGCAACCGCATCGATGCCTGGCGCTGGGGCCGCGCACATGCGGCGAG
Source organism: Allostellaceae bacterium (assembly GCA_035605975.1). Classification (GTDB taxonomy): domain Bacteria; phylum Pseudomonadota; class Alphaproteobacteria; order ATCC43930; family CGMCC-115725; genus CAIKMD01. The sequence goes on along the minus strand of DATNGG010000012.1, from coordinate 5,995 downwards.
CTTTGCGCATCCGATCTGGAAGCATCTGCCTTGGATTGCGTCCTGGCTCGCGCTCGCCCTGCCGGACGACGGCGGCTTCGATACGATCGACAATGCGAGCATGGCGGTCGGCGATCCGGCGCAGCCCTTCACCGCGATTCACGGGCCGACCATGCGCATGATCGTCGACCTGGCGGCTCCCAAGGAGGCGCGCTTCATGGTCGTGCCGGGGCAGTCGGGCAATATCCTCTCGGCGCATTACGCAGATTTGATGACGCCCTGGCGCGATGTGCGCTATCTGCGCTTCAGCGACGACGACCGCGGCGGCACGCTCGTTCTGACCCCGAAATAGACGGGCAAAGGACGCGGCGCGGGGAGCGCACCGGCGCAACTGTGGTAAATAAAGTTTTGCTGCCGCTATCGCGGTGTGGAAGCACTGCGAAACTCTCGGATGCTTTTATCGGTCCATTAACCCGAAGGCCGATAAACTTCGTTGGAATTTTTTCAACGAGGACATCATGCAGTCCGCGTATCTCGACATCATCGCGCTGGTCGAGCGGCTCCATCGGCAATTTCTCGAGCTCGTCAAGCTCGAGCTCGACACCCATGGCGTGCACGACATCAACAACGTCCAGGCGATGATCCTCTACAATATCGGCGATCTCGAAATGACCGTCGGCGAATTGACCCTGCGCGGCTGCTATCTCGGCTCGAACGTCTCGTATAATTTGAAGAAGATGCTCGAGAACGGCTACATCGTGCAGGAGCGTTCCTCGCATGACCGCCGCTCGGTGCGGGTGCGCTTGTCGGAAAAGGGCATGGACCTGCACGAGAAGATGAAGCGGATGCACGACCGTCACATCGCCTCGCTCGGCGGCGTGGTGCAGCCGGACGATATCGGCGAGGCGCATCAGACGCTACGCCGGCTCGAGCGCTTCTGGACCCATGCGGTCGAGATGGGTGCGCGCGCAACGGCCTTCCCGCCCGCGGCCTGATCCTTCGTCCCTCTTCCTTGAAGCAAACGCGCCGGTCCAACCGGCGCGTTTTCGTTTGGAGCCGCTGGCGAGGCGGGCTCGCCTCAGACGATGATGCTCATGATCCCCTGGCTGCGCAGCGTATCCTGCGCCAGGATCGCCTTGCGCTCGGCGATCTTGAAACTCGAGCCGTCGCGCAACAGCCGGTATTGATACTGGCCGACGAAGGTGCTGATCCGCTCCATACGGCAGCGATGCACCATGAAATTCGCCGTGACGCGGATGGCATCGCCCTCGACCGAGACGATCCGCACATTGGTGATGAGGCGCCGCGTCTGCGAGCGCGGATTCTCCGCCCAGGCCGTGTCGCCCAAAAGCTGGCGCACGCGCGAGCGGATGCGGATCAGATCGTCCGCGACCAGGAAGACACTTTGCGTCGGATCGCGGCCGGGATCGTCGAGCGCCGGCACATGGCTGATCGCATCCTCGGTGAAGAGCGCGCCCCATTCCTCGAGCCGCCAAGTGTCGAGAAGCTCCGCTTCCTCATAAAGGAAATGCTCGACTGCGGCACGCAGCGCGGGATCGGTAAGGGCTGTCGGCATGCGCGTCTCCGGAAGCGCTATTGCGCGACCAGCTCGCGCCAGCGCCGCCAGAAGGCGCGCATCTGCAGCTCGTCGCTCGGCTGTGGATTGTCGCGCAGCATGCCGCGCGAGCATTCGATGAAGGCGTCCTCCGGCAGGGTCGCGCAATTCTTCTGGATCAGCTCCATCACCTCGACATCGTCGGGCGTGGCGTGGCCGGCGGGACCGAGGAAGGACAGATAGATATCGAGGCGCTGCTTGCGCACCTCGGGGTCATCCACGCTTGGCATCAAGGGCCAGGCGGTGATCTCGGCGTGATCGGCCGCAAGCGGGAAGCAGGTGCGGATGACGCGCCGCTGCTCGATGTAAAGCGTGTTGGGGAACAGCACGAGGGTCCGGGTGTAATCGAGCATCCGCGTGGCGCGTTCCTTGCCGAATTTCGCTTCCCAGCGCGCACGCTTGGCTTCGTCGGCGATGCCGCTGAACTTGCGATACTCGATCACGGCGTGGCCGTTGCCGAGGGCCTTTGGGCTGTGGGCGCCCTGGTTGGCGCTGCGCGGATCGGGCGGCTTGAGGCCGAGCACCTTCGGCAGATAGTCGTGCATGAAGCGGCTATGCGTCGAATTCAGATGATAGATGTCGACGGTGTTCTCCATCAGCATCTTCCAATTGGCATGCATCGAATATTCATGCGTGCCGGGCAAAATCGTGCTGCCGTCCTCGTCCTGGTCGAGAATCATGTCGAGATAGCCGCGCGCCTCGGCGAGATAGAGCTCGAGGCTCTCGGTCTCGCGGCTGAAGCAGGCGAACAGCCAGCCGCGATAATTCTGCGCGCGCACCTCGTAAAGCCCCAGCTCCTCGGCCTTGAAGCCGGGACCATAGGCATCGCGCCCCGGCACGCCGATCAGCCGGCCCTGATTGTCGTAGCTCCAATAATGATAGAAGCACTGGAAGTTTTTGGCGTTGCCGGAGGGGTGACGGCACACCATCGCGCCGCGGTGGCGGCAGCTGTTGTGAAAGAGGCGGATCTGGCCGTCACTCCCGCGAACGATGAGGACCGGCCGGCCGCCGACGCGGCGGGTGAGGAAATCGCCCGGCTTCGGCACCTCGCTTTCATGTCCCGCATAAAGCCATGAGCGGTCGAAGATGCGCCGCTGCTCGCGCTGAAACAGCTCGGGGTCGGAATAGACCCTGGGGCTGAAGCGAAAGATGCCTTGCTGCTCGTCTTCATGGAACAAGGCTTGTGCGCTGCTGCGTCCCAAGGGTGATGCCGTGTCCATGGGCCCTCCCGTTTTGGCAGGTTCAGAACGCCGCGAGCCCGGTCTGCGCGCGGCCGAGGATGAGGGCGTGGATGTCGTGCGTGCCCTCATAGGTGTTGACGGTCTCGAGATTGAGCAGGTGACGGATCACGTGATATTCGTCGACGATGCCGTTGCCGCCATGCATGTCGCGCGCCATGCGCGCTATGTCGAGCGATTTGCCGGTCGAGTTGCGCTTCAAGATCGAGACCATCTCGGGCGTCGCGCGACCCTCGTCCTTGAGCCGGCCGAGCCGCAGGCAGGCGTGGAGCCCGAGGGTGATCTCGGTCATCATGTCGGCGAGCTTTTTCTGGACGAGCTGGGTCGCAGCCAAGGGCTTGCCGAAGGCCTTGCGTGCGAGCGTGTAGTCGCGCGCGGCATGCCAGCAGCTTTCCGCGGCGCCGAGCGCGCCCCAGGCGATGCCGTAGCGGGCGTTGTCGAGGCAGGTAAAGGGGCCGCGCAGGCCGGTGACGCCCGGCAGGATGTTCTCCTCGGGCACGAACACATCGGCCATCACGATCTCGCCGGTGATCGAGGTGCGGAGCGAGAACTTGCCCTCGATCTTCGGCGTGGTGACGCCCTTCATCCCGCGCTCGAGGATGAAGCCGCGAATGGTGTCGTCGAGCTTTGCCCAGACCACCATGATGTCGGCGACGGGCGAATTGCTGATCCACATTTTCGCGCCGTTGAGGAGATAGCCGCCATCGACCTTCTTGGCGCGGCTTTTCATGCCGCCGGCGTCGGAGCCGTGGTCGGGCTCGGTCAGCCCGAAGCAGCCGAGCATCGCGCCGGTCGCGAGCTTGGGAAGGTATTTGCGCTTCTGCTCCTCGGTGCCGAAATCGTGGATCGGTCCCATCACCAGCGAGGACTGGACGCTGAGGCTCGAGCGGTAACCGCTGTCGACGCGCTCCAATTCGCGCGCAACGAGCCCATAGCAGACGTAATTGACGCCGGCGCATCCATAGCCCGCGATGGTCGAGCCGAGAAAGCCGAGCCCGCCCATCTCGTTCATGATCTCGCGATCGAAGCTTTCGCTGCGGAACGCGGCGCGGACGCGCGGCATGAGCTTGTCCTGCGCATAGGCGCGGGCGCTGTCTCGCACCAGCTTTTCCTCGCTCGTCAGCTCGTCCTCGAGCAGGAGCGGATCCTGCCAGTTGAAGGTCGGCCTCTCCTTGCGCGGGGCGGTCGCCATCGCTGTCTCCCTTTCACTCCACAAAGAGAGCTATTCTAACGTCATGGCGGGCGGGCGCGAGATCATCTTTGAGTTCGTGCGGGTGGGGGGCTCGGTGAAGGTCACCGCGCTCGACGTCGCGAGCGGCGTCGAGGTCTCGATCGTCGGGCCGGCCTCGGCGGGAGAGGCGTCGCTGAAGCGCCTCGCCAAGCAGAAGCTCGACTATGTGATGGCGAAAGGGACGCGCTAGGCGGTCCGCAGTCTCGCCTTGGCGAGCCGCGCGACCAGCGGGCGGAACGCGCCAAGGAGCGCCAGTGCGCCGGTCGAGACCAGAACCACCCAGGCGGGGCGGAGGCCGGTCTCGAGCGAGAAATCCGCCATCAGGACGAGGCCGAAGGGCGCGCCCATGGCGATGGCGAAATAAGCAGCTTCGCCGAGCGCGGTCAGCGCGCCGGCCGCAAGGCTCAGCGCCGCCAACCTCGCCGCCATTCGCCGCGAGCGCCCCAAGCGCCAATCGAGCAGGCGGCACGCCATCAGCCAGACATAGATGCCGGCCATCACCGTGGGCTCCCACTCATCGAGCTTCGACTGCATGAAATAGTGAATGACCGCGAGGAAGGCGATGCCGTAAAGGATGCGGTGAAGCCGCTGCCAGCGCCGCGCGCCGAGGCGGCGCTGCCAGCCGTCAGTGGAGGTGATGGCGAGCACGGCAAGACCAAGCAGGGCGGAAAAGCCGATCGTCAGATAGATCCGCAGGACGATTTCCGAGGCGACCGTCGCGATATCGAAGGCCTCGTCGGCGAAATAGAGCGACAAATGCGTGAGGCCATAGGCGAAGGCCGCGACCCCGACCATGCGTCTCACCTGGAGGAGCTGCGGCCATTGCAGCACCACCCGCGCCGGCGATATTGCGAGCGCGATGAAGATGAGCCGGATCGTCCAATCGCCGAATTGGTGGATGGCCTCGGTGAGCGGCCGCGCGCCGAGGAGGCCAAGGTCGAAAGCCGTGGCCGTCCATAAGCCCGGAACGAACAGCGCCGCGAGCACGAGCGCTTTGAGCGGCGAGAACTGGCCGCCGTAATCGTACCAGGGAAGCTTTATGCGGCTCATCGGGCTTTGTTTTCTAGCGCAGGCGCTTGGCCACGCCCATGGAAAAGGGTTCACGATTCGGCGATTTTGCAGTCTTGCTCCGAGCGCGGCGCCCGCATAATTTGGATTCCCCATGAGTTACTTCCTTCAGCAACTGATCAACGGTCTGACGCTCGGCGCGATCTATGGCTTGATCGCCATCGGTTACACGATGGTTTATGGCATCGTCGGCATGATCAATTTCGCCCATGGCGAGATCTACATGATCGGCGCGTTCGTCTCTCTCATCACCTATTTCGTTCTGGGCGTCGCCGGGGTTACATGGGTTCCGCTCGCCCTTGCGCTGGTCTTGCTGTCGGCCATGGGCTTCACCGCGGTTTACGGCTTCGCGGTGGAGCGGGTCGCCTATCGGCCGCTGCGCAGCTCGTTCCGCCTGGCGCCGCTGATCTCCGCCATCGGCATGTCGATTTTCCTGCAAAACTACGTACAGCTGGTGCAGGGCGCGCAAGTGAAGAGCATGCCGCCGGTGATCAATGGCGGCTTTCAGCTGCTCGAATCGAACGGCTTCGTCGTGCAGTTGAGCTACCTCCAGCTGATGATCATGACGGCGACGGTCGCGCTGATGGCCGGGTTCAGCATCATGATCGCGGCAACGCCGCTCGGCCGCGCGCAGCGCGCTTGCGAGCAGGACATGACCATGGCGGCGCTCCTCGGCATCGATGTCGACCGTACCATCTCGACCACCTTCGTCATCGGCGCGATCCTTGCCGCCGTCGCCGGCATGATGGTCACCCTTTATTATGGCGTGATCGATTTCTTCATCGGCTTTCTCGCCGGGATGAAGGCCTTCACCGCGGCGGTGCTGGGCGGCATCGGCTCGCTGCCCGGCGCCATGCTCGGCGG
>DATNGG010000011.1:0-26768 GCA_035605975.1 Allostellaceae bacterium | reverse complement strand
ATGAGTGCCTCAACGAGCATCTCTTCGCCAGCCTCAAGCAGGCGCGCCAGATCATCGAGGCATGGAGGATCGACTACAACACCGAGCGTCCGCACACGAGCCTTAAAGGCCTCACCCCAACCCAGTTTGCAACCCGCCCCGATGAGGGGCATAACCAGAACGGACTCTGCTTATGATCGAGGGCATATAAGGGGCAAGGTCACCAGCTCCTCGATGTCGAAGGTCTGCGATGGCTTGTGGTATTGGAAGAACAGGTCCCAGGTTTTCTTGTACGCATCCAGTCCTTTCGATTGGAGCGGCGGCGGGACGTCGAACATCACGATGCCGTCGTCGTGATGCGCAAGGATCGCCGGCAGATCGTGCCGCCGCACGGCCTCTGCCCAAGCTTCGATCAGCGCCTTGATTTGACCTTCGGCCGTTTCGGCTTGCTGCACCATGACTCGAACTCCCGTCGGTTGCTGCACTGTCCCGAGGACGAAGGACGACGTGCAGAACCGACAGTCGTGAAAGCGCGGTCAGAGCGCCTTCGCTCGCGCGAGGAAGGCGCGGATCTTCTCCGGGTCCTTCTCGCCCGGCCGGCGCTCGACCCCCGAGGAGACATCGAGCACCTCGGCGCGCGAGATCCGCGCCGCTTCGGCGAGGTTGTCGGGATTGAGCCCGCCCGAGAGCATCCAGGGCAGCGGCCAGCGCCGCGCGCTGAGCAACTCCCAATCGAAGGCCAAGGCATTGCCGCCGGGCAGCGCGCCCGCACGGTCCTTGGGCGGCTTCGCATCGAACATCAGCCAGTCTGCGACGCCGAAGAACGGCTTGGCCGTCTGAAGATCGCTCTCGCCCGCGACCTTGATCGCCTTCATCACTTTGAGCCGGAAGCGGTCCTTGATTGCGGCGAGCCGCTCCGGCGTCTCGCTGCCATGGAATTGCAGCAGGTCGAGCGGCACCTTGGCGAGAACTTTTTCCAGCAGCGCATCATCGGGATCGACGAAGACGCCGACCCGCGTGATGCCGGGCGCGAGCCGCGCGGCGAGCCCGGCCGCCTGCTCGGGCGTCACGTCGCGCGGGCTCGGCGGGTAGAACACGAAACCGGCAAAGCGCGCGCCGCCGGCGACGAGCGCAGCGACGGCATCGGCTGAAGTGAGACCGCAGATTTTCGCGGCAACGCTCATGACAGCTCGGCCAGGATCGTGCTTGCGGCTGCGGCCGGGTCGCTTGCCTCGGTGATCGGCCGGCCGATGACGAGATAATCCGCGCCCGCTTCGATCGCGGCGCGCGGCGTCTGGATGCGCTTTTGATCGCCGATGGCCGCGCCGGCGGGGCGGATGCCGGGCACGACCAGGAGAAAGCCGGGGCCACAGGCCTGACGGAGCAGCGCCACCTCCTGCGGCGAGCAGACGACGCCATCGAGCCCAGATTGCTGCGCGAGGAGAGCGAGGCGACGCACTTGGGTTTCGACGGGCCCGGCCTGCCCGGTCGCGGCGAGGTCGCTGGCATCGAGGCTCGTCAGCACGGTGACGCCCAACAGCTTCGTGCGCCGCGCGCCGCGCGCTTCGACTGCCGCGCGCAGCATCGCCGGTCCGCCGGCGCAATGGATCGTGAGCAGCAGCGGGTCGAGCGCGAGCGCCGATTTGACCGCGCCCGCGACCGTGTTGGGAATGTCGTGAAGCTTCAGATCGAGGAAGAGGTCGATGCCGCGTGCAACCTCGCGCACGCCCTCGGGCCCGTTGGCGGTGAAGAATTCGAGGCCGAGCTTCACGCCGCCGACGCTCCCGGCGAGGGCCGCGACCAGCCGCTGCGCGCGTGCGCGGTCGGGCGTGTCGATGGCGCAAAGGATCGGATTGCGGGTCATCGCATCATCCTTGGATAGCATAATCGAGGCCGGCCTGCGCACCCGCGAGATCCTCGAGCGAATGGCCGACCGATTTGAAGAGCGTAATCTGATTGTGAAAGCGCCGGCCGGCGCGCTCGCCGCGCGTAAGCTCGAAGAGATCGCCGGCAATGTCGTGCGGCGCGATCACGCCCGCCGCCATGGGCGCGGCAATGTCGCCCGCCTCGCTCACCGCGGCCTCGCGCGTATCGACGAAGATGCGCGCGCGCCGCATCGTCTCGTCATCGGCTTCGCGCATCTGCGGCGTGCGTCCGCCGACGAGGTCGATGTGGACGCCCGGTTGCAGCCATTCGCCTTTGAGGATCGGCTCATGCGCGGCGGTGGCGCAGCTGATGATCTGCGCGCCATGCACGGCGCGCGGCAAATCGTCCGTCGGCGCGACTTTGAGCCTGCGGCGATCGAGCCGGTGCGCCAGCCGCGCCGCTTTCTCGCGATCGCGGCCCCAAACCAGCACATTGTGGATCGGCCGCACGCTCGCATGCGCTTCGATGAGATGCGCGGCGAGCGCGCCCGTGCCGATCATCAGCATGCGCTCGCATTCGGGTTGAGCGAGATAGGTGGCGGCCAAGGCCGAGGCCGCGGCGGTGCGGCGCGCGGTCAGCGCCTGGCCGTCGAACAGCGCGACCGGCTCGCCGGTCTTGCCGTCAAAGAGGAGATAGCTGCCGTGGCGCACCGGCTTGCGGGTCTCGGCACTGCCGGGGAAGACGGTGGTGAGCTTGACGCCGACATGCCGCCCCGGCTGCCAGGCGGCCAGCAGGATGAGCGCGCCTTCGGCGCCTTCGAGCGTCGGAATCGCGTGGAGCTCGGCGGGCGGCGTCTCGATGCCGCCCTTGCGAAAGGCCTGGCGCAAGCCCTCGATCAGCGCCGGAAAGCCGAGCGCCGCGACGGTTTCGCTATAGCCGAGAACACGCATCGCCGCGACCTAGCGGCTGGGTGGGATGCCGTCAATCGCGCCCGCCGGCGTTGCTCTCACGGCGGGGTCAGCTCTTTCGCGCGGTCTTTCACCTCCGCTTGCGCCGCGAGGGCGCGCTCGAGCTCCGAAACGCGCTTGGCGCTGTGGCGCGCCTGCCGCCGCCAGCGCCGGCCATTCGTCCAGGCGATCAGCTCGCCGATGAGGAACCCCACAAGGAGCGCCAGTAGCGCGACGAGATAGAGGGGGGCTTGCAGCGTGACCGGCAGGGGCCAAAAGCTCAACGTCACGCTATCGCGGTTGTTCACCGCGAAGATGATGAGAACGACCGCGAGGGGCGCGGTCACCAGCCAGTGGAACAATCTCATGGCGCCCGCCGAGACCGGCGAAACCGGAGCGGCTCAGCCCGCACCGTTGTTGAGTCTGGCGCGCATTTCCTTGCCGGTCTTGAAGAACGGGATGTGCTTCTCGCCGACTTGGACGCTGGCGCCGGTGCGCGGATTGCGGCCTTGCCGCGCTTCGCGCCGCTTCACCGAAAAGGCGCCGAAGCCGCGCAATTCGACGCGGTCGCCGCGCGACAGGGCGTTCGAGATTTCATCGAACACCGTGCTGACGATGCGCTCGACGTCGCGCTGATAGAGGTGCGGGTTGCGCTCGGCCAAGCGTTGAATGAGCTCCGATTTCGTCATGGCCGTGCTCTTCCCTCGGCTCCGCCTGCTCTTTTGCAGTCGAGGGTGCCAAACCGGGGCCGGGCCGTCAAGGAACTAGGAAGCGGTGCCGGCCCAGGCCTCACTTTTCCTCGTCCTTCTCGCGCGCGCGGTTGATCGCGGCACCCAGAATATCGCCGAGGCTCGCGCCGCTGTCCGAAGAGCCGTATTCGGCCATGGCTTCTTTTTCCTCGTCGATCTCGCGCGCCTTGATCGACACCGTCGCCTTGCGGCTGGCGCGGTCGAAGGCGGTAATCTTGGCATCGACCTTCTCGCCGACGGCAAAGCGGTCGGGCCGCTGCTCGGCGCGGTCGCGCGACAGCTCCGATTTGCGGATGAAGCCCGGAATGCCGCCCGCCAGCTCGACCTCGATCCCGCCATCGGTGATGGCGGTCACGACGCAGGTGACGATATCGCCTTTCTTCACCGCATTGGCGCTCGCCTCGAGCGGATCGGCGGCGAGCTGCTTGATGCCGAGGCTGATGCGCTCTTTCTCGACATCGATGTCGAGCACGCGCACTTTCACCGAATCGCCCTTCTTGTAATCGAGGATCGCCTGCTCGCCCGGCCGCTTCCAGTCGAGATCGGAGAGATGAACCATGCCGTCGATATCGCCCGGCAGGCCGACGAAGAGGCCGAATTCGGTGATGTTCTTGATTTCGCCTTCGAGCTCGGTGCCGGCGGGATATTTGTCGAGGAAGGCCTCCCAGGGATTGGCCATGCACTGCTTCAAGCCGAGGCTGATGCGCCGCTTCTGCGGATCGACATCGAGCACCTGGACCTCGACCTCCTGGCTGGTCGAGACGATCTTGCCGGGATGGACGTTCTTCTTGGTCCAGCTCATTTCCGAGACGTGGACCAAGCCCTCGACGCCCGGCTCCAATTCGACGAAGGCGCCGTAATCGGTGATGTTGGTGACGCGGCCCTTGAAGCGCGCATTGGCCGGGTATTTGAGCTCGACGCCTTCCCACGGATCGGCCTCGAGCTGCTTCATGCCGAGCGAGATGCGCTGCGTCTCGGCGTTGAAGCGGATGACCTGGACCTTCACGGTCTGGCCGATATGGAGGGCTTCCGAGGGATGGTTGATGCGCCGCCAGGCGATGTCGGTGACGTGGAGCAGCCCGTCGACGCCGCCGAGATCGACGAAGGCGCCGTAATCGGTGATGTTCTTGACGACGCCGGTCAGCACCTGGCCTTCCTTGAGGCTGGCGACCAGCTCCGAGCGCGCCTCGGCGCGGCTTTCCTCGAGCACGGCGCGGCGCGAGACGACGATGTTGCCGCGCGAGCGATCCATCTTCAGGATCTGGAAAGGCTGCTGCGTGCCGAGCAGCGGGGTGATGTCGCGCACCGGGCGGATATCGACCTGGCTGCCCGGCAGGAAGGCGACGGCGCCCGACAGATCGACGGTGAAGCCGCCCTTGACGCGGCCGAAGATCACGCCGGTGACGCGCTCATTGGCCTGGAAGCTCTTCTCGAGCAAGGTCCAGGCTTCCTCGCGGCGCGCTTTCTCGCGCGACAGCTGGGCCTCGCCGTTCTTGTCTTCCATGCGCTCGAGATAAACCTCGACCGTGTCGCCGGGCTTGATCTCGGCCGGCCGGCCGGGGACGGAAAATTCCTTGAGGGCGACGCGGCCTTCGGACTTCAGCCCGACATCGATCAGCACCGAATCATTCTCGATCGCCAGCACCCGTCCCTTGACGACGGTGCCTTCGAGCCCCGACGCGGTTCCAAGCGATTCATCGAGCAGCGCGGCAAAGCTTTCCTTCTTGCTTTGCGCGGTTTCCGTCGCGACAGCCATTCAGTCTCCCAAGCCTCCCCCGGTCTCCGTCATGGGTGCCGCCGGGGATCGCGGCTTTCCATGGGCCGCCTGCAGGAGCGGGCGCGGCGGCGTGAACCCGGCGTCCTGCGGCAGCCTCTATGAAGGCTTCCCGGCGAGTTTTTGTTCGACCAGGGCGACCGCCCGTTCAAAGGCGGCGTCGGCATCGAGCGCCGTGGTATCGAGGCCCAAGGCGTCGTCAGCCCGGCGCAGAGGCGCCGCTTGGCGGCCCCGGTCGCGGGCATCACGGTGCTCGATGTCCTGCAGGACGCGCTGGTATATAGCGACCTTGCCGCTTTCCTGCAACTCCTTGAATCGCCTTGCGGCTCTGGCTTCGGCCGTGGCGGTGACAAAAAGCTTAACCTCGGCCTCGGGACAGACCACCGTGCCGATGTCCCGGCCATCGAGCACGGCGCCGCGAAAGCCGGGCGGCGGGCGATGCGCGAAGCTGCGCTGGAAGGCCAGCAAGGCCGCCCGGACGCCGGGGATGGCGGCGACGACCGAGGCGGCGTCGGCGATGCGCTCCTCGCGCAGGCGCGGATCGGCGAGATCGGCCGCCGCCACCCGCTTGGCCGCGGCCTCGGCCGCTGCCGGATCGGCCGGATCGGCGCCGGCCTCAATCGCCTTCAGCGCGGCCGCGCGGTAGAGCCCGCCCGTATCGAGCACGGCGAGGCCGTAGCGCTCGCCGAGGCGGCGTGCCAGCGTGCCCTTGCCCGAGGCCGCCGGCCCGTCGATGGCGATGATCACGACCGCGCCTCGGCGATGGCGCCGCCAAGCGCGTTGATCGCCGCCGCGAAGCCCGGAAAGCTCGTCGCGATCGTGGCGCCATCATCGATGCGCACCGGCCGGCGCGCGGCCATGCCGAGGACGAGAAACGACATGGCGATGCGGTGATCGAGCGCAGCCTCGACCACGGCGCCGCCTTCGGGCCGGCCGCCCTTTCCCTCGACGATAAGGGTGTCGCCCTCGATCGCCGCAGCGACGCCGCAAGCGGCAAGGCCGGTGGCGATGGCGGCGAGGCGATCGCTTTCTTTGACGCGCAGTTCGGCGAGGCCATGCATCACCGTGCGGCCGCTGGCAAAGGCGGCGGCGACGGCGAGGATCGGATATTCATCGATCATGCTGGGCGCGCGCTTGGCGGGGACGGTGACGCCGCGCAGCGCCCCGGCGCGGATCGAAAGATCGGCGACCGCCTCGCCGCCCTCGATGCGCCGGTTGTTGAAGACGATTGCCGCGCCCATTTCGCCAAGGGTTTCGAAGAGGCCGGCGCGCAACGGGTTGATGCCGACGCCGGCAATCTCGATCGCCGAGCCCGGCAGGATGAGCGCCGCCACGGCGGGAAACGCCGCCGAGGACGGATCGCCCGGGACGGTCAAATCCGCGGCGACAAGCTCGGGCTGGCCGCGCAGCGTGATCCGCCGGCCGCCCTCGGCGGTCGGCGCCGAGGTCACATCGCCGCCGAAATGACGCAGGAGATTTTCGGTGTGATCGCGCGAGGGAAGATTCTCGATCACCGTGGTCTCGCCCGGCGCCGACAGCCCGGCGAGAAGGATCGCCGATTTGACCTGCGCCGAAGCGACGGGCGTTGCGTAGGTCAAGGGCAGCGCTTCGCTCGCCCCGGTCAGCGCGAGCGGCAGCCGCCCGCCGCTGCGCGCGACGATGCGCGCGCCCATGCGCTGCAAGGGCTCGGTGACGCGTGCCATCGGCCGCCGCCGCAGCGACGCGTCGCCGGTGAAGAAGGCGGTCAGGTCATGGCCCGCGACGACGCCCATGAGGAGCCGCGTGCCGGTCCCGGAATTGCCGAGATCGAGCGGCAGCTCGGGCTCTTGCAGCCCGCCGATGCCGACGCCATTTACGCTCCAGGAACCGTCGGCCTGCCGGGCGATATCGGCGCCGAGGGCGCGCAGCGCCGCTGCCGTGGCGAGCACGTCCTCGCCTTCGAGCAGACCATCGATCCGCGTGCGGCCGACGGCGAGGCTGCCCAGAATCAGGGCGCGGTGCGAAATCGATTTGTCGCCCGGAACGCGGCATTGTCCGCTGAGCGGGCCCGCCGTGCCGGAGGAGAGGGGCGATGCGGGAATGGTTGACATGAGCGGCCGAGTCTCTACCACATCATGGCGCGTGGGCAACAGGGACGGGACCCAAGCGATTTAGCTTTTGACAGCGGCGACAAGGCGTGGCAAAGGGCGCGCCTCGCCGCGCGCAGAATGCGCGTTGAACCGGAACGGAGACTATCGTGGCGAAAGCGGAATGGGGAACGAAGCGCCTGTGCCCGAATTGCGGCACGCGCTACTACGATATGCGCCATGACCCGATCGTCTGCCCGCGATGCGGCGCGGCCTTCGATCCCGAAGCCTTGCTGAAGACGCGGCGCACGCGCGCGGCGGCTCCGGCGATGGTCGAACCGGCAGCGGAGGAAGAGATCGAGCCCGATCTCGGCGCCGAGGAGGCGCCGGCGCCGGAGGAGGCGGATGCCGCGGCCCCCAGTGAGGGAGGCGAGGACGAGGAGGAAGAAGAGGGCGAGGAGAGCGACGAGGAGGAAGAGGAGGTGCTGGAAGACGCCTCCGAGCTCGGCGAAGACGAAGACGACATGGCCGAGGTGATCGAGAACGTCGACGACGAGGATGAATAGAACAAGGCCGTGCGCGGCCGCGGGGTCATAGCTCAGATGGGAGAGCGCTACAATGGCATTGTAGAGGTCCGGGGTTCGATTCCCCGTGGCTCCACCAATCGAAGCGGACGGGAATGCGATCGCATATGACGCGCTGACCGTCCGCCGCTCGAGGATCGAAAGGGCTCGGCCGCAAACGGCCGGGCCCTTTGCGTTTGCGCGCGCCGTTAAAGCCGGCCCTGTGCGAAGGCGCTCTTGCCATAGGCCGGTGCCGATTCATCGAGATAGAGGCCGCGATGGGTTGCGACCGCGATCAGGTCGCGCAGCTGGCGCTGCAACGGACTGCTCGAATAAATCGCATGGCCGCCGGCCGCGGCGAACAGCGCCTCGACGGCTTCGAGCGTCATGCGCGCGATGAAGGCGGCCTGGAACCGCGCCTTGAGCTTCTCGTGCGCGTCGAGCGCGCCGCCGCTTTCGAGGAGACGCACCCATTGATCGACCGCTTGATCGAGAAAGGCCGAGGCCGCGTCGATCTGCGCCGCCGCCTTGGCGAGGCCCAGTTGCGTGCTGCCTTGCTCGCGCGGCGGCACGCCGCGCCCCGGGCGCTGTCCTGTGTGGGCGAGATAATTCGCGAGAAAGCCTTGGCCGATCCCGACGGCGAGAGCGGCAAAGCCGAGCGCCGCCACCGAGGCGCGCGGCGTGCGGAAGACGGCGGCGCGGTTGATGGCGGTGCCGGGACCGTCGCCATCATCGCTGTGACGGTGATCCTGGAAGCGATGCGCGGGCACGAACACCGCATCGAGAACGAAGCTTTTGCTGCCGGTGCCGCCGAGGCCCGCAACCTGCCAATCGTCGATGAGCGTGGCGTCGGCGCGGCGAATGAGAAAATCGAAAAAGGCCGGCGGCTTGCCTGTCTCTTCGAGCAGCGCGCCGCAGATCAGCCAGTCGGCGTAATCGATCCCGCTCGCGAACGCGAATGTGCCCGACAGCACGGCGCCGCCGGCAACGCGCCGTGCCTTGCCCGAGGGCGCGACGCTCGCGGCGATGCGCGCATCGCGATGCTCTCCCCAAACCTCGTCCTGCGCTTCAAGCGCGAACGCGCCGACGAGTTGCGTATGATCGTTGAGCACGTTCGCAACCCAAGCCTGCGAGCCGCAGCCGCGCGCCAGGATGCGATTGACGCGGCAGAGAACGTCCCAGCCATATTCATGGCCGCCATAGCGCGCCGGCCGGCACAGCTGCAAAAGCCCGCTCTCCTGCAGCGCGTCGATGGTCTCGGGTGGACAGCGGCGCAACGCCTCGCATTGCGCGGAACGCTCGGCAAGGATCGGCACCAGCGCTTGCGCGCGCGCGTAAAGCTCATGGGGGCTGGGCGTGACGGCGATGTCCGGCATTTCCCCGAGGCGTGTTTTGGGCTATAAAGAGCGCTTCGCGGCGCGCTCGCCGGCGGCCTCTTTGGGGTCATAGCTCAGATGGGAGAGCGCTACAATGGCATTGTAGAGGTCCGGGGTTCGATTCCCCGTGGCTCCACCAATTAGCGCGCAAGCGTCTCGCGCGCAGCGAGAGGGGGCCGGGACGTTCTGTCCCGGCCCTTTTTCTTTTCAAAATGCGCGCGCGATCAAATCTCCATCGCCAGACGGAAGAGGCCGGAGCGGTCGGTGTCGCTCCAGGGAAGGAACTCCGCCCTCGCGCGCTCGATGAGCGCGAGGATTTTCACATCGCGCGCATAGGCGGCGAGATCGCGGCGGAATCGCGCCGCGCCGCGCCGTGCCGCGCGCGCACGGCCGCACTCATCCCAGAACCGCGCGGCCTGGCGCTGCGCTGTGAAAAAGCGCGCAGTATCGATGCCACGATAGTCGCCCGATTGCGCGTGCAGCATCGTCGCAAAGAGGTCCTGCGCGAAGGCCCAGAGTTGGCCGCCTTCGGCGGTGGGCCAGGGACCGAACGCGGCCTGCGCCGCGGCGGGATCGGCAGCGGCGCCCGGAAAATCGGGCGGAAAGCGCAACCCGTCGATCAGGCGGACGAGGCCGGCTCGGTCAGGGGCGATCTGCGAGGCCTCGGCATAGCGCTGATAGCAGCGCTCGAGGCCCCAGCGGAATTCATCCGCGGCATCGCGCGGCACGCGCTCCGCCGCGCATCGCCAGGCGAGGTCGGGGGCGGCGCTCCGCCGCCAGGGCAGAGCGCGGCGCAAATCGCCGGGCGTCACCACCAGAAGGAAGAAGACGAGCACCGCCAAGACGAGGGGCAGCGGATGAATCTGCTGCTCGATCAGCCAAGTCTCGGGCGGGATCAGCCAGCCGACGGCGAATTGCACCCAGGAGGGGAGGCGCAGGATCAGCTCGACCACCGAAACCCGGTCGGCGATCGCCCCGAGGACGAGCAGGAGAACGAGAACAAGACCGACGAGGCGCCGCATCGCGCTGATCCCCCTTTGCTGCCGCCGCCCCATAGGCTGATCCGCGCGCCCCGCCGTCAAGCATCCTCGACCCCCGCGGAGGCGGTTAACCCCGCGTTAACCCTGGCAGAACCCGGGTCTTGACCGCGGGGCGGTCCATTCCCACCTTAATCCTGGGACAATGCCCAAGGGGTTGCCCCAAGGTTTGCGAGGTCGCCCGATGGGGACCCCCAACCTGGACTCGCTCGCCTGAGGAGATCCGATGTCGCGCTTATCGCTGTTCAATTCGCCGCTGCTTTTGGGCTTCGACCAGTTCGAGCGAGCGCTCGACCGCGTCACCAAGGCCACGGCCGATGGCTATCCGCCCTACAATGTCGAGCAGATCGGCGAGGATGCGCTGCGCATCACCCTCGCGGTGGCGGGGTTCACGATGAGCGAGCTCTCGGTTCAGCTCGAGGACAAGCAGCTCGTCATCCGCGGCAAGCAGGAGGAGGAGCAGTCCGGGCGGGTCTATCTCCATCGCGGCATCGCCGCGCGTCAATTCCAACGGTCATTCGTGCTGGCGGACGGCATCGAGGTGACAGGCGCCGCGCTCGAGAACGGGTTGCTGCACATCGATCTGCGCCGCCGCGCCAGCGAAGGTCTGGTTCGTTCGATCGCGATCAACAACGGGAAGGCGGTCAACGGCCAAAGGAGTGAGTCATGACGATCACCGAAAAGCTACGCCAAATTACCCCGCAAGATTTCGCCGCGATGGGCATGCAGCAGCTCGCCTATATTCGCCCGACCGTCGTCAACGGCGTGACGGCGTTCGCGATCCATGCGGCGGACGGCACGCAGATCGGCATGGCGCCCAGCCGCGACATCGCGTTCGGCGCGGTCGTCCAGAACGAGCTCGAGCCGGTCAGCCTGCACTGAGCCGAAATTGGGAACGGCCGTTCTAAGCCGCGTGGCTGGCGGCGCGATCGGTTAACAGCGCATAGATCGCGTCGGCCGATTCGGTGCCGCGCAGCTTGGCGCACATCGCCCGGTCGCGCATCAGCCGCGAGATTCGCGCCAGCGCCTTCAAGTGATTGGCGCCCGCATCGGCCGGCGTCAGCAGCAGGAACACCAGGTCGACCGGCTGCGAATCGATCGCCTCGAAATCGACCGGCTTCTCCAGCCGGGCGAAGAGGCCGATCGAGTGCGTGAGATTCGGCAGGCGGCCATGCGGAACCGCGGTGCCACCGCCGATGCCGGTCGTGCCGAGCTGCTCGCGCTCCAAGAGCGTCTCGAAAATCTTGTGCTCGTCCTCGCCGAGCAGCGAAGCGGCGCGGCGTGCGATCTCCTGCAAGACTTGTCGCTTGCTCGCCACGCGCAGCTTTGCCATCACGCGTTCCGGAGTGATCAGATCCCAGATTTCCATCGCGATCCCGTTGTGCTGGCGGCGCGAAAACTTACGGAAGGCGCCCCGGGCGTGTCAAGCAAACGCGGCGCGATCGAGCAAAGGATCACAAGGGATTAGAAGTGCAGCGCTTTTTCGCGGCGGCGATGCACCGAGGAGGGAATGTTCATCGCTTCGCGGTATTTCGCGACGGTGCGCCGCGCGATGTCGATTCCCTCTTTCATTAAGATGTCGACGATCCGGTCGTCCGACAAAACTTCGTTCGCCTCGCCATCGATCAGCGCGCGAATGCGAAAGCGCACCGCCTCGGCCGAAAGCGCATCGCCCCCCGCCGCGGCGGCGATCGAGGCGGTGAAGAAATATTTGAGCTCGAAAATGCCGCGCGGCGTCATGATGTATTTGTTGGTGGTGACGCGGCTCACCGTGCTCTCATGCATGCTGATCGCCTGCGCGATGTCGCGCAGCACCAGCGGGCGCAGATGCTGCACGCCGTGGCGCAGAAACCCGTCCTGCTGACGGACGATCTCGCGCGCGACTTTCAGCACGGTCGTCGCGCGCTGATGCAGTGCCTTCACCAGCCAATTGGCGGATTGATAGCGCTCGGCGAGATAGTCCTTGGCCGATTTGCCGTGCAGCGACGCGCTCACCTCGGCGTAATAGCGCGTGTTGATGAGCACCCGCGGCAGCGCATCGCTGTTGAGCTCGACCGCCCAGCCGGTGCCGAGCGGCCGCACGAACACCTCCGGCACCACCGGCTGCGCCACGGCGCCGTCGAAGGCGAGGCCCGGCTTCGGGTCGAGGGCGCGCAGCTCCTGAACCATCTCGGCGAGATCGGCCGCGTCGACGCCGCAGAGCTTCAGGAGTTGGGCGATGTCGCGGCTCGCGACCAGCGGCAAATGCTCGATGAGCGCCTGCATCGCCGGATCGTAGCGGTTGCGCTCTTTCAATTGGATCGCGAGACATTCGGCGAGGTTGCGGGCAAAGATGCCCGGCGGATCGAAGCGCTGCAACTGCGCCACCACCCGCTCGATGCGCTCGGGCGCGCAGCCCAGCACCTCGGCCGCCGCCGGCCCTTCGATGGTGAGATAGCCCGCCTCGTCGATCTGATCGACGAGATAGGCGCCGATCACGCGGTCGGCGGGATCGCGCACCTCCTCCGCCAATTGGGCGAGGAGATGCTCGCGCAAGGTCGTCGCCCGCGCCAGGGTCTGGTCGAGCCCTGGCAGGTCGCCATCCTCGGGCCGGGCGGCGCCGGTTTTCCAGGCGCTCGGGTCGCCGGCAAGGTCGAGCTTGCCCTCGCCCTCCGCCCCGGCGATCGCGTCCCAGGATTCGATCAGCTCTTCGCGCGCCGGCTCGTTCGGCGCGGCGGGCTCGGCCGCCGGTGCCGGCGGCGCTTCGATGGCGTCCTCGGCCGGCCCCTCGTCGCGCTCGAGCAGGGGATTCTGTTCGAGCTCGCCCTCGATATAGCTCGCCAGCTCGATATTCGAGAGCTGCAGCAGCTTGATTGCCTGCTGCAGCTGGGGCGTCATCACCAGCGCCTGGCTCTGCCGAAGATCGAGCCTTTGGGAAAGGGCCATGGCGTTGTTATAAGCGGAAGTTCAGCATCGCTGCAAACTTCGTACCAACTCCCTTATTTTCGGTTAAGCATGCCGAAGGCGCCGAAAATAAGGTGGCGAGGCGCGGCCTAGAGGCTGAAGCGCTCGCCGAGATAGACCCGCCGGACATTGGGGTCGTTCACCACCTCGCCCGGCGCCCCGTCCATCAGCACCTGGCCCTCATGAAGGATATAGGCGCGGTCGACGATGCCGAGGGTCTCGCGCACATTGTGGTCGGTGATGAGGACGCCGATACCGCGGTCCTTCAAATGCGCGACCAGGTCGCGGATGTCGCTGACGGCGATCGGGTCGATGCCGGCGAGCGGCTCGTCGAGCAGGATGAAATGCGGCTGGGTCGCCAAGGCGCGCGCGATCTCGACCCGGCGCCGCTCGCCGCCCGACAGCGCCATCGCCGGCGCGCGGCGCAGATGGGTGATCGAGAACTCGGCGAGCAGCGAGTCGATCGCGTTCTCGCGCAGCTCCGGCACCGGCTCCGACACTTCGAGCACGGCGCGGATGTTCTGCTCGACCGTGAGGCCGCGGAAGATCGAGGCCTCCTGCGGCAGATAGCCGATGCCCATGCGGGCGCGCCGATACATCGGCAGCTCGGTGATGTCCTCGCCGTCGAGCAGGATGGTGCCGACATCGGCGCGAATGAGGCCGGTAATGATGTAGAAGCAGGTGGTCTTGCCGGCGCCGTTGGGGCCGAGCAGCCCGACCGCCTCGCCGCGCTGGACCGTGACATTGACCTCGCGCAGCACCGGGCGCTTTTTAAAGCTCTTGCCGAGATTAAAGGCGGCGAGCCCTGAATTGTCGGCGACCAGCCGCGGCCCGGTTTCGGCGGCGGGGCGGCGCGGTGGCGAAGAACTGCTTTCGGGCATCAGGCGCGGTACTTTCTGTAACGGGTCTTCAAGGTTTGGCTTTTTCGCCCTTGTCCTGCGGCACGAGCAAGCCTTCGACGCGCGGGCGCGGCCCGGTGGCGGTCGCCGAGGGCGGCATGCTCAACAAGCGTGCGACGTTGCGGTTGGTGTCGACGACGCCGTACTCGCCGCGCAGCTCGTTGCTTCCCCGCGTCAGGCTGACATGCCCGGTCAGCGTCGCGATTCCGGTCTCGAGATTATAGACCGCGGCGTCGCTGCGCGCGACTTCGTCTTGCGAGGTCAGGATGACATGGCCGTGCGCATCGACCTTGCTGACGCGCGAGGGTTGGTTCTCGGGCTTCGTGATCTCGGCGATCAGCACGTCGCCGCGAATCGATTTGGGCGAGGGGCCCTGGCGCACCGCGCGCGCATCGCCGCGGGCGACGCCGATCTGCTTCTGGTCGTACCATTCGAGGCTGTCGCGCGCGGTGATCGTCTCCTGGGGGGTGACGATCTTCAAATTCTTGCCGGTGAGGACGAGCAAAGCCTGGTCGACATCGTAGATCGCATGATCGCCATAGGCGGTCTGGGTCGGCGTCGCGAACACCACATGCCCGTCGGCCTCGATGCGGTAGACCTGGCTCGACCCGGTATCGAGCGCATCGGCACCGCGCAGCGCGGGCTCGGGCGCCTCGGCCTTGGTCGTGCGGCGGGCCGGCGCGGCGCGGTAATAGGCGTAGAGCGTATCGGCGCTGACGCTGGTTTCGCCGCGCGTCGCCTTGGCATTGCCGCGGGCGATATAGACCTGATTCGATTGCTGCCACTCGACGCCCTTATCGGCGGTGATGCTGATCGGCTTGCCGTTATCCCCGCCGGCAAGGCCGAGCGCGCTCCCCGGAGCGGCGCTCTTGCTTTGGGCATGGCTGGGCGTTGCGAGGCCGAGGCCGACCGCAACCACGGCCAGCATCGCGGCTTTTCCCGTCAGCACCCAGCGGGCGCTCATTCGGCGTCCTTTGGGCGCGGCAAAAGCGTGAGATGGGTCTTGCCGGTGAAGATGATGACGTCGCCCCGGTTGTGAAGCGTGAAGCCTTCGGCGGTGACATGGCCGAAGGGGCCTTGGCCCGAGACGGCGTCATGACCCTCGGCGGTTCCGTTCAGCATATCGATCCGCGCGCTGTCGGTGTGGAACTCATTGCCGCGATCTTGGTAGAGCTGAACGTCGCCGTAAAGGTCGAGCAGCTGCGGCTGGCTCTGATAGGCGCCGGTATCGCCGGAAATCTGCACCCAATTGCCGCTTTTGGTCGTCAGATCGGCCTTCGGCGCATCGAGGGTGATGAGGTCGTCCGAGCGCGGCACCTGGGTCGCAGCGTCGGCGGTGAGGACATAGGGGCGGCTGTTGCGGTCGATCCCGGTATAGCGCGGATTGACCATGCGCAGGCGGCGCGCCTCGCTCAAATCGATGCGCGGTATGCCGAAGCGCACATGCTGAAACGCCGAATTGAGCTCGGGCCAGATCGCGACCAGCAGCAGCAGGCCGACCGCCAGCGCCGGCAAGGTCCATTTCGTCCGCTGCACGAAGCGGGTATGGCTGCGGCCGTCATCGATCCGCAGCCGGCGCCGCAGCGTCATATGCAGCGCGACGGCGGATTGCAACGGTCCTTTCATGCGATGCCGGCTCTGAGGCAATCGTGAATGTGGACGATGCCGAGGGGACGGCGCTCATCGTCGACGACGAAGAGGCTGGTGATGGGCCGCGGCAATTGGTTCATGCGGCCGAGCGCCTCCACGGCGAGGGCGCTGGGGCGAATGGTCTTGGGCTGCTTGCTCATCACCTTGTCGACGACGGAGCGCAGCAGCCCGTCGCCCATATGGCGGCGCAAATCGCCATCGGTGATAACGCCGACGAGGCGCCCGCCGGCATCGGTGATGCCGACGCAGCCGAAGCTTTTCTTGGTCATGACGAGGATCGTCTCGGCCATGGCGGTGCCGAGCGGAACGAGCGGTATGGCGTCGCCGCCATGCATCACGTTCTCGACCGTCAGGAGCTGGCGGCCAAGCTGACCGCCGGGATGCAGCTGCTGGAAATCGGCGGTCGAGAAACCGTTGCGCTCGAGCAGCGCGACCGCCAAGGCATCGCCCAAAGCGAGCATCATGGTCGTCGAGGTGGTGGGCGCGAGGCCCATCGGGCAGGCCTCGTCCGAGGCAGGCAGGACGAGCGCCACATCCGCCGCTTCGGCGAGGCTGCTGCCGTCGCGCCGCGTCATCGCGACCAGCGGGATGCGGAACCGCCGCGTATAGGTGACGATGTGCTCGAGCTCGGCCGTGTCGCCGGAGTTCGAGAGGGCGAGGACGGCGTCGCCCACGGCGATCATGCCGAGATCGCCATGGCTGGCCTCGGCGGGATGAACGAATTGCGCCGGGCTCCCGGTCGAGGCGAAGGTCGCGGCGATCTTGCGCGCCACATGGCCGCTCTTGCCCATGCCGGTGACGGTGATGCGGCCGGCGGTCGCGGCGAGCAGATCGACGGCCGCGGCAAAGCGCGCATCGAGCCCGTCGATCAGCGCGGTCAAGCCGGCGATTTCCGTGCGCAGCACCCGCCGTGCAACGCCAATCGCGTTATCGGTTGCGTCTTTCGGCATCGCCCGTTTTACCGGATCGTCCTGTCGAATGGGTCATTCCAAGGGCAAGGCGTGGTGCCGCGGGCGCACCTCGTCCTGACCGGCGCCGCCTGCCTATACCCCAAGCTTAGGGGAAACTATGGCCTCGCATCCCCTTCGGGTCAATCGAGGGGGCTGCGCCTGGGCTTTATGCCGCAGCGCAGGAATTGCCGTCAATGCTCGAAGATATCGAGGTTTTCGAAGCCGGTCAGGTCGAGAAAGGCCCGCGTCGGCAGGAAGGCGAAGCAGGCGAGGGCCAATTGCTGGCGGTTTTCGCGCACCAGCATCTCATCGAGCTTCACTTTGAGGGCGTGAAGATGAAGCACGTCCGAGGCAGCGTAGCGCTTTTGTTCCTCGGTGAGGCTCGGCGCCCCCCAATCCGAGCTCTGCTGCTGCTTCGACAGCTCGATCCCCAACAGCTCGCGGCACAGATCCTTGAGCCCATGCCTGTCGGTGAAGGTGCGCGCGAGCTTCGAGGCGATCTTGGTGCAATAGACCGGTGCCGCGACCACGCCCAGGTAATGCGCGAGCACGGCGATGTCGAAGCGTCCGAAATGGAACAGCTTCAGCACGGTCGGATCGGCCAGCAGCGTGCGCAGATTGGGTGCGTTGTAGGCGCCCGGCGCGAACTGGACGAGATGGCTGTCGCCATCGCCCGCCGAGAGCTGCGCCAGGCATAGCCGGTCGCGCAGCGGGTTGAGGCCCATCGTCTCGGTGTCGATCGCGACACTCGTCTCGAATTTGACGTTGGCCGGAAGATCGCCTTTGTGGAGATGAATCGTCACGCGTCTCTGCTCGTCGTCCTGGTGCCCTGGAGAAGACTCGAACTTCCACGACCTTTCGGCCACTAGAACCTGAATCTAGCGCGTCTACCAATTCCGCCACCAGGGCGCCGCCCGGTGATTAGGCGGCACGCCGCATGATGTCAATCGCAACCTCGGCGCGGCGGCGCGGCGCTCTCGCAACCGGGCGGGCGCTGATGTATAGATCGCCGCCATGCTGCCTCGGCGGATCACGGTCATCGGCGCTTCGGGCTTCATCGGCCGCTATGCGGTGCGACAGCTCGCGGCGGAAGGCGCGGTCATCTGCGCCTGCTCGCGCGGCGCGCGCCAAGCCGGCTTCCTGCGGCCGATGGGCGATGTCGGGCAGGTCGCGACCTTCGATGTCGATATCGCCGACGAGCGCGGCCTTGCCGCGGTGGTGGCGGGCGCCGATGCCGTCGTCAACGCCGTCGGAATTCTCTATGAGCGCGGCCGCCAACGCTTCGATCTGCTGCACCGCCAGGGCCCGGAAGCGCTCGCCCGGCTCGCCAAAGCAGCGGGCGTCCGGCATTTCGTCCATATCTCGGCGCTCGCGGCAGAGAGCGGCGGGTCTTCCGTCTATGCGCGCAGCAAGGCCGCGGGCGAGGAGGCGGTGCGCAACGCCTTTCCCGAAGCGGTGATCCTGCGGCCCTCGCTGGTCTTCGGTCCCGAGGATTCCTTCTTCAACCGCTTTGCGGCGATGGCGCGCTATGCGCCGGCGCTGCCGCTGATCGGCGGCGGCCATACGCGGTTCCAGCCGGTCTATGTCGGCGACGTGGCGGCGGCGATCGCCGCTGTGCTCGGCCGCGGCGATGCGGCGGGCGGCACCTATGAGCTTGCGGGCCCGGCGGTCTTCGAGCTGCGCCAGCTTTTTGCGCTCATGCTGCATGTCATCGGCCGAAAGCGGCTGCTTCTGCCGCTACCCTTCGGTCTTGCCGGTATCATGGCGGCGTTTCTCGAATGGCTGCCCAATCCGCCCCTGACGCGCGATCAGCTGCGGCTCTTGCGCAGCGACACCGTCGCGCACGCGGGTGCGCCCGGCCTTGCCGAGCTTGGCATCGCGCCGACCGCGCTGGAGCTCGTCCTCCCCTCCTATCTCGACCGCTATCGCCGCGGCGGCCGCGGCCTCGCCACGCATCTGGCGTGAGGGTCAGAACGACGAATTCGGGCCTTTAAGGAATTCCTCTTCCTTGGTGCTCGAAGCCCGCCCGAGGATGCGGTTGCGATGTGGAAAGCGCCCGAACCGCGCGATGATGTCGTGGTGACGCCGCGCGTAATCGCCGCCCCGGGCCATAGCCGGATCCCGTGCCAGCGCCTCGAACAGGGCGACGCTCTTCTCCTGGTCGGCGAGGTCCTCGCTGTGCTCGAAGGGGAGATAGAGGAATTGGCGCCATACCGCGGGCAGCGAGCGGTCGAAGCCATGCGCCAGCGCGGCGCGGGCGGCGTCGCGGGCCATCGCGTCGGTCGCGAAGGCCTCGGGCCGGCCGCGATAGAGATTGCGCGGCAATTGGTCGAGAAGCAGGATCAGCGCGAGGCAGGGCTCGGCCTCCTCGGCCCAATCGGCACAGCCGCCGCGCGCCGCCCGCTGCTGAAGCGGCTGAAACCGCGCGCGCAACGCCGCGTCGAAATCGGGATCGACCTTGAACCAGACCTCGCGCGGCTTGAAGCGTTCGGCCGAATCGGGCCGGCCGAACCAAAAGTCGATCAGCACGGTTGCTTCGGCCCGCTCGGCCTTGGTCATCGCCTCAAGCCATAGCTCATCGGCCGCGCTTCGGCCAGTCCGCGCGCGATCCGATGCAGTATGGTTTTGCAGCGGCCGCGCTTTTGAGTACGATGCGGACGACCATGCGGCTGCTCTACCATCTTTGGCTTTCGCCGTTCTCGCGCAAAATCCGCGTCGTTCTGCAGGAAAAAAATCTCGATTTCTCGATGAAGGCCGAGCGGGTGTGGGAGCGGCGTCCCGAATTCCTCGCGCTCAACCCGGCCGGCGAGGTGCCGGTGCTGGTCGAGCCCGACGGCACCGTTCTCGCCGATGCCGGCGCCATCGCCGAGTTCCTCGACGAGACCTATCGCGAGAAGCTGCTCTTGGGACTCAATCCGATCGACCGGGCCGAGGTGCGCCGGCTCGTTGCCTGGTTCGACGTGAAGATGAACCGCGAGGTCACCGAGCATTTGATCGGCGAGAAATTCATGAAACGGTTTCTCGGCTTCGGCCAGCCGGATTCCGCGGTGATCCGTGCCGGCAAGGCCAATCTGCGCCACCACCTCGACTACGTCGCCTATCTCGCGGAGCGCCGGCGCTGGCTCGCCGGCGATCATTTCTCGCTGGCCGACATCACCGCGGCTGCCCATCTTTCGGCGCTCGACTATCTCGACGACGTGGTCTGGGACGAGCATGAGCCGGCCAAGGATTGGTATGCGCGGGTGAAATCGCGGCCGGCCTTCCGCCCGATCCTCGCCGACCATATCCCGGGCGCCCCGCCCCCCAAGCACTACGCCGATCTCGATTTCTGAGCCGATCAGGGCTTGGCGGGTTTCGCGGCGCCCACGCCGGCCTCGGCCGGGCCCGCCGCCTCCAGCCGGGCGAGATTGTCGCGCGCGGCCTTCGCCTCCGGCGCTTTCGCATCGAGCTGCAGGATGCGCTGCCAGTCGCTCTTGGCGCCGTCGCGATCGCCCTTGAGGCGCCTTATATTGCCGCGCTCCAAGAGGCCGGCGAGGGCGTTGGGATCGAGCGTCAGCGCGCGCGTCGCATCGTCGAGCGCCAAATCGAGGCTGCCGAGCTGGCGATAGGCCGAGGCGCGATAGATCAGCGCATCGACGCGCTTGGGCGTGGCGTCGAGCACGCGGTTGAGATCGTCGATGGCGTCGAAGAATTTCTCGTTGAGCGCGCTCGCCTCGGCGCGGTCGATCAGAATCTCGGGATCGTTGGGCTTCAGCGCCAAAGCGGCATCGAAATCGGCCTTGGCGGCAACGGGCTTGTTCGCGAGCAGCCAGGCATTGCCGGCCTGTTCGAGCGCTTCGGCGCGCATCGCCGGGGCGGCCTGCATCATCGCGCCGGCCATGCCTTCGAGCTTCTGCGCGCCCTCGGTGTATTTCCGCATCTCGACGAGCGCGACGGCGGCGCAGTGATCGGCGGGAAACCCGCCGCCGGTGTTGCGCCAGGTTGTCGCCCGGTCATAGGCGCGCTGCGGGTCCTTTCGCGCCAGCGCAAGGCATTCGTCGTATTGCTGGGCGGCGGAGGGCGCGAGCTTGAGGGGGACGGGCAGCTTCTCCTCGGAGCGGGCCGGCGCAGCGGCGAGTGCGAGAAGAAGAAGCGCCGGGAGCAGAAGCGCGGCGCGGTGCGGCGCTGCCCTATTCACCCGGTTCGCGCACCGCGTGCGGATCGGCGAGGGCGCGCGGCGCCGTCGCGGGGGCCGGGGTCGCGCTCCCCGCGAAGTAGAGACGCAACCGCTCGAAATAAAGGTAGATCACCGGCGTGATGAACAGGGTGAGGGATTGCGAGACGACGAGGCCGCCGACGACGACGAGCCCCAGCGGCTGGCGCAGCTCGGCGCCTTCGCCCCAGCCGATGGCGATCGGCAGGCCGCCCATGATCGCCGCCATCGTCGTCATCATGATCGGCCGGAAGCGCAGCAAGCAGGCTTCGAAGATTGCCTCTTCGGCGGTGACTTTGCCGGTACGCTGACGCTCGAGCGCGAAGTCGATCATCATGATCGCGTTCTTCTTCACGATGCCGATCAGCATGACGACGCCGATGATGGCGATGACGCTCAGATCCTGATGGAAGAGCATCAGCGTCAGCAGCGCGCCGAGCCCCGCCGCCGGCAAGCCGGACAGGATCGTGATCGGATGGATGAAGCTCTCGTAGAGAATGCCGAGCACGATGTAGATGACGATCACCGCGGCCGACAGCAGCAGGCCCTGGCCCTGCAGCGCCTGCTGGAAGACCTGCGCGTTGCCCTGGTAGCTGCTGCTCACCGAGACCGGCAGATTGACGCTCTGCTCGAGCTGCTTGATCTCGTCGATGGCGCTGCCGAGCGAAAAGCCGGGCTGCAGGTTGAAGGAGATCGTAACCGACGGAAGCTGGCCCTGGTGGTTGATCGTGACGGGACCGATGCCCTCGCTGACCGATGCGACCGCGGCGAGCGGGACCATCTGACCGGATGAGGCGCGTACATAGATTTTCGAGAGATCGGCCGGCGATTGCTGGTCAGCCGGATCGAGCTCGAGGATCACCTCATAGCTGTTCGACGGCTCGTAGATCGTCGAGATCTGGCGGGTGCCGAAGGCGCTGTAGAAGGTGTTGCGAATCTGGTCGACGGTGATGCCCATCTGGGCCGCTTTGTCGCGATTGATGTTGATCAGCGCGAGCCGGTTGCGGAGCTGCAGATCCGAGGTCACATCCTGCACGCCGCCGAGACCGCGCATGCGGCTCTCCATCAACTCGGCGTATTTGTAGAGTTCGGTCGTGTCGCCGTCCTGCAGCGTGTACTGGAACTGGCTCTTCGAGGGCCGCCCGCCGAGATTGATGTCCTGCAGCGGCTGGAAGAAGGTGTTCGTGCCGACGACACGCGCCACCTTGGGCCGCAGCTCCTGAATGACCTGGGTGGCCGACAGCGCGCGCTCGGTGCGCGGCTTGAGCTGAATGAAGAGTCGTCCGGTGTTCAGCGCGGGGTTGCTGCCGCCGGCACCAACAAAGGCGGTGACGTCGCTTACATTCGGATCGGCCCCGATCACGCGCGCCACTTCGAGCGTATGCTGCTCCATGCCCTTCATGGAAATATCTTGCGCGGCCTCGGTCGAGGCGATCAGCGCGCCGTTGTCGACGATCGGGAAGAAGCCCTTCGGAATGATGGCGAAGAGGTAGCCCGAGAGCACGACCGAGCAGATCGTGACGAAAAGTGTCGTGCGGCGCCAGCGCATCACGGTGCTGAGCCCAGCCCTGTAACCGGCGAGCAGCGTGTTGAATCCACGTTCGAAGGCGCGATACGCGAGATTGTGGTGCTCGCCGTGATGCGGCTTGATCAGCCGCGAGGCAAGCATCGGCGTCAGCGTCAATGAGACGAAGCCGGAGATCAGGATTGTCATGCTGATGGTGACCGCGAATTCGC
Source organism: Allostellaceae bacterium (assembly GCA_035605975.1). Classification (GTDB taxonomy): domain Bacteria; phylum Pseudomonadota; class Alphaproteobacteria; order ATCC43930; family CGMCC-115725; genus CAIKMD01. The sequence continues at coordinate 4,040 of DATNGG010000011.1, read as the reverse complement.
GGAACACGCGGCCGACCACGCCGCTCATGAACAGCACCGGAATGAACACCGCGACCAGCGACACGGTCATCGACAGGATGGTGAACGCCACCTCGCGCGATCCTTGGAACGCGGCCTCCATCGGGCGCTTGCCGTTCTCGATATGGCGCACGATGTTCTCGAGCATGACGATGGCGTCATCGACGACGAATCCCACCGACAGCGTCAGCGCCAGCAGCGACAGGTTGTCGATCGAGTAACCCAGCACATACATGCCGGCGAAGGTGCCGATGATCGACACCGGCAGCGCCAGCGCCGGAATGATCGTCGCCGTGACGTTGCGCAGGAAGAGGAAGATCACCAGGATCACCAGCGCCACGGTGATCATCAGCGTGACCTGCACGTCATCGACGGCGTTCCGGATCGAGATCGAGCGGTCGCTCAGCACCTCGATGTTGACCGATGGCGGCACCTGGGCACGAAAGATCGGGATGAGTGCCCTGACGCTATTCACGACCTCGACGGTATTGGCGTCGGGCTGGCGCAGCACCGATAGGACGACGCCGCGGCGGCCGTTGTACCAGCTGGCGATCTTGTCGTTCTCGACGCTATCGATGACCGTTGCGACGTCGCCGAGCCGCACCGTCGCGCCGTTGCGATAGGCGATCGGGATGCGGCGGAACTGCGCCGCGTCGGCGAGCTGCGCGTTGGCCTGCAGCGTAAAGCTCTGGTCGGGTCCGCTGAGCTGGCCGACCGGCGTGTTGGAATTGGCGGCGGCGACGGCGGTCTGCACGTCGGCGATGCTGATGCCCTTGGCGGCGAGCGCATCGGGCTTGACCTGGACGCGCACGGCGAATTTCTGCGAGCCGAAGACCTGGACCTGCGCCACGCCCAACAGCATCGAGATGCGCTGCGCCATCAGCGTCTCGGCATACTCGTCGACCGCCGAGAGCGGCAGCGTCTCGGAGTTGAGCGAGATGTAGAGCACCGGCTGGTCGGCGGGATTCACCTTCTGGAAGCTCGGCGGCGTCGTCATCTCGATCGGCAGCTTGCGCGCCGCCGTGGTGATCGCCGCCTGGACGTCGAGCGCCGCGCCGTCGATGTTGCGGTCCAGGTTGAACTGCATGGTGATCGTCGTAACGCCCTGGCCGCTCGTCGAGGTCATCGAATCGAGGCCCGCGATGGTCGCGAACTGGCGCTCGAGCGGCGTCGCCACCGACGACGCCATCGATTCCGGGCTGGCGCCGGGCAGCACCGACGAGACGACGATCGTTGGGAAGTCGACGCGCGGGATCGCCGCCACCGGCAAGAGGCGATAGCTGAACATGCCGAAAATGACGAAGGCCAGCATGAGCAGCGTCGTCATGACCGGACGACGGATGCACAGCTCCGGGAGCGTCATGACGGGCTACCGGGTTTGCCCTGGCGGTCGGCCGGGCGGATCTCGACGCGGCTGCCGTTGGTGAGGCGAAGCTGGCCGTCGGTCACCACCTGCTCGCCCGGCTCCAACCCCTTGGCGATCACGCTCTTGCCGGCGATGGCGCGGGTCACCTGCACCGGGCGCATCTCGGCGGTGTTGTCGGATTTGACGACGAAGACATAGGTGTTGTTCTGCCCGACTTGCACCGCCGCCTGCGGCACGACCAGTGCCTCCTGCTCGACGCTGAGCATGACCGAGACATTGACGAACTCGCCCGGCCACAGCCGCTCCTGCGGATTGTCGAAGGTAGCCTTGAGGCTGATCGTACCGGTGGTGGTATCGATGGCGTTCTCGAAGAACGCGACGCGGCCGCGCTCGGGTGCCTCGCTGTCGCCGGGCGCCGCCACGTCGTCCTCGACCGCGCCCACCTCCATCGCGCGCCGCACCGCCGGGAAATCCCTTTCGGCCAGCGAGAACGCGACCCAGATCGGCTTGGTCTGGTTGATCGTGAGGATGGGGACGTCGTTGGCCTTGACGTTGCTGCCGGCCTTGAGCGCGATCGTGCCGATACGCCCGTCCATCGGTGCGGTGATCGTATAGTAGGTGAGCAGCACTCGAGCATTCTCGAGCGCCGCCTCGTCGGCCTTGACGCTGGCCTCGAGCGCCTGGGCGGTGGTCGCCGCCGTGTCGTATTGCTGGTGCGACACGAAATCCTTGGCGACCAGCGGCGCGAAGCGGTCGACGTCGCGCTTGGCGTTGGCGAGCTGCGCACGGTCGCGCGCCTGCCGCGCTTCCATCTGGCGCACCTGCGCCTGCGCCGCGCGGCTGTCGAGCAGCAGCACCGGGTCGCCTGCCTTGACGTATTGGCCATCCTGCACCGTGACCTCGGCGATCTGGCCGTCGATGCGCGACTTGATCGCGACGCTGGCGATGGTCTGGACGGTGCCGACCGCGTCGAGCCGCACCGGCGTCGCCTCGCGCTTGGCGACGGCGACGACCACCGGCACCACCGGGCCGCCGCGCGGCGGCGCCGCGGTTTGCGAGCGCGCCGGCTCGGCGATCAGCGTCTGATAGGCGATGCTGCCGCCGGCGAGGACCGCCAGCAGCGCACCCGCTATCACGACACGTTTCATAAAATCCTCGCTTTTCAACATCGCGGCGTGATCGCCCAGTATACGCGATGACGCCGCTCGCGGTAAGCGCGCCGCAGGGGTTGCCCTTGTCGCGTTTTTATAAATCACGCGCGGTGCCGCTCTGGTAACATCTTCGCGCGCATGCGGCGATCGGGCTGACGGTGATGGGGGCGTGAGGCGCGCGGATGGCGGGGTTTGAGAACGCAGTGCGGGTCTTCCGCATCCGCAACTACCGCGTGTATACGGCCGGAAATTCGATCTCGCTCATTGGCTCGTGGATGCAGCGGTTTTCGGTCGGCTGGCTTGCCTGGGAGTTGAGCCACTCGCCGGCCTGGCTCGGCGTCGTAGCCGTCGCAGATCTGATGCCGACGCTGCTGCTGAGCCCGTTCGCCGGCGTGCTCGCCGACCGGCTCGACCGCGTGCGCCTCGTCGCGCTAACGCAGATCCTGGCGATGGCGCAAGCTGCGCTGCTGGCGCTGCTGACCTATAGCGGCGCCATCACTATCGCCAGCCTCCTGGCGCTGACGCTGGTGCTCGGCATCATCAACGCGGTGAACCAGCCGGCGCGGCTGGCGCTCATCCCCAACCTCGTCGACCGCGCCAGCCTGCCATCGGCGGTGGCGCTCAACGCGCTGGTCTTCAACGGCGCGCGCTTCGTCGGCCCGGCGATCACTGGGCCGATCGTCTATCACGGCGGCGTCGCCTTGGCCTTCGCGCTCAACAGCCTGACCTATCTCGCCTTCCTCGCTGCGCTGACCCAGGTGAGGTTGGCGCCTGACGAGCACCGGATGGACGCCCGGCGGCGCGAATTCGTCAGCGACACACTGGCGGGCTACGCCTACGCGCTGCATCATCCCGGCATCGGGCCGATCATCTTTCTCTTCGCCGTCACCTCGCTCAGCATCCGCGGCTTCGTCGAGCTGTTTCCCGGTTTCGCCGATGTGGTCTTCGGCCGCGGTCCCATCGGCCTCTCCTGGCTCGTCGCGACGCTCGGCCTCGGCGCGGTCACCGGCGGGATATGGATGGTGCGCCGTCAGGGCATCCAGGGCTTGACCTCGCTCATCATGAGCCATGTCCTCCTCGTCGCCTTGTCCGTGCTGGGCTTCACCGCTACGGCGAATTACTGGTTCGCGCTCGCCTGCGTCTTCGTCTGCGGCTTCTCGCTGATCACCACCGGCATCAGCGCGCAGACCCTCGTCCAGAGCACGGTCGACCCGGCGATGCGCGGCCGCGTCATGGCGCTTTATGGCATGCTGTTCCGTGGCGGCCCGGCGCTCAACGCGCTCATCCTCGGCTGGCTGGCATCGCTCGTCGGCCTGCGCCTCGCGGTCGCCGTTGGCGCCGTGCTGTGCATCGCCTATTGGGCCTGGGCGCGCTCGCGCCAGGGCGTGATGGAGCGTGCGCTCGAGGCGGAAGCGCGCGGCGCCGCCGAATGAGTGCCACGCCGTCGCTGTTCTGCTTCGGGCTCGGCTACACCGCGGGCTTCCTCGCCCGCGCGCTGGCGGCGG
>DATNGG010000010.1:0-6177 GCA_035605975.1 Allostellaceae bacterium | reverse complement strand
GTAAAGCGAGACCAGCGCGGCGATGCCCGGGAAGATCGCGAGGATCGAATAGAAGGTGACGCCGCCCGCGATCGAGAGGATGCGATGCTCCCAGATATTGTTGTAGACGCGCAGGAGGATGTCCTTCCACCCGGGCGGCGGAATCTCGGCTGGCGAATCGGCCGCCCGGCCGCGCGCGCCGTCGCGCCCCGCCTCGTCGAAGCCGTTCGACGCACCCGGCGTCTTGAAGCCCGTGGCGAGCAGCAGCAGCGTCGTTGCGATTGCCCAGGCCGAAGCTGGACGGAAGCGCCCTCTTGCGTTCTCTACCGAACGCCGCGCGTCACGCGGCGCCATGCGGCGTGGTCTCGTGCGCGCCGTGCTCGACGCCGTCGCCGGGCGCCTCCGCGGCGGCTCTCTCGACCTCGTCCTTGGCCGCCTCGAGTGTCTCTTCGCCGACGGCGCTGGCCTTGTCATAGCCGCGCGCGAGCGCGTCGCTGGCCTCGCCGAGCAGATTGTCTTCAGCTTCGGTGCGCGGGAGGATCGCGGCGAGGGCGGCGCCGAGGGCGATGCCGATCCCCGCCAGCAAATGCGGCTGCTCGCGCGCGAAATCGAAGACGTCGCGCCCGGCCCCGGCCGCGTTGCGGCCCGCGCTGCGCGCCCCCTCGGCGAAGGCCGCGCTGGTGCGGGAGGCTCGCTCGGCCGCCGTGCCGAAAGCGCGCGCTGCCGCATCGCTGGTCGAGGCCGCGAATTCGGCCGTCGATCGCACCGCAGTGTCGGCGGCGTCGCCGATTTGGTTGCGCGCCGCGCTGGTGTCCCAGCGTCGTGCAGCCGGTGCACCCCCGTCATTGCCGCCGCGTGCCAGCATTAGCCAGGCCAGCCCCGCGCCGATCAGCGTCACCGGCAAGGGATTGCCGAGCGTCTGGCGCTTGAGGTTGCGGAAGAACGTGCCGCCGCTGCCTTCCTGGACATAGTCGACGAGCTGATCGACGAGCTGCCCCGGCGTGATCCGCTCGCGCAGCTCGTCGAGGTCCTCGGCGAGGCGGCGCCGTGCCGCCTCGGAATCGCGTTCAAGCTGCTCGGTGTAACTCATGCTTCTGCCTCATCTGGTCCTTTGCGGTCGATGCGTCACGCTGCAGTTGGTGAAGGGTTCGGCTCGGGAGCATTTGTTTCGCCTTGAGGCGGCCGATGCCGAGGAACAGAAGGATGACGCCGATGATAAATACGCCGCCGCCAATGGCAACCGCGGCAAGCGGCGCCGCCAGGCCGTATTGGTTGAGGGCGATCACCGCGGCGGCGAGCAGAACGGTGAGGGCCGGGATCAGCAGCACCGCCCCGACGACCGCGAGGCCGAGGCCCGAGGCGGCCTTGGCGATATTCTCGCCGAGTTCGGCGCGCGCGAGGTGCAGTTCTTTGCCGAGCAAGGTCGAGAACTGGTTGACCACATCGGTCAGGATCTCGGGGATCGAGCGCGTGCTTACATTGAAGGCCATCGGTTCCTCCTAGCTGCGCCGGCGATCGGCGGAGCTTTTCAGGAAGCGCGACAGGGCAAATCCTGCGAGGACGGCCCCGCCGAAGAAGACCACGGGCCGCTCGCGGGCGAAGCGCCCCGCGCCGCGCAGCAATTCTTCGATCGTGTTCTCATGGAGCTTTGCCGCGGCTTGCTGCAGCCGTCCGGCCGCGTCGTGAACATAGGCAGCGGCCTGCGGCATCTCGGCCTCCAGCCCCTGCGCGACGCCGTGGATCGCCTTGGCGACGCCGCCGATCTTTTCCGCGCCGCTGTCCTTTTGCTGCTCGGCGAAACGCTGAGCCTGCTCTTTCATGCCGGAATCTTCATCCATGTCGCCCATCCCTGTTGCAGCACGGCGATGCGGCAATGCCCGGCGGTGGGTGCTTGGAGAGGTTCGGACGGAACAGACAAACGGGCGCGCATGGCCTCTCGGGCCCACAACCCCGCACCGCGCCGGAGGTTCCCGCCATCGCGCGGGCAACGCAAGCCGAGGCGAATGTCTGCGCCCTACGGCGCGGACCGGACCAGCGCTTCGGAGCGGAGGCGGACCGCCGTTCCGTCGGTCAGGGAATCCGAAGGATCGAGAATCACCTCGTCCTCCGGGCCGAGGCCCGCGACCACCTCGACCTTGTTGCCATAGTCGCGGCCGATCTTGATCGCGACGAGCTTCGCCTTGCCGTCGCGAACGAGCGCGACGCGCGGTCCTTCCTTGCGAAAGATCAAGGCTTCCGCCGGGACGGTGACGCTCGCGGCGTGCCCGTCATCGGGCAAGGCGAGATGGACGAAGGCATAGGCGCCGGGTAGCAGCTTGCCGTCGGGATTGTCGGCATCGATCTCGACGTTGAGGGTGCGCGACACCGGATCGATCGCGTTGCTGTTGCGCACGACCTTGCCGGGGAAGACCGTGCCGGGAAACTCGTCGAGGGTGACGCTCGCCGCGGCGCCGGTGCGCACCGCGCGGCGGTCCATCTCCGGCACGGCGATGAAGACGCGCACCTTCTTGATCGAGGAGAGACGGAACAGCGCGCGCGCCGAAGCGTTCGCGCCCGCGTCGATCAGCGCGCCGATATCGGTGTTGCGCGCGGTGATGATGCCGTCGAACGGCGCATAGACCTTCTCATAGGCTTGCATCTGCGCCAGCCTTTGGTCGTCGGCTTGCTTGGAGGCAACGGTGGTCTTGGCGGCATTGTAGGCACCGAGCGCCGTGTCGCGCGCCTGGGCCGACACCCAACCATTCTTGAAGAGCGCTTGGTTGCGCTTCCAATTGCTGTCGGCGACGGCGAGATTGGCCTCGGCGGTCGCCAGATCGGCGCGCGCCTGGCGCGCTTGCTGGTCGAGCTCCGGGCTTTCGATCTCGGCAAGGAGATCGCCGCGCTTCACCGCGGCGCCGATATCGAAATACCAGCGCTTGAGATAGCCGCTGGCGCGGGCATAGATCGGCGTGTCCTCGAAGGCTTGCACGTTGCCGGGAAGCACGATCTGCTGGTCGGGCGGCTGGCCTTCCGGGTGAACCACCTCGACCGTGGGGACCGCCGTTTCCTGCGTCACCTCGGCGAGAGCGGTCTCGGCGGCGTCGCGGCCGCGGACGCCGAAATAAATACCGAGGCCGAGAAGGAGCGCAATCGCGGCGAGAGCGATCGCGCCGCGGCGCGAGAGGGGCGAGGCGGCGGGGCTGTCGGCCATCAACGCGCCTCCGCCGGACCGGGCTTGGGCTTGCGGTGGTGCAGCAGGCTGAAGACCGAGGGCACGAAGACCAGCGTTGCGACGGTCGCAAGGAGCAGCCCGCCGATGACGGCGCGGCCGAGCGGTGCGTTCTCTTCGCCGCCTTCGCCGAGGCCCAAGGCCATCGGAATCATGCCGATGATCATGGCGAGCGAGGTCATGAGCACGGGCCGCAGCCGCGTGAACGCGGCCTCGATCGAGGCTCGGACCGCGTCGCCATGCAAGGCGAGCCGCTCGCGCGCGAAGGAGACGACGAGAATGCTGTTGGCGGTGGCGACGCCCATGCACATGATCGCGCCCATCAGCGCCGGTACGCTCAAGGTGGTGTGGGTGAAGAACAGGAAGAGCACGATCCCGGCCAGCGCCGCCGGGAGCGCGGTGATGATAATGAACGGGTCGAGCCAGGACTGGAAGTTCACGACGATCAAGAGATAGACCAGAATGATCGAGAAGGCGAGGCCGCCCATGAGGTTGAGATAGGAGCTGCGCATCGTCTCGACCTGGCCCCGCAGGGTGACGAAGCTGCCGCGCGGCAGGTGCGGGCGGTTGGCGTCGACGATGCGTGCGACGTCGCGGCCGACGGCGCCGAGATCGCGATCCTGCACCGCAGCGTAGATATCGACCACGCGGCGGATATTGTAGTGCGAGATCACCGCCATTTCCGAGGCGCGCTTGATGGTCGCGACATTGCCGAGGATCTGGTTGGCGCGGCCGCCATCGGCGCTCACCGGAATATTGGCGATGTTCTGCAGCGACTGGATATCGTATTGCGGCGCCTGGGCGGTGAGCCTGTAATTGACCCCGTTCTCCTGGTTGAGGAAGAACATCGGCGTCACCTGGTTGCTGCCGCTGAGGATGTTGAGCACGCTGCTCGCGACGTCGTGCTCGGTCAAGCCGCTTTGCGCCGCCTTGACGCGGTCGACGGCGATGTTAAGGGCGGGATAGTCGAAGCGCTGCTGGATGCGCGCATCGACAATGCCCGGCACCCGGCGCAACTCCTCGAGCATCTTGTCCGCGACCTCACGATTCCCCTCGAGATTGGAGCCGTCGATCTGAATATCGAGCGGCGCCGGAATGCCGAAATTGAGGATTTGGCTGACGATGTCGGCGGGCAGGAAATAGAAGGTGACGCCCGGGAAGGCGCGCGGCAGCTCGCGGCGCAGCAGGCGCACATAGTCGGCGGTCGGCCGGTGATCTTCCTGAAGCGCGATCATGATGTCGGCATCGCCCGCGCCGATCAGGCCCGACGTCGAATACATGTAGTTGATGATGCTGTAGGGAAGGCCGATGTCGTCGAGGATGCTCGCGATCTCGCCGCGCGGCAGCTTGCGTCGAAGGAAATCCTCGACCTGATCGGTCAGCTTCGCGGTTTCCTCGATGCGCGTTCCCGAGCGCGCGCGAAGATGAAGGATCATCTGCCCGTTATCCGTGGCGGGAAAGAAGTCCTGGCCGAGCAGTGGCGCGAGCAGGAACGCAGCGAGGCAGGCAGCGAAAAAGGCGGGGATGAACAGAATGCGCCGCGCCACCAGCACCGTCAGCAGATCGTGATACCAGGCGCGGAAGGCGTTGAAGCCGCGCTCGAAGCCCTGTTGCGCGCGCACCAGCGGATTGCGCGAGGGCGCGTCGCGATGCGCCTTTCGCCGCAAGAGGTACATTGCCATGGTCGCGACCAGCGTGCGCGACAAGAGGTAGGACCACAGCATCGCTAGCACCACCGCCTCGGCGAGCGGCACGAAGAGGTATTTCGCAACGCCGCTCAAGAAGAACATCGGCAGAAAGACGACGCAGATGCAGAGCGTCGCGACTAGCGACGGGACGGCGATCTGCGCCGCGCCTTCGAGGATGGCGGCGTGGAGCTCGGTCGATTCCTCGATGTGGCGCTCGATGTTCTCGATCGTGACGGTGGCGTTGTCGACGAGGATGCCGACGGCGAGGGCGAGCCCGCCCAGGGTCATGATGTTGATGGTCTGGCCGAGAAAGCCCAGCACGATCACCGCGCCGAGGATCGAGAGCGGGATCGAGACCGCGATGATGAGCGTGCTGCGCCAGCTGCCGAGGAAGACGAGGATCATCAGCGCAGTGAGCGCGGTCGCGATCACCGCCTCGCGGATGACGCCCGAGACGGCGGCGCTGACGAAGATCGACTGATCGGCGAAGGGCGTGACCTTCAAGGCGGGCGGCAGCGTCTCGAGCACGCGCGGGATCAGGGCGCGGATGCCCTTCACCACGTCGATCGTCGAGGCGGTGCCGGCTTTGAGGACGCTGAACATCACGCCGCGCTGCCCGTCCTGGCGCACGATGTTGGTCTGGGGCGGGAAGCCGTCGCTGACGGTCGCGACGTCGCGCAGATAGATGGTCGAGCCGTTTACCACCTTGATCGGCAGATCGTTGAGCTCGGCGATGGTGCGCGGCGCGGCGTTGAGCCGCGTGTCGTATTCGAAGGCGCCGATCTTCGCCGTGCCGGAGGGCAAGACGAGATTCTGATTGGTGACCGCGGTCAGCACATCGACCGGGGTCAGCCCCTTGGCCAGCAGCAGATCGGGGCGGAGATAGATCATCGTTTGGCGCTGCTTGCCGCCATAGGGGGCGGGGATGACGGCGCCCGGCACGGTGACGAGCTGGATGCGCAGGAAGTTGATGCCGAGATCGTAGAGCTGCTGCTCGGTGAGGCCTTTGCCGGAAAGCCCGAGCTGGAGCACGGGAACGCTCGAGGCGCTGTAATTGATGATGAGGGGCGGCTGCGTCCCGGGCGGTAGGCTGCGCAGCAGCGTCTGCGCGATCGCGGTCACCTGGGCGTTCGCGGTGTCGAGGCTCGCGCTCGGCTGCAAGAAGACCTTGATGATCGTGAGGCCGTTGATGGTCGTCGATTCGATGTGCTGGATGTTGTCGACCGTGGTGGTGAGCGTGCGCTCGAACACGGTGGTGATGCGGCCTTCCATCTCCTCGGGATTGAGGCCGGTATAGGTCCA
>DATNGG010000009.1:0-20220 GCA_035605975.1 Allostellaceae bacterium | reverse complement strand
GAGGGGCTTGGCCCGGTCAGTCAAAACCTGCTGACGGACGGGTTAGGTCTTGCGCCGTCGGGCGTCGCCGCTGCGCTCGCCGCGCTGCAGACGGAAGGTTTCGCGATGCGCGGCCGCTTCACGCCGGGCGCCGCGGCGGAGGAGTGGTGCGAGCGGCGGCTCCTCGCCCGCATCCATCTCTACACGGTGAAGCGCCTGCGTGCCGAGATCGAGCCGGTCGCGGCGCGCGACTTCCTGCGCTTCCTCTGCGAATGGCAGCGCGTCGCGCCCGATACGCACATGGAAGGGCCCGATGCGGTCGAGGCCGTGCTCGCGCAACTCGAAGGCTTCGAGGCGCCGGCCGCCGCCTGGGAGAGCGAGATTCTTCCGGCACGCGTCACCGGCTACGAGCCGGCCTGGCTCGACGATCTCTGTCTGTCGGGCCGCGTGTCATGGATGCGGCTGGCGCCGCGGAACACACCAGCGAAAGAGGGCGAGCGCGCGGCCTCGCCCTTGCGCACCACGCCGATCACGCTGTTGGCGCGCCGTCATGCCGCACCTTGGCTGTCGCTCTCGCCGCTCGGCGATGCGGCGCGCCCCGGCAGCCGCGCCCAGGCGATCCTCGACTTCATCGGCCAGCACGGCGCCTCCTTCTTCGACGAGCTGGTCGAGGGCGCGGGTTTGCTGCGTCCCGAAGCCGAGGATGCGCTGGCCGAGCTGGTCGCGCTCGGCATCGTCAATTCCGACAGTTTCGGCGGCTTGCGCGCGCTGCTCGTTCCCTCCGATCAGCGGCGCGGCAGCGCGGGGCGGCGGCGCCGCGCCGCGTTCGGCATGGAGGATGCCGGCCGCTGGGCGCTGATGCGCCGCAGCGCGCGCGGCGCGGATCCTGGCGGATCGCGGCGCGATGACGATGCCGCCGAGCATGTGGCGCACGTGTTGCTGCGCCGCTACGGCGTTGTGTTCTGGCGCCTGCTCGAGCGCGAAGCGGCTTGGCTGCCGCCCTGGCGCGATCTCTTACGCGTCTATCGCCGGCTCGAAGCGCGCGGCGACATCCGCGGGGGCCGTTTCGTCGCCGGTTTCTCGGGCGAGCAATTCGCCCTGCCCGAAGCGATCGGCGCGCTGCGCGAGGCTCGCCGCAAGGAAGGCTCGGGCGCGCTTATCTCGGTTTCGGGTGCCGATCCCTTGAACCTCGCCGGCAGCGTGACGCCGGGCGCGAAGCTGCCGGCGCTGACCACCAATCGCCTGCTCTATCGCGACGGCGTGCCGATCGCGCTTCTCGCGGGCGGCGAGGTGCGCTTCCTCGAAAAACTCGATAGTGCCGAGGAATGGCAGGCGCGCAAGACCTTGCTGCGCAGCGCCTCGAGCCGCACTGAAGAAGCCGCGCGCGGGCGCAGCGCCGCCATCGACTCCGCCTCGTAATAGCCCTCGATCACGACCACAGCCGCTTGGATGCGATCCGCGAGCCCTCGCCCAGCGCCTGCAATTTCGCCCAGGCAACGGTGACGGGAATTTCGCTGTTGCCGGCGGTCGACTGAAAGCCGCAATCATTGCCGAAGATCACGTTGTCGCGCCCCACCACCTTGGCCCAGCGCGCCATGCGGTCGGCAACGAGCTCGGGATGCTCGATCATCACGTTCGAATGCGTCACCGCGCCCGGGATCAGGATCTTGCCCGGCGGCAGCTTGATCTGCTCCATGAGATGGAACTCATGCTCGTGACGCGGATTGGCGGCCTCGAACGAATAGGCGCCCGCCTTGATCGTGAAGATGAGGTCGACCACTTCGCCGAGTTGAAGATCGCTCACCCGCGGGCCGAAATTGACGCCATAGCAGGTGTGGAAGCGGATGCGGTCCTCGGGCAAACCGCGCAGCGCATGGTTGAGATGCTCGATCCGGCGCTCGGTCCATTTGCGATAATCGGCGAGCGACATGGTGTTGCTGGCTGTGTCCCAGGCACTGACGAGGCTTGGAAAATCGATCTGCAGCAGCAGCCCCGCATCGAGGATCGCCTTCCATTCCTCGCGCATCGCTTCGCCATAGGCTTCGAGGAACGCGTCATCCGATTTGTAATGCTCGTTCTTCAAGGTGAGGGTCGGCGCCAAGGACGGCATGAAGCCCTCATCCGCGCCCGCCGCCGCCATCGCTGATTTCAAATTGCGGATGTCGCGCTGGAGCTTCTCCTGGCCGACATAGCGGACCGGGCCGACGCAAACGCGCGGCGCCATGCGGATCGTATGCTTGAAGGGATTGTTCTCGAGCACGCCCTCATAGAAATCCGGAAACATCTGCGCATCGCGCCCGCCTACGCCCATCGGCCCGGTCGGCACCGGAAGGCCGCCGGCCGGCATGCGCGGCTCGAAGCCTTCGAGCCGCTCGGCGACATAGTGCTGAAAGCTCGGCTTGCTGCACTCGCCATCGGTTACTACGTCGATGCCGGCCTCGACCTGCTTTTTCACGATCTCGGCGACGTTGCGGGTGAGCGCCGCTTCGTAAGCGCGGCTGTCATAGGCCTGGCCCGTTGCCATGGCGCGCATGGTCTCGAGCATTTCCGCCGGCCGCGGCAGGCTGCCCGTATGGGTCGTGCGGATATGGTCCGTGCTTCGCTTCATGCTCACGTCGCTGCTCCGTTCAGTTCGGGTGTTGAATTTGGCCCAGATAATGCTCGATCACCAGCGGATCGGATTGAAGCTGGCGGCTGGGCCCGTGATGAACGATCCGCCCATGCTCGATCACATAGGCGTATTCGGTCGCTTCGAGCGCACGCTTGGCGTTTTGCTCGACAAGCAGCATGGTAAGGCCGCGCGCATGGAGCCGCTGCAGCGTGTCGAAGACCTGCGCGACGATCGCCGGGCCGAGGCCGAGGCTCGGCTCGTCGAGCAGCAGCAGCCGCGGCCGGCCCATCAGCGCCCGGCCGATCGCCAGCATCTGCTGCTGCCCGCCGCTGAGCTGTCCGGCGATTTGCGTGCGTCGCTCGGCGAGGATCGGAAAAAGCGCGAAGACTTCGTCCATATCGTCGCGGATGACGCCGCCGCGTTTCGCCGCCGCGAGATGCCCCAGCCGGAGATTCTCCTCGACGGTGAGCGAGCCGAGGATTTGCCGGCCCTCGGGCACCATCAGCGCGCCGCGGCGCGCGATCGCATAGGTCGAAAGATTGGCGAGCGGCGCGCCGTCGAACTCGATCGCGCCCGCGCTCGCGGCAACGAGGCCGCAGATCGTCTTCAGCAGCGTCGTCTTGCCGGCGCCATTGGCGCCGATGATCGCCACGGCCTGCCCCTCGTCGATGGCAAAGCTCATCTCGCTCAACACCGCGACCGCGCCATAGCCTGCGCTGAGACGATCGACCCGCAGCATCGCTAGCCGCCGAGATAAGCCCGGATGACGGTCGCGTCGCGGCTGACGGCATCTGCCGAGCCTTCGGCGATCAGCCGGCCGGAATCGACCACATAGATCGTTTCGCAGAACTCCATGACGAAGCGCATATTGTGCTCGATCAGCAGCATGCCGATCCCTTCCTTCACCAAACTGCGCAGCAGGACGCCGAGCCGGCGCGCCTCGACCTCGTTCATCCCCGCAACCGGCTCGTCGAGCAGCAGGAAATCGGGCTTCATCGCCAAGGCGCGCATGATCTCGACCAGCCGCTGATGGCCATAGGAGAGGCCGCCTGCCGGCACCTCGGCAAGCTCCGTCAGCTCGAAACGCGCGAGCAACGCGCGCGCGCTGTCGCGGAAGCTGCGGCGCTCGCGCCAGATGACCGGCAGACCGATCGAATTTGCGAAGAGCGAGCTGCGCTCGTGGCGATGCGAGCCGACCACGATGTTATCGAGGACCGAGGCCTCGCGCAGAAGGCGCACAGTCTGGAAGGTGCGCGATACGCCGAGGCGCGCGATCTGATGCGGCGCCTCGCCGGTGAGGTCGCGCTCGCCGAGCCGAATACGCCCGCCGCTCGGCGTCATCAGCCCCGAGATCAGGTTGACGACGGTCGTCTTGCCCGCCCCGTTCGGTCCGATTAGCCCGGTGAAGCGGCCGGGCTCGACCGCGAGCGATAGCCCGGCCACCGCCTCGATCCCGCCGAAGCGCTTGCTCACGCTCTCAAGGCAAAGGGACGCCATGGGCGCGCTCTCCTTGCTCGGCGCGTGCGACAGTCGAGGCGCGGCGCAGCTTCCAGCGATGCACCAGCGAATCGACGATGCCTTGCGGCAGATAGATGATGACGACGATCAGCAGCAACCCTTGCAGCAGCAGCCGCTCGTCGGCAAGCGGGCGGATCAGCTCGGGCAGAACGATGAGAAAGACGGTGCCGACGATCGGCCCCGCCACCATCGAGCGGCCGCCGAGAATCACCGCCGCGATCACCGAGACCAGCATCGGGAACCCGAAGACGTCGGGCTGGATCGAATAGGTATTGTAGGCGAGAAGACAGCCGCCCAGCGCGCCGATCGCGCCGCTCAAGGCGAAGGCATAGCGGAAATACCGGCTGACCGAGATGCCGAGCGAGCGCGCCACGGTGTAATCCTGGCGGATGGCATCGAAGGCGCGGCCGATGCCGCTGCGGTTGATGACGGCGAGCAGCGCGGCGATCGCGATGACGACGAGAACGAGCGGGCCGGTGGTCGCGACTTTGGGGATCGCGTTGAAGCCGAGGGCCCCGCCCGTGATCGGCTGTGCGTAGAGCGTCAACGAGACCATGATCTGGACGAAGCCGATGGTGGCGATCGACTGGAAGGCACCGCGCAGCCTTGCAAGCGGCAAAGAGAGAAAGAGGCCCGCCGCGACGCCGCACAGGGCCGCGGCGAGCGCGCCGAGGATTGGCCCCAAATGCGTCTCTTTGAGAACGATCGCCCCGGCATAGCCGCCGATCGAGGCGAAGCCGGGCGTTGCCAGCGAGAACAACCCGGCCCGCAGCGCCGCATATTGGCTGAAGGCGAGGATCGTATAGACGCAGATCAGGTCGAACAGCGGACGATAGGTGAGGACGAACTCCACCATCGTCACGCGACCCGGTATTCGGTGTGGAGCCCTGCGAAAAATCCATCCGGCCGGATCAGGAGCACAACGAACAGCAGCCCGAACACGACCGCATCCGACAATTCGGTCGAGATATAGGCGGTGGTGAGGGTCTGGATCATGCCGATCAGGATGCCCGCCAGCACCGCGCCGGTCACGCTGCCGAGCCCGCCCAGGACGATGACGACGAAGGCCTGAAGCATCACCGCATCGCCCATGACATAGCTGACGGAATTGAAAGCGACGCCGAGAATGACGCCGGCGGCGCCGGCAAGCATGCCGGCGATGAGGAACGAGGTGAGATAGACCTTGCCGGGGTTGACGCCCAGCAGCATCGAGGTGCGCTCATCGACCGCCACGGCCCGTGCCTCGCTGCCGAGGCTCGTCTTGAAGAGGAAGGCGAGCAGCGCGACGACGATGACTGCGACCGCGCCGAGGATGACGAGTTGCTGCAGCGAGACGCGCAGGCCGGCGATGTCGTAGAAGAGGATCGGAAAGATCCCGAAGGGGAAGCGCAGCGTCTGCGCGTTGGTCGCCTGCTGCGCGAGCTGCATGAGGATGAGGTTGGCGCCGATGCTGGCGACGATGGTGCCGAACTCGTCGCCCTGGTGGCGTCGCAGCGGCCGGAAGACGCAGAGCTCGAGCGCGACGCTGACGAGGCCGGCGCCGAAGACGGCAACGATAAAGGCTGCCCAGAGCGGCAGGCCCGCGAGGGTCACCGCGAAATAGCCGATCAGCGCTCCCCACATGAACACCGCGCCATGAGCGAGGTTGAGGATGCGGTGCATGCCGAAGACGAGCGTCAGCCCGAGCGAAAACAGCGCATAGACGGCGCCCACGACGACGCCGTTCAAGAGCTGTTGCGCCAGCATGATCCCTGCCGCCTCCCTTCGCCTCGCCCGTGCCGGGCTACTTCACGATTTGCGGCACGCCTTTGACCACCTGCAGCATGATGAGGTCGAAGTTGGGCATGCGGTCCTTGTCGTAGGAGAATTTTCCGGCGCCGAGCGGCACCTCGACATTGGTCAGCTTCGCCATGGCGTCGCGCACCTTGGCGCGGTCGGCGCCCGGGCCGGCGTCATGGATGGCATGCGCGAGGAGCAGCATGCCGGTATAAGCCCAGGCGGCGTTCTGGTCCGGGTCCTTGTGGCTGCGCTTGCGATACTCGTCGGCGAAATACTTGTTCTCTTCGCCCGACATGTCGGCGACATAGTCCGCCGGGTAGAGAATTCCTTCGGCTGCCGCGCCGGCGATCGAGCGAAAGACCGGCGAGGAGACCTGGCCGCTCGCGAGGAGCTTCACATCCGGGCTCAAGCCCGCCTGGCGCACTTGGACGAGGAAGTTGCCGGCGACCGACGGCACGGATTCGAGGAAGAGCGCGTCGATCTTCTCGCTCGCGATCTTCGTCGCGATCGGCGCGAAATTGGTGTCCTGCGCCGAAATGCCGTCCTCGGACACGACGCTGCCGCCGCGCTCCTTCAGATATTTCGCGAAGGAATCCTTGAGCCGAACCGAGGCATCGTTGGCGCGGTCGAAGACCAGCGCGGCGGTCTTCACATGGAGCCGCTCGGCGGCGTATTGCGCCAAGAGCTTCATCGAATCGTTCGGCTGCTCGATGAGGATGAAGGACCAGGGCCCCGCCTGAACGATGGCCGGCGAAGCGGCGATCGCGAGGAAGGGAATCTTCAGCTCATTGGCGACCGGAGCTGCGGGCAGCGAGAGATAGGAGCCGTAAACCCCGAGAACGGCCAGCGCATTGTCCGAAGTGGCGAAGCGGTTCATCAGCGAGATCGCCTGATTCCGGTCGCCGGCATTGTCCTCGATGATGACCTTCAAGGTGCGGCCCTTGCCGAGCATCTGCGTCTCGTTGATGCGCTGGATCGCGATCTCGGTGCCCTCGCGCAGGAACGGACCCGAATAGGACGCCATCGGTCCCGATAGGGGATATTGCGCGGCGATGACGACCTCATCTGCCCCCGCCGAGCCCGCCGCCGCCCAAAGCAGCGATGCGACGCCCAACGCCAAAATGGCCGATCTCTTCATCCCCACCTCCCTCTCTCTTGCGCGGCTGGCTTTGCTCGCGCCACGTTGCCTCAGCGACGGCCCCAGAGCCGATCGGTTGCGATGTCGGCGCCTTGCCGCATCGCCTTGAATTTCTCCCACACCACGGTCGGATGGACCTCGGTCTTGTAAAGCGCCTGCGAGGAGAAGCCGCAATCGGCGCCCGCCATCACGTTCTCGCGCCCGACGAGCTTCGCAAAGCGCATGATGCGCTCGGCGATGAGCTCTGGATGCTCGACGATGTTGCTCGCATGAGTGATGACGCCGGGACACAGCACCTTGCCCTCGGGCACCTTGATTTCCTCGAAGAGGTGATACTCGTGCTCGTGCCGCGGATTGGCGCACTCGAAACTGTATTGCCCGGCCTTGATCTTGAGGACGTAGCGGATGATGTCGGCCAAAGCTGCCTCGTAAAGCCGCGGACCCTCATTGATCCCGTAGCAGGTGTGGAACCGCACCATCTCGGCCGGAACGCCTTCGAGCGCGGCATTGGCGGCCTCGACATAGATCTCGGCGCGTCGCTTCATCTGCTCCGTGTCGAGCCGCGGATCGACGAAAATATCCGGCAGGAACGGATCGTCGACCTGGATCAGGATGCCCGCGGCGGCGATCGCGCGATACTCCTGGTTGAGCGCGGCGGCGATGGCGTGGAAATACTCCTCATCGCTCTTATAATACTCGTTGATGCCGACGCCCGAGGGCGCGGTCGCCGGCAGAAACACGTGCCGGTCCGGCACGCCCGCGGCCTTGGCGGCGGCCTTCACATTCGCGATGTCTCTCGCAACGGCCGCCTCGCCGCGATACTTGACGGGGCCGGTGCACACCACCGGCACGATCGGCACCACCGTGCCGCCCATCATCGCTTCCTTGAAATACTGCGCGTAGTATTCGGGGAAAGCCGCGACCTCCTTCTCGAAGAGGAGAAGCTTCTGATTGGGCCGCGCCTCGAAGCCGTCGAGCCGCTCGCGGATATAGGTGAAGAAGCCCGGCTTCGAGAATTCGCCGTCGGTGACGATGTCGATGCCGCACTCAACCTGCTTGCGGACGGTGTCCGCGACGGATTTCGCGATCGTCGCGTCGAGCGTCTTCTGATCGAAGGGCTGGCCCGAGAATTTCGCTTTTAGCAGGTCGAGCAGATCGTGCGGCCGCGGCAGGCTGCCGATATGCGTCGTTTGGATGCGATCCGTATTCTGCTGAACCGACATCGTCTCCTCCTCGATCGCGCGCGATTTTCGCTGGCCCCGTTTGAGGAACTCTCTGCCGCAAGTCTAGGCACGATCCTCGGCGCGAATCAACCTACAAGGAGCGCTGCTGGTATTTGTCGAGGGGTTCAGCCTCGCGGCCGCATCGGCCGGCGCGCGGTCTTGCGCGGCCCATGCGATAGGCTGCCCACAGCGCGCATGGGCGAGGCAGCCGCGAGACGCAGCGCCTCCGGCGCAAGCCTCCGCCACGCTTCGAGCGGCGTGGCGCGGTCGATGCCGTAAGGCAGCCAGGTCTCGACGAGAAAGATGCCGCGCAGCAGATAATGCGTCAGCTCGACGAACCGCGCCGCGTTGCGCGGCGCGTAGCCCGCCTGGCGCAGCGTGTCGGTCCAGATCGTGTTGAGCGTGGCACGCGCTTCGCGCACGATCGGATAGCAAAGACGCGCGAGTGCCGCGTCGGACCGCGCCGCGATCATGCTCTCGATCATCGCGCGGTAGAGCGGATGAAAGAAGAAATGCTCCGAATCAAGGAGAAACTGCGCGACCGGATCGGCGGAATGAGACGCCCGGTCGGCGAGGCGCCGCGCATGGCCGATCGCCTCGTCCATCGCGTGCTGCGTCGCCGCGGCGATGAGATCGACCTTCTTCGGGAAATAATGCTCCTGGGCGCCGCGCGAGACGCCCGCCCGCGCCGCGACCCGGCTCGCGCTGAAGCCGGCATAGCCTTTCTCGGTCAGAAGCGCGATCGACGCCGCAAGGATGGCTGCGCGCGTCCGGCTTCGCCGCTCTTCCTGCGTTCGCCGTGTCTTCTTTGCTCGGGCGGGCTGCGCCATCTGAAGCATGGGTCGCGGATCAGCCGCCGCGCGAGAGGCGCTGCGCCGGCGCAGCGACGGGCTGCCAGCGCGCATCGCGCAGCCGAACGAGCCGCACGGCCCCGGTATTTGCATCGAGCTTGGCGCCGAGCTCGAGCTCGCCCACCACCTCGATCGCCTGGGCCGGATCGACGAACGCGCTGTCGCGCTCCAAGAGCGCGAGCACCACGTCATCGGGCCAGCTCGTGCCGGGATCGCAGAACGGACAAGTGACGATCGGCGCCCGAGTCAGAACGAAGAAGCTGCTGCGCTCGAGATCGGGCGGCGCCATATAGCCGCGGATGCGCACCGGCTCGCCCGCCAGGTCCCGGGCGCGCTCCCCCAGCCGCAGGCCGATCGCACCGACCGTCGCGTAGATGTCCTTGAAGCCCAAAAGCGGATAATTGTCCGCGGCCGGCGGCAGCGGCGCGAAGGATTCCACCGGCATCAGTCCCGGATGCTTCAGGCCATGACGCGAGAAGAGACGCGAGATCGGCATCGCGTCAGAGACCCTCGCGGTGGACGATCCGGCCGCCGAGCAGCGTCAGCGCCGAGCGCAGCTCGCGCAGCCGATCCGCGGGAACCGTGATGGGATCGTCGGTCAACACGGCAAGATCGGCGAATTTGCCGGGCTCGAGCGTGCCGATCTTCTCCTCCATGAAACAGGTCTCGGCGCTGCCTTTCGTATAGAGATCGAGCGCGACCGCCCGGTCGATCGCCTCCTCGGCGCCGAGAACGCGCGTCGCATTCTGGGTGTAGACCTGACGCGTCGTCATCCACCAGATCGATTCGAAGGGATTCCAGCCGACCACCGGCGCGTCCGTGCCGCCGCCGGTCGGGATGCCCGCGGCAAGGATGCTCTTGATCGGGATCGACTTCGCCGCACGCTCCTCGCCCCAATAGCGCACCATGTTGTGGCCAAGCTTCACCGGCTGGTCCTGTACGGTGGCGCGCAGGCCGAGCCGCTTGATCCGCGCCAGCGCCCGCTCGCTCGGCAGGAAGATGTGCACCATGGTCCAGCGCAGCTCGCCGAGCGGGTATTTCTCCGCGACCTCCTCGACGAGATCGAGGATCGCGTCGATCGCCGCGTCGCCCACCATATGCACCTGGAATTGCCAGCCGCGCGACGCGGCAATGGTGAACATCTCCTTGAGCTCGGCGAGCCCGCCCGGCGGCAGAACCAGCTTGCCGACGAATTTGGGATCGGTCTGCTCGCCCTCGACGATGCGGTAAAAATCGTGCATGAAAGCCGCCTCGATCCCGCCATCGGCGGAGAATTTGAAGCCGCCGATCCGCAGCCGATCGTCGCCGAAATCGGGCGCGAGCACCGAGGAGAGCGCCTCGACATCGTCGACGCAATGCACGCGCTGCAGGATGCGGACGCGCGTCGTCATCGCCTTCCGCCGCCACAATTCCATATAGGCGGCGATTTCCTCGAGAGTCAGCCCCGGCTCGAGCGTGCTGGTGATGCCACGACTGTTGAGCTTTTTCGTGAACGCCGTGAGGCCCTCGACATACTCGCCGCGGCTCGGCGGCGGAACGTGCTTCAAGAGCAGATTGAAGGCCGCGCGCTCGACCAGCACGCCGGTCGGCTCGCCCGTTGCCGGGTCGCGCACGATCACGCCGTGCTGCGGATCGGGTGTCGCCTTGGTGATGCCGGCGATCGCCAGCGCGGCACTGTTGCCGACGACGACATGTCCGCCGCGCCGCATGATCACCGGATGGTCGGGCGTGACCGCGTCCAGTTCGAAGCGGTTGGGCAGGCGGCCTTCGACCAGCTGGCTTTCGTGCCAGGCGCTGCTGCCGCGGATCCAGGCGCCTTTCGGCGTGGTCTTGGCGCGGGCGGCGAAGGCCGCCTGCACATCGGCGAGGGAGCGCGCACCTTCGAGCGACACCGCGATCTCATTGAGGCCGCCCATCACGGTGTGAATGTGGCTGTCGAAGAGACCGGGGATGACAGAACGGCCTGCCAAATCGATGACCTTGGTCTCGGGACCGATGAGCGCCTCCGCCTCCTCGCCGAACGCAAGGATGCGCTCGCCGCCGATGGCGAGCGCTTGGACTCGCGGCCGCTGCGGGTCGAAGGTCATGATATTGCCGCGCCGGAGAACGAGGTCGGCGGTGATCATGGCTGCGTCTCCTGGCGGATATGCTGTTCAATCATGCAGACCCTATTTGTAAGCGACGAGGCGCGAAAGCGGATCGATGACCAGCTTCTCGCCTGCGAGGAAGAGCAGGACAATAGCAAAGCAGGTGGCGTAGACCATGGCCGCGTCCGAGACGATCTGCGCCTTCAGCATGAGATAGCCGAGGCCGCTCGAGACGCCAAAGAGCTCGGCGATAAGCGCGATCTTCCAGGCGACGCCATAGGCGATGCGAATTGCCGACAACACATAGGGCAGCAGCATCGGCACGACGATCTTCCAAAAGCTGCGGCCGCGGCGGCGGGTGAAGCTCGCGCCCATTTCGATCAGTTCGCCATCGAGCTCCTTCAAGCCTTCGAGCAAATTGATGAGGCAGAACGGCGTGAGGATGGCGATCTCGACGAAGAGAACCGCGGCATTGGTGGTGCCGAACCAGATCATCGCAAGGATCGCCCAGCCGACCGAGGGAAAGGAATTGAGGAACGGCGTGATGCGGTCGCGCACGATCGCCTCGGTCACCGGCCAGCGATAGGGGATGAGGGCGAGCGCGCCGCCGAGCACCGCCGAGACCACGACGGCCACGACCACGCGCGCAGCGCTCGCCGCCGTGTCGGCGAGAAGCGAGGGCGTCACGAACAGAGCGGCGACTTTCTCCGCGACTTGCAATGGACTCGGCATGAGGAAGGCTGGCAGGCGCAACGACATAAGCCACCACCCGGCGATCGCGGCGACCACCACCCCGTCGGCGATCACGCGCTCAGAAAGCCGCCTCCCGGTCATGACGCAGGCTCCGCGTCCGGCCGCCCGAAGCGGCTTTGCAACGGCGCGAAGACCAGCCGGTCGGTGCCGTAAACGAAGGCAATGATGATCGCGATCACGACGAGGATGAGGCGCACGTCGAAATTCTGCTGCGCCAGGTTGAAGAGATAGCCAAGGCCGGTGCGGCCGCCGAAGAGCTCGGCTGCGAGTGCGACCTTCCAGGAAACGCCGAAGCTGATCCGCAAGGTGGCGAAGACGAAGGGCAGCAGCGCGGGCGCCACCACCCGGGTGAATTCCCGCCAGCGGTTGCGGGTGAAGCTCGCTGCCATTTCGAGCATCTCGCGATCGAGCGTGTCGAGGCCCTCGCGCATGTTGATGATCGCAAAGGGCGTCAGCACGACGGTGATTGCGAAAATGACCGTGAACTCGTTGACGCCGAACCACACGATCGACAGCAAGGTCCAGCCGATGCCCGAGAAGGAGTTGAGAAAGGGCGAAACCCGGCCATGCACGGCGAGCCGCAGCACGGGAAAATAATGCGCCGCGAGTGCCAGCGCCGTCCCGACCGCGAAGGCGATCGCCATGCCGGCGGCGATGTGCTCGAGCGAAGCGAAGGCGTGCTTATAAAGATTGTAGGTGGTGAAGAATTGGACGAGCCGCGTCGCCACCGGCACCGGACCGGGCAGGACGAAAGCCGGCACGGTCTGGCTGTAGCCCCACCAGGCGAGAAGAAAGGCGAGGGTGAAGAGGTGGGCGGCGAGGCGCGAACGGCGCGCGATCGTCCAGCCTTGTCCGGCGCGCCGCCCTGCCGCGGCGATACTATTCGCGGATGGCATATTTCCAAACGACGGATTCGGCTTTCGGATAATTGCCCATGAGGCCGAGCGCCTTGGCGTTCTCCCAAACGACCTCCATCGACTTCAGATCGCCGGCGCTGACGACGCCCGGGAAGCTCGAATAAGTCTTCAGCCACCAGCCGAAGAAATCGGGCGAGATGTGGAACTCGTCGGCCATCGCCTTGCCGATCTCGTCCGTGTGCGCATTGGCGTAGTCGACCGACTCCTTCAGCATGCGGTCGAACTCCTTGTAATCCTCGGGATGCGCATCGAGCCGCTCGGGATAGGCGACATTGACCGCCGAGACTTGCGCCACGTGGAAGGTGTCGGCGATGTCGTGCGCAGTCGGAAGGAGCGAGCGGTACTCGCCCGATTTCATCGCCTGGAAGACCTGCAGATGAATGAGATTGGCGGCCTCGACATGGCCGGTCTGCAAAGCGCCCAGAAGCTCCGTCGCCGGCATCTGCACCCATTTGAAATCGCCGTCGTCATAGGAAACATTGACGCCATGCGCCTTCCACAGCGCGATCCGTGTCCAGGTCGTCCCGGTCGATTGCAGCGCCGTGTCGCCCACGGTCTTGCCCTTCAAATCCTTGAGGGTCTTGATCGGCCCGCTGCTCTTCACCCACATGCCGCCGCTTTCCGCGCGCGCGACCGAGCGCAGCGCGGTCGACAGCACCTCCATCTTGAGCCCTTGATCCAGCGCACGCGGGATCGAGAGCACCGCGTTCATCACGACGTCGTATTGCTTGGTCGTCGTCGACTGGATGAGCGCGGGAATGGGGAGCGGCGTCGCGGCGATGTCGATCTTGGTCGAGGTCACCTTGCCGCTCTTGATGCCGTAGAGAATGCCCTCGAGCGCCGGATCGATCAGATAGGCATAGCTGACCTTGTCCTTCGCCGCCGCGGAGAGCGGTGCCAAGACGAGGACGGCGAGGAGCAAAACCGCAATGCGCTTCATTCTTCGACACTCGCTGGTTCGGGGTTGGCGGCCGCCTCCGCCTGGGGCTCGAGCTCGCGGAACAGCCGGTGAAGACGGTCGCGATAGCTGCGCAACTCGGGCTCGGCATCGATGTTTCTCGGCCGTGGCGCGGCGATGGCGATCGCCTCGATCACGCGCGTCGGCTTGTTGGACATCAGGATCACCCGATCCGCGAGCGCCAGCGCCTCGTCGATATCGTGGGTCACGAAAACGATCGTCTTGCCGGTCTTTTCCCAGATCGCGATCACCTCGGCACGGAGGCGGTGCCGGGTGTTGAGATCGAGCGCGGCAAAAGGCTCGTCCATCAGGATGATCTTGGGCTCGACCGCGAGGGCGCGGGCAATCGCAACGCGCTGCCGCTCGCCGCCCGAGAGCATGCGCGGATACTTGTCCGCATCCTTGCCGAGGCCGACGAGGTCGAGCAGCGCGCGGCAACGCGCTTCGCGCTCGCGCTTGCCGCTCCGGCCGAAGCGCAGTTCCATGGCGAGCATGACATTGCCGAGCGCGGTGCGCCACGGCACGAGACGCGGCGCCTGGAACACATAGGCGATCTGGTCCCAGGCCTCGGCGGGTGTGCGCCCATCCACGACGACCCGGCCACGCTGCGCCGGCAACAGCCCGCCGATGAGCCGTAGGCAGGTCGATTTGCCGCAGCCCGAAGGGCCGAGAATGCAAAGGAACTCGCCGCTCGACACCGTGAAGTTGAGTGAATCGTAAATCCGCTCGCCGGTGAGCTCGACCGAAACCTCATCGAGATCGATGATGGTGCGGCGGCCGCGCGCCGGACCGGCAGGCTGCAGGGCGCGCTCGCCGAGCGCCGTCCCGAATTCACTCACTGACACACCCAGCCCCCTCACCCGCCTTGGTTTTGCGCGGCGCGAAGACGGCGCCGCGCCTCGCCGGCGCTTTCCCGTGGGATCGTAACAAACTCGATGCGGGGTTTGGAAGCACGGTTGTGAGCCAAAATCGGCGTTGCGCGGCGGCGCCCCGCGGCGCTGATGGGCAAGCGCGCCGGGCGCGTGTTAGGCTGCGCCTTGGCGATCCAAGAGGATCGCGGCCGCTCTGGGACCCGGTTTTGATGAACAATGCGGATCTGATCGTCTCGACGCTGCGCGCGGCCGGAATCCGCCGCGGCTTCGGCGTGCCGAGCGGCAATGTGCTGCCGTTGCTCGAGGCGATGCGGCGCGGCGGCATCGACTTCGTGCTGACCGCGCATGAGGGCTCGGCGGGCTTCGCCGCGGACGTGACCGGCCGGCTGACCGGCCGACCCGGGCTCTGCATCGCGACCCTCGGCCCCGGAGCGACCAATCTCGCCACCGGAATCGGCTGCGCCTTTCTCGACCGCTCGCCGCTCATCGCCATCACCTGCACGCTCAATGAGCGCCAGCTCGGGCGGCGACTGCAAATGCAGATCGACCACCATGCTTTGTTCCGTCCGATCGTCAAGGCGACGCTGCCGCTGCGCGCCGGCACGATCGGCGCCACCATCGCCGAGGCATTGCGCATCGCGCTCTCGGAACCGCAAGGCCCGGTGCATCTCGATCTTCCGGAAGACGTGGCGCTCGCCGAAGCGAGCGAGCCTTGGCCGGTGCTTGCGGCCGGTGCTGCTTTGCCAGCACCAGGAGCGGATGCGATTGCGCGAGCGCGGGAGACGCTGGCGCGCGCCAAGCGGCCGGTTGCCGTGCTCGGCGCCGATGCACGCCGCCTGCGCGATCCCAATCTGCTCAAAGCCTTTATCGAGCGTCATCGCCTTCCCTTCGCCGCCACCACGATGGCCAAGGGCATGATCGATGAGGATCATGACTTGTCGCTCGGCTGCATCGAGCGCGCCTGCCGGCAGATTCAGCGGCAATTCCTGCGCGGCGCCGATCTCATTGTCGGTCTCGGTTACGACACCGCCGAGGTCGAGTACGAGGCCTGGATCGGCGACGTTCCGCTGCTGCATATCGGGATCGAGCAAGCCGACACCGACGGCACCGTCACGATTGCGCAGCAGGCGACCGGCGATCTCGATGCCGCGCTCGAGGCCCTCGTCGCGGAGCAGCCGCTCGAGAACGGCTGGAGCGGCGCCGCGCTTTCCCGCCACCGCGAGCACTTCGAGGGAGCGCTGCGGCCGGCGGTCAACGGCTTCGCGCCGCATCATGTGATCGACATCGCGCGCGAGATTTTGCCCGCTGACGGCATTCTTTCCTTCGATGTCGGTGCTCATACGCACCAGATCGCGTCGCAATGGCGCGCGCATGCGCCGAACCGTTTCTTGATCACCAATGGCTGGTCGTCCATGGGGTTCGGACTTCCGGCGGCGATCGCGGCCAAGCTCGCGATGCCCGACCGCCCGGGGCTGTGCATCATCGGCGATGGCTGTTTCCAAATGACCTGCGGCGAGCTCGCCGTCGTCAAGCGGATCGGCGGGCCGCTGCCCATCATCGTGCTGAACGACAACTCGCTCTCGCTCATCGAGGTGAAGCAGGCCAAGCGCGGACTTGCCTCCTATGGCGTCGCGCTGGAAGGCGACCGGGAGATGCCGCCGCCCGCTCATTATTTCGGCGTGCCGGTCGTCGCGGTGCGCAATGCGCTGCAGCTCCGCGCGGCGCTCAAAGACGCGCTCGCGGCCGATCATCCCGTCGTCATCGAGACGGAGGTCGATGGGGCGAGTTATCACACCACGGTTTACGATTAGGGGCTCGGGGACATGAGGCTGAACATCGGCATTGCAGGACTTGGTACGATCGGCGTCCCGGTCGCGCGGGCGCTCGACGAAGGAATTCCGGGTCTCGCGCTCGTCGCCGTCGCCTCGGGCCGGCGCGAGGTTGCGCAGCAGCGCCTCGCCGCCGCGGGAATTTCCGTCCCGGTCGTGAGCGTCGCGGAGCTGGCCCGGATGGCGGATGTCGTCGTGGAATGCGCACCGGCTCGCGCGTTCCGCTCGATCGCCGAGCCGGTGCTCGCCGCCGGCCGCCTCCTCGTCACCGTCAGCGGCGCGGCTCTGCTCGACGCGCCCGATCTCGTCGCGCATGCGCAAAAGCATGGCGGGCGGATCATCCTCGTGACCGGCGCGCTTCTCGGCCTCGATGCGGTGCGCGCCGCGGCCGAAGGCGAGATTCGCTTCATCCGCATGATCAGCCGCAAGCCGCCCCGATCGCTGCGCGGCGCGCCTCACCTTGAGAAAACCGGCATCGACCTCGATGCGATCACCGAGGCGACCTGCATCTTCCGCGGCTCGGCCGGCGACGGCGCGCGCGGCTTTCCGGCCAACGTCAATGTCGCCGCGGCCTTATCGCTCGCCGGCATTGGCCCCGACAAGACGGAGCTGCAGATTTGGGCGGATCCCGGCGTTGCCCGCAACACGCATACGATCGAGGTCGAGGCCGAGAGCGCGCGTTTTTCGATGACGATCGAGAATGTGCCGAGCCCCGAAAATCCGGCGACCGGGCGCATCACGCCTTTGAGCATCATCGCGGCCTTGCGCAGCCTCGGCGCAACGCTCCGCGTCGGCACCTAACGCCGCACCCGGCGCTCCGATCCGAGCTTCTGCGTCGCCGGCCAAGTCGGTTAAGATCGCGATCAACAAAAGCCGGAACAGGGAGCGAGACATGAAACACGCAAATCGGTGGATGCGGGGATGCGGCGCCGCTTTTGTCGCCGCCGCGACGCTGAGCATGGCGACTGTGGCAAGCGCCGCCGAGACCGTGCGCTTCGGCAAGGCAGTCGGCTCCGCCCTCTCCTTCACGGTCGTCGATGTCGGCATCGCCGAGGGCATTTTCGCCAAGCACGATCTCGAGGTCACCATCACCGATTTCGGCGGCGATGCGAAGCTGCAGCAGGGCCTCATCTCGCAGAGCCTCGATCTCGGCATCGGCAGCGGTCCGGCCATGGCCTTTGCGGTGAAGGGCGCGCCGGTCGTCGCCGTCTCGGTGCTGATCGATCCGCCGGGCAATCTCGGCGTGGTGGTCGGCCCTAAATCGCCGATTCACCAGCCTGCGGATTTGAAGGGCAAGCTCTTGAGCATCAGCACCACCGGCTCGCTCACAGAGTGGCTCGTGAAGAAACTATCCGCTGCCGAGGGCTGGGGCCCCAATGGCATCCGCACCGTCGCGGTCGGCGCCCCGGTTCAGCAAATGGCCGCGCTCCGAACCGGTCAGGTCGACGGCATCATGGGCGCGATTCAGACCGGCGACGAGCTCGCCGAGCGGGGCGAAGGCCGCGTGCTCCTGTCGATGGATCGCTACGTGCCGCATTTCGTCAGCAACGTGATCTTCGCGCGCAGGGCGCTGGTTGCCGACAACCCCAAGCTCGTCGACCGCTTCCTCAAGGGTTTCTACGAGTCAATGGCCTTCTTCCTCAGCCATAAGGAAAAGTCTCTCGCCGTCATAGCAAAAATCGTCCATGCGAGCCCGGCGGTGCTGAGCAAGACCTACGATCAGCAGGCGAAGCTCATGGTCCCCGACGGGCATTTCGATCCGCAGGGCCTCGCCTTTTTGAAGGCGTCCTTCGTCGATCTCCACATCCTGCCGAAGGAGCCGACGGACGAGCAGATGCTGACCCGGCGCTTCTTGCCGGTAAAGTTCTAAAGACCGCGTTTACTCCGCGCCGGTGGCGTGGGCCGGCGAAGCGCCGCTCGGTGCAGTGCCGCGGCTCGCACGCAAACGCCGACGCAGCGTCTCGGTCGCGGCATCGTCGACCGAGAAATCGTCCCGCAGCGAGACTCCGTAGAATTGCTCCGCGGCTTCGCGCGAGACCAGCTCCTCGCGGACATCCTCGCGCACCCGCGCGGGATCGCGGTCCAAGGGATCGCCCCAGCCGCCGCCACCACCCGTATGCGTCAGAATCACGCTCTCGGACGGCAAATTCGTGCGGAACCCATAGGTCGGGCGAAAATCATTCTCGCCGGGCTTCAGTACGAAGCACTCCGAGGTCGTGCCGACCGCGCCGCCCCACAAGCCCCAGGGCGGGCAGCGCTTGCGGTCGGAGGGCTGGAGATTCCAGCGCCCCTCGACAAAGCTCCGCGAGCGCACCTCGAGCCCGACACCGCCGCGGAATTTGCCCGGCCCGCCCGAATCCGTGCGGAAGCCGCGCTTCTCGATGAGGATCGGAACTTTCAGCTCCATCGCTTCGATCGAAGCGTTGCGCACATCGCCCTGGCAGATCGAAACGCTGGCGGCTTCGCCATCCTCGGTGGGACGTCCGCCCCAGCCCGCGCCCTCGATGCTCTGGGTGACGAAGCGCCGCTTGGTCTTGGGATCGACGCCGAAGAAAATGATCGAGCCGCCGCCCATCACGCCGTGATGCGCCGCCGGGATTTGGTCCGGCATGGCGGGCGCGAGCGAGGCGACGACGACATCGACGACGGTCGGCAGGATTCGGCTCCAGCCCGACATCGGCGCGGGATAGCGCGCCATCATGATGTTGCCCTCGGGCAGGACGATGTCGAGTGCGCGGAACGAGCCCTCATTGACCGGCGCCACGGGCTGCGTCAGCGCCTTATAGGCGATGCGGGCGCCCGCGAGGGTGCGCGAATTGAGCCCGCGCTGCCGCTCGCGCGAGCAGCCCGAGAGGTCGATCGTCATCTTGCCGCCTTCGATCGTGACCTTGGCGTGGATGTCGATCCGCTGCAGCCCCTGGGGTGTTTCATCGTCGAGGAAGGCGCTCGCCTCATAGACGCCGTCGGCCATCCGCTCGACCACCGCGCGGCACTTCGCCTCGGTCTCGTCGAAAATCTGCGCGATGCCATGGAGCATCGTCGCTTTGCCGTAGCGCTGGAAGAGCTCGTCGACGCGCCGCAGCGCGAGGCGGCAGGCGGCGATCTGCGAGCGCAAATCGCCGAGCGAGCTTTCCGGAAAGCGGATGTTGTCGCGAATGACGCGATAGAGCGTTTCGTCGCGCTCGCCGGCTTTGTAGAGCTTCAATTGGTTGAGCTGCAGCCCTTCCTGCCAAGGATCGACGAGATCGCGCCCCGCGCCGAAGCCGGTGCTGGTGCCGCCAACATCGATCCAATGCGCCCGCACCATCGAGAACAGCATCAGCTCGCCCTCGAAGAAATAGGGCATATAGATGACGATGTTGTTGAGGTGCTGCCCCGCCACGGCTTGGTGATTCATGATGAGGACATCGCCGGGGGCGAAGCCGTCCTTGCCATAGACCCGGATGCCGTCGGTGATGATGACGCCGAGATCGGCGACGAAATGCGAGACGCCGCCGACATTCTGGCAGAGCAGCTCGCCCTCGGCGTTGACGAGGGCGGTGCAGAAATCCCGTACCTCGTAGATCATCATATTGTAGGAGGTGCGCTGCAAATCGGCCGCCATCTCGTTGGCGATCGCCGGCAAGGCGTTGCGCAGCACTTCGAGCGTGACCGGATCCAGCTTGGCGCTCATCGACCCTCCTCCCCCGGCGCGGCCCGCAACCG
>DATNGG010000008.1:0-9825 GCA_035605975.1 Allostellaceae bacterium | reverse complement strand
TCAGGACCGAGGCGCGGCCTTCTCGACACCGCCCTCCGGGCGCAGCAGGAAGAGCAGCAAGGACCGGCCCGTCACCTGATAGGCCTCGCCGAAGGCGAAGCCGCGATGCTCCTCCTGATCCGGCATATTGGTGTCGGCGAGGAGTTCCCAGCCGCTGCCGCCCGGGCATTCGGGCAGCATGAAATTCACCGCGTCGTAAAAGCTGTTGAGCACGATCAGCAGCGTTGCATCCTGGCCACGCTTGCGGATACCCGTGACCTGGGCGCGGCCGTCCATCATCATGCCGAAGCATTTCACATTGCCGTCCTGCCAGTCGCCCGGCTGCATCTCGCCGCCATTGGCGTTGATCCACGATACATCCTTGACGCCGAGTTCCTCGTTGTACTCGCCGGTGAGGAACCGGGTGCGGCGAAGCATCGGATAGTGATGGCGCAGCCAAGTGAGCTTCTGCGTGAAGCGGATGAGGCCCTGATTCTTCTCCGCGAGGCTCCAGTCGACCCAGCTGATCTCGTTGTCCTGGCAATAGGCGTTGTTGTTGCCCTTCTGAGTCCTGCCGAACTCATCGCCGGCCAGCAGCATCGGCGTCCCCTGCGACAGGATCAGCGTCGCCAGCATATTGCGGATTTGCCGCTCCCGCAGAGCATTGATCGCGGGATCGTCGCTCGGGCCTTCCTGGCCGCAATTCCAGGAGCGGTTGTTGGAGTTGCCGTCCGTGTTGTCCTCGCCATTCGCCTCGTTGTGCTTCTCGTTGTAAGTCACGGTGTCGTTCAAGGTGAAGCCGTCATGCGCCGTGATGAAATTCACCGACGCCCAGGCGCGCCGGCCGCCATGGTCGAACTCGCCGGGCGACGCACAGAGCCGCGGCGCCAGCACCGCCGGCCCAGCTTCGCCGCGCCAATAATCGCGCACCGTGTCGCGGAACTTGTCGTTCCATTCCGCCCAGCCCGGCGGAAAACCGCCGACCTGATAGCCGCCTGGGCCGCAATCCCACGGCTCCGCGATCAGCTTCACCGTGTTGAGCAGCGGATCCTGACAGACCGCCTTGAGGAAGCCGCTTTGCTCGTCGAAGCCATGCGGCTCGCGCGCGAGAATGGTACCGAGATCGAAGCGGAAGCCGTCGACATGCATCTCCGCGATCCAGTAGCGCAAACTGTCCGTGACCATCTGGATGACACGGGGATGGCTGAGATTGACCGTATTCCCGGTGCCGGTGTCGTTGATGTAATAGCGCTTCTGGTCCGGCAGCAGACGATAGTAGCTCGCATTGTCGATCCCCTTGAAGGAGAGGGTCGGACCGCGCTCATTGCCCTCGGCCGTGTGGTTGTAGACGACGTCGAGGATGACCTCGAGCCCCGCATCGTGGAACCGCGCGACCATCTCCTTGAATTCGCGCAGGCTGTTGGGCACGTCGGCGGCGTAGCGCGGATCCGGCGCCAGGAAGCCGATCGTGTTGTAGCCCCAGTAATTGATGAGGCCTTTCTCGATCAGGTGGCTGTCGTTGATGAAGGTGTGGATGGGAAGCAGCTCGACCGCGGTGACGCCGAGCGACTTGATGTAGTCGACCGCCTCTTGCGTGCCGAGACCCGCATAAGTGCCGCGCAAATTCTCCCGCAGCTTCGGATGCAATCGGGTGAAGCCCCTGACATGCGTCTCATAGAGGATCGTGTACTCCCACGGCACGAATTGCCGGTTCGGCTCGCCGCGCCAGTCGAAATTCGGATCGACGACGACGCATTTCGGCATGAAGGGCGCGCTGTCGCGCTCATCGAAGGTGAGATCGTCCGCGCTCTCCATGCGATAGCCGAACACGGCGGGCTCCCAACGCAGCACGCCGGCATGGGCGCGGGCATAGGGATCGAGCAGCAGCTTGTTGGGATTGAAGCGGTGCCCCGCCTCCGGCTCATAGGGCCCGTAGACGCGGCAGCCATAGAAGGTGCCGGGCGCGACCTCGGGCAAGTAGCCATGAAAGATCTGATTGGTGTATTCGGGCAGCTCGACCCGCGCGACCTCGCGCTCGCCCGCGCCGTCGAAGAGGCAAATCTCGACTTTGCTGGCATTGGCCGAGAACAGCGCGAAATTCGTCCCTTTGCCGTCCCAGGTCGCTCCCAAAGGGAACGGCAAGCCTTCCCGGACCGCCGATTTGCCCTCTCCTGCCATGCCGCCCTCCCTTGCCTGAACCGGCCGCAAGCCCGGCCCGCCGCTCCGGCTCCCCTGCACCGCGGTCCGTCTTCGCTATCAACCGGCCCGGGAGCGCGGGGGTTCCTCTCGTCGCCTCCGCCCCGCAGATAGGCGCATGAGGAAGCCGATGAGATCGCGCCGATGAAAAGGAGGGTGCATGCTGTCGATTGGATGAAGAAAGCGTGCCTTAGCGGGAAAGACGCCGCAATGCCTTGCCCTTGTGCAGCGCGACGTGATCCGTCTTGTCGCTTTTGATTTCGTATTGCGGCTCATCCGCGCTGGCGTGATGAACATAGCCTTTGTAGGTCACATCGCTCCGATGAACTCGCACGATCCGGCCGCTGACCCGGCCAGCCTCGGAGTTCCAACTCACGTGATCGCCGACTTTGAATGGCTTTGCCATGGCTGATCCTCTCCTCGGGCAGGACGCGCCGATACCTCTCGACGTTTGCGTTTGGATCAGAATGGAAGCAGAATTATCGCAGCGCAATGCGGGGCTTCAGGCGCCGGTGCATCATCGCGCGCTCCACGCTCCGCGCGCGTCTTTGCTTCGGGAAAACGTCAATCGGGAGGAAAGGCCATGCTCAAAGGCTTCAAAAACTTCCTCATGCGCGGCGACGTCATCGTCGTCGCCGTTGGTTTGGTCGTAGCGTTGGCGTTCAGCAATCTCGTCAAGGCGTTCACGGACGACATCATCAACCCGCTGATCGCCGCGGTTCAGCCCGGCAATGTCGGCCCGGGGCTGGGCTGGCAGCTGACGCAAGGCGGCGGCGCCGGCACATTCCTCAATATCGGCAGCTTCATCTCGGCGATCATCTATTTCATCGTCTTCATGGCCGTGGTCTATCTCCTGATCGTGCTGCCGTACAAGGCGGTGATGGCGCAACAGGGCAAGGTCGTGTTCGGCGACCCGCCGCCGACCAAGACCTGTCCGGCCTGCCTGTCGGACGATCTCAACCCCGCCGCGACGCGCTGCAAGCATTGCGGCGCGGAGATCGGCCGCGCCACGGGTTGAGTGGAGGCGGCGCTGACCTTTCTCTAAGAGTTCGCGTAGGCGAAGCGTTATTCGATCGCTTCGTCGTCCGAGGCGTGCTTTTTGGGTCCGGGCCGTCTTGCGACCGGGAGGTGCCAACCGCGATGGATCGCCATCATGCGCAGCCCAAAGCAAAGAAGCGCGCCGAGGCCGGTCGCGACGGTCGGGGGAATGTCGAGGGGTTTAGCGATCACCACCACGGCTGCGCCCGCGAGGGCGGCGAGCGCATAAATATCGGCCCGAAGAACGGCGGGAATCTCGGCCACGAGAACATCACGCACCATCCCTCCGCCGATGCCGGTCAGCATGCCGAGCAGCGCCGCCATGAGCGGATTCAAGCCGAAGGCGAGCGCCTTCTGCGTGCCTGAGACGGCGAAGAGCGCCAACCCGGCCGCGTCGAAGACGAGGACGGGGCTGCTCAATTTGTCGATCGCGGTCGACCAGTAGAAGGTGATCGTGCCGGCAAGGACGGAGACCGCCAGATACCGCCAGTCGCTGATCGCGGCGGGCGGCACCGATCCGATCAAGACGTCGCGCGTGATGCCGCCGAAATTTCCAGCGACGAAGGAGAGAACGAGAACGCCGAAGAGATCGAGCCGGCGCTTTACGCCCGCCGTCGCGCCGCTGATCGCGAAGACAAAGGTGCCGATGAGATCCAAAACGAGCAGCAGCGACATCTCAAGCCTCTTCCCCCTATCGGGCTGGCGAAAACCAAGCCTGTGCCGCGACGACCAGCGCTTCGACGCCGGTCCGCAGCGTCGGATGGATGACGGGGGCGAAGAGCGGACTGTGATTGACCGGCAACTCGTTGAGTCGCCCCGTTTCCTTCGCCTTGGCGTAGACATCGGGATCGGTGCCGCCCACGAACCAAAACACGGAGGGAACTTGCCATTCCGTCCCGAACGATCCGAAATCCTCGCTGGCGGGCGCCGCGCCCGTCTCCCGGACCCGTTCGGCAGAAAAGTGTGTGCGAAAAGCGTCGGCGACGCGCTTGGTCGCCTCCGGGTCGTTCATGTTGAGAGGATAGTGATCGAGCGTGGTGATCTCGGGCGGCCGGGGCGCGTTCGATGCAGCAGCCTCGGCATTCACGATGCGCTCGATGGCGGCGAGCACGCGCCTGCGCACGCCCGCATCGAAGGTGCGGACATTCAGCTTGATGATGGCTTCGTCGGGAATGACGTTCTCCTTGGTGCCCGCTTGCAGGGCGCCGACGGTCACCACCGCCGCCTCGGCCGCCGCGACTTCGCGCGAGACGACGGTTTGCAGCCGCATCACGGTCGCTGCCGCCATGACCACCGGGTCGATGCTGGCTTGCGGCATTGAGCCATGCGCGCCGCGGCCGAACAAGCGGATCTGCAAACTGTCCGCGGCCGAGGTGATCGCGCCGATGCGTCCGGCGACCGCTCCGGCCGGGCCGACCATGACATGCTGCCCGAGCACGATGGCGGGTTTGGGAAAGCGCTTGAAGAGCCCATCGTCGATCATGGCCTGCGAGCCCTCTGCCGTCTCCTCCCCGGGTTGGAACACGGCCATCAGCGTTCCCCGCCATGCCTCGCGCGCCGCGGCAAACAGCGCCGTCGCCCCCGCGAGCCAGCTCACGTGCATGTCGTGACCGCACATATGGCCAACCGGCACCGTGTTTCCCTCGCGGTCCTTCATCTTTGCTTTGCTGGCATAGGGCAGGCCGGTCGCCTCCTCGACGGGAAGCGCATCCATATCGGCACGCAGCATCACGGTTGGACCATCGCCGTTGCGGAGCAGCCCGACGACGCCGGTTTTCCCGACTCCTGTCGTCACCTCATAACCCGCGGCGCGAAGCCGGTCCGCCGCCAGGCCCGCCGTCCGCGTCTCCTCCATCGAGAGCTCGGGATGTGCGTGCACGTCCTTGTAAAGCGTCTCCAAATCGGGAAGCAAAGCATCGAGATTGCGCAATACCGGATCGGAAGAAAGCGTCGGGGTCGCGTTCATGGGCCATCCTCGCCGAGGATCAGGAGGCTATCGCTGCGCAGAGGCGCCGGCGATCGTCGGGACTATTCTACCCCATTCCGCACGGCGCGGGCCCTTGCAAGGGTGTGATATCGCCGGCCGCCCCAAACGTGGCTCAAGATGCCCGCGACCGCGGCCCTCAAATCCTCGACATGAAAATCCAAATGCACGGGCGTCCGAAAGCATCCGCGCAGAAGCGGACGCCCTGCGCCAGCTCGGGCACGTCGATACGGATCTCGTTGCCGATCATTTGATCTCCCTCCGATTGCAGGACGCGAATTGTGCGGATGCGCCGCGGGCGAATGCCCTAAGCTCGAACAGCAATCGGGGAAAGCTCGGCGTCCTCGGCTGGTCGAGCCATCGCGATCCAGAAAGAGGGAGGTCCGCATGGAAGCCTACAGTTTGAGCATCGTCGGCGTGCTCGCGCTCTGTCTCGTCTCCGTCCTTCTGGCGATCCATTCGGGCTATTCCAAAGGCCGTGCGGGGGCGCTCTCCGGTCCAGTGCTGCCGGCCGATGACGGGAATCTCCTTTATCGCATCGATCGCGTGCACATGAATTCCGTCGAGGCGCTGGCGCCCTTTATCGTGCCGGCCGTGCTGGCGATGCTGGTGGGTGTCGGGCCGACCATACTCGCGGTGCTGGTCTGGCTCCATGTCGCGATCCGGCTGATTCACCTGGTGATCTATGTGCGCGGCGGCAACGCGGCGAAAGGCGGCAGCGTCCGAACGATTCTCTATGTCTCGGGTGCGCTGGTCACGGTGATTCTTATTGTCGTAACCGGCTGGGTCGCCATCGCCTGAGATCGTCACAGCGCACAGGCGCGCCTGCCCTGGCGACGCTGCGAATTGCCGCCTGCGCCGGGACCGGTTAACCTGCCGCCCGCGTCAGGGTTAGGGAGGCTGCCCGTGCTCGTTCACCCGACCGGCAAATTCGACAATGCTCCCGCGAAGAACCGCCACATCGCGGTGAAGCCGCTCGCCGCCGCGATGGGCGCGGAGATTTGCGGCGTCAACCTCGCCGCGCTCAGCGCGGATCAGTTCGCGGAAATCCGCGCTGCGCTCTTTCGCCACAAGATGATCTATTTCCGCGATCAGACCATCACCCATCGCGATCAGGAGGCGTTCAGTCTCCGCTTCGGCGATTTCGCGGAAGATGCCTACACGAAAGGCGTGCCCGGCCATCCCGCGGTGCAGCCCTTGATCAAGGAGAAGGATCAGAAGATCGGCGTCGTCTTCGGCGCCGGTTGGCACACGGATTCGGCCTTTCTGCCGGAGCCGCCGGCGATCAGCATGCTCTATTCGGTCGAGATTCCGCCTTACGGCGGCGATACGATCTGGGCGAACGGCGTGCTCGCTTATGCGACGCTGAGCGACACGATGAAGCGCATGCTGGCGCCGCTGAAGGTGCACATGTCGATGGCCAATGTTCTCGCCGCGGCGCAGAAATATCAGGCGCCCGACGAAACGCCGATCGGCCGCGTCGCGGCGACGAAAGACATGAACCAGCTGCCGCCCGAGATCCTGCGCAAGGTGAAGGGCTCGTTCCACCCGCTGGTGCGCACCCATCCGGTGACGGGCGAGAAGTCGCTCTATTGCGACGAGACTTATGCGTGCGGGATCGAAGGCCTGACCGATGCGGAAGCCGAGCCGCTCTTAAAATTCCTCGCCGCCCACATCACGCAGCCCGCCTTCACCTGCCGCCTGCGCTGGGAGCCGAAGATGTATGTCTGCTGGGACAACCGCATCTGCGTGCATCAGGCGTTCAACGACTACGACGATTTCCGCCGCGAGCTCTACCGCACCACCATCGCCGGAGAGCGGCCAGCCTAGCCATGCCGAGTAGAGCCGGTGCCAGGCTTTCGCGGCATCGGCCAAATCGCGCAGCTCGTCCTTAGGCAGAGACACCTCAGGCCAAGCCACGCCCACGCGTGTCCGCAAACAGCACTGTTCGCACGGGGCCGCTGGAGCTTTTGCTGGGATTGATCACAGAGGGGTTTTTCAAGACCCCGAAAGATTTGAATTCGGTAAGAGCGGTCCTAGAAGAGCAAGGCCATTTCTATCCGACGACTACGCTGTCGCCGCTGATGCTTCGACTCGTACGAAGGAAGGCTCTGCGTCGAATCAAAGATAACAAGCGGTGGAATGTGTATCCGCGCACTGTCGGGAAGGTTTGTACCCAACAGCATCTTTGCAATTTTCTCGGTGTCCAACTGCTTACCGAGAGGTGTAAACTTCGTCGTTGCCGCTTGCTCTAAAAGGCGATACGCAGCTTCACAAAGGCGCCCGCCCTCCACCGCGCTTAAACGAAGCCCCCCGAGATAGAAGTTGGTTTTCGCCTCCCTGTGAGCGGCCTCGCACTCTTCGTGTGATCTATGACATTCGAAATAAGAGAGATACCGCTCACCTAGGTGACGGAATAGATCCGAACGTTCAGGACGCTACGTTGGTAATTTCGGCGATCGATTGGATTCTTGCTGAATTTGTGCGTCTGTACCATGGCATAACAGCGAATGAGGCCCAGCGAATTATCTCCGACTTAGTATCCCGCCAGGCACCTGTCGTTGAAGATTTCGATGGGTTCTTAAAAATCTTGAATCCGAAGCTGTCCGTAAGCGACCGAATCCTTGTTCTATTGTATCAGCGAGGCACAGAGGGTGCTACGTTCGATGAACTCTCGAGTTGGGTTCATCCCAAAATGCGCAAAAACCTAAAGCGCACGTTAGAACAGTTGGAACACGACAAAACACAAATTCATATGTCGCGGGGAGTGTATCAGATTACAGCTGCCGGGATTAAGCAGGCTGAGCACAGTAAGATATTGCAACCTACTTAGTCACTTCAACGTGGCTACCCTCGTCCCCTCATTCCCACTCGATCGTCCCCGGCGGCTTGCTCGTCACGTCGTAGACGACGCGGTTGATGCCTTTGACCTCGTTGATGATGCGCGTCGCGGTGGCGGCGAGGAATTCGTGCGGGAAGGCGAAGCTGTCGGCGGTCATGCCGTCGCTCGAGGTGACGGCGCGCAAGGCGCAGACATAATCATAGGTGCGGCTGTCGCCCATCACGCCGACGGTCTTCACCGGCAGGAGCACGGCGAAGGCCTGCCAGATCGCGTCGTAAAAGCCGGCGCTGCGAATCTCCTCGAGATAGATCGTATCGGCCTTCCTTAGGATCTCGAGCTTCTCGAAGGTGATCTCGCCGGGGACGCGGATGGCGAGGCCCGGTCCCGGGAAAGGATGGCGCTTCACCAGATGCTCGGGCAGGCCGAGCTCGCGGCCGAGATCGCGCACCTCGTCCTTGAAGAGCTCGCGCAAAGGCTCCACCAGCTTCAGCTTCATGCGCGCGGGCAGGCCGCCGACATTGTGATGCGATTTGATGGTGGCGCTGGGCCCGCCGGCAACGCTGACGGATTCGATCACATCGGGATAGAGCGTGCCTTGCGCCAGGAACTCGGCGCCGCCGGTCTTCTGCGCCTCCTCGTCGAACACGTCGATGAAGGTGGCGCCGATGATCTTGCGCTTTTGCTCGGGATCGGTGACGCCCGCAAGCTTCTCCAAGAACAGCGCGCTCGCGTCGCGGTGGATAAGCGGAATGTTGTAATGGCCGCGGAAGAGCGCGACCACCTCCTCCGCCTCGCCCGCGCGGAGCAGGCCGGTATCGACGAAGATGCAGGTGAGCTGATCGCCCAAGGCCTCGTGCAGCAGCGCCGCGGCGACGGATGAATCGACCCCGCCCGA
The DNA here is from genome assembly GCA_035605975.1 of Allostellaceae bacterium. Lineage (GTDB taxonomy): Bacteria > Pseudomonadota > Alphaproteobacteria > ATCC43930 > CGMCC-115725 > CAIKMD01. The sequence continues at coordinate 891 of DATNGG010000008.1, read as the reverse complement.
GAGGCCGCAGATGACGCGGCCCTCGCCCACCTGCGCGCGGATGCGCGACACGGCCTCGGCGCGGAACGCGGCCATCGACCAGTCGCCGCCGCATTGCGCGACGCGGTGGGTGAAGTTGCGCAGCAGCGCCGCGCCTTGCGGCGTGTGCACCACCTCGGGATGGAATTGCACGCCATAAATGCGGCGCTTGTCGTCGGCGATCGCGGCAAAGGGCGCGCCCTCGCTTACCGCCACGGCGCGGAAGCCCGGCGGCAGCGCCTCGACCCGGTCGCCATGGCTCATCCACACCTGCTCGCGATTGCCCTTGGGCCAGAGCCCCGCGAAGAGCGCGCAATCATCGACGATCTCGATGAAGGCGCGGCCGAATTCGCGGTGATCCGAGGCCGCGACCTTGCCGCCGAGCTGAGCGCAGATCGCCTGCTCGCCATAGCAGATGCCGAGGACCGGCACGTCCAGCGCGAAGACCTTGTCGGGCACGCGCGGGCTGAACGCCTCGATCACCGAGGCCGGGCCGCCCGAGAGGATCACCGCCTTTGGGCCGAAGGCTGCGATCTTGTCATCGCCCAGATTGAAGGGATGGATCTCGCAATAGACGCCGCTTTCGCGCAGGCGCCTTGCGATGAGCTGCGTCACCTGGCTGCCGAAATCGAGGATGAGGACGCGGTCCTGGGTGGGGGTCATGGCGCATCATCATGGGGCGCGGGCGTCTTCGCAAGGGCGCGGCGCTCCATCACCGCGACGAAAAACCCGTCCGTGCCGTGGCGCGCGGGGCTGAGGCGCAGCCCATCGCCCCGTGCCGGGCACTCGCCTTCCAAAGTCTCGGCCCAGATTGCGGCAATCGGAAGCGCCGCGAAATCCGCATGGCTCGCAAGGAACTTGTCGATCTGGTCC
>DATNGG010000007.1:0-9070 GCA_035605975.1 Allostellaceae bacterium | reverse complement strand
GGCTGCGAATGGCCGAGCGCCATCTGCTCCTCCGGCGTCTCATCGCCCGATGAGAACCATTGATAGCCGATCAGCAGTACGGCTTGCGCCAGGTTGAGCGAGGAGAAAGCGGGGTTGAGCGGCACGGTCAAGACCGTGTCGGCCAAGGCGATATGCTCGTTGAGGAGCCCGGTGCGCTCAGGCCCGAAAAGAATCCCGCAAGCCTCGCCGGCGCCCAGATAGGCGCGCATCTCGCCGGCGGCTTTTTGCGGCGTCAGGATGCGCTTCACCATGTAGCGGTCACGCGCCGTCGACGCATAGACGTGACGCAGATCGGCGATCGCCGCTTCGACCGTATCGAAGAGCTGCGCCTTCTCGAGCACGACATCGGCACCGCTCGCCGCGGCTTGCGCTTTCTTGCTCGGCCAGCCGTCGCGCGGCTTGACCAGGCGGAGTTCGGTCAAGCCGCAATTGAACATGGCGCGCGCGGCGGTGCCGATATTCTCGCCGAGCTGCGGCTCGACGAGAATGATCGAAGGCCCGCCCTTCAGCGCGCGGCGGCGGTGATCGGTCCCGGCCATGGCTAGGAGCGCCGGCTCGCGCGCCAGAGCTTGAAGGTCAGGCTGTCATGCAGCGCATTGAAAGAGGCGTTGATGATGTCGGAGGAAACGCCGACCGTCGACCAGGTGGTGCCGTTCTCCGCGCTTTCGATCATCACCCGGGTCACCGCGCGCGTCCCGGCCTGCGGCGTCAGGATGCGCACCTTGTAGTCGGTCAGGTGAATATTGCCGAGTTCGGGATAGGACGCTATCAGCGCCTTGCGCAAAGCGGTGTCGAGCGCATCGACCGGCCCGTCATGGCTTTCCGCAACCTCCAAGAAGCTCGCGCCGTCGACATGCCCCGAAACGGTTGCCTCCGAGACGGTGACGAGCTCGCCCTTCGCGTTCCAGCGCCGCTCATCCATGATGCGGAAGCGCTCGACGCGAAAATACTCCGGCACCGAGCCGAGCATGCGCTGCGCCAGAAGCTCGAAGCTCGCCTCGGCGCCGTCATAGGCATAGCCCTCGAATTCGCGCGCCTTCACCTCGTCCAAGAGCGCGTCGAGCTTCGGATGCTTGGCGTCGATCTCGACGCCGATCTCGCGCAGCCGCGCCAGAATGTTGGAGCGCCCAGCCTGATCGGAGACGAGAATACGCCGCGCATTGCCGACGCGCTCCGGCTCGATATGCTCGTAAGAGCGCGGATCCTTCTCGACCGCCGAAACATGCAGCCCGCCCTTATGCGCGAAGGCGCTTTCGCCGACATAGGCCGCGTGCCGGTCAGGCGCGCGGTTGAGACGCTCGTCGAGGAAACGCGAGACATGCGTCAAGCGGGTCATCCCCTCTTCGCTCACCCCTGTCGCAAAGCCCATCTTCGCCATCAGCGTCGGGATCAGCGTGACGAGATTGGCGTTGCCGCAACGCTCGCCGAGCCCATTCAAAGTGCCCTGCACCTGACGGGCGCCGGCGCGAACCGCGGCTAGCGAATTCGCCACTGCATTCTCCGTGTCGTTATGTGCGTGAATGCCAAGCCGCTCGCCCGGCACGATCGTTGCGGCTTCGCCGACGATGCGCTCGACCTCGTGCGGCAAGGTGCCGCCATTGGTGTCGCAAAGAACGATCCAGCGCGCGCCCGATGCGAGCGCGACCTTGATGCAGGCCCGCGCGAAATCGGGATTTGCCTTGTAGCCGTCGAAGAAATGCTCGGCGTCGAACACCACCTCGTCGAGCTTCTCAGCGGCGAGCTTCACCGAATCCGAGATCATGGCGAGGTTTTCATCGAGGCTCACGCCGAGCGCGACCTTGGCATGAAAATCCCAGGTCTTGCCGACGATGCAGGCGACCCGCGCGCTGCTTCCCAACAGCGCGGCAAGGCCCGGATCATTGGCGGCGCTGCGCCCCGCGCGCCGCGTCATGCCGAAGGCGGTTATGCGGGCGTGGTTGAGCTTCGGGAGCTTCGCAAAAAACGCGTCGTCCGTTGGGTTGGCGCCGGGCCATCCGCCTTCGACATAGTCGATGCCCAAGAGGTCAAGCTCGCGCGCAATCGCGAGCTTGTCGGGGACGCCGAAATCGACGCCCTGGGTCTGCGCGCCGTCGCGCAAGGTCGTGTCATAAAGATAGATGCGCTCGCCGCTCATCGCGCCCTCGCGCGATCGGCAAAGCGCGATGGCAAGGGCTGGTCGGGATTGTCGGCAAGAAACGGGGCGTTCATGGCGCGGGACTCCGGTGATGAGGACGGCAAAAGGCTGATCGCACCGGCCCCGATCCGGGGGCCGGTCAGCTAATTCGCCGCCGTCGAGCCTGCCTCACCATGCCCCAAATCTAGACGTCTGCCGCATTGGGCGTCAACCGGCGCGCCGCCACGTCGTGCCCGCGGGGCCGTCCTCGAGCAGGATGCCTTTCAGGGCAAGCTCGGTGCGGATGCGGTCGGCCTCCGCGAAATTCTTCGCCTTGCGCGCGGCATTGCGAGCGACGATTGCGGCCTCGATCGAGGCTGCATCGTCCTGGCCGCCCTTCAGCCAAGCTTCCGGGTCCTGCTGCAGCAAGCCCATCACCGCGCCCGACGCCAGGAGTTCGGCTTTGAGACGCTGTTTCTCCTCCGCCGAGGTGGCCTTGTTCAATTCGGCGAGCAGCTCGTGCAGAACGGCAATCGCCAAAGGCGTGTTGAGATCGTCCTCGAGCGCTGCCGCAACCCGCGGCGCGATCGTGCCGGGCGCAACCTCGCCCGCGCTGCGCAGCGCGAGGTAGAATCGATCGAGGCCTTGCTTTGCCTGCTGCAGCCGGTCCGAGGTCCAATCGAGCGGATCGCGATAATGCCCCATCAGCATGGCGAGCCGCGCGGCTTCGCCCGGCGCCTCGTCCAGCACCTCGCGGATGGTGCGGAAATTCCCTTCGGACTTCGCCATCTTAGCGCCGTCGACGGTGACGAACCCGTTATGCATCCAGATTTGAGCGAAGGGCTTGCCGAGATGGACGCATTCGCTTTGCGCGATCTCGTTCTCGTGGTGCGGAAAGATCAGATCGAGCCCGCCGCCGTGAATGTCGAAGCTCTCGCCGAGATGGGTCTCGCTCATTGCCGAGCATTCGATATGCCAGCCTGGCCGGCCGCGGCCCCAGGGGCTGTCCCAGCCCGGCAGATCGGCGGGCGATGGCTTCCACAAGACGAAATCCGCGGGATCGCGCTTATAGGGCGCGATCTCCACCCGCGCTCCGGCGATCATCTCGTCGCGGTTGCGGTGCGAGAGCTTGCCGTATTGCGGATCGCTCGCGACCGCGAAGAGCACATGGCTCTCGGCGGCATAGGCGTGGCCTTGGCCGATGAGCCGCTCGATCATGGCGATCATCTGCGGGATATGCTCGGTCGCGCGCGGCTCGACATCGGGCGGAAGGCATCCCAAAGCCGCCACGTCTTCGTGGAAGGCTTTGGCCGTGCGCTCGGTCAGCGCGCGGATGCTTTCCTTCCTGGCCTTGGCGGCGGCGTTGATCTTGTCATCGACATCGGTGATGTTGCGCACATAACGAACATGGCTCGCGCCGTAAATCTGGCGCAGCAGCCGGTAGAGCACGTCGAAAACGATCACCGGCCGCGCATTGCCGATATGGGCGAAGTCGTAGACCGTCGGGCCACAGACATAGACGCGGACGTTTCCGGGATCGAGCGGCTGGAACGGCTCCTTCCTGCGGCCGAGCGTATTGTAGAGCGTCAGCGCCATGGGGCGAGGCCTAACAGATTCCGCAAATCCGGTCCAGACGCGGCGGCACCGCTCGTCGCCGCGGCGGGCGCTTTGCCGGCGGGTGCCAATCGACTACTCTCGGGTGGCGCCGCGGCTGCGGCGCCCGGAAGGAGGACGCCCATGCTGCTCGCCACCAAGGAGAAGCCCGCAACGACGCCCGGCCCGATCGAGGTGATCCGGCGCGGCGCGACCATCGGCGCCGAGATCAAGGGCGTCGATTTCAGCCGACCCGTCCCGCCCGAGACGATCGGGGCGGTTAATGACGCGCTGATGCGGCACGCCGTGATCTTCTTTCGCAACGCAGCGATGACGCCGGCGCAGCAAGTCGCCTTCGGCCGCCAATTCGGCGAGCTCACGATCCATCCCTTTGTGCCGCATCTCGAAGAATTCCCCGAGGTGGTCGTGCTCGACAATCACGCGGACAATCCCGTCTTCTCGACCGATCATTGGCATTCCGACGAAACCTTCAGGGTGACGCCGCCAATGGGCTCGATCCTGCGCTGCCTCAACATCCCCGCGGCGGGCGGCGAGACGCTGTGGGCCGATATGGTCGCGGCCTATGAGAATCTGAGCGACAAGATGCGCGGCTTTCTCTCGGGCCTCGAGGCGATCCACGACTTCAAAAATTTCCGGCACAAATTCGATCACCTTCCCGCACGCGAGCGGCACGCGAAACTCGCCGAGATGGAGGACGAGCTTCCCAATCCTGCGCACCCGCTCATCCGCACCCATCCGGTGACGGGCCGCAAGGCGCTCTTCGTCAACGAGCAGTTCACGATCGGCATCAAGGGCATGCGCGAGGATGAAAGCCGCGCGCTGCTCGATTTCCTATACGCGCAGGCGCGCATCCCGGAATACCAGTTCCGCTTCCACTGGGAGGTCGATTCCATGGTGTTCTGGGACAACCGGCCGACCCAGCATTACGCCGCCAATGACTACTACCCGCAGCGGCGCACCATGCACCGCGTCACCATCAAGGGCGACAAACCGATCTAACAGCCGCGCCGCAGCGGGCACAAACAAGCAATTGGGAGAACAGGGAATGAGCCGGAGTTTTCATCGTCGCGCTGCGTTGGCGGCGTTTCTTGCCGGGTTGGCGGGCTTCGTCTTCGCGACGGCCGCGAGCGCCGATCCGCTCGAGATCCGCATCGCCTGGACGACGGTTCCGGGCCAGCTGACGCCGGTTCTCTTCGCCAAGACCGACCAATTGCGGCATGAGGGCACCTCTTACGTCGTCAAGCACTTCCATTTCGCCGGCAGCGGGCCGATGGTGAGCGCGCTTGCCTCGGGTCAGATCGACATCGCGCAGCTCGCGCCCTCCTCGCTCGGTTTCGCCGTCGAGAACGCGCATATCAACGACATTAGGGTCATCACCGACGGCTACCAGGATGGCGTCGACGGGCATTATTCGAGCGTCTTCCTGGTGCGGAAGGATAGCCCGATCGCGACCGTCGAGGATCTGCGCGGCAAGGTGGTCGCGGTCAACGCCTTTGGCGGCGCGCTCGACATCGCCGCCCGCGCGATGCTCCGCAGCCACCATCTCGAGGCCAATCGCGACTACACGATGGTCGAAGGCGCGTTCCCGAATCTCGGCTCGATGCTCGTGGAGAAGAAGGTCGATCTCATCAGCCTCGTCCTGCCGTTCTCGGAGGTGGCGGAGAAGTCCGGCGATGTCCGCCCGCTGTTTCACATGAAGGACGCGCTCGGCACGACGCAGATGCTGTTCAACGTGGCGCGCGCCTCGTTCCTCGCCAAGAACCGCGCCGCGCTCGCCGATTTCTTCGAGGATTACGTGCGGGCGCAGCGCTGGTTCCTCGATCCGGCGAACCGGACACAGGCGGTGCAGATCGTCGCCGATTTCAACAAGCGGCCGGTCAGCGTCTTTGCCCCCTATCTCTTCACGCCCGAGGATTTCCACCGCGACCCGAACGCCCGCCCCAATCTTTCGGCCTTGCAGCGCAACATGGAGCAGCTCAAGGAGTTGGGGTTTCTCAAGAGCGATATCATGGTGAAGCGCTATGCCGATCTGAGCTTCATCGACGGCGCAGTGAAGCGCCTCGACACGGCGAAAAAATAGCGAAAGAGCGCGACCGCGCTGAATCCGAAGCCGGCCCCCTGCGCGCCGGCAAGGATTTCTTAACCAATCTAAATCCAGACTGGGGGCCGCAGCGGCAGGCGGCATTTAGAGTCTTTCCCTGGCGGTCTCCGACATGAAGGCGTTAAGCCCTCGATCCTCCTGGCCGATCTCGCTCATTGCCCTTCTCGGCGCGATCGCCGCCGTGCTCGGCGTCGTCATCCTGACCGCCTCGACCATCTGGGACGCCCATCGTGCGACCGAAGCGCACGCGATCCAGACCATGCAAAACCTCGTCTCGGCGCTCGACCACGACATCGAGCGCAATGTCGAGATCTACGACCTCGCCTTGAGCGGCGCGATCGACGGGCTGAAGGCGCCGGGGCTTTCGCACGTGGCGCCGCAGGTCCGCAACGCCATTCTATTCAGCCGCGCGGTGGCGGCGCGGGATCTGGGCGCGATCTATATCCTCGATCGCAACGGCGCTGTGCTCTTCCACTCCCGTCCGCTGAGGCCGGATCGCAAAAGCTTCGCCGATGTCAAATCCTTTACCATTCACCGCGATAACCCCAATGTCGGGCTCTATATCGGGGCGCCGTTCCAAAGCACGCGAAACCACGCCTGGTCGATGAGCTTCAGCCGGCGGATCGATCGTCCCGATGGAAGCTTCGGCGGCGTCGTGTTGGGCACGCTGCGACTCGCCTATTTCGACCAGCTTTTCGACGGGGTCGATCTCGGCCGGCGCGGCACCCTCGCCCTCTTCCGCACGGACGGGGTGCTGGTGACACGCAAGCCAAGCGACGAGTCGCATATCGGCCGCAATCTCGACCAAGCCACGGTGCTCAAGCTTCTGCCGCACGCCTCGACCGGGCATTTCGAGGCATCCAGCGTGCTCGACAAGGTCACGCGGATGTTCGTTTACCGCAAGCTCTCGGGGCTTCCGCTCGTGCTGGTCGTGGGCTTGGGACGGACCGAAGTGTTCGCCGAATGGCGCCAGAAGGCGATCTTCACCGGCGCAAGCCTCGGCGTGCTTCTCGCCATCGCCGGCCTGCTCGCCTTTGCGTTGCGTCGCGAACTGCGTCGTGCGGCGGCGGCGGACGCGCTGCTGCGCGACGCGGTCGAGAGCATGTCCGAAGGCTTTGTCATCTATGACAGGGACGACCGGCTCGTCACCTGCAACGAGGCGTATAAGGCGCTTTACCCCAAGAACGCCCATTTGATGCTGCCCGGCAATCGCTTCGAAGACATCCTCCGCGCAGCCATCGAAGCCGGGCAGTCGCCTGATGCGGTGGGCCGCGAGGAGGAGTGGATCGCCAACCGCCTGCGCAATCATCGCGAGGCCGCCGAACCACACGAACATCGCCTCGATACTGGGCGCTGGGTTCTCACCTCCGAGCGCCATCTGCCCAATGGCGGCATTGCCGGGTTGCGCATCGACATCACCGCCCTGAAGCAGGTGCAGGCCTCGCTGCGCGAAAGCCGGATGCTGCTGGCCCAAGCGCAGCACGTCTCCAGGACGGGCAGCGTCTTTCGCGATTTCGTTACCGGGAAGACGGAATGGTCGGAGGAGGTGTGCCGCATTTTCGGCGTTGATCACGCGACTTTCACCCCCGGACCGGACCGGTTTCTCGCGATGGTGCATCCCGAGGACCGCGACCGGGTGATCGAAGCGATGCGCAGCAGCGAGCAGGGCATCCGACCCGTTCCGCTGCAATACCGCATCATCCGGCCGGATGGGCAGGGGCGCTGGGTTTATCGCGAGGCGGAAGTGCTGTTTTCCGACGGAAAGCCGGTCGGACGGATCAGCACCTACAAGGACATCACCGAGCAGCGCGCCGCCGAGCAGCACGCCGCGGAGCTCGAAGCGCAGCTGCGCCACTCGCAGAAGCTCGAAGCTCTCGGCAACCTCGCCGGCGGCATCGCCCATGACCTCAACAACACGCTCGTGCCGATCCTGGCCCTCTCGAAGCTCGCGATGAAGCGCTTTCCCGAAGGCAGCGCCGATTACAAGGACCTCGACGCGATCGCCCGCGCCGGCGGACATGCGCGCGATCTGGTCAAGCAGGTGCTCGCCTTCAGCCGCAAGGAGCAGACGGTCAAGCGCGAGGTCGATCTCGCCGCGCTGGTCGGCGAAGCTCTCAAGATGCTGCGCGCCAGCCTGCCGGCCACCATCCGCATCGTCGAGGCGATCGAGTCCGTGCCGCCGATCCACGCCGATCCGACCCAACTCAATCAGGTGGTGATGAACCTCGTCACCAATGCGGCGCAAGCGATCGGCGAGCGCCTCGGCACGGTTACGGTGACCGTGGCGCCCGTGGCAGATGCCGCGGTGCGCTTCTCGGTCGCCGATACCGGCTGCGGCATCGAGGCCGCCGATCTCGAGCGCGTCTTCGAGCCGTTCTTCACAACGAAGCAGGTTGGCCAGGGCACCGGTCTCGGCCTTGCCGTGGTGCACGGCATCGTCACCGGCCATGGCGGACGCATCGAATGCTGCAGCAAGCGCGGCAAGGGCAGCGAATTCACCGTCACCCTGCCCGTCGCCGGCAGCGAGGGCGCATCGCCCGAGATGCAGCCGGCGGCGTGACCGCCGCCTTCGGTCACGTCTTGGCGTAGCTGTCGCGCAGGCCGATGGTGCGGTTGAAGACCAACCGGCCAACGGCGGAGTCAGGGTCGGGCGCGAAATAGCCCTGGCGCTCGAACTGCACGGCGAGGCCGGTTGCCGCTTCGGCCAGCGCCGGCTCGAGCCGCGCCTCGGTCAGCACCTCGAGCGAGTTTGGATTGAGATCGGCGAAGAGATCGCCGCCGGCGCCGGGATCGGGCCGGGTGAAGAGCGGATTGTAAAGCCGAACTTCGGCCGGAAGCGATGTCGCCGCATCCACCCAATGCAAGGTCGCCTGTACCTTGCGCCCGTCAGGCGCGTTGCCGCCGCGCGTCGCCGGATCATAGGTGCAGCGCAGCTCAACCACCTCGCCCGCCGCGTTCTTCACCGCCTCGCGGCAGGTGATGAAATAGGCATAGCGCAGCCGGACTTCTTTCCCAGGCGAGAGGCGAAAGAATTTCTTGGGCGGGTTCTCCATGAAATCCTCGCGCTCGACGAAAATCTCGCGCCCGAAGCGAATGCGCCGCGTGCCGGCGGCCGGGTCGTCGGGATGGTTGATCGCCTCGAGCTCTTCGCTCTTGCCCTCGGGATAGTTCTCGATCACCACCTTCAAGGGCCGCAGCACGGCCATGCGGCGCTGCGCCGC
>DATNGG010000006.1:0-25464 GCA_035605975.1 Allostellaceae bacterium | reverse complement strand
CGGGGGAAACGCATGAACGGTATTGCGCGCGTCAGGGTGGGCGAGGCTGGCGCTTGGGCGAGGCTGGCAACGATGCTCGCGATCTGCTGTCTGGCACTCGCATCAGCAGCGCGCGCCGACTCGGCCGATCCGCTGGGATCGGTCAATTCGTTTTTCTTGCCGATTCCCAGCCCGTCATTCGACACGACGCGACGCACACTCGTGATTGATGGACAGGTCTACAACATCCCGCGCAATTACGTCGTGACCACCGAAAGCTTGCCGAACGGAAATCTCGTCAACATCTCGATCCGCGCCCTTCTTCCTGATCTTTCAGCCATCGCGCCCGAAACCGCGCATTGCTTTCGTGATCTTAGAGACCCATGCCATGCGTTGGTCATGACGATCGGCATCGAGAAGGGAAAGGTGCAGGACGCGACTTCGCGGCTAAAAACGATATCGGCTATCAGCAAACCCGCCGTGCGGAAAGGCCCTTGCGGTTTGGAATACTATGAGTCGCTTGGAGCGATTGAGAAGGGGCTCAATGTCTTTGAACTGTTTTTCACGAAGTTTCCAAACGATCACGATCTCTCGATTCTGAGATGCAGGAAGCCAGGCTCGCCATCCGCCCCTGTTTGTGATTCGGATGACAACGTCGGCAATGGCAACGCCTTCTACTACGTGTTTCCCCGCAGCAAGCTCTGCGAATGGGGCGATATCAAGCAACAAGTTTTGAGCCTGATCGCATCGTTTCAAGAAGCGAGGACGAAATAGGTTTTCATCTTCATGTCCGTTGCAACACGCCAGCGCTCCTGAGTGCTTGGGGTCGATCGTATCGCTGGATGTCCGCCGTGCGTCTCCTGCTTGACGAAGGGCGACTTCGCTCGGGATGAGGTGTGTTTCTCAATGCCATCATCCTTTTTTCCTCACCCTGAGCGGAGCGAAGCGTAGTCGAAGGGCGCAGGATCGAATTGCAGCAATCATCGCTCCCGATCTCATTCCTCAACATCTCTCCTACGGCTCGACCTTGATTTCTCCTTTCATCGTCGGATGGAAGCGGCAGTAATAATCGATCGTGCCCGCTGTTTTCAGCACGAGCTTCACCGTGCCGCCGACTTTGATCGGCAAGTCGAAGCTCTTGTCGCGCGCGGTCGCGGTGTGGACAACGAAGTCCTTGTTGGTCCACTCGATGGTATCGCCGACATGCGCGGTGATGGTCGCCGGCTGATAGGCGACGCGATCCATCGTGACCTCGATCACCGCCGCCCGCGCGGGGGCGGCGAAGGCGGCGGCGATCGCGAGGCCTGAGGCAAGGAGACGCAAGCCTGGCATCGGCGCTATTTCAGCTCGTCGACGAGCATCTGGGCGTGCTCTTGATGGCCCTCGAAGATTTTGAGGCCGGTCGAGAGCAGGTCCTTCAACTCCGAATTCTTGGCGTTGGGGATCAGCGTTGCCTCGAGCGCGTGGTTGACGGTCTTGTGATAAGCAAGCTCGTTCGCGGCATAGGCCTTATCGAAGGCTGCGCCTTTGAGCTTGCCGAGCTTCGCCGCCTCGGCATTGGCCTCTTTGACGAGGGCCTTGCTGGTGTCGTTGTCCTGCGGCGTGACTTTGAGCTTCTTCACCAGCGCCAAAGCCTTGTCGTTCACCGCCTGATGGTCGCTGACCATGTTCTTCGCAAAGGCGATCACGTCCTTGTTCTTCGATTTCTTCAGCGCGAGATTGGCCGCCTTGATGTCGATGACGCCCGCGGTATAGGCGATGTGAGCGATTTGCGGGTCGGTCAGGGTCGCGGCGCTGTGCGCGCGCGGTGCCGCGGCGAAAGCCAAGGTCGCGGCGAGGAAAACCGCGCCCAATCGAGCCTGCATCATCATTCGTCTCCCGCATCGCCGGCGCGGCCGCGATTGGCCGTCTGTCCCGATGCGAGGGAGTTAGATGCGCGGCGCTGCCAAAGGTTCCCGCGCGGGCGGCGAAAATTTGCCAAGGCCCTGCATGACCGCGTCGGCGACGCGGCGGCAACGCGGATCCTCGAAGGGAAACACGTCTTTGAGGATCGGGCCGATCTGCGCCTCGAGCGCGGTGCGCAACTGGCGGCGGGCGCGGTGCAGCCGCGTCTTCACGGTTTCGGGAAGAATGCCCAGCACCGACGCGGTTTCCTCGATGCTCATCTCCTCGACCGCGCGCGACAGCAGGACGAGGCGGAACTCCTCGGGCAGGCGGTCGATCGCTTCTTCGAGGAGGCGGCGGATCTGGCTTTGCGCCAGCGCCCGCTCGGGATCGGGGCGCGCGCCGTTCTGCGACAGCTTCATCGCTTCGGCGCCCGGAATTCCGCCCTCGCCGATTGCGTCCCAATCGATGGTTGGGCGGCGCCGGCGCAGCCGCGCCAGCGCCTCGTTGATGACGATGCGCGACAGCCAGGTGCCGATGCCCGCCTCGCCGCGAAATCCGCCCAATTGCGAGAATGCCTTGAGATAGGCGTCCTGAAGCGCGTCCTCGGCCTCGGCATCGTCGCGCAGAATGCCGCGCGCGATGCGATAGAGGCGGCGATTGTGCCGCTGGATGATGGCGCGGATCGCCTCCTCCTCGCGCGCGCGGGCGCGTCGGACAAGGTCGCTCTCGGCAAGGGCTTCGTCGTCGATCGTCATGGCGCAGCGCAGTATGCCCGAGGCGGACGGCGATGTGGACGGTTTTATCGCCGCGGCTTTGCGCGTGCCCCCGCTGCGCGGAACCCCGCCGCCGCTCGGAAGTTGACAATCGAGGTGCGATGGCGAGGAGCTGGAGCGATGATGTATGTGCTGGCGCTCGAGCTCGAGCGGCCTTTCGCGAACAGCGAGGCGATCGAGCATTGGGTCGAAGAGAACAGCGTCGATCGCTTCGAGCTTCTGCCCCGGCTCTGGCTGGTCGAGGCCGCGCTTGGCGCCGCACAGATTCGCACCGGGCTCGGCCCGCTGCTCGGCCCCAAGGACCGGCTCGTCGTCATCAAGGCGGCGCATGAAGCGGTCGCGCGCGGCATGCCCGAAGCCGCCGCGCAATGGCTGGCGCGCACCTTCCCCGACAGCATGACGGAGCGCGTTCCCGGGCGCTGAGCCCTCTTGCCGTCTCAGCGGGCGGCGGGGGCGGAGACGGTGAGCGCCGACCAGTGATCGAGATGCTGCAACAGGCGCTTGCCGGTGAAGGGCTTGACGATGAAGGCGTTGCCGCCGGACGCCTTGCATTTCTCGAGATCGGCCATCGTGTTGTGAAAGGTCAAGAAGACGATCGGCACCGACGCGCCCTTCGGGTGCTCGCGGATGCGCTCGCACAAGGTGAACCCGTCCATGCCCGGCATCTCGACATCGAGCAGGATCGCGCTGAACGGATCATGCGCGACGATCTTGGCGAGCGCTTCCTCGCCGCCGCTGGCGCTGCTGTAGGAATAGCCGGCGCTCGAGATGATCGCGTGCAGAAGGGTTTGCATCTCCTCCGAATCATCGACGCCGAGGATCGCCTTTACCGGCCGGGCCGCTGTCTTGGTCTGTTCCGCCATACGCTACCTTCCTGATACTCCCTGCGCCGCGTCTAAGCCGCGGCGCGATAGGCTTTCAGCTCCTTGAGCGCGCCGCCCGCCTCGTCGGCGATCCGCCGCATCGTCGAGCGACACTCCGTGCTGCGCGATTTGCACATTGCTTCGAGCTCGCGCGCCAAGGACGAGAGGCGCGCGGCGCCGACCGTGCCGGCGACGCTGCCGACATCATGCGCCTCGCGCGCGGCGTCGACCCAGTCCGAGCGCTCGACCAATTGCCCCAGACGCGCGAGCCGTGCTTCGAGCCGGCGCGCGAACTCATCGACCATCTCGCCGAAGCTCGCCTTGTCGGTCATGCTGCGGATTTCCTCGAGCCGTGTCGGATCGAAGCGCCGCGCGGCCGCCTCGGGCGCCGTCTCCCCGAGAGGTTCGGCCGCCGCGCCGCGCGCCGCCGCGCGGTCGAGCGTCGCGAGCAGAGCCGCCGGCCGGAAGGGCTTCGAGACATAGCCGTTCATCCCCGCCGCAAGGTATTCGTCGCGCGCACCCGCGAGCGCGTTCGCGGTCAGCGCGATGATCGGCACCGTGCCGAGGGGCGGCGGCAGCGCGCGGATATGCTGCGTCGCTTGGATCCCGTCCATATCCGACATCTGAATGTCCATCAGCACCGCATCGAAAGCGGCGGCGCGCACCGCCGCGATCGCCGCGCGGCCGTTGTCCACGGTTTCGACCGCGTGGCCGGCCTTGCCGAGAATCAGCTGCGCGACGCGCTGGTTGACCGCATTGTCCTCGACCAGCAGAACGCGGAGCTTGCGGCTGCCGCGGCTCAGCGGCGCGGCATCGAGGTCCGGCTCCGGCTCGGGCATCGCCGATGCCGCGCGGCGCAGCGGCAGGTCGAACCAGAAGCGGCTGCCCGCGCCTTCGCGGCTCGAGACGGCGATGCTGCCGCCCATCAGCTCGACGATCTGCTTGGTGATCGCGAGGCCGAGCCCCGTGCCGCCGTATTTGCGCGTGATCGAGGGATCGGCCTGCTGGAATTTCTGGAAAATCGCCGGCAGCGCGGCGGCGGCGATGCCGATTCCGGTATCGCTCACGGCAAAGCGCAAGGTTGCGCCGTCGCCATTCGTGCCGATGAGCGACGCCTCGATGCGAATGCTGCCCGCTTCGGTGAATTTGAGGGCGTTGGCGACGAGATTGGTGAGCGCTTGCCGCAGCCGCGTCGGATCGCCGAGATAGGTGCCGTGGAGCACGGGCTCGATCGCCGCCGACAGCGCGATCGCCTTGTCGCGTGCCAAGGGCTCGAACATCCCGACCACCGAATCGACCAGCGCGGACGGATCGAAGGGCGCGCTTTCGAGCACCATGCCGCCGGCTTCGAGCTTCGAGAGATCGAGGATGTCGTTGATGATCGACAAGAGCGCCGTGCCGCAGCCCATGATGGATTGGGCGTAGCCGCGCTGCTCCTCGCTGAGCGGCGTCTCGCCGAGAAGGTGGCTCATTCCCATGATGCCGTTGATCGGCGTGCGGATCTCGTGGCTCATATTGGCGAGGAATTGCGATTTCGCCTGGTTGGCGCTGTCGGCGCGATGGCGCGCGGTTTCCGCTTCGGCGATCGCCGAGCGCATCGCTTCCTGCGCCTCGACGCGCTCGGTGACATCGCGCGCCACCGCCACCAGCTCGAGCTGGCCGTTCCGCGAATTGATGACGCGCTCCCAGGTGGTCTCGGCCCAGATGTATTTTCCGTCCTTGCGGCGATTGCGCGAGGTGATGATAGCGCGGCCGGTGCGCTTGAAGTCCTCCTCGCCCTTCCACAGCAGCGGAAGGTCGTCGGGATGGATCATCGATTGGATGGATTTTCCGGTGAGCTCTTCGGGCTCGTAGCCGAACAATTGCCGGCACGAGGGCGAGACGTAGCGCCGCGTGCGGTCGGTGAGGTTGATGAGCACGATCATGTCGGAGGAATGATCGGCGAGAAGGCGATACTGCGCCGCGCTCTCGTCTTCCGCGCGCTCGGCCTTGGCCCGGCGCTTCAGCTCGCGCAGCAGCCTCTCCATGACGAAGGCGAAGAGCGCGAAAAGAATGAGAAGCGCCGCGATAATCGCCGCGCCCGCGGCCACGCTTTCCGGCGCGGTCCGCAGCAGCGCGACTGCCGATCCGAGCGCGACGCAGCCCGCCGCGCCCGCGCCCGCGATGATCCATAAGAAGTGGCCGGTCGGGCGATCCATTGCCATCTCGACTGCGACGACGCCCGGGGGCGTCTCATCGCCGTCGCCGGCGCTGAGGGCGCGAATCCCCGACCGCCCCTTATAAAGAAACCTTGGTGAAGGCAAGGTTAAGCCCGGATGCGGAACCGAATCCACCCACTTGCGTTCCTGCGGGGTCGGCACCAACGCGCCTTGGCGAGGTGGCAAGCATGGAGACAAGATGTTCGGTCGTGGAGCGGCGCGGCAGCCACCTCTTGATCTCGCGCGACGGCCGCTTCGGCGTGGTCGAAGCGCGCAATGGACGGATCTACAATATTCGCGGGCGTAAGCGCCGCGAATTCCCCGAGACCGAAGCGGGCATGACGGCGGCGGTGGGCCGGCAATGGACCGACGAGGCGACCGCCCGGCGCGCCCTCGATGCGATCGCGATGCGCGGCGAGGATTTGGCGCAGCGCATGTGGTGACCGGGGGCGCCCGCCGTGCCGCGGCTCAGCGCAGGGGATTGTTGGGGCAAAGATTGTAGTAGAGGCCGGGATTGGCGGCTTTCCACTCCGCATTGGCGCAGTCTTGCTCGCGCCGCAGCTCGCTCTGCGCATCGGCGGCGGCCGAGCCGACCTCCGCCGATTTGTCGCTGCTGCTGCTGTGGCCGCAGCCCGCCAGCAGCGGCGCAAGCGCCAGAAGGACGACCGCCCCGAGGCGTCCCTGCGCGAAGCCGATCCCTGTCATCGCACACCCCTGTTGATTTCTTGAGAAAGCGTGGCGCTGTTCGAAGACGGCGCAGGTTTATGCGCGCGAAGGCATCGCCATCAACTGAAAAGATTTTCACCTGACGGGCGCTGTCGGCGGGCGGCGCCGCGATCAGCGGCGGCGCCACCAGCCGCGGCGCGGATTGGCCGGCGGGCCGCTCACCTCATGGGTGGGGGGAACGTTGTAAGCGGCGGGGCCGCGCTCGGACTCGGGGGGCGAGGCTTCGGCGCGCGGTGCCGCGGCCGGCTCCGGCTCGGCTCTCTCGATTCGCTCGTCCGCAGGCTCGGCCGGCGATACGGTTGCCGGCGGTTCATAGGCTTCCGCGACGATCTCGCCGAAGGCCACTTCGGAGGCGGTCTCGCCCGCAACGCCAGCCGACTCGTCCTCTGTGGCATCGCGCGGCGCGCCGCTCTCGGCGGCAAGCTCGCCCTCAGCGGTCTCGCTATCGCCGGCCTCGCCATGGCTTGGCTCGCCCGATCCGTTGCCATCGCCATCGCCATGGCCGCGGCGGCGGCGCCGGCCGCCGCGCCGCCCGCGCCGCCGACGCTTGCGATCATCGGCCTCGCCGCCCGTCGCCGGGGCCGCTTCCTCGCCTGTCTCGGCTTCGCTTTCGACCTGATCGACCGGGCCCGGCCCAAAGCCTTCCGGCTCGTCGGCATCGGTCGTTGCCGCTTCCTGCGGCGGCGCCTCCGACGGCGCGCCAAATCCCGCCTCGCGCTCGCGGCCGCCACGCCGCCGGCGCCGCCGGCGGCGGCGGTGGCCATGGGCTTCGCGCTCGCCGCCGCTCTCGCCGCGCTCGTCCCATTCGGGCTCGCCCTCGGCGGTATTCTCCTGCGGGATCCAGCCCATGCCTTCCTCGGCGGGGTGCGCGGCGCGCGGCGCCGCTTCGCTCTCGCTGCCCTCCTGCTCGGGCAGCTCGTCCGCCGGCTCTTCCTCCTCCGGCTCTTCCTGGGGCATCGGCAGGGGCTGCAGCACGGGCAGCGCCGCGATCTCGGCCGGCGTCAGGGCGCGCACCCGCTCCAGGCGGAAGGCCGGCGGGATCAGGGCGTCGTCCTCGGTGATGGTGACGTGGAAGCCATAGCGCGCCTCGTTCTGCTGCAGCGCGCCGCGCTTCTGATTGAGGATATAAAGCGCGACCGAGGACGGAACGGCGACGCTGATCTCCGCCGAGCGGCGCCGCATGCCTTCCTCCTCGATCGCGCGCAGAACATGCAGCGCGGTCGATTCGGTCGAGCGGATATGGCCGGTGCCGCCGCAATGCGGACAGGGCTGGGTCGAGGCTTCGAGCAGCGAGGGGCGCAAGCGCTGGCGCGACAGCTCCAAGAGGCCGAAGGGCGAGATGCGGCCGACTTGGATGCGCGCGCGATCATGGCGCATCGCGTCTTTGAGGCGGCGCTCGACCGCGTTGTTGTTGCGGTACTCCTCCATGTCGATGAAGTCGATGACGATGAGGCCGGCAAGGTCGCGCAGACGCAGTTGGCGCGCGATTTCCTCGGCCGCCTCGATATTGGTCTTGAGCGCCGTCTCCTCGATGTTGCGCTCGCGCGTCGAGCGGCCCGAGTTGACGTCGATCGCCACCAGCGCCTCGGTCGGGTTGATGACGATGTAGCCGCCCGAGCGCAGCTGCACGATCGGCGAATGGATCGCGTCGAGCTGACCTTCGACCTGGAAGCGATGGAAGAGCGGCACCGAGGGATCGTTGTAGAACCGCACCCGCTTGGTGTGGCTCGGCATCAGCATTTTCATGAACGCCTTGGCGGTCTCGTAGCCGTCGCGGCCGTCGACCAGCACCTCGTCGATGTCGCGCGTGTAGAGGTCGCGGATCGAGCGCTTGATGAGGTTGCCCTCCTCGTAGATGAGGGCGGGGGCGGTCGATTTGAGGGTGAGTTCGC
Source organism: Allostellaceae bacterium (assembly GCA_035605975.1). Taxonomy (GTDB): domain Bacteria; phylum Pseudomonadota; class Alphaproteobacteria; order ATCC43930; family CGMCC-115725; genus CAIKMD01. The sequence continues at coordinate 17,146 of DATNGG010000006.1, read as the reverse complement.
GAATCTCGTCCCAGAGGCGCAAGAGATATTCGAAATCGCGCTTGATCTCGGTCTTCGAGCGCTCGCTGCCGGCGGTGCGCACGATTACGCCCATGCCTTCCGGCACTTCGAGATCGCTCATCAAATCCTTGAGGCGGCGCCGGTCGGTCATGCTGGTGATCTTGCGCGACACGCCGCCGCCGCGCGGCGTGTTCGGCATCAGCACGCAATAGCGGCCGGCGAGGGAGATGTAAGTGGTGAGCGCCGCGCCCTTGTTGCCGCGCTCTTCCTTGGTCACCTGCACCAGCATGATCTGGCGGCGTTTGATGACCTCTTGAATCTTGTAGTGGCGGTGCGGCCGGGCGCGGCGCTGGGTCGTCTCTTCGATCTCGTCGCCGCCCAGGGTCTCGATGGCGATGCGGCGTGCGCCGCCCTCGGCGTGAATATCGGCATCCTCGGAGGGCGAGGGCAGGGGAGGCTCGCCGCCCGGCTCGCGATCCTCGGCCGGCCCCGGCGAATGCGGATCGAAGCCTTCCGCTTGCGGCTCGGCGAAGCCCTGCGCCTCGGCCTCGTCATGCGATGCATCGCCCCGCGCAAAGGCCTCGTCCGGCTGCGGCGTATAGGCCGGCGCGTCGAATTCGGCGATCGGCGCCTCTTTCAGCCCGTCGGGCTCGGCCTCTGGCGCGTGCGGTTCGTCGCTCTCGGCGAAATGCGCGCCGGTCTCGGCCCCGGCGTTCGCCTCTTCGTCCTCGGCGAGGAGGCCCGCTTCGGGCTCGGCGCCGCGGATCACGTCGGCGGGCGCCTCCTCGGCGAGGCGCTCGGCAAAGCTCTCGCCGGGCGCGCGCGCATCCTCGGTGTCGTCCTCGACATGACGCTCCTCGAGCGCGTCCTCGGCGGCTTGCGCCGCGCGGTCGTCCTCAAGGGCGGCGCGCCGGTCGGCGACCGGGATGCGGTAGTAATCGGGATGGATTTCGCCGAAGGCGAGGAAGCCGTGGCGGTTGCCGCCATATTCGACGAAGGCCGCCTGGAGCGAGGGTTCGACCCGCGTCACCTTGGCGAGGTAAATATTGCCTTTGATCTGTTTTTTAGTCGATGTCTCGAAATCGAATTCTTCGAGGCGATGGCCGTTGAGAACGACGACCCGGGTCTCTTCCGGGTGCGCCGCGTCGATGAGCATGCGCTTTGCCATTGGGGAAGGCTCCAAGGAGCGCGCCGGCGCCCGCGCGAAGAACGGGCGGCGCTGTCCTGAGTGAGGCGAAGCCGGCGGTGCCGCGGATCGATCCGTCGAACGGCGCGAAAGAGAGGGCCATGGCGGAACTCATTGAAGGCTGCACCGCCCCGGCAGGGGCCGGGATGACTTCGGGTTGAATAGAATCCGCAGCGCTGGTCCGCCCTCGGCGAGGGCTCCGGCGCGCGGGATTTCGCTTAACAAGGATACAAGTCGCGGCCCCCGGCCACAACCGCCTCGTCGAGTCCGCCCGGCCCGCCCGCCTTGGCGGCCAAGGGGCTTGGAAACCGTTCTTGAACCCGCCACAAAGCAAGCGCAATTTAGGGGGATTGTGAGAGCTTGGCTCGGCCCGGCCCCGGCGCAGCTTGCGCGGGAGCCCGGCGGGCGGGCGGCCGCGGCGGACCCATGCGAATCATCAAAGTCTTGTTTTGGCTCTTTGTTTTGGCGGGGCTCGGCGCCGGCGCGGTGGCCGGGCTGGCAATATGGTATTTCGGCCGCGACCTGCCCGATTACCGCGAATTGGCCAATTACCAGCCGCCGATCGTCACCCGCGTCCATGCCGGCGATGGCCGGCTGCTCGCCGAATACGCCACGGAAAAGCGCGTCTTCGTGCCGGTCAGTGCCATGCCGCCGCTCGTCATTCATGCTTTCCTCGCCGCCGAGGACAAGAATTTCTACAACCATCCCGGCATCGATCCGTTCTCGATGCTGCGTGCCGCAGCGACCGATCTGATGCGGATGGGCAGCGGCCGGCGCCCGATCGGCGCCTCGACCATCACCCAGCAAGTGGCGAAGAATTTCCTCCTCAACAACCAAGTCTCGCTCCAGCGCAAGATCAAGGAAGCGCTCATTGCCGTGCGCATGGAGGAGGTACTGAGCAAGGATCGCATCCTCGAGCTCTATCTCAACGAGATCTATCTCGGCGGCGGCGCCTATGGCGTTGCCGCGGCGGCGCTCAACTACTTCAACAAATCCCTCGATGAGCTGACGCCCGAGGAGGCGGCATTCCTCGCAGCCTTGCCCAAGGCGCCCAACAACTACAACCCGCAGCGTCACCCCGAGGCCGCCAAGGAACGCCGCGACTGGGTGCTCGACCGAATGGCAGAGGCCGGCTTCATCACCCAGGCCGAGGCCGACGCCGCGAAGGAAAAGCCGATCGCGCTGCGTCATCGCGACGAGGCCGAGACGGTCAAGGCGGATTACTTCGCAGAGGAAGTGCGGCGCGAATTGCTGCAGCGCTACGGCGAGAAGGCGCTCTACACCTCGGGCCTGTCGGTCCGGACGAGTCTCGATCCGGTGCTGCAGGGCTATGCCGACAAGGCGCTGCGCGACGCGCTCATCGCCTATGACCGCCGCCACGGCTATCGCGGGCCCGTCGCGCATGTCGAGCTTGCTCACGACTGGCTCGCCCAGCTCAAAGCGGCGGCGCTGCCGGCCGGCGCCGAGGATGTCGGTTGGCGTCTTGCCATCGTGCTGGCGACGCAAGCCTCCGGCGCGGAGATCGGTCTCGCCGACGGCACGCGCGGGACGATCCCGTTCGACGAGCTCAAATGGGCGCGCAAGGAATTGCCGGACGCGCATGTCGGCCCGACGCCGAGCGAGACGCGCAACGTGGTCTCGCCCGGCGATATCGTGCTGGTCGATCCGCTAGGCGGCGCGCGGCCCAAGGGCAAGGCGCCGGCGCAATACGCGCTCAGCCAGATTCCCGAAGTCTCGGGCGCCTTCATCGCCATGGACCCGCATACCGGGCGCGTTCTCGCCATGGATGGCGGCTTCAGCTACGCGATCAGCCAGTTCGACCGCGCCACCCAGGCGCGCCGCCAGACCGGCTCGGCGATCAAACCCTTCATCTATCTTGCCGCGCTCGATCACGGCTTCACGCCCTCGACCGTGGTGCTCGACGCGCCGTTCGTCGTCGATCAGGGTCCCGGCCTGCCGAAATGGAATCCGTCGAACTACGAGCGCAAATTCTTCGGGCCGGTGCCGTTGATGTTCGGCCTTGCCGAATCCTTGAATCTCGTCACCGCGCGCGTCGGCGCGACCATCGGCCTCGATGTCGTCGCCGATTACCTGCACCGCTTCGGCATTATCGACAACATGCCGCATGAATATTCCTACATCATCGGCGCCGGCGAGACGACGCCGCTGCGGCTGACCACCGCCTATGCGATGCTGGTGAATGGCGGCAAGCACATCAACCCGACCTTCATCGACCGCGTGCAGGATCGCAATGGCGTCACCATCTATCGCGCCGATGATCGTGCTTGCGATCAATGCAACCACATTTCCTGGACCGATCAGGCGCCGCCCGTGCTGCCCGACAACCGGCCGCAGATCGTCGATCCCAAGAGCGCCTATCAGGATGTCGAGATGATGGAAGGCGTCATCCAGCGCGGCACCGGGCGCAGCATCGCCGTGATCGGCAAGCCCTTGGCCGGCAAGACCGGCACGACCAACGACAGCAACGACACCTGGTTCGTCGGCTTCTCGCCCGATCTCGTCGCCGGCGTCTATATCGGCTTCGATCAGCCGCACAGCCTCGGCAAGCGCGAGACCGGCGCTTCGGTGGCGGCGCCCGCCTTTCGCGAATTCATGACCGAGGCCCTCAAAGACAAGCCCGCGATCCCGTTCCGCATCCCGCCCGGCCTCGACATGGTGCGCATCGATCCGGAGACCGGCCAGCTCGCGCGCGCCGCCGACCGCAAGGCGATCTACATGGCCTATAAACCTGGCACTGAGCCGACCGCCGCCGGGTCGGGTTTGGTGGTGAGCGGCGACGAGATGGAGGGCGGTACGCCCGCCGATGCGAGCGCGGTCGCGCCGACCCAGAACGCGACGCAGCCGGTTCCCGGCAGCGGCACGGGCGGGCTTTATTAGCTGTCAGCTTTCAGCTATCAGCTATCGGACATTCATCGCGGTTTGCCGTTTGTGTTATGCGGACGGCTGAGAGCTGACAGCTGAGAGCTTGCCCATGCGCGCGGAAATTCAAGCACTCGTCGACGAGATCCGGGACTCGTTGGCGTTGCTGAGGAGGCATCTTTGACTGGGACAAGGCGACGCGGCGTCTCGCCGAGCTGAACGCGCTCATCGAAGACCCCAAGCTCTGGGACGATTCAGCGCGCGCGCAAAGTCTGATGCGCGAGCGCACGCGGCTCGACAAGGGCGTCAACGGCTATTTGAAGGTCGAGCGCGAGGTCGATGACACGCTGGGGCTTGCCGAGCTCGCCGAAGGCGAGGGCGACCAGACGATGCTCGACGACGCGCAGGCGACGCTCGAGCGGCTCCACGCGGAGGTGAAAGCACGCGAGCTCGAGAGCCTGCTCTCGGGCGAGGCCGACGGCAATGATTGCTTCCTCGAAGTTCATGCCGGCTCGGGCGGCACCGAGGCGCAGGATTGGGCGGAGATGCTGTTGCGCATGTATATCCGCTGGGCCGAGGCGCACGACTTCAAGGTCGAATGGCTCGAAGAGAGCGCGGGCGAGGGCGCGGGGCTCAAATCCGCGACCATCCGCGTCGCCGGCGAGAATGCCTATGGCTGGCTGAAGACCGAGAGCGGCGTGCATCGTCTCGTGCGCATCTCGCCCTTCGATGCGAATGCGCGCCGGCATACGAGCTTCGCCTCGGTCTGGGTCTATCCGGTGGTCGACGACAAGATCGAGGTGGCCATCGAGGAGAAATATCTCCGCGTCGACACCTATCGCTCGTCGGGCGCGGGCGGCCAGCACGTCAACAAGACCGACAGCGCCGTACGCATGACCTATCAGCCGCCCGGCATGGAGCAGCCGGTCGTCGTCGCCTGTCAAAGCGAGCGCTCGCAGCATCAGAACCGCGCCAAGGCGACGGCGATGCTGAAGGCCCGGCTCTATGAGATCGAGCTGCAAAAGCGCGAGGCGGTGACCGAGGCGATGAACGCCACCAAGACCGATATCGGCTGGGGCCATCAGATCCGCTCTTACGTGCTGCAGCCCTATCAGATGGTGAAGGATCTGCGCACCGGGGTCGAGACGAGCCAGAGCGACAAGGTGCTGGACGGCGATATCGATGCGTTCTTGCAAGCCTCGCTCGCCCAGCGCATCAAAGGCGCCGACGCCGCGGCCGAAGACGCGGGCGGGTAGGGCGCAGCACTGCGCGCGGACAGATGGGGCGATCCGCGGCGCTTGACGCCGGCGCGCGGCCGGCGGCAAGTGAACGCGATGGATGACGATCTCGCGGGGCTCCCGCCCGCGGCATTCGCCAAGGAAGATCAGAGCGCGGATCAGCTCTTCTACGCCGCGCCGCGTTTCGTCACCCATATCGACGAGCGCGCCATTGCCGCGGTGACGGGGCTCTATCGCGAGATCTTTCCCGCGGGTGGCGCGATCCTCGATCTGATGGGAAGCTGGGTTTCCCATCTGCCGCCCGAAATCGCCTATCGAGAGGTGATCGGCCACGGCATGAACGAGGCGGAGCTCGCCGCCAATCCGCATTACACGCGCTGGTTCGCACAGAATCTCAACGAGAACCCGTCGCTGCCGCTCGATGACGCCTCGCTCGATGGCGCGGCGATCTGCGTCTCGGTTCAGTATCTCCAACGCCCGGTCGCGGTGATGCGCGAGGTTGCGCGCTGCCTGAAGCCGGATGCGCCGCTCGCCGTCACCTTCTCCAATCGCTGCTTTCCGACCAAGGCGGTCGCGGTGTGGCTCGGCCTCCCCATGGGCCAGCATCAGCGGCTGGTCGGCCTTTATATGGAGCGCGCCGGCTTTGCCGCGATCGAGGCGCGCACGCTCATCCCCGAAGGGCTCGATCACGATCCGCTCTGGGCGGTGATCGGCCGACGATAGCGGCCGCGATCAGCCCAGCCGCTCGGCCTCGGCGGCGCCGGCGATCGTCACGCCGAGATCGGTGATGAGGCCATTGCCGAGCGCATAAATCCAGCCATGGACCTGCACTTCCTGGCCGCGCGCCCAGGCCTCTTGCACGAAGAGGTCGGCGGCGACGTTCCGCACCTGGCGGATGACGTTGAGCTCGCACAGCCGGTCGAGGCGCGCGCGCTGATCGCCGATCGCCTCGAGCGCAGCGCGATGCTCGCGGTAAAGCTCGCGCACCGGGTGCAGCCAGTGATCGACCAAGCCGCGCCGAGCGCCGTCGATCGCAGCAGCGATGCCGCCGCAGCCATAATGGCCGACGACGATGACGTGCTTCACCTTCAGCACCTCGACGGCATATTGCAGCACCGAGAGATAATTGGCGTCCTGCGGCGGCGCGAGATTGGCGATATTGCGGTGAACGAAAATCTGGCCAGGATCGACATCGACGATCTGGGTGGCGGGCACGCGGCTGTCGGAGCAGCCGATCCAAAGGTAATCGGGCGATTGCTGATGCTCGAGCCGCTTGAAGAAGTCGGGGTCGGTTGCGACCATCCGCGCCGCCCAGGCGCGATTGTTGGATTTGAGCCCGTCGAGCATGCCGCAGCCATAGAGCCGGCCCGCGCCCGCCGCAAGAGCGGCATCGCCTCCGAGCGCCGGCGCGGATAGACTGGTGCCGGGGAACAGCAAAGAGGGAGTGGCGGTTTCATGTTCACGCTCTCGGTTTCGCTCGAGGTCAATCCCGAAGGCGCGGCGCCGCAGCTCACGGCGCATCAGGTCTGGCAAGGTCTCGTGATGAAGGCGGAGAACGGCGCGCTCTTCGTTCCCAACATCCGCTCCTGCACGGTGTTGGAGCGCGACGCCGCCGGCCTATTGCGCGAAATCGTCATCGGCGAGGATCGCTTCCAGGAGAAGATCACCTTCACGCCCGAGGTCGAGGTTCTGTTCGAGCGCGTCGGCACGGCGGCGAATGCCGGCTGGATCACCAATCTCGTCAGCGAAGGCCCGCACGGACTCCTGCTCACCTTCACCTTCGCCGTCAATCTGCCGGGCGCCGCGCCCGGCTCGGCGCCGAATCGCGAGCGCGGCATGGCGATGCGCGCCTCCTATGTCGGCGCGGTCGAGGCGACCTTGGCGCGCATGCGCGCGCTGGTGAAAGAAGGGAAGGTCTAGTCCCGCGCGCGCCGGCGCGGTTGAGGCGGAGTCGAGCGGGCTGTGAGCAAGCTAGGCCGTGTGGTTGGATCGCTCTTCCGGCGTCTCGTGCGCGGCATGGATTTCATCTCGCGCAAGCTTCTCGGCATCGTCGAGTTCGATGGGGGCGCCGATACCCTCTTGCGCATCGGCTGGCACCCGGTCGACCGTGCGATCCTGCTTCCCGACGGGGTGAGGCTTCGCCCGGGCGATCCGGCGCTCGAACTGCATCTCTGGAACGAGCATTTGACGCTGCCGGCAGCGGGTGCCGATTTGCGCTGGGCGGCGGTCTTGCGGCGCCGATTCGAGCGCTCGCTCGAACGGCTCGCCACGGCAATCGAAACCCGGCCCGAGCTCGGCGCCGCGCGTGCGCTGATGATCAAGCCCGCCTTCACCGGTCGTCAGCGGCGCAAGAATCCGCGCCGCCTGCCCAATCTCCTGCGCGGCGGCTGGGTCGCCGTGCCCAAGCGCCCGAACCTCGCCGAGCGTCTCCACGCGCTGATCGACGATCTCTGGCTGTTTCTGCTGAGCCGGGCGTTCGACCCGTTCAAGGCGCGCGAGCGCGGCTTTCTCCGCCACCGCCAGGAATTCTGGATTTCGCGCGAGCGCTTCCTCGCGCGCTATGGCAGGGCCGGGAGCGAGACCATGCCGCGGGCGGAAGAAACTGCCCGGCCTTAGCGCGCGATCGAAGCCGCGCGAATTTCGCGGCGCGCGACGAGCTGCGGCAGGATGGCGCCCGGCGGCGGATCGAGCGCCTCGACCGTCAGCTCGCCGGTTGCCGCGTTGCCGGTGATCACCATGACGGTATGGCTGTTGAGCACGGGCTCCATCAGATCGGCGCTGCCGCGGAAGGCATGGCGCTGCAGCTCGGTGACGATCGCCCGCCGCAGCGCGTTGTTGGCTTCGGGTTCGAGCGCGGGCGCGACGGTGACCGACTCGTTGCGCGCCTTGCCCTTGAGATCGGGGCTGAGCCACTGATTGGCGATGCCGAGAACGCCGCCCGGCGCGTCGCCCGCATGATGGATGCGCCGCTGCCGGCCGAAGGCTTCGATGACGCAGGCCTCATCGGGCGCGATGCCCGACAGCGCGAAGAGCGCCGGCGCGGCCAGCGACACCGAGCCGTCGGTCAGCATCGCGACGGCGGCGGCATAGTCGGGCGCGGTCTCGAAGATGCGACGCAGAAGATGACTCGCCAGCGTCGTTTCCTTCGCGGCGAAGATGCGCAGCCGGGTGATCGTCTCGTCGATCGGCCCGAAGCCGAGGATCGGCATGCGGGGCGCCTGGTTGATGGCGGCACAGAACCGGCCCGGCGCCATGGCGTTGACGATGCCGGCATAGCCCGGCCAGGTGGCGTTGTAGAAGGTGCCAAGGGGCGTCGTGTGATGAGCGATGATCGCGTGCTTTCCCATCCCGGCGAGGCCCCAATCGAGCACCCGGATCATGCGCGCGCCGCGCTCTCCCGGAGCCGGGCCCATGCTGGTCGAGCAAGACCATTCATAAACGGCGTTGAGGAAGAACGCGCCGGGCCGGCCAAGCAGCGCCGCGACATGGCCGATTTCCTCGAGATAGGAATCGATCTGCCGCGCCAGCCAGGCCCGCGAGATGTTGTCGACGATCTTCGTCGCCAAGGGCAGGAGGACGTGGCTGCGCCGGCTGAGCACCGAGCGCACCAGCGCCTGCATGCGGTCGAGATCGTGGCGGCACATCGCCGCGCTGGCATGCGCGTCGACCGGCACCAGCGGGATTTCCGCAATCGTGTGGGGAAGCGGCAAGAGGGTCATCGAGGGAGAGGCGAATCCGGCAGAGGAGGGGAAGGTGCGACCGTTCCGGCGCGAAAATTCTCTGTCCTGCTGCTGGAAGGAGCGCCAAACTAGCCGAGGGCGCGCCTTGCGGCAAGTCTTCGCGAGGCCGCGCGAGCATGCGCGCCGCTGCTTTCCAAAGCGTTAAATTGCCGCACCGGCCGCCCGGGCGCTGTCGCGCCCGGGCGATTCGCTCATGCCTGCTCGAGCGCCTGCGTCAGATCGGCGAGGATATCGTCGATATGCTCGATGCCGACCGAAAGCCGAACGTAATTATCGGTAACGCCGGTTTGCGCCTGCTCGTCGGGCGACAATTGCGAATGCGTCGTCGTCGCGGGATGGATCGCCAGCGAGCGCACATCGCCGATATTGGCAACGTGATAGAACATTTGCAGCGCCTCGATGAAGCGGCGCCCCGCTTCGCGTCCGCCCTCGAGCTCGAAGCCGATCAGCGCGCCCCAGCGTCCGCCGAGATAGGTCTCGGCGCGGCGCTTGGCCTCGCCCGACATCAGTCCCGGATAGATCACCTTGATGATCTTCGGGTGCTTGGCGAGGAAGGCCGCCACCGCATCGGCGTTGCGGCAATGCTCGCGCATGCGCAGCGGCAGGGTTTCCAACCCTTGGATGAAGAGAAAGGCGTTGAAGGGCGAGACCGGCGCGCCGATATCGCGGAGCAGCGTGACACGCGCCTTGAGGATGAAGGCGATCGGCCCCAAGGGCTTCACCGCCTGCGTCCAGATCGCGCCGTGATAGGAGGGGTCGGGCGTGTTCAGCATCGGGAAGCGGTCGGCATGCTCTTCCCAGTCGAAATTGCCGCCGTCGATGATGACGCCGCCGATCGAGGTGCCGTGGCCGCCGATATATTTCGTCGTCGAGTGCATGGTGATCGCGGCGCCGTGCTTGATCGGCTGGCACAGCGTCGGCGCGGCGGTGTTGTCGACGATGAGGGGAACGCCGAGCGTGCGGCCGATACGGGCGATCTCGGCGATCGGAAATACTTTGAGCTTCGGATTGGGCAAAGTCTCGCCGTAATAGCAGCGTGTCCGCGCATCGGTGGCGCGCCGGAAATTCTCCGGATCTTCCGGATCGACGAAACGGCACTCGATCCCCATCGTCGACAGCGTGTTTTTGAAGAGATTCCACGTGCCGCCATAGATGTCGGTCGAGCAGACGAAATTGTCGCCGGCGTGACAGATGTTCTGCACGGAGAAGAGCGACGCCGCCTGACCCGAGGCGAGCGCCAGCGCGGCGACGCCGCCTTCAAGCGCGGCCATGCGCTCCTCGAACACCGCCTGGGTCGGATTCATGATTCGGGTGTAGATGTTCCCCAATTCCTTGAGCGCGAAGAGATTGGCGGCGTGCTCGGTCGAGTTGAATTGATAGGAGGTCGTCTGATAGATCGGCACTGCCACCGAATTGGTCGCGGGATCGCTGCGATAACCGGCGTGAAGCACGAGTGTTTCGGCGTGCTGGCTCTTGATTGTCATGGTGCTCATCTCCCTGTTGTTCATTTCATGCGTGCATAGGCATGTGACACGAGGGACGCTCCAGCGTGTCACAAAACCGGGCGCGGGGTTACCAAATTCGACAACCCGCCGCTAATGACATGGACGTGAGGGGGAGAGCGCAAGAGAGGTAGTGCGGCGGCGCCGCGCTACCGCAAGCCTAAAGGCGCGCTCCCGCGACGCTGCGCGTGCGGCCGAAGAGCTCGACGCGCGGCAGCGGCGTGAAGTGGCGGATGTCGCGCGAGGGCTTGCCGAAGAGATAGCCCTGGACGTAGTCGCAGCCGCAATCGCGCACGAAGGTCAACGTCTCGGGCGTGTCCACCATCTCGGCGATAGTGCCGATCTCCATGGCGCGGCAGAGCCCGCTCAGGGCGGAGAGAAAAGCCCGTCCTTTGGCGGCTTTCTGTGCGTTCTTGACCGCCGAGCCGTCGAGCTTCACGAGGTCGACCTCGAGCACCGAGAGATATTGGAACGAGGCAGCGCCGGCGCCGAAATCGTCGAGGCTGACGCTGTAGCCGAGGGTGCGCAGCGCCTGGATGAAATTGTTCGCCTGCTCGAGATTGCTCATGCGCGCGCTTTCGGTGATCTCAAACATCAGCTTGCCGCGCGTCCATTCGTTGGCCTTGAGCAACTTCATCAGCGCGTCGAGATAGGAATCCTGGCCAATCGAGAAGCCCGAGACGTTCACCGCGACGTTGAAGCGGTCGCTGTTGCGCGGCCGCTTGCCGAGCCAATCGACGACCTTCTTCGCCATCGCCAGATCGAACTCGTGGATGAGGCCGGTCTCCTCGGCGAAGGTGATGGTCCGGAACGGCGATTCCGCCGGATTCTTCTCGAAGCGGCACAGCGCCTCGTAGTGATGGATCTCGCCGCCGATCGCATGAACGATCGGCTGAAACACGATATCGAATTTCGACAGCGCGACGATCTGCTTGAAGTCGTTGACCTCGCACGCCGCCTCATCGACGAGGCGCGACATGTTGGCGGTGATCTCGCGAATATCGACCGCGCCCTCGTCGCTGAATTTGTGCATGAGGTAGAGGAGGCCCTTGGTGAGCTCCGCGCCGTCGAGCGCGGCGGGATCGAGCGCGACGGTCGCGGCATCGACCCGCGTGCCTTCGCCGGTGGGGTCGAGGCTGCGCGTCAGAGCTTCGATCTGCCCCGTCAAGTCGCCGAGCTTCGCGCCCGCCGCATGCATGATCGAGAACTTGCCGCCGGCGACCCGCGCCGCGGAATCGCCGCCCAGCGAATTGGCTTTGAGCACATCGCCCAGCCGATGCAGCATCGATGCGCTCTGCTCATCGCCGAGGCGCTGCTGCAACGCCTCGATCTCGGGCATGGACAGGAGCGTGAGCTCTGCCGCCTCGCCCGCAGCTTGGATTTTCTTGAAGCGCTCGGCGGCGAGTTCGGCAAAGCTCCCGGTATCATGGAGTCCGCTCGCCGCGTCGCGCGGCTGCGAAAGCGCCAGCGCCTTTGCCGCGGCATCGGCCTTGCGCAGGCCGACATAGATTTTGCCCTCGACCGGGTCGAGGCAATAAGCCGACATCGACATCCACAGGAGGCTGCCGCCGCGGTCGATGATGCGGATCGGCTCGCCATGCGCGCGGCCGGTCTTCGACAGCTCTTTCAGCGCCTGCGCCGCGACCGGTCGGTCCGCGGGCGCGATCAGGTCGCGGAACGAGCTCGAGATCAGCCGGTCGGCGCTCTTGCCGAAGAACACATCGAGGGCGCCGGCGGCAAAAAGAATGTCGAAATTGCGGTCGATCTCGAACAGCAGATCCGCGCAGCAGAAAGCGAGCGAGACATAGCGGTCGCGCTCGGCCCGAAGCTCATCGAGAGCGGGTTTAGCGGCGCTTGCAGCCACGGCGGAACCGTTCTGCGCGCAAGGATGCGGCCCGGGCAGTCTTCACGATCGGTTTCTCGATCCACAGCGTTCTCGATCTCGGACCTTGCGGGTCCGAGCAGCATGGCCGGCCTTACTATAGGTAAGGCGAAATTGATAAAAGGTTTCGGCGGGAGGCGGGTTCCCTGGACTTGGCGCGCCGGCGCGGCGAAGATGGCGGCGCTTAATCAAGCACTTCCGCCCAAGGAGATAAAAATGACCTGGGGAGTTCCGACTGCGCTGTTTCTTCAATTCCATGTCGCGATCAGCCTCCTCGGCATCGCCACGGGTCTTATCGTGTTTTGGGGCTTGCTGAGCGGCCGCCTACTGCCCGGCTGGACCGCGTGCTGCCTCGCGACGCTGGTGTTGACGAGCGTCACGGGGTTCCCGTTGCCGCCCCTCGGATTCGATCCGGCGCGCGCGACGGGCGTCATCTCGCTGGTCCTCCTCGCGCTTGCGATAGTCGCGCGCTACGGCTTCCGGCTCGCTGGCCCATGGCGCCCGATCTTCGTTGGCACTGCCATCGCCGCGCTCTACCTCGACGTGTTCGTCGGCGTGACCCAGGCGTTTCAGAAGCTCGCATTCCTCCGCGCTCTCGCGCCGACGCAGTCGGAGCCGCCGTTTCTCGTCGCGCAGTTGACGGTCGTCGTGGCCTTCATCGTACTGGGCGTTCTCGCGGTGATGCGGTTTCGCCCCGGATCAGTACTGCGCCAGCCGGTTTGAGGTGGCGAGCCCAGGCTAGACTAGTGACGGCCCTGGCGGTCCATCCGGCCGAGGATGCGCCGCGACATCTGGCTCATCAGATGCTCCAGATCGGCGGGGCAAGCCTCGTCATATTCGCGCATCATCCGGTCGAGGATGGTTTCGAGACAGCCGGGGCTCCAGTTGTCCTGGCCGGCGATCTGCATTTCGCCGAGCACGTCGAGCGCCGCGCGGAACGCGCGAAAATATTCGGGCGGCAGCCCCGCCTTCTCGTAGAGCGCCTTGAAGCCGAGCGGCCCGCGATCGGCGATCAGCACGACGGAGCTGGCGACGGAAATGCCGGCCAGCACCGCCATGGCGGCTTCGAAGAAGCGCCGGTCGCCGAGACAAACGGAGCGCATCAGCAAGGTGGGCGTGAGCTCGCCCTTGGCCCCGAGCCGGGCGGCGAAGGCATCGACGTCGAACGAGCGGGGCAGGGCGGCGATGCCGTGCATCAGCGCGCGCTCGCGCGCCTGATGGACGAGCTCGTCCGCGATCTCGCGCGGCAGCGTGTGATTTTCGACAAGGCGTTCGCGGAGCGTCTCCGACACCACCGCGATGAGACGCTCGGCAATCGGGAGCGGCAGCGCCGGGCGCGCGACCATCAATCTCTGAACGCGGTCGTCCTCCGCGTATTCGTCCATGATCGCGTGATAGCCTGCCTCGGTGATCGCTGCGCCGTCGTTCTCGAGCAGCGCGGTGACGACGCTCGGCCGGCCGGTGCCGATCAGAACCTCGGTGACGCCGGGGCTGACGCTCTGCCGCGCCGCGATCGCCACCTGCTTCGAGACGCTGCCGGCGCCGATGATGGCGACGAGATCGGCATCGGAGAGGGCGGGCGAGACGCGCAGAAACGGCAGCGCGACCGCGTCGACATCGGCGGCGATCTTTCGCGCAAGGTCCGGCGGCAGCAGGGCGCAGCGCGCGACATGGTGCGCGAGCGCCTCGCGCACCTCCTGCTCGACGTCCTGGACCAGCCGATCGAGAATGGCGAGCGCGGTGCGGCGCTCCGCGGCGCTCAGCGTCGGCCTCGACAGCAGCGCGCCGACATGCCGCGCGGTTTCGGTGCGAACCGCGACATCGGGATGCGCGCGCAGCCGGTCATAGACGTCGGCGAGCGCCGCCGGCGTATGATGGGACATATGCATAATGCACCCTCCGGCGCTCCAACGGGCGAGTTGGCGGCCGTCGATACAATTCGCGGAAAATTCCCGCAGCCCAGTATTCGCCGTTTTCCTTAGCGGGGACTTAACGGCGACGGGGATCAGCCGGGCGGCGCGCCCAGCTTGACGATCACCTTGCCGAAGGTCTCGGCCTTCAGCATTGCCTGGAAGGCCGCGGGTGCGCGCTCGAGGCCTTCGACGATCTCCTCGCGATATTTGATCTTGCCCTCGCGCACCCATTGCCCCGCCTCGGCGAGGAATTGCGGCATTTTCGCGAACCAGTCGCCGATGACGAAGCCGCGCAGGGTGAGGCGCTTGCCGAGGATCGCGAGCAACAGGCCCGGCAGCTTGTCCGGCCCGACCGCGCGCTCGACGATGTTGTATTCGGAGACCGTGCCGCAGATCGCGATGCGCGCGTTGCGGTTGAAGAGCGGCAGGGCCGTCTCGAAAGCCGCGCCGCCGACATTCTCGAAGTAAATATCGATGCCCTGCGGCAATGCCGCCTTGAGCGCGTCGGCGAAATCCGCACGCTTGTAATCGACCGCGGCATCGAAGCCGAGCTCGTCCACGAGGAACGCGCATTTCCTTGGCCCGCCGGCGATGCCGACCACGCGGCAGCCCTTGAGCTTGGCGATCTGTCCCGCCACCGAGCCGACCGCGCCCGAGGCGCCCGAGACGAGAACCGTCTCGCCGGGCTTGGGCTGGCCGATCTCCAAAAGTCCGCAATAGGCGGTGAAGCCGGTGATGCCGAGGACGTGAAGCGGCAGGGTGAGCGGCCCGCGCGCGGGATCGAGCTTCGGCAACGGCCGGCCATCGAGACCTTTGCCGTTGGAGAGCATGTAGTTCGCCCATATACCGGCGGTGACGACGATGTCGCCGGCGCGAAATTCGGCGATGTTCGATTTGGCGACGGCGCAGATCGCGCGCGCGCCCAAGGGCTCGCCAAGCGCGAAGGCGGGCCAGTAGGAGCTCGCATTCATGCGCAGCCGAATCACCGGATCGAGGCTGAGGTAAAGCATGCGCAGCAGCATCTCGCCCGCGCCGGGCTCGGGCACCGGCGCCGCGACGAGCTTGAAATCGCTGTCCTTGGGCGCGCCTTGCGGCCGCGCCGCCAGAAGAATCTGAAGGTTCGTCTCGCCCGTCATGCTTGTCCTCCCGCAGCGAATAGTAGCTGGCGCGTGCGGCCGCTCCTAGCGTGTCGCCGCCGCGATCGCCTTGCCATTGCCTGGATCGGCGCGGCAGAATGCCCGGACACCCAGCTTTGGCCGGAGGAGGCGAGATGGAAGCAGCGCAAGCTTACGCGGCGCGCGTCGATGCCGTTGTGGCGCAGCGGACGCGGCTGCGCGGCGCGCCGCCCCCGGGCGATCTCTTCGGCGGCATTCCCGCCGATCATCCACTGCTCGTGAGCGATCCGCGCCGGCCGCGCGACGCGAATCTCCAGGCGATCGCCGCCTTCATTGAACCCGAAGACGTGATCATCGACATCGGCGGCGGCTCTGGGCGACTCTCGCTGCCTTTCGCCGCGAATTGCCGCGAGATCGTCAATGTCGAGCCCTCGGCGGCGATGGGGAAGGGCTTCCTCGCCAATGCGGCGCGCGCCGGCATCGGCAATATCCGCTTGATCGAAGGCGACTGGCTCGATGTGGCGCTGCCCGCCGGCACGCTCGCGCTCGCCTGTCACGTCACCTATTTCATGCGCGGCATCGTCGCCTCCATCGAAAAGATGCAGCGCGCCGGCCCGCGCCGCGCGATTATCGTCGTCAACGAGCCGCCGCCGCCCTCCTGGAACCGCGTGTTGTTCGAGCTGGTGCATGGCGAGGCCGAGGCGATTGTGCCGGGCCAGGCGGAGCTCGTCGCCGTGCTGCGCGAGATGGGCATTGCGCCCGAGCTGCGCGCGCTGTCGCCGACGCCGGCGGCGCTCATCGCGCCCGCGCCGACGCGCCAGGCGGCGATCGATGCCGCGGTCGCGCGATTCAATGGCGATCAATGGACCTTCTGGCCGCTTGGGGCCGCGCTCGATGCGCGCCTGCGCGGTATCCTCGATGCCCGGTTCGACGATCTGTTCCTCAAAAAGCCCGATGGTTTCGTGCCACGCTGGATCACTGCCGGCAACGAGGTCCTGATCACCTGGCGGCCCGCGGCTTAGCCGGGCGTCACAGCCCCTCGTAGAAGGCCGCCGCCATCCCCGCGGCCTCGCGCGCAGCCCGATTAAAGGGCGGCTTCAGCGCGCCGCGGAAATGCCGCTGCACTAGATCGCGCCAAGCCGAGACAGGCTCGTGGCCGCGCCGCGCGCATTCCCATTGGAACCAGCGCCGGCCGCAGGCGACATGGCCGATCTCCTCGTCATAAATCACTTGCAGCGCCGCGGCGCTTGCCGCATCGCCATGGCGTTCCAAGCGCTCGATCATGCCGGGCGTCACATCGAGCCCGCGCGCCTCGAGCACCAGCGGAACGATGGCCAGCCGCGCCAAGAGGTCATGCGCCGTCGCTTGCGCCGCCTCCCAAAGCCCGTCATGTGCCGGCAGATCGCCATAAGCGGCGCCGAGCTCGGCAAGCCGTGCGGCGACCAGCGCGTGATGCGATGCTTCCTCATCGGCAACGCCGATCCACTCATCGAAAAAAGTGTGTGGCAGGTCGCAGGCGGCAAAGCGCGCGATCAAATCCCAGGCGAGGTCGATCGCGTTGAGCTCGATATGCGCCAGAGCGTGGAGCAGCGCGATGCGGTTGGCGAGGGAGCCACCGCCGCGCCGGCGCACCATCTCCCGCGCCGGTTTGAGGATCGGGCGGAGGGGCCGCGCCGGCCGATCGGGCGGC
>DATNGG010000005.1:0-23198 GCA_035605975.1 Allostellaceae bacterium | reverse complement strand
AGGTGCGCGCCATCAGGAACCTGCCCGGCATGCTGGAGCAGGTGCCCGGCATCGGCGTCGTGATCATCGGCGAAGGCGACCTGTCGCAAGACCTCGGCTATCCGCGGCAATACGAGCATCCGACGGTCTTGGAACATATCGCCCGCGTCGTCGCGACCTGCAAGAAGCACAAGGTGCCGGTCGGCCATCCCCATGTCGACGGCAAGAATGTCGAGCGCGTGCTCGGCGAGGGCTTCAACTATCTCATGATCGGTGCCGGCCGCTCCTATGCCGGCCTCGAGAAAGGCCGCGAGCTGGCGAAGCGGTAACCTCGGGCCGTCATTGCGGCGCGTGAAACAGGAGGAAGCGATGAAGATCGTACACGGTGATGCAGTCGAGTGGCGCCGCGGGCTCGAATATCGCGGCGGCACATTCCACTTCCGCAACCTCGCGGAAGGCGAGGAGGGCAGCGTCGACAATTTCAAACTGACGGTCGGCCGCTCCTCTGCCGATTTCTACTCGCCGCGCCATCGGCATAATTTCGAGCAGATCCGCTTCGTGCTCGACGGCGAGCTGAGCTTCGGCCGCGACGGCACGCTGAGCGCCGGCATGGTAGGCTACTTCCCCGAAGGCGTCCATTACGGGCCGCAGACCCAGCATCGCGAATCGCTCGTCGCCGTTCTGCAAAATGGCGGCGCCAGCGGCAGTGGCTATCCCTCGCGCAAAGAGGTGAAGGGCGCGATGGACGCGCTCGAGGAATTCGGCGAATTCAAGGAGGGCGTCTATCGCCGCAAGGAAGGCGTGCCCGGCAAGCGCAATCTCGACGGATTCCAGGCCATCTGGGAGCACATCAACGGCCGCGCCATGGTCTATCCCAAGGGCCGCTATCCCGCGCCCGTCCTCATGGATCCGGCGAATTTCGCCTGGACCCAGGTCGAAGGCTCGCCCGGAACCGAAGAGAAGCTCTTGGGTGTCTTCACCGAGCGGCGCAGCGAGGCGCGCTTCCTGCGGCTTGCACCGGGCGCCTCCTATTACGCCAAAGGCCGCGGCCTCTATTTCGTCGTCTCCGGCACGGGCAAGTCGGGGGAAGAGGATTATCGCGCGCTCTCGACCATCTATTTGCGGAAAGGCGAGCGCGCGATGCTGACCGCCGGCAGCGAGACGCAGATCATGCTGTTCGGCCTGCCCGATCTGTCGGGGTTGAGGCTCGGCGTCTTGAGCGGCGCGCCGGCACCCGAGGAAGCGGAGACCGCCGAAGCGGCCGAATAGACGACAATCAACAGAGCGCCGCGCGCAAAGCGTGGCGCGGGAAGGGGAGGCAATGAGTGTGAAGCGTTTTGTCTGCGCGGCCGTGCTGGCCGCGTGCTGCGGGATGGCCGTGCCGGCGCGGGCGGCCGATACCATCGAAACCGGGCTCATTGGCGCGGCTAACGCGGTCGAGTGGCCGATGTATATCGGGCTGCACAAGGGCTTCTTTACCGATGCCGGGATCAAGCCCGACGTGATCTACGTGCCGACGGCCCCGGGCCTGGTTCAGCAGCTCGCGGCAGGCTCGCTCGATGTCTGCGATATCGGCGTGGTCGAGCCGATCCACGCGGTCGCGCGCGGCGCCTCGGTTGGAATCCTGCGCATCTCGGGCGCGGTGTCGCCCTATGCGATTATCGCGAAGTCCGACATCAAGACCATCAAGGACATCAAAGGCCACACCTTCGTCATCGGCGGGCTGGTCGATATCAACCGCGTCTATCTCGAGCGCGTCCTCAAGGCCGCCGGGCTCAAGGACGCTGATATCGACATTACCGTTGCTGGCAGCACCTCGGCGCGCTTCGCGGCGCTCAAATCGGGCAGCGCCGATGTCACCATGCTGGCGCCGCCGGTCAATTTCTTCGCCGAAGCCGCCGGCTTCCATTCGATCGGCAACATGATCGACTATACGAAGGATCTGCCTTTCGGCTCGACCGACGTATCGCGTGCCTTTGCCGAAAAGCACAAGGACGCGGTGCTGCGCTTCGTTAAGGCGCTCGACAAGGCCTATGCCTGGTTCAACAACGACGCCAATCGCGACGGAGCGATCGACATCCTGGTCGACGAGATGAAGAACTCCAAGCGCGACGACGTCGCCAAGAGCTATGATTTCCTGCGCAAGATCGGCTTCTTCCCGACCGACGGCACGATCTCGAAGAAGCATGTCGAGGCGCTGATGGACGAGATGACGGCGATCGGCGACACCAACGGCAAGGTGCCGATGGACAAGCTGATCATCGCCGGCGTGTCGAAGGTCGGGCCGTAGCTCTCAGGCGAGCCCCAAAATCTTCGCCGGCGTTTGCCGCGTGATCATCTCGCGGTCCTGCTCGCTCAGCGCTTTGCATGCTTTTAGCGTGGCGAATGGATCGCGCTCGCCCACCGGGTAGTCCGTGCCGAAGACGATGCGGTCGATGCCGACGCGCTTCACCAGCGCTTCGAGCACATCGGCGCCATAGACGCAGGTGTCGTAATAGAAGTCGCGCAGATATTCGCTCGGCTTTTTCGAGAGGTTGACGCCGATCGCCGGGTTGTTCTCGATGTTGCGATCGAGCCGCCCCGCATAGTGCGGCAGGTAGCCGCCGCCATGCGCCATCACGATCTTCACGCCCGGAAACCTATCGAGCACACCCTCGAAAATCAGCGAGGCCATCACCCGGGTTTCCTCGATGGGTTGGCCGATGCCGTTCCAGAGAAAATATTTCTGCAGCCGCATATCGGGCGAGCCATGCGGATGGATGAAGACCGCGAGGTTCTTTGCATGCACCGCCTCCCAGAACGGCCGGAACTTTTCCTCGCCCAAATAGTCGCCGCGCGAATTGGATGAGACGCTCGCGACCGTGGCGCCCAACGTGTCGACCGCATAGTCGAGCTCTTTCATCGCCAGCTTCATATCGTGAAGCGGCAAGGTGAAGCTGCCGACGAAGCGATCGGGATATTTCCGCACCCATTCGGCGTTCATCTCGTTGGCGTGACGGTTGAGCGCGGCGGCTTCCTCGGGCTCGGCCCAATCGGTGTTGCAGGAGACGCCGATCAGCGAGATCACGTGCTTGCCGATGCCGAACTTGTCCATGTCGGCGACTTGCTGTGCCGGGTTCCCGACTTTTTGTTGGATATCGTAATGCCAGCCATCGCCGGGCTTCGCTTGCCGCATCGGCCGCGTGCCGAAGCCCGACATTACATTGTGCGCGTCGCCGCGGCGGTGAAGCTCGGGGTCGCTGAAATGAACATGGAAGTCGATGACCGGGGCGGGCATGAGGGTCCTTTCAATCGGCGAGGCCGACCTTCAGCACTTCCCAGGGTGTCTTCACCTGGGATTGTCCGTTGGCCTGAAAGCCGGGCAGGCGATGGATTTGCGACGCGGGGAAATAGAGACAATCGTCCGGCCCGATATCCGGCTCGTTGGGAAAGCTGATGCGCGGATCGGCGACGAAACTCCGCAGCGTGCGATCCTCGCCCATCACCAGCATCGCGTTCTGGGTGAAAGACGAGAAATAGAGCCGGCCTCTCTTGTCGATGGTGAAGCCGGCGCAAGGCGGAATGCGTGCGACATCCTCGATCAGCGGCGAGAGCGCAGCATCATCGAGTGCCGGATCGAGCAGATGCCGCGTCTCGATCCGCCGCAGCACCGGGCCGAAGAGGCAGGTGAAATAGAGCCAGCGACCGTCATTGCTGAGCTCCAGAAGGTTCACATTCACCATCTGAACCTTGCCATTGGCGCGGCGGAATTCCTTGCCGTCGATCACCGGCACGATCGTGGGATCGGCGCGGGTCTTCGGATCGCGGCTCAAGAGTCGGCGCGTCGCGCCGGTTTCCTGATCGAGCACGATGATCGCGCCGTAATGCGATTCGGTGATGAAGGCGTGGCGGCCGAGGACGCGCATATGGCCCAGCACCGCGCCGGGCGGCGCCACGCCTTCGTCCATCGGATAGACACGCACCAGCTTGTTCGTCGCAAGATCGAATTTGACGAGCTTCGGACCGCCCTTCAAATGCGGCTGATGATGGGGTGCTGCGTCATCGACCGCCCAGAGGCAATTCACGGCATCGGCGCAAATCGAATGGACATTGACGAAATGCTCGGCGGGCGAAAGCCCCTCGCGCCATTCGTTCCAGCGATCGCCGGGAAAGGTCTTGAAGCTGCCATCGGGCATCGCCTCGGCAAGGCTCGGGGTCGGCGCATCCATCCAGCGCGGAAAGCTCGAGAAGACCCGGCCCTGCGGCGAGACGGCGACGCCGTTCAAGATCGCCCGCTCCGACGCGGCAACGCGGACGAGCGCTCGTCTCTCGGTCATGGAATCCTCCCCTTCGCGGAGCTTATCAGCTTCGCCGAAGCCTTGGAACGGGCGCCGCGGTTGCTGCGGAAGGCGGACACGGCTACAAAACCGTCGCGCCGATCTAAGCTTGCGGCGGCGGTGGAGGATGTGAGTCGATGACGGATGCGGCGGACGCTGTGCCGGTTCTGATCGTCGGCGCCGGCCCGGTAGGGCTGGCGCTGGCGGGCGATCTGGGTTGGCGCGGCCGGCGCTGCCTCATCGTCGAGCAAGGCGACGGATCGATCTATCAGCCGCGCATGGATTTCGTCGGCTTCCGGACGATGGAGTTCTGCCGCCGCTGGGGGCTGGTCGATGCGGTCGAGCATTCGCCCTATCCGCGCGATTATCCGCAAGACAACATGTATCTCACCGCGCTCAACGGCTACGAGCTGGGGCGCGAACGCTTCCCGGCGATGCAGGACGAGGTTGCCCCGCCGCAAAGCCCGCAGCACCGCGAGCGTTGCCCGCAGAACATGTTCGATCCCATCCTGCTGCAATGGTGCCGCTCGATGCCGCAGCATGTGGAGATGCGGTATCGCACCAAGCTTCTCGGCTTTACCCAGGATGCGGACGGCGTCAGCGCCGAGCTCGAAGCGGTGGAGAGCGGTCAGCGCGAGACCATCCGCGCGCGCTATCTCGTCGGCTGCGACGGCGGGGCGAGCCGCGTGCGCGACGTTCTCGGCATCGGCATGAGCGGCCGCGGCGTTTTGACCTATACGACCAACGTCATTTTCCGCTGCGCCGATCTCGTCAAGATGCACGACAAGGGCAAGGCCTATCGCCATATCTTCGTCGGCCCCGAAGGGACCTTCGCGACCATCGTCGCGATCAATGGCCGCGATCAGTGGCGGCTGTCGATCATCGGCACTGCCGACAAGAAAACCCATAGCGAAGCCGATATCCGCGCCGTGATCCGCCGCGTCGCCGGCTTCGATTTCGACTACGAGATTCTGAGCGTACTGCCCTGGGTACGCCGCGCGCTGGTCGCCGATAAATTCGGCGAGGGCCGCGTCTTTATCGCCGGCGATGCGGCGCATCTGACCTCGCCGACCGGCGGCTTCGGCATGAATATGGGCATTCAGGACGCGGTCGATCTATCGTGGAAGCTCGATGCCTGCCTTTCCGGCTGGGGCGGGCCGCATTTGCTCGAGAGCTATACGCCCGAGCGCCGGCCGGTCTCGATCCGCAACGTCAACGAGGCCAGCGGCAATCTCGGCCGCATGCGCTCGCCCGGCGAAAACAAGGCATTGCTCGACGACACGCCCGAGGGCGCCGCATTGCGTACGCAACTCGGCAAAGAATTCACCGCGGCGATGACCCGGGAATGGCACACGCTCGGCATTCATCTCGGCTATCGCTACGATGATTCGCCGATCATTTGGCCCGACGGGACGCCGGCGCCGCCGATGGAGGTGATGACCTACGACCAGACGGCGCGCCCCGGCGCGCGGGCGCCTCATGTCTGGCTGAAGGACGGGCGCTCGACGCTCGATCTTTTCGGCAAGGCCTTCGTGCTGCTGCGCATCGGCAAAGACGCGCCGGCGGGCGAGGCGCTGGCAAAAGCCGCAAGCCAGCGCGGCGTTCCGCTGGTCGAGGTGGCTCTTGACGAGCCGGAGGTTGCGCGCGCCTATGAGAGGCGGCTCGTCCTTGTCCGTCCGGACGGCCACGTCGCCTGGCGCGACGACAGAATGCCCGCCGATCCGCTGCGCCTCATCGATTGCGTGCGGGGTGCGGGAATGAAGGGCGGGGAGGAGGCTTGAGATGATGCTGACGGGCGCGACGCCGCAACAGCTCGGCCAGGCAAGCTCGCTCGACGAGCTCTACGGCCATTTGTCGACGGTCGATCTGGCGCCGGGCTGGGCGAAGGTCACGCCCTCGCTCTATCCCGCGCCGAAAAAGACCTATCCGCCGGCGGTCTGGCACTATGTCCAGGCCAAGGCGGCGCTCGACGCGGCCGGCCGCCTCATCAACACCGAGCTCGCCGAGCGGCGCAACCTCATCCTCGTCAACACGGGCGCGGGCAGCAGCTACGGCACCTCGGCGACCTTGGTCTCGGCCTACCAGATGATCATGCCCGGCGAGCATGCGCGCTCGCACCGCCACTCGCCCAACGCGCTGCGGCTGGTGGTCGATGCCGAGCCCGGCACCTACACGGTGGTCGATGGCGTGCGTCTCGAGATGATGCCGGGCGATGTGCTGCTGACGCCCAATTGGTGCTGGCACGGCCACGGCAATGACGGCAAGGCCAACGGCTATTGGATCGATTTTCTCGACGTGCCGTTGGTGCATCTGCTCGAGCCGATGTTCTTCGAGCCCTATCCCGACGAATACGAGAAAGGTAGCAAGCCCGCGGCGCCCTCGCCGATGCATTTCCCCTGGGCGGAGACCAAATCGCGGCTTGCCGAAGCGAGCCCCGATCCCAGCGGCCATTTCGGCACGCAGATCGAATTCGGCTCGCCGGCGCTCGCGACGACCGC
This sequence comes from Allostellaceae bacterium, assembly GCA_035605975.1. GTDB lineage: Bacteria > Pseudomonadota > Alphaproteobacteria > ATCC43930 > CGMCC-115725 > CAIKMD01. Next base: position 16,405 of record DATNGG010000005.1, on the reverse strand, counting down.
GCTCTTCATGATGAAGCTCGATGCCGGCAAGGACACCGCGCCCTACCGCACCACCGCCAACAATCTCTATTCGCCGGTCGAGGGCGAGGGCGAAACCATCGTCGAGGGCAAGAGCTTTCCCTGGCGGCGCGGCGACGTGCTGGTCGTGCCCTCCTGGCTGCAGCACTCTCACCGCGCCTCGAGCGATGCCGTGCTCTTCCGCGTCACCGACGAGCCGACCTTGTCGAAGCTCGGCTTCCTGCGCGCAGGGCCGTAAAGGGGGACCCGAAAATGGCCAATCTTCCGCTGAGTTTTGCCTGCGGCCTCTATGATCGCGTCCTGCCGCTTTATACGGGCGAGGTGAAGCCCGTCGGCATCGATCTCAATTTTCTCGCGATCAACAGCCCGCGCGATATTTTCGATCGCATGGGCGGCGGCCAGGAATTCGACGCCTCGGAATTCTCGAGCTCCGAGTTCGTCTCGGGGCTGAGCGCCGGCACCACGCCCTTCGTCGCGCTGCCGTTCTTTCCCTCGCGCGTCTTCCGCCACAGCATGATCACCCTCAACAAGCGCTCGGGGATCAAGACGCCGAAGGATCTCGAGGGCAAGCGCGTCGGCGTGCCGCTCTACACTCAAACCGCGGCGATCTTCATCCGCGGCATGCTGCAGCACGATCACGGCGTCGACCTGTCGAAGATCCATTGGGTCCAGGGCGCGCTCAACCATGTCGGCACGCACGGCCATCCGAGCGCGCCGCCGATGCTGAAGCCGATCGACATCGAGCTCGCCGATCCGCGCAAATCCTTGAGCGATCTCATCGACAAAGGCGAGATCGACGCAATCATGGCGACCGGCCTGCCGCTGGCGATGAAGCGCAACCCCGACGTCGTGCGCCTCTTTCCCAATTATCACGAGATGGAGCGCGACTATTACAAGCGCACGGGGATTTTCCCGATCATGCATCTCGTCGCCTTGAAGCGCGATGTGCACGAAAGGCATCCGTTCGTTGCGACCAGCCTCTACGAGGCGCTCGTCAAGTCGCGCAAGATCGCGCTCGCGCGGATGACCGAGACCGGCGCGCTGCGCTACATGCTGCCTTGGATGACCGCGGAGCTCGACGAGGTCAACGATGTCTTCGGCGGCGATCCCTGGCCCGACGGTGTCGAGAACAATCGCAAGACGCTCGAAGCACTCGTCACCTATCTTCACGAGCAGCATCTGATCGCCAAGCCGATGCCGATCGAGGACATCTTCGTCCGCACCTTTCCTTCCCACTGAGTGTCATTAATTCCGCGAGGAAACGCCCATGAGCGAGCTTGAGACGGCATTCAAAGACCTGGTCATCGCCAACCGCATTCTTGCCCATCAGGGCGTGGTCGACGCCTATGGCCATGTCAGCATGCGCCATCCCACGAATCCCGAGCGCTTCATCCTGTCGCGCTCGCGCAGCCCAGAGCTGGTCGACGAGCGCGACATCATGGAATTCACGCTCGACGGCAAGGTGGTCGGCGATGATCGCCGCCCGCCCTATCTCGAGCGCTTCATCCATGGCGGCATCTATGAGTCGCGTCCCGATGTCTGCGCCGTGGTGCACAGCCACGCCGAAGAGACTCTGCCTTTCGGCATCGCCGGCGTGCCGCTGAAGCCGGTCATCCATGTCGCGAGCTCGATCGGTCCCTCGGTCCCGGTCTGGGACATTGCCGAGAAGTTCGGCGACAATACCAATCTTCTCGTCGTCAATCAGGACCAGGGCCGCGACCTCGCCAAGCGCTTCGGCCAGGGCCGGGTCACGCTGATGCGCGGCCACGGCTTCGTCGCCGGTGGGGCAACCATCCAGGACACGGTCCGGCTCGCGGTCTACCTGCCCGTCAATGCGCGCGTGATGACGGCGGCGATGCGCTTGAATCCAAACTATAAACCCTTGGCGCCGGGCGAGATCGAGGTGCGCGGCGCGTTCAATCCGAAGGCGCCCGAATCCTGGCGCGCCTGGGAGTATTGGGCGCGCCGCGCCGGCGTCGCAAAGCTGCTCGGCGAGATGCCCTAGCCTCGACCCCTCTGCCGCGGCCCGCCGCTCGCGAGAGCGTGCGTGGCGGCGGTGATCGGGGCGCTGGACATATCGGCCTGGGCCGGACATAAATCTCCCACAACAACAGGCGCAGGGAGCGATGAAGCGCTATCGACTAATTGATCGAGTACTCGTTGGCGTGGCGCTACTACTGCTGTGGCAGCTTGGAAGCTGGCTTCTCGGCACTTATTGGTTGAGCACGCCCTGGCTGACGATCTCGCGCTTCTGCACCTCGACTTGGAGCGGCGAAATGCTGCGCCATGCCGGCTACACGATCGAGGAAGCGGCTCTGGGCGCGATTATCGGCGCGGTGCCGGCGATCATCCTCCCCTTCGCGCTGCGCCGCATGCCGACGGTGGTGGCGGTGCTCGATCCCTTCATGATGGGCGGTTACGGCGCGCCCAAGCTCGCATTGGCGCCGCTCTTCATTCTGTGGTTCGGCATCGGCATCGAATCGAAGATCGCGGTCGTCGCCAGCATCGTCTTCTTCATCGAATATTTCAGCACGCTCTCGGGAGTGCGGCAGCTCGACGCGAAGCTGGTGCAGATGGCGCAGCTCGTCGGCGCCAGCGAGCGCCAGGTCGCGCGCCACGTCGTCTTCCCCAGCGCCGTGCCCAACATCTTCGCGGGCTTGCGCATTTCGCTGCCGATCGGCATTGCCGTGGCGGTCGTGACCGAGCTCATCTCCTCCAATCGCGGCCTCGGCTATCTCGTGCAGATCGGCGCGATGAATTTCGACGTAACCCAGGTTTTCGCCGCGCTTCTCGGCGCGACGATCCTGGTGCTCGCGGTCGGCTACGCCGTAGATGGGACGGAACGCGTCCTGCTGCGCTGGCGGCCGCCGGCAGATTCGCAACAGCAACAACTCGGTACTGCGTGAGTCATGGCGCCTCCCTTTCTCGAAATCCGCAATCTCGCCAAACGCTTCCCGACGCGCCAGGGGCGTGAACCTTCGCCCTGGGTCATTCGCGACCTGTCCTTTGCCGTGGGCGAGGGCGAGTTCGTCACCCTGATCGGCCCGTCCGGATCGGGCAAGACCACGCTTCTCAACATGATCGCGCAGATCGATGTGGCGAATGACGGCCAGATCCTGTTCTCGGGCGATGCGATCGCCGTCAGCGATCCGAAATCGCTGCGCCCGGGCCTCGATCGCCGCGTCGGCTATGTCACGCAGGACGACAACCTCCTGCCGTGGCGCACGACGATCGACAATGTGCTGTTTCCGCTCGAGGTGCAGGGGCGTCTCGACGACAAGACGCGCGCCCATGCCGAAACGCTGGTCAAGGCCGTCGGCCTCTCCGGCTATGAGCGCTATTATCCGCACGAGCTCTCGGGCGGCATGCGCAAGCGGACCTCGCTCATCCGGACCCTTGTCTACGATCCGCCGGTCATTCTGATGGACGAGCCCTTCGCCGCGGTCGATGCGCAAACCCGCGCCCAGCTGCAGGAGGATTTGCTGCGGCTGTGGGAGATGGGGCGCAAGACCATCATCTTCGTCACCCACGACATCGCCGAGGCGATCGCGCTCGGCGACCGCACGCTCGTCTTAACGAAACAGCCGACGCGGATCGGCGCGGAGCACAAGATCCCATTCCGCCGCCCGCGCAACGTCAAGGACATATTCGCGCTCGAAGGCTTTGCTTCCGTCTACGAGACCATCAGGGCAGAAATCCAATGACAGCGATCGATCAAGTCATTTCGGGTTCGGCTGAGCCCTTTATCTCGCGCAAAATGGCGATCTTCCTCGGCCGGCTCGGCTTCACCGCCGCGCTGCTGATCGCCTGGCAATGGGCGGCCGACGCGTTCGGCATCATCTTCTTCGCGCCGCCCATGGCGGTGCTCCAGCGCCTGTGGGAGATGACGGCGAGCGGCGAGATGTTTTTGGACATCTGGGCGACGCTCAAGGTCTCGGCGATCGGCTTCGTCATCGCGATGATCGCCGGCGCGGGCCTGCCCTTCCTGCTGCGGCTGTCGGCGCGCTTCACCGAGGCGATCGAGCCTTACATCTTCTGGTCGCAGGGCATTCCCAAATACGCGCTCGCGCCCTGGCTCATCCTCTGGTTTGGCATCGGCGAGCTGCCCAAGGTGATCATCGTCATCGCCATGTCGTTCTACGTCATCTTCTACAACACCTTCGCCGGGGTGAAGGCGGTCGATTTCCGCCTCGTCAACATGGCGCGGGTGATCGGCGCGAGCGAGAAGGTGGTTGCGCGCGAGGTGATCTGGAAATCGCTCCAGCCCTTCTTCTACGCCGGAATGAAGATCGCGATGCCGCACGCGGTGGGCGCCTGCATCGTCGGCGAGTTCCTCGTCTCGACCGAAGGCGTCGGTTACTACATCGAGCACGCCCGCGAGCTCTCCGACACGGTCGGCGTCTTCGCCGGGATCGTCGTCGCGACGGGCTTGGTGCTGGCGATCAACGCGTTGGTCAATTGGATGGAGCGCCGCGCTCTCGCTTGGCGCCCGGTCGAGCGCGAGATGCGCTGAGACGAGCGCCGCGGACGCGGCGCTCGGGTCTAGAGCCGGCCGGTCAGCCGCGCCACATGGCCGGCGATCCGGCGGATGAGCCGCAGCGCGCTCTGCGGCGAGCCCTGCAATTCGGGATAGAGGAAGACGCTGATCCCGATGGCGCAGCCGAGCAGGATCACGGCATTGGCAGCCGCCCAAGGCGCGTAAAAACTATACCAAACATAGAAGATGCCCGGCCCGCCAAGGATCGCCGCGAGCGTTTGAGAGCCCAAACGCATCAATGGTCCCGACATCGCTTCGCGCCTCCCGTCAACCAACCCTAACGGAAGATTAATCGCCAAAATTTTGCGCGAAGTCCATGATTAAATTAGTAATTTTGTTAACCATAATTCGCAGCGGCGCGGCCGGTTCGGTGTCGCCTGGGAGCGGCAAACGGGCCGCCGCGCGGCGGCGCCCGCTTGCCGTTTCGCTCATTTCTTGGTGAAGCGGTCGGTGAAGAGCGCGTCGTAGGACTTCAACTTCTCCGAAGGCTTCTCGAGGCCGGCGGCGATATTGTAGTTCTCGGTGTTCTCGATGCCCTTCGCCGTCGGAACCGGCGGGTTCGGGGTCATCTTCAGCTCGGTCAGGAAGGAGGCGTGGAAGACCTTCGCGTCGAGCTTCGAGAAGCGCTTATAGAGCAACGCCTCGGCCTCGGCGGGATGGGCATGCATCCAGGCCGAGGTTTCCGCGAAAGTCTGCCCCACCGCCTCGCACAGCTTGGGCTTTTCCTTGCAGGTCGCGGGCTTCGCCGCGACGACGGTGTTGGTGAAGGGATCGAGGCCGACCGTATCGCCATCGGGCCCGCTCGCCACCATGACGGCGCTCCCCTCGACCACGGGAATTTGCGTCCAGGGCAGTGACATGGCGAAGCCGTCGATGCGCTTGGCGGCGAAAGCCTGGATCATCGCGGGCGGCTCCATCACCGCGACATGGATGTCGTCATGAGTGAATCCGCCTTGCTTGGCGAGCAGCCCGAGATAGGCATCGATGATCGAGTTGACGGATTCGACGGCGATCGCGCGCCCCTTGAGCGTGAGAACGCGCTTGGCGAGCGGGGCCTTCGGATCGAAGCCCGCGGCTTGCGCGAGCTCTTTGCGCAACACGACCTGCACGACGATGCGGTCGGTGAGCTCGACGATCGCAAGGAGCGGCTGGCCGCGCGTCGCCGCGCGGGTCAGCGACACGCCCGAAGGCTGGGCGAAATCGACGCTGCCCGCGATCAACGCGTTGATCGCGCCGAGGCCGTTGATCTGCGTCGTCTTCATGTCGACGCCGTGCTTTTGATAGAACTTCATGTCTTGCGCGACGAATTCCATCATGAAGCCGAGGCTGGTGACCGGAATCGCCATGGTCGAGTGCATGAGCTCCGCATGGGCGGGCGGCGTGCCGAGCGACAAGGCGCCGACGGCGATAGCAGAAGCGATGACCGAAGTTTGACGCAGGTTCATGGCGGTTCCTCTATTCCAATCGCTCTTGCCGAGCGGTCTTTAGTTCGCGGCGAGCATCATATGGGCAGCGGCGCTCCAGGCCAAGCCGAAACCCGCGGCGCGAGCGCGCGGAGGATTGGTCTTGACCCGGCGCCGAAATCCATCGAAGACGAGCCGGCGCGTGAAAGGTCGAGCCGGTGGGATTGATTCTCGTTCTCTGCTTTGCGGCCTTCGCCGGATCGATCTCCTACCGCTCGCTCGATCCGATACTGACGCTCGTCGCCGGCGATTTCGGCGTCTCGATGCGCGAGGCGGCGCTTCTCGTCTCGGCCTATGGCTTGCCCTATGCGCTGATGCAGCCGGTGCTCGGTCCGATCGGCGACGCTTACAGCAAGGCGCGCCTCATCAAGATCTGCCTCGGCGTGTTGACGGCCTCGGTCGCGCTCGCCGCCGTCGCGCCCGGCTTTTCGACCTTGATGGTCTCGCGCGTGATTGCCGGGATCGTCTCGGGCGGGATTTTTCCGGTAGGCCTCGCGCTGATCGGCGATCGCACCACGCTCGAAGAGCGCCAGATCGCGGCGAGCCGCTTTCTTGTCGCCTCGATCTTCGGTCAGATGTTCGGCGCGACGGTCTCGGGCGTCATCGCGGTCTATTTCGGCTGGCGCGCCGTGTTCGATGTCGTGACCGTGCTCAGCATCGCGTCCTGGGTGATCGTCTATCGCTATCTCGACAGCAAGAGCGACAAGGGCCACGGCTTGACCATAAGCGGCGCGGTGAAGGGTTATCGCACCGTCCTCGCCAATTCCAGCTCGCTGGTCGTTTTCGGCGTCGTGATGGCCGAGGGGATGCTCTATTTCTGCGTCTTCCCCTTCGTCGGCGCCATGCTGGTTGCGCGCAGCGCCGGCGGTCCGGTCGCCGCGGGCGCGGCGCTTGCCGGCTTCGCCATCGGCGGCATCATCTACGGCGTCGTCGTGCGCCATATGATGGCCGCGCTCGGCCAATGGAACATGCTGCGCGTCGGCGCCGGAATGGCGGGCATCGCCTATCTCGCGGTCGCGGCGCCGCTGCCGCCCGTCGCCATCGCGGCTTTCTTCGTCATTGCCGGTTTCGGCTTCTACATGATGCACAACACGCTGCAAACGCGCGCGACTGAGCTCGCGCCGAGCGCGCGCGGCTCGACCTTCGCGCTATTCTCGGCGGCCCTCTTCATCGGCCAGGGGGTCGGGCCGGTCTTCGCCGGCTGGGTGGTGAGCGTCGCCGGCTTCAGCATCCTCTTCATCGCGACCGGCGCCATGATCGCGACGCTGGGCGTGCTGGCGGCGTTCTTCCTGCAGCGCAGCGGGTAAGGGCGGCTTCAAGGATTGTTAACCATGCCGATGCGACGATCCCGGCATGGATTCCCCGCCCGACCCGCTTCGTCACCTCCTCGCGCCGATCGAGCAGCTTTTGGCGAGCGGTGGCGACACGCGGCTCGCTCTCGATCCGGTCAGCCGCTTGAACGGCTATGGCTGCCGCCCGTTTCCCCGGCCCGACGCTTTCACCTTCGCCTCATCGACTGCGACCTCGATCTCGGGTCGCGCCTATGCCGCGGCCGCGGCGGCGCGCCAACGCCTGCTGCGCGACACTGCGCGCGGCGGTTTCGAGCGTGCCTTCTCCGAGCAGATGCGGGCGCTGCGCGACGAGCTGCGCGGCCTGCTCGGGCTCGATGCCGCGGATTGCGACATCGTCTTCTCGCCCTCCGGGACGGACTCGCAGCTGCACGCCGCCGTTCTGATCGGCACGATTTTCGGCGCGCCCCTCACCAGCGTCATCGCCGCCGCCGACGAGACTGGCAGCGGCACGGTCTTTGCCGCAACCGGCCGGCACTTCAACACGGCGACCGCCCAAGGCATCGCCGTCGTCAAGGGCGAGAGGCTGTCCGGCATCGGCGAGGATATCGGGTGCGTCACGGTTCGCGCGCGGAACGAGCGCGGCGTGCCGCGCCCGCCCGGCGAAATCAACGAAGAGGTGGCCGCGGCGGTCGCGGACGCTCTCGCGGGACAGCACCACGTTCTCCTCTTTGCGATGGACAGCTCGAAATTCGGCTTGCGCGCACCGAGCACCGAGACGCTGTGCCGGCTCGCCGCATCCTTCGGCGACCGGCTGCACATTGTCGTCGACGCCTGCCAGGCAAGGCTCGGACGGCGGCGGTTGCGCTTCTACCTCGATCAGGGGTTCCTGGTGCTCTTTACCGGCTCGAAATTCTTCACCGGCGCGCCCTTCAGCGGCGCGCTGCTCTTGCCGCAAGCAATCGCCGCACGTTGTGTTCATCTCGATCAGGTGCCGGCGGGGTTGCGCGAATACAGCAATCGCGACGATTGGCCGGAAGCCTTCACCGGGCTGCGCGCGGCCTTGCCGGGCAGCGCCAATCTCGGCATGTGGCTGCGCTGGGTGTCGGCGCTCGCGGAGATGCGCGACTACTTCGCCGTGCCGCTCTCGTTCCGCGAATTCGCGCTCCGGCAATTCGCCGAGACCGTTCCCCGCCTCATGGCCGCCGAAAGCGGCATCGATCCGCTGCCGGCCGAGGACGCCGCCGGCACCGCGCCGGACGATCAAGAGCTGGCGCCGCGCAGCATCTTTCCCTTCCTCGTGCGGCGGAACGGGCGGGCGCTGTCGCAGAGCCAGGCGATGACGCTCTATCACGCGCTCAACGACGACATGTCGCCGTTCTTGCCGGCGAACCTGCCGCCGATGCAGCGCCTCCTCGCTGCGCGCCGCTGCCACATCGGTCAGCCGGTGGCGCTGCCCGACGGTCAAGGCGGCTTCAAGGGCGCGCTGCGCGTCAGCGCCGGCGCCCGCTTCGTTTCCGAGAGCTGGCACGCCGAGCTGACGCGGGCGCGCGGCAAGCTGCGCGGCGAATTCGACCAGATCCGCGCGATTTTCGGCAAGATCCATCTCCTCGCGCGGCATTTCGACGATATCGAGCCGGCTTATTCGCAAGCGTGTGCCGCGCCGCCGCGCCGGGTCAGCGCCGCATGAGCGAGCTCCTCTGGCGGCAGGCGGCGGATTCGCCGCTCGGCGTCGCGAAACTCTCGAAGCTCGCCTTCGACGGCGCCGATCTCGGCCCGCTGCGCAGCGAGCTTCTCGACAAATATGTCTTCGAGCCCGACAACGCCGCCGCGCTCATGGATCTCGCGGTGATCGAGCAGCTCCTCGGCAATGTCGAGGATGGGCTCGCGCGCCAGCAAGAGGCATTGGCGCTGAGCCGCCTCTATCGCTCGCCCTGCGCGGCGGAGAAGCCGGCGCTCCGCCTTCTCGCCTTTGCCGCGCCGGGCGACATCGGCAACAACACGCCGCTCGAGTTTCTCATCGGCGAGTCGAGCATTGCCCTCATGACGCTCTACGTCGTTCCAGGCGAGCCTCTGCCGCCAATTCCGGAGCATGACGTCGCGATCGTCGCGGCCTGCGAGAGCGATGAGAACCGGCGGGCGCTCGTCGAGATCGCGCGGCTCGCGCGCAGCTGGCCGAAGCCGGTGCTCAACCATCCCGACCAGATCGCGCTTTTGGCACGCGAGCGGCTGCATACGCTCGTCAAGCCGGTGCCGAGCATCGAGATGCCGGTGACCATCCGCATCGACCGCGCGACTCTCGCCGAGATCGCCGCCGGCAAGACGGCGCTGCGCTCGCATCTCGCGGATGGCGCTTTTCCGCTGATCGCGCGTCCGATCGGTTCGCATGCGGGGCGCGGCCTCAAGAAGCTCGAGGATCCGGCCGCGCTCGGCGCCTATCTTGCCGAGCGCAATGAGAGCGGCTTCTATCTCTCGCGTTATGTTGACTACTGCAGCCCGGACGGGTTCTTCCGCAAATACCGCATCGTCTTCATCGATGGCCGCGCCTATGCCTGCCACATGGCGATCGCCGATCAGTGGATGATCTATTACCTCAATGCCGGGATGGCGGAGAGCGCGGAGAAGAAGATCGAGGAAGAGCGGTTCATGACCGCCTTCGCCTCGGAATTTGCCCGCCGCCACCGCGCCGCGCTGTCCGCCCTGGCGGATCGCATCGGCCTCGACTATTTCGGCATCGATTGCGCACAGACGCCCGATGGCCGGCTGCTGCTGTTCGAAGCCGATATCGCGATGATCGTTCACCGGATGGATTCGCCAGCGATCTTTCCCTATAAGGTCGCGCAAATGCGCAAGATCTTCAGCGCCTTTGCCGCGATGCTCGAGGAGCGCGCCGTGCCGGCGCCGGAGCGGCGCACCGATTCCGCCGCATGACTGCGGCGGAGCGGCCGAACGGCGAGGGGCCGAGCCTCGATCCCGAGGATTGGGCGCAGTTCCGCGCCGAAGGGCACCGGATGCTCGACGACATGCTGGATTATCTCCAGCAGTTGCGCGCGCGTCCCGTGTGGCAGCCAATGAATGGCGCGCTGCGCGCAAGCTTCCGCGAGGGGCTGCCCGCGGCGCCGACCGCGCTCGATGAGGTCTATCGCGACTTCACCGCGCGCATCCTGCCTTATTCGAGCGGCAACACTCATCCAGGCTTCATGGGCTGGGTTCAGGGCGCCGGGACGCCCGTCGGCATGCTGGCGGAAATGCTGGCGGCGGGGCTCAATCCCAATTGCGGCGGCCGTGATCATGCGGCGATCGAGGTCGAGCGCCAGATCGCGCAGTGGGCGCGCGAGATTTTCGCCTTTCCGCCCGAAGCGAGCGGGCTTTTCGTCACCGGCACCTCGATCGCCAATTTCATCGCGCTGATCGTCGCGCGCACCGCGCGGTTGGGGCCGGACAGCCGGCGCGACGGGATAACCGCCTCCGGCCGGCGGCTCACCGCCTATGTCTCCGAAGCCGCCCATGCTTGCATCCCGCAGGCGCTGGAGCTGGCGGGCCTCGGCCGCGCGGCTCTGCGCCTCATCCCAACCGATGGGGCACAGCGCGTCGCGCTCGATGCGCTGCGCGCCGCGATCGCGGCCGACCGGCAGGCCGACGCCGAGCCGTTTTTTCTCATCGGCAATGCCGGGACCGTCGATACCGGGGCGATCGACGATCTCGACGCGCTCGCCTCGCTGGCCGAGGCCGAGCGCTTGTGGTTCCACATCGACGGCGCGCTGGGCGCGCTCGCGATGCTGGCGCCCGCGCTGAGGCCGCGATTCAAAGGCATCGAGCGGGCGTCATCGATTGCCTTCGATTTCCACAAATGGGGCCAGGTTCCCTACGATGCCGGCTTCATCCTGGTGCGCGACGGCGCGGTTCACCGCGCCGCTTTCGCGGCCGAGGCGGCCTATCTCGGGCGCGAGGCGCGTGGGCTCGCCGGCGGCTCGCCCTGGCCCTGCGATTTCGGCCCCGATCTCTCGCGCGGGTTTCGCGCCTTGAAGACCTGGTTCACCCTCAAAGTGCATGGCACCGAGAAGCTGGGCGCGGCAATTGCGCGCAGCTGCGCGCTCGCCGAATACCTCAAAGCTCGCGTCGAGGCCGAGCCGCGGCTCGAATTGATGGCGCCCGTCGCCCTCAACATCGTATGTTTCCGATATCGCGGCGCCGATGCGGATCGTCTCAATGCGGCGATCGTCGCCGAGCTCCAGGAGCGCGGTATTGCCGCACCCTCGACGACGCGGATCCGCGGCGCCGTGGCGATTCGCGCCTGCCTCATCAATCATCGCACCGAGCGCCGCGACATCGATGGGCTGATCGCGGCGGTGCTCGCCGAGGGCGCGCGCCTCGCCTGAGCCCTTCGCCTCCGGCCGGCCGTTCCGGCGGGGAATGCGCGGCGATCGCTAAAATCCCGACGATTGGTAGCCGGAAATTAAAGAAGCTCCGCCACAGTTTCGCCCCGGCGCACCGCCGGCCGCGCCGGTCGAAGCCGACCGAGCGCTGCCCGGCATAGCTTCGCTGGACCATGAGAAAGCTCATCCGCATTTTCCCCTCCGATTACGACTGGTCCGGCGCCGTCGAGGATGGGCTGGCCTTCGGCGTGAGCGCCGCCGTCTTCATGCGGCTCGTTCCGCCGATCCTGCGCGCGGCGGTCGCGGCGACCGCACGGATCCGCTCCGGATTGGGCCTCGATAGCGCACAACCCCTGCCTTCCTTGAAGATTTTTGGTCAGCGGCGCTGACGTACTTCTTGACTCGTCCACCCTGCGTAACGATGCTGTCCTGGGGAGGCCGCGTGTCAGCGGCTTGTTCGCGGCTGCGCGGATCGAAGGGTGGAGAGAGGGGTTTTGGACGGAATGCATGCGAGGCAGGGACTCTATGATCCTCGCTACGAGCATGATGCCTGCGGCGTCGGGTTCATTGCGAACATCAAGAACCGCAAAACCCATGCGATTCTGAGCGATGGGCTGACGATTCTCCACAACCTCGCCCATCGCGGCGCGGTGAGCGCGGACCCGTTTGCCGGTGATGGCGCCGGAATCCTCATCCAACTCCCGGAAAAGTTGCTGCGTGCCGAGACGGCGCGGCTCAACATCGCCCTGCCGCCCTATGGGTCCTATGGGGCGGGCATGGTCTTCCTGCCGCGCAACGCGCAGACCCGCCAGGCCTGCGAGGAGACGATCGAGCGGCAAGTCGGCATCGAGAAGCAGCATTTCCTCGGCTGGCGCGATGTGCCGGTCGATCCCGCGGCACTTGGCGACAGCATCCGCCCGAACGCGCCGGTGATCCGCCAGTTCTTCATCGGCCGCGGCGCCAATTGCGCCGATGCCGACGCGCTCGAGCGCAAGCTCTATGTGATCCGCAAGCAATCGCACAAGGAAATCCGCGAGCGCGGGCTGCCCGAAGGCGCCAGCTTCTATATCGCCAGCCTGTCGACGCGCACCATCATCTACAAGGGGATGGTGATCGCCGAGCGCCTCGCGGCCTTCTACAAGGATTTGCACGACCCGCGCGCGGAATCGGCGCTGGCGCTCGTCCATGCGCGGTTCTCGACCAACACCTTCCCGTCCTGGGACCTGGCGCATCCGTTCCGTTATCTTGCCCATAACGGCGAGATCAACACGCTGCGCGGCAACATCAATTGGATGATGGCGCGGCGCCATTCGATGACCTCGAAGGTCTTGGGCGAGGATCTCGACAAGCTCTGGCCGCTGATCGGCGACGGCAATTCGGATTCGGCGACGCTCGACAACTGCCTCGAGCTGTTGGTCGCGGGCGGCTATCCGCTGCCGCACGCGCTGATGATGCTGGTGCCGGAAGCGTGGTCGGAGAATCCATTGATGGATCCGGACCGGCGCGCTTTCTACGAATATCACGCCGCGCTGATGGAGCCGTGGGACGGGCCCGCGGCGCTCGCCTTCACCGACGGCCGCCAGATCGGCGCGACGCTCGACCGTAACGGTCTGCGTCCCGCGCGCTTCCTCATCACCGATGACGATCACGTCGTCATGGCATCGGAAGCCGGCGTGCTCGACATTCCGGAAGCCCGCATCGTCCGCAAATGGCGCCTGGAGCCCGGCAAGATGCTGCTCGTCGATCTGGAGCGCCAGCGCATCATCGACGACAACGAGCTCAAAGCCGAGATCGCGACGGCGAAGCCTTATCAGCAATGGCTCGACAAGACGCAGATCCGCCTCGAGAGCCTGCCCGACGAAGTCGCGCCGATGGCGCCGCCGCGCAGCGTGCTGTTGGATCGCCAGCAAGCCTTCGGCTACACGCAGGAAGACATCAACTTCTTCCTGAAGCCAATCGCGCTGTCGGGCGAGGACACGGTCGGCTCGATGGGCCGCGACACGCCGCTCGCCGTGCTCTCGAAGCGGCCGAAGCTGCTCTTCGACTATTTCCAGCAGCGTTTCGCGCAAGTGACCAACCCGCCGATCGATTCGATCCGCGAGGCGCTGGTCATGTCGCTGGTCTCGCTGGTCGGGCCGCGGCCGAACCTCCTCGACCTCGAAACCGGCGGCAAGCATATCCGCCTCGAGCTGCACAAGCCGATCCTCACGAATGTCGATCTCGAGAAGATCCGGCGCATCGAGGACAATACCGGCGGCACCTTCCGCACCTCGACGATCTCGATCTGCTACGCCGCGTCCGGCGGGGCCGAAGGCATGCGCACGGCGCTCGATGCGATCTGCACGCGCGCTGAGGAGGCTGTTCGCGGCGGCCACAACATTATCGTCCTGTCCGATCGCCTGGTCGGGCCGGATCGCATCGCGATCCCGAGCCTGCTCGCGGTGGCGGCGGTGCATCATCATCTGATTCGTGGCGGCCTGCGCACGGAAGTCGGTCTCGTCGTCGAGACCGGTGAAGCGCGGCAACTCCACGATTTCTGTCTGCTTGCCGGCTTTGGCGCCGAGGCGATCAATCCTTATCTCGCCTTCAACACGCTCTCGTCCCTGCGCCATGAGTTCGACAAGGATCTCAGCGAAGCCGAGGCGCACGAGGCCTATATCAAGGCGATCGCCAAGGGCATCCTCAAGGTGATGTCCAAGATGGGCATCTGCACCTTCCAATCCTATTGCGGGGCGCAGATCTTCGACGCGATCGGCATCAACGCCGAGTTTCTCGACAAGTATTTCACCGGCACGCCTTCGGCGATCGGCGGCGTCGGCCTCGACGAGATCGCGGAAGAGACCGTGCGCCGCCATCGCCTTGCTTTCGGCGATGCGCCGAATTATCGCGACGCGCTCGATCCGGGCGGCGAGCTCGCTTTCCGCATCCACGGCGAATCCCACGCGTGGAACGCGAACACGGTGGCCCTGCTGCAGCACGCGGTGCGCGGCAACAATTATCGCAAGTTCAAGGAATACACGCGCATCGTCGGCGAGCAGGAAGAGGCGCTGATTTCCCTGCGCGGCCTGCTCGATTTCGACTATACGGCCGAGCCCCTGCCCTTGAACGACGTCGAGCCGGCGCGTGAGATCGTCAAGCGCTTCGCGACAGGCGCGATGTCCTTCGGCTCGATCTCCTGGGAAGCGCATACGACGCTCGCCATTGCAATGAACCGCCTCGGCGGCCGCTCGAACACGGGCGAGGGCGGCGAGGATCCGCAGCGCTACAAGCCGATGGCGAACGGCGATTCGATGCGCTCCGCGATCAAGCAGGTCGCTTCCGGTCGATTCGGCGTCAATATCGAATATCTCGTCAACGCGACCGATCTGCAAATCAAGATGGCGCAAGGCGCCAAGCCGGGCGAGGGCGGTCAGCTTCCCGGCCATAAGGTCGATGATTGGATCGCACGCACGCGCTACTCGGTGCCCGGCGTCGGCCTCATCTCGCCGCCGCCGCATCACGACATCTATTCGATCGAGGATCTGGCGCAGCTCATCCACGACCTGAAGAACGCGAACCCCGATGCACGGGTCAGCGTGAAGCTCGTCGCCGAGCTCGGCGTCGGCACGATCGCGGCCGGCGTCTGCAAGGCCTATGCGGATCATGTCACGATCTCGGGCCATGAAGGCGGCACCGGCGCGTCGCCGCTGACCTCGATCCATCACGCCGGCGAGCCGTGGGAAGTCGGCCTTGCCGAAACGCATCAGACGCTCGTGCTGAACGGCTTGCGCGGCCGCATCGCCGTGCAGGTCGACGGCGGCATCCGCTCGGCCCGCGAAGTCGTCATCGGCGCGCTCCTCGGCGCCGACGAATTCGGCGTCGCGACCGCCGCCCTCATCGCTGCGGGCTGCGTCATGATGCGCAAATGCCATCTCAATACCTGCCCGGTCGGCGTCGCGACGCAGGATCCGGAGCTGCGCCGCCGCTTCAACGGCACCCCCGACGATGTCGTCACCTTCTTCATGTTCCTCGCCGAAGAGGTGCGGGAATACATGGCGAAGCTCGGCTTCCGCACCTTCAACGAGATGATCGGCCGCACCGACCGGCTGAAGCAGCGCCAAGGCGTCGATCATCCGAAGGCGCGGCAGATCGATCTCGCGCGCATCCTCTACCGGCCCGATGTTCCGGTTGGCACGAAGATGTACCAGTGCGAGACGCAAAATCACCGTCTCGAGCGCGCCGTTGACCATCAGCTCATCGCCGGCAGCAAGCCCGCGATCGAGAAGGGCGAGAAGGTCACGCTCGATCTGCCGATCCGCAACGTCAATCGCACCGTCGGCGCGATGCTCTCGGGCGAGATCGCCAAGCGCTACGGCGATCGCGGCCTGCCCGACGGCACGGTCCGCGCGCGCTTCAGCGGCACGGCGGGGCAGAGCTTCGGCGCGTTCCTCGCGCGCGGCGTCACCTTCGAGCTCGAAGGAGCGGGCAACGACTATGTCGGCAAGGGCCTCTCCGGCGGCCGGCTGATCATCTATCCCCCAAAAGACAGCAAGATCCAGCGCGACAAGTCGATCATCGTCGGCAACACCGTGCTTTACGGCGCGATCGCGGGCGAATGCTATTTCAGCGGTGTCGCCGGCGAGCGGTTCGCAGTGCGCAATTCCGGGGCGGTCGCGGTCGTCGAAGGCGCCGGCGCGCATTGCTGCGAATACATGACCGGCGGCATCGTCGTCGTGCTTGGCG
>DATNGG010000004.1:0-16013 GCA_035605975.1 Allostellaceae bacterium | reverse complement strand
GCCTTGGCGCTCTACCCGTCGGTTCAGGACGAGATCGGCGGGTTGTCGCTCGCCCAGTCGCCGCTCGTGCGCCGGGTGATCGCCGGCGCGGACAAAGCCGCGGGCTTCACCGCCGAATTCGCCGGCGCCGCGCCGCGCCTTGCCGATCTGCACGCGGTGCGCGGCTTCCCGCTTATCGTCTCGGTCAATGAGGGCGTCGACACTATCTTCTCCGCATGGCGCCGCGACGCGCTGGTGATCGCGATCGGCACCCTCGCCGCCATCATCGGCAGCTGCTTCCTCTTCGGCGCGTTGGCGCGCCAGGAGCGGCGGCGCGCCGAGATGGCGCGGCAATTGAGCGAGAACGAGGCCAAGCTCGCGGCGGCGCGCGATACCGCCGAAGCCGCGAACCGGGCGAAGTCCGATTTCCTTGCCGCGATGAGCCACGAAATCCGCACGCCGATGAACGGGATCATCGGCATGAGCCACCTCTTGCGCGGCACGCGCATGAGCACCGAGCAGCAGGAATACGCCGATTCCATTGCCGAATGTGCCGAATCGCTGCTGCTTCTCGTTAACGACATTCTCGACCTCTCGAAGCTCGAATCGGGCGTCATGACCCTCGAGGCGGTCGCGTTCGATCTTGCCGAGCTGGTCCAATCCGTGGTGCCGATCCTGCAGCCGCGCGCGCGGGAAAAAGGCATCGCCTTCACGACGCGGATCATGTCGAGCGTCGATGGTTTCTTCGTCGGCGATCCGACGCGCTTGCGCCAAATTCTGCTCAACCTCGCCGGCAACGCCGTCAAGTTCACCGCGACGGGCGGGGTGCGCATCGAGGTATCGGCCACCGAGCGCACCGCGCGAAGCGAGAGGCTGCGCTTCGAAGTGATCGATACCGGCATCGGCATTTCGCCGGAGGCGCAGCAAAAGCTGTTTCACAAATTCAGCCAGGCCGACGGATCGATCGCGCGGAAATTCGGCGGCTCCGGCCTCGGACTCGCGATCTCCCGTCAATTCGTCGAGCTGATGGGCGGCACGATCGGCGTGAGCAGCGAGGAGGGCGTCGGCAGCCGGTTCTGGTTCGAGGTCTCGCTCGCCCCGGCCACCTCGGCGGTCAATCCGGCGGCGATCACCGGCGCCCTGCTGGCCGATCCGCCGCGCCGCCGCATGAGCGTTCTCCTCGCCGAGGACAACCCGATCAACCAGCACGTGGCGCGCGCGATCCTGACCAAGGCGGGGCACCGCGTCGATATCGCGCAGAACGGCTATCAGGCCGTCGAAGCCGCTCGCGCCGGCCGCTACGATCTGGTGCTGATGGATATCGAAATGCCCGATCTCGGCGGGCTCGAAGCGACCAAGCGCATCCGCGCCCTGCCGCCGCCGCAGAGCGAGGTGCCGATCGTGGCGGTGACCGCGCATGCGCTGTCCGGGGCGCGCGAGATCTATCTCGCCGCGGGCATGAACGATTACCTCTCCAAGCCCTTCAACCCGCGCGATCTGCTTGCTTTGCTCGACCGGATCGGCGGAAAATCCGGCATGGTGACGCAGAAAGACGCCGCCCCGCGCCAGAGTTCCGATGCGCCCGCGCCGGTCTTCGATCGCGCCCGGCTCGATGAGCTGCGCCAGGTGCTCGACGACCAGAAATTCGCGGGCATCGTCGTCGAATTCACCCGCAGCCTCGAGAGCCGGGTGAAAGGTCTTTCGGCGCTGCTGCAGCGCGCGGCATGGCCGGAGGCGGCGCAGGAAGCGCACGACATCGTCAGCGTCGCCGGAAACATCGGCGCCACGCGGCTTTCGAGCCTGTCGCGCGCGCTCGAGCTCGCCTGCCGCGCCGGCAACGAGGCGGATTGCCTCGCCTTGCGCGCCCGTCTGGCGGGCGAGGCGGCGCAAGCGCTGCAGGCGCTCAAGACCTATCAGGCTGCGGCTTGATCCGTCACCGAGGCCTCAGAGCCAGCGCCACTGGCCGATGACGCGGCCTTGGATATAGGCCTCCGCAAGGCTGCGCTCATAGGCCTCGTATTTGGGATTGTCGGAGCTGATGCGCACGCGGATCGGCTCGCTATGCGCCAAGGTCTGCACCCGCTTGACGACGAGGCCCAGCCCGTCCCAGACGACGAAAACGCCGGGCGGGCTCGGCGTGCAGTCGCCGGTATCGACCAGCACGCGCTGGCCCGGCTGCAGCGTCGGCTCCATGCTGTCGCCCATCACCGTGATGATGCGCAGATCGCTCGCGGGGGCGGTCGAATAGAACCGCACCACTTCGGTCGGCACGCGCCACGCGCCGACCACTTTCTCGTTCTCGCCCGTGAGGCCGTCGCCCGCCGAGGCGCGCACATCGAGCTCCTCGATTTTGAGCGTGCCGGCGGAAGGTTCCTCGGACTTGGGCGTTAGACTGCGCGCGCCCGATCCGTCCACCCCGGCGAGAGCGTAGAGCTCGGCCGGATCGATCCCTTTGGCGCCGAAAATCGGCACCAGGCGCTGCGTCAGCTCGAGCGGCAGCAAGGCTTTGCGGAAGCGATCTTCGTAATGCTGGTAGCTCGATCCGTGCTCCATGCCGAGCGCGTGCGCGACTTCGCGGATCGAGAGACCCGCGCGCTGGCGCAATTGCTTCAAGCGGCGAGAGACGGCGACGGTTTCAGCCATAGATAGAATATAGACGCATTCGCCATACATATCCACACGGATTTTGCTTGACAATCGAACGTAATTAGCGTACATATCGAACGTCACCGCCGTTCGGAAAGGGAGGCCCACAATTGCCGACGCGTCGCCCTCATCTCGCCTCCGATTTGAACAAAACAGGAACAAAAAGCAAAGGCGGCCGGCAGGACCCGGATCAGGGCTGTGCCTATATCGCCGCCGGGACATGGCGTGCCGGCGCAGCGCCCTTTTGCGGCGCGCCGGTCGTGCCGGGCTCGTCCTATTGCGCCCGTCATGCGCCGCTGTGCGGCGTCGACCCAGCCAGCGAGCGGGGCGAGCAGATTGCGGCGGAGCAGGATGCCGCTGCCGCGATGAGCCTGTTGCCGGAGGGCGAAGCTTACGCCGTGCCGGACCCGCTCGAGGAGGAGGGCGCGCTCGAGGCTTGGGATCTGCCCTCGACCATCGTCAGCAATAGGGAGGAGGAATGAGCCGCCCGCGCGCGCGAGGGCGCGATCGCGCCGACGAAGTGCGCCCTACGCCCGAGCGTCTCGCGCATGGCCTCGTCGAGCGCGTGCCGCGGGCGATCGCCGACGAGGCGGGAAGGCCCGCTCGGCCTTACCGCGCGCCGGATACGCTGTCGCTGATGCTGCGCAAGAACACCATCACGAGTGCGATGCATCAGGCCGGGGACGATTTCCACGCGCTCTTCGTCACCGCCGCGCTCGAACCGTTGCGCGCCGCGGATTTGATGCGGCTGCCGGATGCCGGCGGAGAAATCGCGTTGAGCCTGCGCCAAGCGGAAGCACGCAAATCGGTGTGGCGCGCGCTGAAGACGCTGGGCGGGATATCGGCGCCGGCGGGCTCGTGCATTTGGCACGTCGTCGGCTGCGAATGGACGCTCAAAGCCTGGGCGCAGCGGCAAGGTTGGAACGGCCGCTCGCTCAGCCAGGAAGCCGCGTCGGGAATTCTGATCGGCTCGTTGGGCGTGCTGCAGGCGCATTTCGGCTTGTGAGCGATCCGATGTATTGCCCGTTGCATGCGCAGGCGACGGCGATCAGGCTTGCGTCGCATAGTCCGATGCTTCATGCATCTCGTCGAAACGGGTGGCCCGGGAAACCGAGAACGGAACGATGCCTCGACAAACGATCTTCGTCATGACGATTGCCGCCGTGGTGCTTGCGCTCAACGGTGCCTGCACGTCTTTGCCGAACGGAGCGGCGTCCAACGCCGTCGAGGCAGATATTGCGGCGAGCCGCACGGCGGGACCGGTATCGAGCGCGCCTGGCGCGCCGATCGCCGATCGGAGCCGCGATCTGCGCGCGGCGGCGAGGCCATCCTCCAATGCCGCGGCCGAGCCCGTTCCAACGTCGCCTCCTGGCGCGGGCGGCGCCGCAACCGGCGCCTTCGCCGATGGGGCCGCTCAAAGAGGAGATCCCGAGCGCGGCCGACGCTTCGCGCTCGGCAATTGCAGGCCGTGCCATGTCGTGGCGGCCGATCAGTCCTCGCCCATTCGCTTCGCGAATGCGCCCGCCTTCGACGCGATCGCCAATTCCGCGGAAACCACGCCGGCAGGTCTCAATGTATGGTTGACCAATCCGCATCCGACCATGCCGAGCTTGCGGCTGACGCCAGCCGAATCGGTCGACGTGATCGCTTATATCATGAGCCTGCGCACTCGGCGCTGAGCGGCACCGCCGTCGAGGCTTGTCGGTCGTGGAGCGAATTTTTGGTTGGCAGCGTGGTCCGCGATGTGGTCCCATGGGGTGGAGGATCGCGCCTTCCGGGGGGCTTTTGCCAAATATCCGAGGCTTGTTGCTAAAAGTCACGACGAGTTGGTTTGTCGCGTAACAAGGTGTCAACGAATTCGATCAACTCTGGGGGGATGAGAGTGATCGAGGAACATTCGCGCGGGAGAGTCTGCGCCGCCTTTGCGGCCCTTGCGATGGCCGCCGCGCTCTCTGCTTGCGCGGCGCCGGGGGCGAGCGATACGGGCGCCGCGCCGCCGCATGTGGTGGCGGCCCCGATCACCTCCGTGGACAAGGAGAAACTCGCGAGCTTTACCCAGACGGGGCTCGCCTCCTGGTACGCCAAGTCGCGTCGGTCGAAGCGCACCGCCAGCGGCGAGAAGATGAGCAACACCGAGATGACGGCGGCGCACCGCTCGCTGCCGCTGAACACCCGGGTGCGCGTGACCAATCTCTCCAATGGCAGCTCGGTGACGGTGCGCATCAATGATCGCGGGCCCTTCATCCGCGGCCGCGTCATCGATCTTTCGCCGGCCGCGGCGAACGAGCTCGGGATGAAGGAAGCAGGGGTCGCGCCGGTGCGCATCGAGGTCTTCGCCGCCGATCAGACCACCAAGCCGCCGGTGACGGCCGCCGCGAATTGAGGAGCGGGTCGTTTTTGCTTGACCAATCCGGATCGATATGCTAGAATTATTTTAATGTGAGAGAACCGGCCCGGCCTTGCGCCGGGTTTTTTGTTGCTTGCTTCGACCGCAAGCGGGGACCGCCTCTCCGGGCTTTGTGGAAGAATTCTAATAATCTGCTTGCTTTTCGCCCGCGATTTATTTGAAAGTGCGGGAGAATCTTTCCGCGCGGCTCGATGAGCAAACTCTGGCCCTTGGTTGCGATCTTTGGTGCTGCTGCCGGCTTGGGCGGCTGCGCCTTGCCGCCCGTCCTCATGGTCGCTTCCTATTCGGCGGATGTCGTCAGCTATGCTGCGACCGGGAAGACGGTGACCGATCACGCCTATTCCGCCGTCGCGCGCAGCGATTGCTCGTTCATCCGCATCCTCAAGCGAAAGCCGATCTGCGTCGACAAGCCTCCGGACACCCCGGCGCCCGGGCCGCAACTCGCGGCGGCACCCGAGGCTGACGCGCCCGCCGCGCCCGCTGCGGCGAGCGAGCGCTATGTGACGATCGGCAGCTTTCTCGAGACGCGCCATGCGCAGGAAGCTTGCGCGCGCTACGCGCCCTATCATCCCGCGATCATCGAGGCGATGGTGCGCGGCCGGCATTTCCATCGCGTTATTGCCGGACCCTTATCGGCCTCCGAGGCCGAACAGCTGAAAGACAGCCTCATCGCCGCGGCGCCGGAGTCGAAGCCGGCGCGCGGTTAAGCGCGCTTTCGCCCAGCCGGCCGTGTCGGCCTTTCGCCGGCGACCACGCACCGCATTCCATCATCGGCCGCTTTCGCGGCCAACACCCCAACCCGGCCTCGCGCCGGGTTTTTTCATGAAAGGACCCACCCCATGAATCAACGGCAGCGTTTTTTCGTGCTCGAATATCTGATCGATCTCGATCCCGGAGCAGCGGCGATCCGCGCCGGCTATGGCGCCAAGCATGCCCGGACCACCGGGGCGCGGTTGCTGCGGCGGCCGGAGATCGCCGCGGCGATCCGCACCGCCATGGCCGAGCGCGCGACCCGCCTCGGCATCACGCCTGAGCGCGTGATCGAGGAATATGTCCGGATCGCCTTCGTCGATCTGCAACTCGTCACGGATCTCGATTCGGTCGGCGAGTATCTGGCGCAAGTCTCGGATGACGCGGCGGATGCCGCCGCCGCTCTCGCCTATATCGAAGGCCTCGCGCATCGCCGTCCCAGAGGCCCGATGGAAGAGGAGCGCAAGGCGCTCGCCTGCCTTGGACGGATTCTCGGACTGACCGTCGTCGAGCCCGACCGGGCGGTGCCGCAGGCTTGATCGATCGAGCGCAGGAGATGGCGATGGGCGAGGAGACGAAGGATCCGGCGAAGCTGACACCGCGCGAGCAGCGCTTCCTGGAGGAATACGCGATCGATCTCGATCCGACCGCCGCCGCGCTCCGCTGCGGCGCGACGGAAGCGAAGGCGCAGGCCGTCGGCGCGAGTCTTTTGCGCAAGCCGGCGGTCGCCGCCGCCGTCCAGCGGTTGCGCGCCGCGCGTCAGCAGCAGCGGCGCGTCACCGCCGACCGCGTGGTCGAGGAATATGCGCGCATCGCCTTTGCCGATCTGCGCGACTTCTTCGATTGGGGGCCCAAGGGCGTGACGTTGCGCGCCAAGGAGGAGCTGACGGAATGGCAAGCCAGTGCGATCGCCGACATCGAGCCGCCCGGTCCAAACGGCAAGGGCCCGCGCCTGCGGCTGCACGACAAGAAGGCGGCGCTCGATGCGTTGGCGCGGCATCTGGGTCTCTTCCGGCCGCGGGATCAGCCAGGCGAGGAACCGACGCTCGAGGGCCGCGACCCGCGGGCGGTGCTGCGCGAGCGGCTCTTGCGCCTTGCCAATAAGAAAACCGGCGATTGACGGCGCAAGCCGCGGCGCGGCGCGAGCGCGAAGGACATCATGCCGCATGCGTCGCCTGCATGGCCCTCACCCGTGGCTGGTGCGCTTAAACCCTCTTTAAGAGCAACTTCCTAATCTCTCCACTCCGCGGCTTTCGTGGCGAGTGGAGGTTGGTGACGTGTCGTTTATTATGAATTGGTCGATCCGCTGGAAGGTCATCAGCGCTTTCACCGTCGTGATCTTGTTGTGTATCGGCCTTGGCGTTCTGGCCGTCGACCGGCTCGCGGCGGTCAACAGCCAGGCGGAAGACATTCGCTCCGACTGGCTTCCCTCGGTCCGTTCTTTGGGGCAGGTCGCGATTTTCGTCGAGCGCGCCAAGGCGATCGAGAACAACATCGTCAACAGCCCCAATGGCGCCAGCAACGAGAAGGCGCTGCAAGTTCTGAAACTCACGCTCGATGCCCACGACAAGGCGTGGCGCGAATATCAGTCGATGATTTCCTCGCCCGAGGAGCAGCGTCTCGCCGGTGCGATCGCCGCGGGATGGGACGCCTATTCAGCCTCTTGGGAAAAGACCCTCGCCGCGCTGAAGAAAGGCGATGCCAATGCCGCCGCCGATTTCAACGGCGATGCAAACCTCGCGATCATCAACAAGCTGCGCGATGCGATCAACGCCGATACCGAATTCAACCGCCAGGGTGCGAACGCGGCGGTGCAGCGGGGCAGCGCGGCCTATCAATCGGCGCGCATCTGGATTTTCACGGTTTTGGCCGTCGTGGTGGCGCTGTGCGCGGCCATGGCCTATCTGATCGTCTCCGGCGTCTCGAAGCCGATCGCGGCGATGACCGAGGCGATGAAGCGGCTTGCGGGCCGCGATCTCGAGACGGCGGTGATCGGCCTCGGCCGCAAGGACGAGATCGGCGCGATGGCGGGCGCGGTGCAGGTCTTCAAGGACAGCATGATCGCCGCGGACCGGCTCGCCGCCGAGAAAGAGGCGGAGCGTCAAGTGCGGGCCAAGCGCGGCCAGGCGCTCGAGGCGCTGACGAAGAGCTTCGAGGCGAAGGTGCGGGACCTTGTGGCGGCTTTGTCCTCGGCGGCGACCGAGATGGAAGCGAGCGCGCGCTCGATGACGGCGACGGCCGAGGAGACGAGCAAGCAGTCGCTGACGGTCGCCTCGGCGACGGAGCAGGCCTCGGCCAATGTCGAGACGGTGGCGACGGCGTCGGAAGAGCTTACCTCCTCGATCCAGGAGATCGGGCGGCAGGTGGCGCAATCCTCGAAGATCGCGATGAAGGCGGTCGAGGATGCCAAGCACACCGACGCGACGGTGCAGGAGCTGGCGGTCGGGGCACAGAAGATCGGCGAGGTGGTGACGCTCATCCAGAGCATCGCCAGCCAGACCAATCTCCTCGCCTTGAACGCGACGATCGAGGCGGCGCGGGCGGGCGAGGCGGGCAAGGGCTTTGCGGTCGTCGCCTCGGAGGTGAAGGCGCTGGCCAATCAGACGGCAAAGGCGACGGACGAGATCTCGGGCCAGATCGGGCAGATCCAGGACAGCACGAAGCAGGCGGTGGATGCGATCCGCGGCATCGCGCAGACGATCGGGGAGATCGCGGAGATTGCGACGGCGATTGCGGCGGCGGTGGAGCAGCAGGGCTCGGCGACCAAGGAGATCGCGCGCAATGTGCAGCAGGCGGCACAGGGCACGCAGGAGGTCGCGAGCAACATCGTGCGGGTGAAGGAAGGCTCGGCGGCGACCGGCTCGGCGGCAAGCGAGGTGTTGGGCGCGGCCGGTGGCTTGGCGCAGCAGGCCCAAACCCTCTCGCGCGAGGTCGACAGCTTCCTCTCCGGCGTCAAAGCGGCTTAAGTATCTGAATATCAAGCGATCCGATCGGCACCACGGGGAAATCGGCCTTGCAGGTCGTGCGTGGGGAACGCGCAATGGCGGATTTCCGCCGTTGTTCTCGTTTTGTCTTGACCAATCCGGATCGATATGCTATAAGAAGTCCATACTGATATTTTGCCCGGTGCGAGACGCCGGGCCCTCAAAAGCCGCCCTTCCGGGCGGCTTTGCTGTTTCTCGGATCAGGAAGGCGCAGCGGGGCGGCGATGGACGAGCCGGCAATCGCCGCCTTTGCACGTCTTCCCGAGGCCGAGCGCGAGGCGCATATCGCCGGGATCGAGCGCGATGCCGCGCTCGATCTCTGCCATGACTGGAAGCTCTGGGCGCGGCAATCGCAATTGCCGCCGGACGGTCCCTGGCGCATCTGGCTGTTGCTTGCCGGGCGCGGCTTCGGCAAGACGCGCAGCGGCGCCGAATTCGTGCGCGAGGAAGCGATGCGCGGCGCGGCCAAGCGCGTCGCACTGGTCGCGCCGACCGCGGCCGATGCGCGCGATGTCATGGTCGAGGGCGAGAGCGGTCTCTTGGCGATTGCGCCGGCGAGGGAGCGCCCGTTCTACGAGCCGTCGAAGCGCCGCCTCACCTGGCCCAACGGCGCCATCGCGACGCTCTTCTCGGCCGACGAGCCCGAGCGCTTGCGCGGGCCGCAATTCGATCTCGCCTGGTGCGACGAGCTGGCAGCGTGGCGCTATCCCGCCGCTTGGGACATGCTGATGATGGGCTTGCGGCTCGGCGGCAATCCCCGCGTCGTCGCGACGACGACGCCCAAACCCGTGCCGCTGATCCGCGCGCTGTTGGCGACGCCCGATTGCACCGTCACCCGCGGCAGCACGCGCGACAATGCCGACAATCTCGCGCCGGCCTTTCTCAAGGCGATCCTCACCCAATATGAGGGCACGCGGCTCGGCCGGCAGGAGATCGAGGCCGAGCTGCTCGAAGACGTGCCGGGCGCGCTCTGGACGCGGGACTCGATCGAGCGCGCGCGGATCGCGGCGGCGCCGGCGCTGCGCCGCGTCGTCGTCGCCATCGATCCCGCGGCATCGAGCGCGGCGGGTGCCGACGAAACCGGCATCGTCGTCGCCGGCCTCGGCGAGGACGGGCATGGCTATGTGCTCGACGATCGCTCGGGTCGCCTCCGGCCGCATGATTGGGCGGCGCGGGCGATCGCGGCGTTTCACGCGCATCGCGCCGACCGCATCGTCGCCGAGGTCAACAATGGCGGCGAGATGGTGGAAGCGACGCTGCGGATGCTGGATGCGTCGGTGCCTTACAAGCCGGTCCATGCCTCGCGCGGCAAGATGCTGCGCGCGGAGCCGGTTGCGGCGCTTTACGAGCGGGGCCGGGTTCATCACCTCGGCGCTTTCCCGGCGCTCGAGGATCAAATGTGCGTCTTTGCCGGCGCAACGGGCGGAGCCTCGCCCGACCGGCTCGACGCGCTGGTCTGGGCGCTGACCGAGCTGATGGTCGAGCGCCAGAGCGGGCTTCTCGATTACTACCGCCAAATCGCCCTCGGCGCCTGAGCCCGCTCTCGCCGCTTTCACCGTTCCGGAGCAGTCGATGCAGGAAGGCTTCATCGCGCGGCTGGCGCGCGGGCTCGGCTATGCCGTCTCGGGCGGCGAGGCTGCGCGCTGGTTCGGGCCGCAAGCGCCGCTGCCGCCCGCCGCGCCGCCGGAGGTTGCCGGCCGGCAATTCGACTATCCCTTCGGCTTCAACCTCGCGGTCACGCCGCGCAATCACGAGCCGACCGGCTTTGCCGAGCTGCGCGGACTTGCCGACAGCTACGACCTGCTGCGCTGCGTCATCGAGACGCGCAAGGATCAGGTCGAGCGCCTGACCTGGCATATCCGCAAGCGCCCAGCGCTTAGGGTGCAGGCCTCCGACGCGGCGCGCATCGCCGCGCTCGCGGGCTTCTTCGCGCGGCCGGATAAGCTTCATGCTTGGCCGACTTGGCTTCGGATGCTCTTGGAAGACCTCTTGGTGATCGACGCGCCGACGCTTTATCTGCGGCGCGCGCGCGGCGGCGCGCTCTGGGCGCTCGAAGTGCTCGACGGCGCGACGATCAAGCGGCTGATCGATCCCTGGGGCCGCACGCCGGCGCCGCCCGATCCCGCCTATCAGCAGATTCTCAAAGGCGTGCCCGCGGTCGATTACACGGCGGAGGAGCTCATCTATGCGCCGCGCAATTGCCGCGCCCACAAGGCCTATGGCTTCTCGCCGGTCGAGCAGGTGCAGATGTCGGTCAACATCGCGCTGCGCCGGCAAATCTATCAACTGCAATACTACACCGAGGGCAACATCCCCGAGGCGCTGATCGGCGTGCCGGATAGTTGGAATCCGGATCAGATACGGCAATTCCAATCCTATTGGGACGCGCTCAACGCCGGCGACACGGCGGAGCGCCGGCACGCGAAATTCGTGCCCGGCGGGGTCGCCAAGACCTTCATCCCGACGCGCGAGCCGGCGATGAAGGACGTATTCGACGAATGGCTCGCGCGGGTCATCTGCTTTGCCTTCTCGATCCCGCCTTCGGCGCTGGTCGCGCAAGTGAACCGCGCGACCGCGGAGACGGCGCAGGATACGGCGCTGTCGGAAGGCCTCGCGCCGCTGCAGCTTTGGGTGAAGCAGCTGATCGATCAGGTGATCGCGAGCGAGTTCCAAGCGCCCGATCTCGAATTCGCTTGGGACGAGGACCGCGCGGTCGATCCCTCCGATGTGGCGCGGATCGCCGCGTCCTATGTCGCGGCCGGGATCAAGAGCGTCAACGAGGTGCGGGCGGAGCTGGGGCTCGCACCGCTCCCGGGCGGCGATCTTCCGGCGGGGCCGAAGGCGCCCTCCGGCAACGACGCAGCGTCAGGCACGCCGAGCACCGACAAGCTGCTGCGCTCCAACCACAATCACTACGGGCTAGGCGAGCGCGGCGGGCAATTCGCGCCGAAAGGCGAGGGCGGCGCGGGCGCGGACAGCGACCAGATCGCGACGGATGCGCAGGTCGCTCAAGGGAATGAAGGCGCGGAGGAGCCCGTTCTCGGCTTGCCCGCTGCACGCGTTATTGTCCAACGGGCAATAGCTCAACACAGGATATCACCGGAGGAAGGGAGCGACATGCTTGCCGGCGTTCAGGCAGGTGAGGCGGCTCAACTAAAGCGTCTCAATGCACTCACACGCGGCATCGCAAGGATTCCTCCTGATTGGAAGGCGGATGAGGCCGATCGCGAGGCTGGCGTTCTTTATCGAAATCCAGCCGATCCGAAATATGATAACGTGCGGATCATGCCAGGAGACCCGCAAAGGTCCAATCCGGCACAACGAGACCCCTATGTTATCGACCCAAAAAGTGGAAAATTCCTGACGACAGACGGCACTCGGGTCCAAGGTGGGAATCGACCCGAAGTGCATATTCCGCTTCAGAACTATCGGTTCGATCAAAGGTGACCGGATGACAGCTCCACCAATAACGACTGAGCGATGGTTGGAAATCGTCAAATATGAGCTCGATCGAATAGCGGATCGGGATTATCAACAGCGGGCGTGGTTCAATCGCAGCGCAGAAGTGTCATCGCCCACAGAAATGATATGTATGTTGCTCGACACCTATAGTTTCGCGGAGGGCTCTCAAGAGCCTTATCTCGAAATTTCCGACGCCCAAAGAGCAGCATGCCTACGCTTTGCCAATTTGTTGAAAGCATTCTCGCGCCAGCACAAGGGCAGGCTCGATGAGCATGAAGTGATCGATGACCCGGATTGGGAAAAAATCCGCCTGGCCGCGAAAGAACTCATCAAAATACTATACCCGTGATCTGAGGCGTTGGCTTCGCGATGACATTCAAGCTCCCAACTGTGCCACTGACGAAACTCGAGTTGGGTCAGGCGGGCTTCGATTACATTCGCCGCCATTTCGAACGCGGCACGAGCTTTTGCCAAGAAGTGCTCCTTTCCGCCTTTTCGATCGCCATGTGTGGGTCCATCGCCGATAGTCGCTGACGATACCAAACCAATCACCATCGGGGGCGCCTTCGGGCGCCTTTTTTGTTTCCGCATCCATCCCAATCCAAGAGAGGAGCACATGAAGATTTTCGTGCCGATCGCCAAGGTCGATGACGAGCAGCGTCTCGTCTATGGCTACGCCACCACCGAGGCGCTCGATGCGCATGGCGAGGTGGTGAAGCGCGAAGCGATCGAGGCGGCGCTGCCGCACTATATGCGCTTCGCGAATATCCGCGAGATGCACCAGCTCTCGGCCGTGGGCGTCGCCAAGGAGGCGGAGTTCGACGAGAAGGGGCTTTATCTCAAAGCCAAGGTCGTCGACGACGAGGCCTGGGCCAAGGTCAGAGAGGGTGTCTACAAGGGGTTTTCGATTGGCGGGCGCGTGACACGACGCGATGCGGCCGATCGCAGCCTCATCACCGGCGTCGAGCTCAACGAGATCAGCCTGGTCGATCGCCCGGCCAACCCCGAGGCGATGATCGATGCCTTCAAGGTGTGGAGCGATCCAGCCTTGAAAATCGGTGCGCGCAACTCGCAGGCCGATCTCGAGCGTATCCAGCGCATGCATGATACGGCGGTGGAATTGGGCGCATCCTGCGGTGCGGCCTCGGGCGCCGATGAGGAGCCCGACGCGGACGATGCCGAAGCGAGCGGCGCAAAGGAAGGCGACGATATGATTGCGATCCTCAAGGCGGACGGACGCAAAGCCATCCTCGCCAAACTCGCAGGCATCGCCGAGCGCATGAGCATGCTCGCCAAGACGGTCGAGGAGCAGGGCCGGCTGCTGCAGCGTCTCGCTGCCGAGCCGGCGCCGCCCAAATATCTCGCGGCGCGCGCCGTCGAGAAGACCGAAGACGGCCGCAGCGATGTTGCGGATGATGCGCCCAAGACTGCGCTCGATGCGATCAAGAAGGCGCATCGCAATCCGGTGCGGCTCGGTATCTCATAGCCGTCTCGTTCTTCGGCGCTTCACTCACTCGCCCCGCGCTCCACCCAACCCTCTCCCTTCAAGGGGAGGGAAGTGAAGGGCTTTGTCTCTCAAACCTCGCTTTCACTCTCATCCCATCAGGAGCTCGTCATGACCACCCAATCCGTCAGCACGCTTGCTGCCTTCAAGCAAGCGCAGAAATCTCCCATCACCGATCCGCTCTTCGCCGCGCTGCTCGCCAAGAGCAGCTTCGGGCAAAGCGGCTCCGCCACCTCGGGCCTGACCTTCTATGATCTCGAGCCCGGCGCGAAGCTGCTGTTTCCCGTCTTGACGCCTTTGCGCAACGAAATCCCGCGCGTCACCGGACGCGGCGGCATCCAAGCCAATTGGCGCGCCATCACGGGCATCAACACCTCCTCAGTGCGCGCCGGCATCTCGGCGGGCAATCGCGGCGGCCTCATCGCGGTGACGACGCAGGATTACAACGCCGTCTATAAGGGCATCGGCCTCGAGGCCAATGTCGATTTCGAGGCGGTCTATGCCGGCCAGGGCTTCGACGATCTGCGCGCGGTCGCGGCGCAGACCTTGCTCGAATCGCTGATGTTGCAGGAAGAGCAGATCATCCTCGGCGGCAATGCGGGCCTCGCGCTCGGCACCACGCCGACGCCGAGCCTTGCAGCCTCGGCTTCGGGCGGCTCGCTCGCGAGCGGGACTTTGAGCGTCATCTGCGTGGCGTTGACCCTCGACGGCTTCATCAACGCCTCGATCGCGAGCGGCATTCCGGCGCAGATCAATCGTACCAATGCCGACGGCTCGACCGACAATTTCGGCGGCGGCTCGGCGCGCAAATCCACGAACGCCACGGTGGCGGTGACTGGGCCCAATGGCTCGGTCGGGGCGAGCGTCGCGCAGACCCGCGGCGCCGTCGGCTATGCCTGGTTCTGGGGTGCGGCGGGCTCCGAACTGCTCGGCGCCATCACCAGCATCAACTCGGTGAGCATCATGGCCACGGCCGCCGGCACGCAGACCGCCGCATCGCTTCCCGCCGCCGACAACAGCCAGAACGCGCTGGTCTTCGATGGGCTTTTGACGCAGTGCTTCACCTCGAGCCTCAACGCCTATTTCGCGGCGCAGCCGACGGGCACGGCCGGCACGGGCACGCCGCTCACCGCCGACAGCGAAGGCGGCATCGTCGAGTTCGACGCGGCGCTGAAAGCGTTCTGGGACAATTACCGCCTCTCGCCGACGACGATCTACGTCTCCTCGCAGGAAATGCTGAACCTCCACAAGAAGATCCTGCAGGGCGGCGCCAACACCGCGACACGCTTCGTCTTCAGCGCCGATCAGGGCGCGGTCCTGGGCGGCATGATGGTGCGCAGCTACTTGAACAAGTTCAGCCTTTCGGGCGCGGTCGAGATTCCGATCAAGCTGCACCCGAACATGCCGCCGGGCACGGTGCTGTTCTTCTCCAAGACCTTGCCCTATCCGCTCTCCAACGTGCCCAACACGGTGCAGATCCGGACGCGCAGCGAGTATTACCAGATCGAGTGGCCGCTCCGCGCCCGACGCTACGAATACGGCGTCTATGCCGACGAGGTGCTGCAGAACTACGCACCCTTCGCCTTCGGCGCGATCGCCAATATCGGGAATGGGTGAGAGGAAGCTATCAGCTATCAGCTATCAGCTATCAGCTATCAGCGAATGAACCGCTGAGGCGCCAGACCGTCGTCCTTGGCGTCTTCGCGTCTTGGCGGTGTCCCTTGCTGAAAGCTGACGGCTTCTCGCGCGCATTCCGACATGTTGATGAGCAGCGTCCGATCGGGTTAGCCTGATTGCGGATTAGAAGGGGCAGGGGGATGCTTTCGCGGCGACAGGGAATTTTGTTGGCGCTCGGCATCGCCTTACTGGCGTGGATTGCTTTTCCATTTGTCGATCCGCGAGTACCATTCCGGTTCGAACGATTCGATGGGCGTTTTGGGTGGGGACCTGTGAGCGTTCAAGGGGCAACATCGGCGTTCATCGCGGCTTTCCCGCCGGGGACTTCGATTGCTGCCATCCGCGAATTTTTTGGGAAGATTGGTGGCCAGTGCTATCCGCCTACCATAGACCACCCCGACAGAATCGACTGCTTCTATGAGCATCCTGTGGCGCCCTGTATGGCTCGCGGTTGGTGGGCTGCCATCGACTTCGATGCAGTGACCAAAACCTCGATTTCGGTCAAGGTCGGCCAAGGCATCGATGGGTGTTAGGACCGAACTTGGCGGTCTTTCAATTTTCTAGACCAGCAATCTCGCCGCTCTGAACCATTCGTTGTTGCCTT
>DATNGG010000003.1:0-2313 GCA_035605975.1 Allostellaceae bacterium | reverse complement strand
CGGCAAGTATGTCGGCCGCACCGACACGGCGCAGCTGGGCGCGGCCAAGACCGAGGCCGCGGTGTGGGCCGCGCTGCGCCAGGCGATCCGCGAGCCAGTCGCGGTCTGCTGCACCGGCTCTTCGGGCGGCATGTACAATGTGCGTCTCTCTTTGAAGCAACGCTATCCCGGCGAGCCGCGCAACGCCATCGCCGCGGTCTTCTGCTCGACCGCCGATGTGAAGCATGTGATCGTGGTCGATGAGGATGTCGATGTGTTCTCCGACGAGCAGATCGATTGGGCGCTGGCGACGCGTTTCCAGGCGGATCGCGATCTCGTCATCGCCTCGGGCTTTCGCGCCGTTCCGCTCGATCCCTCCCTCGCCGGCAGCCGCACCGGCGCCAAAGCGGGCTTCGATTGCACCAAGCCGTTCGGCGCCGGCTCGTCCTTCGATTTCGTCGTGCCCGAGCCGCCCGTGCTGCCGCAACGCCCGCGCCGCTCGGTCGAGGCGGTGTTGACCGAAGGGCCGGCGACCTATCTCGATCTGATGGCAGCGCTCGGCACGCGCGACGGGCGCGAGATTCTGCCGATCCTCGAAAAACTCTATGCCGAAGGCCGGCTCGCCCGGCTCGATGATGGCCGCTACACATTGGCACCGCCGCGCGCGTGACCGCGGCCGCGCCTCAACGATCGATCACGCAAGAGGAGGAGGAAACCCATGCGCAACAAGCCGACGATCACCGCCGACGACGCTCACAAGATGATGGCCGCGTGCAAGGCGGAGGCGGCGAAGAACAACTGGAAAGTCGCGATCGCCATCACCGACGACGCCGGCGCGCTGTGGCTCTTGGAGCGCGTCGAAGGCGCGGGCCGGATCACCGCGACCGTGGCGCTCGGCAAGGCGCGCACCGCGGCGATGATGGGCCGCCCGAGCAAGATGGTCGAGGAGCTCGCCAAGGAGCGGCCGGGCTTCCTCAACTTCCCCGACATTCTGCCGATCCAGGGCGGGCTGCCGATCACCGTGCAGGGCGAATGCATCGGCGCCATCGGCGTCTCGGGCGTGCAATCGCATGAGGACGAGCAAGTCGCCAAAGCCGGCATCGACGCGCTGGGGTAAGAAATCGCGCCAACGAACAACCCTCTCCGCCCGCTTGCGGGGCTTGACGCCTGCCGAGCGTCCCCCGGACGCTCGGCCCGAACATGCCAGTGGCATGTTCGGCGGCGTCAAGGGGTGCGCGCGAAGCGCGCGGGTGAGGTGGGTGTCTGTTGCAAGCACCACCTCACCCTCCCATTGCTGCGCAATGGGTCCCTCCCTCTCCCCCGCTTCGCGGCGGAGAGGTCTAATGATCGCACGACGATTCAGGTCAGCGAAATCTTCTCAATACCCCAGCGCGAAGGCCTCGCGGCGGTGGTCGGCGGCGCCGGCGAAATTGCCCGTGGGCAGCATCTCGATAGCCTTGGCCGAGCCGAAGAAGAACGCGTCCTGCGCGCGCTTGGCCTTGTGGCCCATCGCGGCGAGCGGCGCGATGAAGGCCTCCGGCAATTCGGGCTCGAGGAGAAACTCGCCGCCCGCGGTGTTGCACCAGCGCGGCGCTTCGACCGCGGCCGCGACATCGACGCCCTCGTCGATGAGACGGCCGATCACTTGCGTGTTCGTCACCGTCTGGCTGAGGCCGCCCGGGCTTGCGAGCACGTAGCGCAGCGTTCCATCGCGCTGCACCATTACCGGGCAGAGTGTATGCGCCGGCCGTTTGCCGGGCGCGACCGTGTTGATCCCGCCGGGCTTGTGGGTGAAGCCCGACATGCGGTTGTTGAAGAGAATGCCGGTGCCGGGATCGCGGAAGGCGCTGCCGAAAACGCTGAAGACGCTTTGCACCATGCAGATCGCATTGCCCTCGGCATCGGCGACGAGGAGGCATGAGGTGCCGGCGCGGTCGGGCGGCACGCGCGCCGGCGCGTGGCCCAGCACCGCCTGCTGCAGGCGCTCGGTCATATCGGGCGCCAGCATCTTCATCGCCGAGTCCGGCGCCGCGGCCGGATCGGCGATGAGCGGCACGCCCCATTCGAAGGCGGCTTTCATCGCCTTCATCTGATAGCCGATGCGCCGCGCTGGATCGGCGATCAAGGCATCGCGCTCGACGGCTTTAAGGCCATTCAATTGCATCAGCAGCAACCCGCCATAGGAATTGGGCGGCATGACGTTGACGCGATGATTGCGGTAATCGGTCGAGGCCGGCTCGACCCAAAGCGGCTCGAAGCTCTGGAGATCGGCCTCGGTGAGGAGGCCGCCGCGCTCGGCCATATAGGAGGCGATGCTGCGCGCGGTCTCGCCGT
>DATNGG010000002.1:0-7286 GCA_035605975.1 Allostellaceae bacterium | reverse complement strand
CGACCGTCGCCCAAAAGCCGTCATTCACCTTCTGGCCTTGGATGTAGCCGAAATAGGACAGGTTCGCGTAGAGGAAGTCGTTGTCGACGCACCAATCCCAGGTCTCGACGCTGCCGCCGCCCGGAATCCAGACCGGCGGATGGGGCTTCTGGATCGGGCGCGGCCACACATTGACATAGCGCAGCTGCGTGTACTTGCCGTTGAAAGCGAAAGGCTCGGGCTCGGTCCAGGCGCGCAGCACGAGCTTGCAGCCCTCGTAATATTTATCGCGCAGGGTCGCCGGCGATTTGCCATAGGCGTAGACCGTGTCGAACGGCGTGCCGACCGGGAAACCGGCGACCAGGCGCCCGCCCGAGATGCAATCGAGCATCGCCATCTCCTCGGCGACGCGGGTCGGCGGATCGTAGAGCGCGACGGAATTGCCCATCACCACGAGCTTGGCCGTCGAGGTGCGCCGCGCCAGCGATGCTGCGATCAGATTGGGCGAGGGCATCAGCCCATAAGCATTCTGGTGATGCTCGTTGACGCAGATGCCGTCGAAGCCGACGCTCTCGGCATATTCGAGCTCGTCGAGATATTCGTTATAGGCGCGGTGGCCCACCTTCGGATCGAAGAGGCTCGAGGGAACATCCACCCAGACCGAGCGATGGGATTCCTTGAAGTCCTCCGGCAATTCCGGATAGGGCATCAGGTGGAACCAATGGAACTTCATGGCGTCTCCCCTCGAGCTTCGGGCGGCTTCGGGCGCCATCATGGCATCATTGCTGGACCGGCTAAAGGGCTTCGTTGGCGCAATGCGCGGCGCTATGCTTGGTCGAGGAGGACCGCCATGGCTCTGACCGAGACCGACCAAAAACCCAAAGTGCTGCCGCAAAGCGCGCGGGAGGCGATGGAAAAGCTCAACGCCGAGGCGGGCGCGCTCAATATTTGGTTGCGCACCCAGGCGAATGCGCCAGCGCAGCGCCCGTGGTTCCGCGATACCGGCTTGGACATGGCCGGCCAGATCGCGGGCGGGCGCGTTGGCACGGCGCAGATGAAGGCGCAGGCCCATCGCTGGCGCTGGACGGAGATCTCGCCCTATCTCGACCGCATCGCCGAGATTGCCAAGAACGCCGACGTGCCGCCGATCGAATTCGCCGACCGGCAGCAATTCCTCCTGACCAATCCCGGCTTCGGCGGAAGGCTGCAAGTCACCAGCACGATCCGCTGCGCCATCTCGATTTACAACCCTGGCGATGTCGCGCCCGTGCATGTCCACGCGCCGAACGCCAGCCGCACCATCCTTTCGGCCAAGGGCGGCTATACGACCATCGAGGGTGAGCGCTGCATCGCCGAGCGCGGCGATCTCATCCTGACGCCCAACGGCACCTGGCACGATCACGGCAATGACGATGCGGCGCCGGTGGTCTGGGCCGACATTCTCGATTTCCCCCTGCTCGAAATGCTCGACTGCAACTGGCTTGACGACAAGTTCGAGGGCGAGCGGACGAGCAATGCGCGCGCCCAGGCGCCGAAGCTGCGGCCCGGCTATTCGCAGGATCTCTACGGCGTCGGCGGCGTGACGCCGGCTTTCGTCTCGCCCCGGCGCGGCTTCGGCCACGACACGACGCCGATGTTCCATTATCGCGGCGCCGAGGTGCGGCGCGCGCTCGCGGCGCTGCGCAACGAGACCGGCGATCCCTATGAGGGCATCAGCCTGCGCTTCGTCAATCCCGCGACCGGCGCGCCGGTCTTTCCGACGCTCGATTATTCGGCGCAGATGCTGCGCCCCGGCGAGGAAACCCGCTGGAAGCGCGAGACCTCGAATATCTTTTATATCGTGCTGGAAGGTTCGGGCGCGACCGAGGTCGCGGGCAAGCGTTTCGATTGGCAGAAGAACGACACCATCGTCGTCCCGAATTTCCTGTGGCGGCGCCACCTCAATACCGGCACGGAGGATGCGGTGCTCTACGCCGTCTCCGACATGCCGCTCTTCCAAAAGATCGGCCAATACCGCGCGCAAGGCCGGAAGGCCGACGGAACGGTCGAGCAGTTGGCGGCGTAGCCGCCCGCGCTTCCTACGAGGCGAGGGGCAGCCATGAATCCCCGCCCCCTTGAGCCGCCCGGGCTTTGCCGCTAATCCCAGGACAAGCGACAGGATGGGGTAGGGCGATGGCGAGCGAAGCGGATTTGGCCTTGGAGAAATTCGGCATCGGGCAGCCGGTGCTGCGCGTCGAAGACCCCAAGCTCTTGCGCGGCCAGGGACATTACACCGACGATCTCAATCTTCCGGGCCAGGCCTACGCCGTCCTGGTGCGCAGCCGCCATGGGCACGGAAAGATCGCCAAGATCGAGATGCAGGCCGCGCGCGCCATGCCGGGTGTGCTCGCGGTCTATACCGCGGCGGAGCTCGCCGCCGCCGGCGTCAATCCGATCAAATGCGGCATGATGGTCAATGGCCGCGACGGCAAGCCGTGGAAGACGCCCGCCCGGCCGCTTCTCGCCGCCGGCAAGGTGCGGTTCCTCGGCGAGGCCGTCGCCTGCGTCGTCGCGCAGAGCCGCGCCGAGGCCAAGGATGCGGCCGAGGCGGTCGAGGTCGAGATCGAACCGCTGCCCGCGGCGGCGAGCGCAGCCGAGGCCGCGCGGCCCGGCGCGGCACAGCTGCACGACGATGTGCCGGGCAATGTCGCGGTCGACTATCACTGGGGCAACAGCGAGGCGGTCGCCGCGGCTTTCGCCCAGGCGGCGCATGTCTCGAAGCTGACCCTCGTCAGCAACCGCATCGTCATCAACCCGCTCGAGCCGCGCTCGGCCTTGGGGCAATACGATGCGGCTACGGGCCGATACACGCTGCGCGTCTGCAGCCAGGGTGTTTTCGGCATGAAGGGCGGCACCGCCAATGTGCTTGGCACCACGCCCGACAAGGTGCGAATCCTGACCGAGAATGTCGGCGGCTCCTTCGGCATGAAGAGCCAGGTCTTCCCGGAGAACTGCCTCGTCCTCTTTGCCGCCAAGCAGCTCGGCCGGCCGGTCAAATGGACCGATGAGCGCTCGGAGAGTTTCCTCTCCGATCATCACGGCCGCGATCATGTCCAGACGATCGAAGGCGCCTTCGACAAGGACGGCAATATCCTTGCCGTGCGCCTCACGGGCCTCGGCAATGCCGGCGCTTATCCGATCGTGCCGCTGCCTTACACCGTCAACGCAGTGAAGAATGTCGTCGGCGTCTACAAGACGCCGCTGCTCGAAGTGAATACCAAGGGCGTCTACACCAATTCGACGCCGGTCGGCGCTTATCGCGGCGCGGGTCGCCCCGAAGGCAATTACTACATGGAGCGGCTGCTCGATCGGGCCGCGGCCGAGATGGGCGTCGATAAGCTGGAGCTGCGCCGGCGCAATCACATTGCGCCCTCGGCCATGCCCTATAAGGCACCGTCGGATATGAATTACGACAGCGGCGATTTCACCGCGCTGCTCGACGAGGCGATCCGCAACTCGGATTGGAACGGCTTCGCGAAGCGCAAGGAAGAGAGCCGCGCCCACGGCAAGATTCGCGGCATCGGCGTCGGCTCCTATCTCGAAGTGACCGCGCCGCAGGGCAAGGAGATGGGCGGCATCCGCTTCGATGCGGATGGCGGCGTCACCATCGTCACCGGCACGCTCGATTACGGCCAGGGCCATCACGCGCCCTTCGCGCAGGTGCTGGTGAACCGTCTCGGCATCCCCTTCGACCGCATCCGCCTCTTGCAGGGCGACAGCGACGAGCTGCTGTTCGGCGGCGGCACCGGCGGCTCGCGCTCGATCATGTCGAGCGGCACGGCGATCGTCAAAGCGAGCGAGCAGGTGATCGAGCGCGGCAAGCAGATCGCCGCCGTGGTGCTCGAAGCCGCGCCCGCCGATATCGAATTCGGCAAGGGCCGCTTCACCATCGTCGGCACGGACCGCTCGATCAGTATTCTCGATCTGGCCGACCGCGTTCGCGCCGGCGTCAATCTGCCCGAGGGCGTTCCCGCCTCGCTCGATGTGAATCTCGTCACCGAGAC
Source organism: Allostellaceae bacterium (assembly GCA_035605975.1). Taxonomy (GTDB): domain Bacteria; phylum Pseudomonadota; class Alphaproteobacteria; order ATCC43930; family CGMCC-115725; genus CAIKMD01. The sequence continues at coordinate 3,264 of DATNGG010000002.1, read as the reverse complement.
GCCGCCCTCGGCCTTCCCTAATGGCTGCCATGTCGCCGAGGTCGAGCTCGATCCCGAGACCGGCGTCATCGAGGTCGTCAAATATTCGATGGTCAACGATTTCGGCACCATCGTGAATCCGCTGACCGTCGAAGGCCAGGCGCATGGCGGGGTTGTCCAGGGCATCGGCCAGGCGCTCTTGGAGCGCACCTATTACGATGGCGAGGGGCAGCTGCTCTCCGGCTCCTATATGGATTACGCGTTGCCGCGCGCCGACAACGCGCCGATGTTCCGCATCGCCAATCACCCCGTGCCGGCGACGACCAATCCGCTCGGCGTCAAGGGCTGCGGCGAGGCGGGCTGTGCCGGCTCGCTGCCCTCGATCATGAATGCCGTGCTCGATGCGCTGTCGAATTTCGGCGTCGAGCATATCGACATGCCTGCGACCCCCGAGCGCGTCTGGCGCGCGATCCAGGAGGCGCGGGCGGGTTAAAGGGCTTGGTGAGTGTTTGAGGATCGTCACCCCCGGGCTTGACCCGGGGGTCTATTTCATATGCAGAGACGTGGATGCCCGGATCAAGTCCGGGCATGACGGCAGAATAGAGAATAGGCGATCGCGAGACGGTTTAGGTCACGATCTTGGTCGCGCCGCTCGCATCCGACAGCGCCGCGACGATCTCGTGCGGGATGGGTGCGCTCTTGATGCGGCCCTTCTCGGTCGGGTGAGGAACGACCCAGACGCGCTTTTCCGTGCCTTCGACCGCGAGCTTGCCTTCCTTGAGGAGACGGTGCTGCACGGTGAAGCTGCTCTGTCCCCATTCGCTCACGCCCGATTCGCACACCAGATCCTCGCCCCAGCGCGACGGGATGATGAAGCGGGCGCTCACATCGACCAACGGCGTTCCGACCGAGCCATAGCGCTCCCACAAGGCGCGCATCGAGAGCCCGGTGCGCGCGAAGAGGTGAAAGGTCGAGGCGTCGAACCAGGCGAAGTAGCGCGGATAGAACACGATGCCGGCAGCGTCGCAATCGCCCCATTCGACCCGAAGATTGTGACGGTTGATCAACATCAGCTACCGATCGCCTCCATGGCCGCGATCCCTGTTGCCGCTGAGACCGCCTTGCCCGCATAGTAGAGCGCCGTCGCGGCGGCTTCCATCCGCCTGCGCCGAGCGCCGCGGCATTCGAGGACGCTTTTTCCAATCGCGCGATGGCCATTCCCGCAAAGAACATCGTTCCGCTGATCGTCGCCTGCTCGCTCTTCATGGAGACGCTCGATTCGACGATCATAGCCACCGCCTTGCCGACCATCGCCCGCTCGCTCGATGAGGATCCGCTGCGGCTCAACCTCGCCATCACTTGCTATCTCCTGAGTCTCTCGATCTTCATCCCCTTGAGCGGTTGGATGGCCGATAAATTCGGCGCACGCACCGTGTTCCGCGCCGCGATCGGCGTCTTCATGATCGGCTCGATAGCCTGCGGTCTCTCCAACACGCTGTGGGAATTCGTGATCGCCCGTATGGTGCAGGGCATGGGCGGCGCGATGATGTCGCCGGTCGGCCGTTTCGTCATGCTGCGCAGCGTCGAGAAATCCGAGCTCATGCGCGCCATGATCATCGTCACCACGCCGGCGATGCTGGGACCGGTGTTCGGGCCGCCTTTGGGCGGCTTCATCGTCACCTATTTCTCGTGGCGCTGGATTTTCTTCATCAACGTGCCGATGGCGCTGTTGGGCATCCTGCTGGTCACGCTGTTTGTCGAGAATCTGCGCGAGGACGATGTCCGCCCGCTCGACCTGCCGGGCTTCATCCTGACCGGCATCGGGCTCTCCTGCCTCGTCTTCGGCTTCGAGATCGCCGGCCGCGGCGGGCTGCCGAGCTCGGTCGTCGCGACGATGATCGTCGTCGGCGCGCTCTGCCTGGCGATCTATGTCTGGCATGCGCGGCGCGTGGCTTTCCCGGTCCTCGATCTTAATCTCCTGAAGATCACGACCTTCCGCATCGGCGTGACCGGCGGCACCTTGACGCGCATGGGCATCGGCGCCTTGCCGTTCCTCCTGCCGATCATGCTGCAATTGGGCTTCGGCTATTCGCCGATCGTCTCGGGCCTCGTCACCTTCGCGAGCGCCGCGGGCGCGATGAGCATGCGGGTCACGGCAACGCGCATCATCCGCTATTTCGGCTATCGCCGGACCTTGATCTTCAATTCGCTCCTGACTTCGATGACGCTCGCGCTCAACGCGCTGTGGCGGCCGAGCACACCCTTGCTGGTCATTTTCACGGTGCTGCTGCTCGGCGGATTCTTCCGCTCGCTGCAATTCAGCGCGGTCAATACCCTCGGCTATTCCGACGTGCCACCGAACATGATGAGCCGCGCCACGCCCTTCGCCAGCATGGCGCAGCAATTGGCGATGAGCCTTGGCGTCGGCACCGGCGCGCTGCTCCTCCATCTGACCTTGGCCTTCCACGGCGCTGTCGATCTGGGTCCGGGCGATTTCACGCCGGCCTTCCTCGGCGTCGGGCTCATCTCGCTCGGCGCGGTGCCGATCTTCTTGAAGCTCTCGCCGCAGGCGGGATCGGCCGTGATCGGCCACACGCGCCGCGCGCCGGAGACCTGAGCCGGCACTCAGCGCGTGCCGCGCAGACCCTTGGCGGTGCCGAGGAACACAGCCGCGGTCACGATCAGCATCGCGGCGCAGAGGCCGATACCGCCCTTGGTGCCGAGCCAGGGCTGATCGACGCAGAAGCCAGCAAGGATCGGGCCGGTGATGGCGCCGAGATCCGTGGTCATGCGCATCGAGCCCATCACCGCGCCGATGCGGCCGGCGGGTGCTGCGTCCGCGGCATAGGCCGAGACGAGGGCCGACGCCATGCCGGTGCCCGCGCCCATCAGCACGGTGAAGACCCAGAGGGTTTCGCCCTGCGTCGCGAAAGCGAGGATCGCGAGAGAGACGAGAATGGTGGTCGTCGCCGCGACCAGCACCGCCGTGCGGCCAAAGCGCCGCACCAACCACGGAATGGCGCGCAGCACGAGAAGATTGGCGACAGCACTCGCGGTCAAGAGTGCGCCGACCATGCCGATGCTCATGCCGAATTTCTCGCTGGCGATGAGGGGCATCAAAATCCAGGACGAGGCGACGCGGCCGAAGAACATCGCGTAAGAGAGACTCGCAACGCCGGCGATCAGCGTGATGATGCCCGCTGCGCTGGCGAGCGCCTCGCGCTGCGGCCGGATGATCTTGTCGGCGGGCATGCGCATCACCGCGAGAAAGGCGATGAGCGCCAA
>DATNGG010000001.1:0-11128 GCA_035605975.1 Allostellaceae bacterium | reverse complement strand
TGCGCCGAGAGCCTCTCCAACGGGACCCAGAGCGCATCGCCGGCTGGACGCGCCGCTTTCCCCACCAGCACCTGCAGCTCGAGGTCGAAATGGGTGAAGCTATGGCGCACCACGCCCTGGAGAAGCTTCCAGCGCGCGGCGCGCAGCGGCGCCAATTTCTTCGCCTCGCCGATGGTCCACGCCTCGCCGCGCCATTCCGTCGAGGGCACCTCGATCATCCCGCCCAGCAGCCCTTGGGCCGCGCGGCGCCGCAGCAGCACCGCGCCGCTTTGATCCTCGATCCAGAAGGCAACGCCGCGGCGCATCGGCTTCTCCGGTTTCGGCGCGCGGCGCGGCAGGCTCTCGGCGATGCCTTCGCGGCGCGCGCGGCAATCCTCGCGCCACGGGCAGAGCACGCATTTGGGCTTTTTCGGTGTGCAGAGCGTTGCGCCCAAATCCATTGCCGCCTGCGCGAAATCGCCCGGCCGCGCCTTGGGCAGCAAGCTCGCGGCGAGCTGGCGCAGCTTCGGCTTGATGCCGGGCAAAGCCTCGCGCACGGCGAAGAGCCGCGCCACCACGCGCTCGATATTGCCGTCGACCGGCATTGCCGGCTCGTCGAAGGCGATCGCGGCGATCGCCGCGGCGGTATAGGCGCCGATGCCGGGAAGCTGGCGCAGCGCCGCCTCGGTCCGCGGGAAGACGCCGCCGTGATCGGCGACGATCGCCTTGGCACAGGCATGGAGGTTGCGCGCTCGCGCGTAATAGCCGAGGCCCTGCCAGGCATGCAGCACCTCGTCGAGCGAGGCCGCCGCCAAATCCTCGATCCGCGGCCAGAGTTCGAGAAAATGCACGAAATAGGGCCCGACCGCGGCGACCGTCGTCTGCTGCAGCATGATCTCGCTGAGCCACACGCGATAGGGATCGGTCCGCGCACCGGGCGGCGCGCGCCAGGGCAGCACGCGGCGGTGGCGGTCATACCAGGCGAGGAGACGCCGGGCGCGGTCGCGATCGCTCACGGCGGCAGGTGAATGGGCGAGGCTCGGCAAGTCGGCATTCGACGGATCAAGGGCGGAGCGCTAGTCTGGCACGCGCAATCGAGCGAGGCCAGAAGGATGGCGGAGGTGGAACGGCGCGGCGGCATCCGCGCAATTGCTGCCGAGGTGCCGCGCGTCGCAAAGGCGGCGCTGGGCAAACGCGGCTTCGGCGAGGCGCAGCTCGTCACGCAATGGGAAGCGGTGATCGGGGCCGAGCTCGCCGCCAAGCTCTCGCCCGACCGGCTGAGCTTCACGCGCGGCGAGCGCCGCGACGGCGTGTTGCGGCTGCGCGTGCCCTCGGCCTTCGCCGTCGAAGCGCAGCATCTGGAGCCGATGATCCTCGAGCGCATCAACGGATTTTTCGGCTACCGCGCGGTCGCCCGCATCCAGCTCGTCCAGGGCCCGCCGGCCCGGCATCGGGACGCCCCGCCTCGCCCGCGGCCGCTCAACCCCGAAGAGCAGCGCACGATCGCGGCGCGCGTTGCCGCCGTGCCGGATGAAGGGCTGCGCGCGGCCCTCGCCCGGCTCGGCGCCGCGATCCTTGGCTCGCGGCCGCCGAGGCCTTAGCCTCCGGCTCCGCTTGCATCGCCGGGAAACTCGCCCTAGCATCTATATCTAGTAGGTGGAGTGGCTGAATGCGTAAGATTTGGTTGGCACTCGCCGCCCTCGCGACGTTGGGCGCGGTCTCGGCCGCGCCGCCGGCGCGCGCCGACGAGGTGCCGCAAATCAGCGCCGATGACCGCGTCCAGGGCAGCCCCGATGCGCCCATCACGGTGTTCGAGTTCTTTTCCTTCACCTGCCCGCATTGCGCCGATTTCGCCGCCAACACCTTTCCCGAGGTGAAGAAGAACTGGATCGATCCCGGCAAGGTCAAATGGGTCTATCGCGACTATCCGCTCGACCGCAACGCCTTGAAGGCGGCGATGGTCGCGCGCTGCGCCCCGCCCGACCGCTATCCCGGCTTCTTCGAGACCCTGTTCGCGCAACAGGCCAATTGGGGAATGATGGACGATCCGACGCCGGCGCTGAAGCGCATCGCGCTGCTGGGCGGCATCACGGCCGAGCAATTCGACAAATGCATCAATGACGATGCGCTGTCGAAGCAGATCGTCGCCGCGGAATACGACGCGCAGAAAAAATATGGCGTCGATTCGACGCCGACCTTCTTCGTCAACGGCAAGAAGGCGGTGGGCGAGATGCCCTATGACCAATTTGCGAAGCTGCTCGCCGGCGAGGGCGACGCGGCCGCGGGCCCGTCGAGCCCCGCGCCGGAAGCGCAACCGGCGACGCCAGCCGCGCCCAATCCCGTTACCGAGCCGGCGACGCCGGCCGCCCCCGCGCCGACGGCTCCTGTCCCGCATGCGCTGACCTTCAAGGAGCGGGTGAACGGTTGGATCGACTGGATCAAGAGTTGGCTGTGAGACGCGCCTTTCCCATTCCTCCATCGCGAGCATAGGTCCCCTTTGCATTTCGCCAAACTTCGGCTCAGCGGCTTCAAATCCTTCGTCGATCCGACCGAGCTCTCGATCGAGCCCGGCATGACCGGCATCGTCGGCCCCAATGGCTGCGGCAAGTCGAATCTGGTCGAAGCGCTGCGCTGGGCGATGGGCGAGAATTCGGCCAAGCGCATGCGCGGCGGCGAGATGGACGACGTCATCTTCGGCGGCACCGGCGCGCGGCCGGCACGCAACGTCGCCGAGGTCGCGCTCCAGCTCGACAATAGTGGCCGCGACGCGCCGAAACCCTTCGACGAGGTGCAGGAGATCGAGATCGTGCGCCGCATCGAACGCGGCACCGGCTCCGATTATCGCATCAACGGCCGCGAAGTGCGCGCGCGCGACGTGCAGCTGCTCTTTGCCGACGCCGCGAGCGGAGCGCATTCGGCGGCGCTCGTCAGCCAAGGCCGCATCGGCACGATCATCAATGCCAAGCCCGCCGAGCGGCGCATGCTGCTCGAGGAGGCCTCGGGCATCACCGGCCTGCATTCGCGCCGCCACGAGGCCGAGCTGCGTTTGAAAGCCGCCGAGAGCAATCTCGTGCGCCTCGAAGACGTGCTGCGCGGGCTCGAGACCCAGCTCGAAAGCCTGCGCAAGCAGGCGCGCCAGGCGGGGCGCTATCGCCGGCTGTCGGATCACATCCGCCGCGCCGAAGCGGTGCTGCTGCATCTGCGCTGGAAATTCGCCGCCGCCGAGCAGGCGGCCGCCGCCCAGCGGCTTCGCGCCGCGGAGCTCGAAGTCGCCGACCATACCGGCGTGGCGCTCGCCGCCGACCGCCAGCGCGAGGAGCGCGCGGCCGAACTGCCGGGGCTGCGCCAAGCGGATGCCTCGGCTGGCGCCGAGCTGCAGCGCCTCGTGCTCGCGCGTCAGGCGCTCGAAGAGGAAGAGCGGCGCATCGTCGCCCAGCGCGCCGCGGCCGAGGCGCGGCTCGAGCAAATGGCGTCCGATATCCGCCGCGAGGAGGAGCTTGCCGCCGATGCGCGCGCGGCGCTCGAGCGGCTCGGCGCCGAGCGCGACGCGCTGCGCGCGGCGCAGGCGGGCGAAGGCGCGGCGGAGCAGGAAACCGCCGCGGCCTTGGCCGCGATGCGCGAGGAGGTCGAGACGCGCGAGGCCGAGCTGACGCGGCTCACCGCGCAGATCGCCGCCGATGACGCGCAGCGCGCCGCCTTGCAGCGTCGCAGCGCCGAGGCGCGCGAGCGCCTCGCACGGCTCGGCGAGCGCCAGGAGCAGATCGCCCGCGACATTGCCGCGCTCGAGGCCGAGAAGGTCCCGGTGCATGTCAGCGACGAGATCGCCGAAGCGGTGCGCAGCGCCGAGACCGAGCTTGCGAGCACGCGCGCCGCCGCGGAGACGGCCGAAGCCACATTGCGCGAGGCGCAGGAGGCGGAAGCCGCCGCACGCACGCCGAAGGACGCCGCCGAGGCACAGCGGGCGAAGCTCACCACCGAGCGCCATGCGCTCGAGGAATTGCTCGCGGCGATGGGCGACAAGCGCTATGCGCCGGTGCTCGATGCGGTGAAGGTCGAGAGCGGCTTCGAGGCGGCGCTCGGCGCGGCCTTGGGCGATGACCTGACGGCGCCGCTCGACCTCGCCGCGCCGGCGCATTGGTTCCTGCTCGAAGATTATCCCGAGGACCAGACTCTGCCCGAGGGCGTCCATGCCCTATCGAGCCATGTCACCGCGCCCGCGGCGCTGGCGCGGCGTTTGAAGCAGATCGGCGTCGTCGAGACCCGCGAGGCGGGTGAGGCGCTCCAGGCGCAGTTGAAGCCGGGCCAGCGGCTCGTCAGCCGCGATGGCGGCCTGTGGCGCTGGGACGGGTATCGCCGCGCGCCCGGAACGCCGAGCGCCGCGGGACAGCGCCTGCGCCAGCGCAACCGCGTCGCCGAGCTCGACGGGTTGCTGCGCGACGCCGAGGCTGAGCTCGCGCGCTGCGTCACCGCGTTGAGCGAGGCGCAGAGCCGGGTGCGCCGCTGCGCCGAGGACGAGCGCGCCGCGCGCGAGGCTGCGCGCGAGGCCGTCGGCGCGCTCGCTTCCGCGCGCGACCGCGAGACCGAGCTGCAGCGCGCAACGGCCGGCATCGCTTCACGGCTGGCGGCGCTCGGCGAGGCGAGCGAGCGTCTCGCGCGCGATCTCGCCGAGAGCGAGAGCGCCGCGAGCGAGGCCGAGACGGCGCTGGCCGCGCTGCCCGATCCCGCCCTCGCGCGCGATGAAGCCGCCGCTTTGCGCACGCTGCTCGGCGAGCGCCGCGCGGCGCAGCTCCAGCTTCAGGGCGAGCACGACCGGCTGCTGCGCGAAGCGACCGCCCGGCGCGAGCGGCTTGCCGCGATCGCCGAGGAGCATGGCTCCTGGTCGAACCGCATGGATGCGGCCGAGCGCCAGCACGCGACCTTCCTTGCCCGCCGCGACGAGCTGACGCGCGAGATCGACGAGCTTGCGCGCCGCCCGGCCGAGATCGCCGAGCAGCGCGAGAGCCTCGCCGCGACCATCGCGGACGCAACCCAAAAGCGCAACCAGGCGGGCGATGCGCTCGCCCTCGGCGAGACCGCGCTTGCCGAGGCCGAGAAAGCGGCCAAGGCCGCCGAGGCCGCGCTTGCGAATGCGCGCGAGGAGCGCGTGCGCGCCGAAGGACTGCGCGATCAGGCCGAGCAGATCGCAACGAGCCTTGCCGCGCATATCCGGGAGCGGCTCGATTGCGCGCCCGAGGCAGCGCTGGCGACGGTCGGGATCGAGGAAGGCGAGGATTTCCCAACGACGGAGGAGGCGCAGGCGCGGTTCGAGCGGCTGACGCGCGAGCGCGACAATATGGGCCCCGTCAATCTCGTCGCCGAGGCCGAGGCCGCCGAGATCGAGGAGCGGCTCCAGGGCCTCATCCATGAGCGCGAGGATTTGACCGGCGCCATCGCGCGGCTGCGCCAAGGCATCTCGGCCTTGAACCGCGAAGGCCGCGAGCGCCTCCTTGCCGCCTTCACCCAGGTGAACGAGCATTTCAGCCAGCTCTTCACGCGGCTCTTCGGCGGCGGCCGCGCCTATCTGAAGCTCGATCGCGGCCCCGCGCCGGCCGAAGGCGCGGCCGAGGGCGAAGGCGAGGAGAGCGATGCGAATGATCCGCTCGCGGCCGGGCTCGAAATCTATGCGAGCCCGCCGGGCAAGAAGCTCCAGACCTTGTCGCTCTTGTCGGGCGGCGAGCAGGCGCTGACCGCGCTCGCGCTGCTCTTTGCCGTGTTCCTCACCAACCCGGCGCCGATCTGCGTGCTCGACGAGGTCGACGCGCCCTTGGACGACGCCAATGTCGATCGCTTCTGCAAGCTGGTCGAGGAAATCGGCGAGACCGCGCAGACGCGCTTCCTCATCATCACCCATCACCGCCTGACCATGGCGCGCGTCCATCGCCTCTTCGGCGTCACCATGGCCGAGCAAGGCGTCTCGCAGCTCGTCTCGGTCGATCTCCAGGAAGCCGAGGAACTCCGCCAGACGGCGTGAGGGCCAGCGCGGTGCCGAATTCTGTTCGTCACCCCCGGGCTTGACCCGGGGGTCCACGCATGGATTGCCGGGTCGAGCCCGGCAATGACGAGGAAGAGTTCTGCCTCGCCGAGAAGCGAATCTCTTCCCACCACAAATTCCCAATTTCATTCCCCGCCTCGTCCATGTCATGGTCCGGGCAAAGAGACTTGCTTCGGAGGCTTGACCCATGGCGACCGCGACGATGACCAAGACCGATCACGCACCCTTCCGCGCCGATCAGGTCGGCAGCCTGCTGCGCCCGCAGGAATTGAAAGAGGCGCGCGACAGGGCGCAGCGCGGCGAGATGTTGCCGGACGCGCTTGCCGCGATCGAGGACAAGCTCATCCGCGTTGCGGTCAAACGCCAGGAGGAGATCGGGCTTCAGGCCATCACCGACGGCGATTTCCGCCGCCAATCCTGGTCGGGCGATTTCCTGACCGCGATCAAGAATGTGGTGCAGGTCACGTCCGCCGCCTCGCGCCAGCAAGCCGAGACGCCTTTGGGCGGCGTGGTGCGCGATTGGCAGCCGCCGACGCCCAAGGTTCTCGGCAAGCTCGAATGGCCGCAAGGCGGCATTCAACGCCGCGCCTTCGAATTCCTCAAAAGCGTCACGAGCCGCACGCCCAAGGTCACGATCCCCTCGCCCTCGATGCTGCATTTCCGCGGCGGGCGCGGCGGCGTCGATGACAAGGCCTATCCCGAGATGGAGCGCTTTTTCGAAGACGTGATCCAGGTCTATCACGCCGAGATCATGGACCTCGCCGCCGCCGGCTGCCGCTACGTCCAGCTCGACGACACCAACCTCGCCTATCTCTGCGATCCGCGCATGCGCGAACGCGTCAAGAGCATCGGCGAGGACCCGGCGAAGCTGCCTTATCTCTATGCGCGCCTCATCAACGGCGCGATCGCGGACCGGCCCGCCGACATGAAGATCACGGTGCATCTGTGCCGCGGCAATTCCTTGAGCCGCGGCCATGCCGAGGGCGGCTACGAGCCGGTTGCCGAGGCGATGTTCAACGCGCTGAAGATCGACGGATTCTTTTTGGAATATGACGATGCGCGCTCGGGCGATTTCGCGCCGCTGCGCTTCGTGCCGAAGGGCAAGCTGCGCATCGTCCTCGGCGTCGTCACCTCGAAATTCGGCACGCTCGAGCCCAAGGATCAGGTGAAGCGCCGCATCGAAGAGGCGTCAAAATATATGCCGCTCGACCAGATCTGCCTGTCGCCGCAATGCGGCTTTGCGAGCCACACCGGCGGCAACATCCTCAGCGAGAACGAGCAATACTTAAAGCTCCGCCACGTCGTCGAGCTCGCCGAGGAGATTTGGGGGTAGCGCTTAATAGAAGCCCTCACCTCCGCTTCGCGGCGGAGAGGAGTTGAGCGTCAATAATTGATCGGGCCGATGATGCCGCCGCCCGCGGCGATGGTCTCGCCATTGATGGCGATGCTCTTGGGCGATGCCAAGAACGCGACGAGATAGGCGATCTCCTGGGCGTCGACGATGCGGCCGATGCTGGTCGAAGCCTTGGCGCGCGCCTCGAAGGCGGGATCGATCACTTGCCCGGCACGCGTCGTGCCGGGATGAATCGCGACGACATTGATGCCCTTGGGGCCGAGCTCATCGGCCAAATTCTTCGTCAGCGACGACACCGCAGCGTTGCGGATCGAGGCGATGTAGTTGCCGCTGCGCCGCGCCGCGCCCCCGCCGATATTGATGATGCGGCCCCAGCCTTGCTTTGCCATATGAGGCGCCGCAGCGCGCGCCGCCCGCAGATAACCCGCGACTTTCACGTTCACGTCGAAGAGCAGGTTCTCGGCTTGCACCTGCTCGATCTTCGCCGAGGGCACGGTGCCGCCCGGCGCCGCCGCGTCGTTGACGAGAATATCGACGCCACCCAGCGCACCGAGCGCCGCCTCGATCAGCGCCGCGACCGCGGCATCATTCCCCATATCCGCGGCGATCGGCAGGATGCGCCGGCCGGTCGCGGCCGCGAGCTCGGCGGCGGTTGCATCGAGCGCGGCTTTGCCGCGCGCGGCGATCACGACATCGACGCCCTCTTCGGCCAATTGCCGCGCGATCGCCTTGCCGATGCCGCGGCTGCCGCCGGTCACGATGGCGCGCTTGCCGGTCAATTGCAGATCCATAGTTTGCCCCTCGCCGCTTCGCTTTCTCGCTTATGATAGCGCCGGCATCGGGCAAAACGCGAGGAGGCAGAGATGGCGCGGCATATCGAGGGCAAGCTCTATTACGAGCGCATGGGACGGAGCGGCCCGGTCATGGCCTTCGTTCATCCCAATCCGATGGATCAATCCTGCTGGATTTTCCAGATGGCGCATTTCTCCAGCTGGTATCGCTGCATCGCCATTGATATTCCGGGCTATGGCCGCTCGCCCAAAGCGAGCGCGGGCCTGACGCTCGATGATATGGCCGAGGCGTGCTGGGAGGCGATCGATGACGCGTTCCCGGGCGAGGCCGCGATCCTCGTCGGTTGCTCGGTCGGCTCGATCACGCTGCCGCATATGTATCATTTGCGGCCGGAGAAGACGAAGGCGCTAATCCTCTCCGGAACCGGCTACAATCCCAACAAGGATTTCGCGCAGCGCCGCATCGAAAACTATCGCGAGCAGGGCGTTGCTTTTCGCTGGGCCTACACTTTCGAGGATCTGAGCCCCGCTTTCCGCGCGACGCCCATGGCGCACTACTTCGCCGAGCTCTTCACCGAGCGCAACGGCTGGGCCGATGCCGAAACCATCATTCACCAGTTCCGTGCGCTGCAGGCGCCCTATGCCGAAGGCCATTTCGAGCGCATCGCCTGCCCGACGCTCATCCTCACCGGCAGCGAGGACAGCGCGCATCAAAGCGCCTTTGCCTTGCAGAAACGCATCCCCCATTGCGCGCTCGAAATCCTGCCCGGCGCCGGCCATGCCTGCTACATCGAACAGCCCTGGCTCTTCGATCGCTTCATGATCACCTTTCTCAAGCAGCACGGCCTTTTTGCGGGATAGGAGCCGGCCCCCATACAATCGCGGCGTGTACCGGCCGCGCCCAAAACTTGACCTTGGCGAAGCCGGCGGGGGACGCTTATCATCTTAACCGCCGGCCAGCGTTCCCCGCGCCGGCACCCGACCCAAGCACCTCCCCATCCCAAGCGCCGGCCGCGTGCTGCCGCCCTCCCTCAACCCAAGCGGAGACTCGCGTGGCCGATTATCGTTTGTATTTCCTCGACGGCAAAGGCGCCATCACCGCGCGGCACGATGTCCGCGCCGAGGCCGATGACGAGGCCATGGAATTTGCCGCGGCGGTGTTCAACGCCTGCTCGGATCGCACCGCCGGCTATGAGGTCTGGAGCGGCACGCAAAGAATCCTCCAGAGCCTCACGACCAATTCCGCGGCCCGGATCGACAGGCTGCGCGGGGCGCGGCAGGAGCGCGCGATCGAGCTCAAAGCGGCGCTGAGCGATACGCTCCGCGCGGCCGCGCCACGCCGGCGCCCTGCGAACGCGATCGCCGCCGCGCCCGCACGCGATCCGATCACGCCCGAGCAAATCCTGCTCTTCATCCGCGCCGCGACCGGCACCGAGATGATGAGCCTGCAATTCGTCGAAGACGAGAAGCTCAAGCTGCGCGGCACGCACGGATTCGGCCAGCGCTTCATCGAATTCTTCGACATCGTCGCCGATGAAGGGTGCTGCTGCGGCACCGCGCTCAAGGAAATGCGGCAGCTCGTGGTCCCGTCGATCGAAAGCTCGAGCATTTTCGCCGGCCAAGAATCGCTGGAGGAGCTGCGCGTCGCGGGCGTCGGCGCCTGCGCCTCGACGCCATGGCGGGCCGCCGACGGCACCGTGCTAGGCATGTTTTCGATCCATAAGCGGCGCCTGTGGACACCAGATAGCGGCGAGCTCGATCAGCTCAAATCGCTCGCGCAGCAGATTTCGACCGCCCTCGCCGACCCGCTTTCGGCCGCCGCGCAAAAGATCCGCGCCTGAGCCGCAGACATCACGGTCAATAGACGCCGTTGGCCGCGAAGAGGTCTTTCGCCTTCGCCGACACCAGGAACTTGACGAAGCCTTCCGCCGTATCGCGCTGCGTCGTCTCGGTCATCAGCACGGCGATATAAGTGAGAGAGCTCTGGAAATCGCCCGGCAGCGGCCCGAGCAGCTTGATGCCTTGCGTGGTCGCGATGAGCGGGATCGTCCCCGCCGCCATGTCGTTGCCCTTGCCCGTCAAGACCGGCTCGAAAATGCCCAGCGGCGACGTGCGGACGATCCTGGACTTGAGCGTGTCGGCAATGCCGAGCCGCTCGAGGACCTTCTCGAAGGCGTTTCCCGACGCGGCGTTGTTGAAGACCAACATATCCGCTCCGAGCAAGGCGTGCTTGAAGCTCTCGGGGGTCGAAATGTCATGCGCAGGGCTGCCCTTGCGATTTCCGAGGCCGACCCCGACATGACCGATGATCGGTCCGTCTGCCGTGCTCACCTTGCCCGATTTTGCCAATGCGGCGGCGAAGTCGGGCTGCACGATCACGACATCGGCGGCTTCGCCGCCTTCGATCCGTTTCTTGATGGCGGGCGACGGATCGAACACCGCCTTGACCTGGTCGCGGCTCTCCTGGCGATAAAGCTCGATGACCTTCTCAAGCGCCGGTTGGAGCGGGCTGTCGCTCATCATCTTGATCTCGGCGCCGCGCGACGGCGCGCCGACGGCGCAGAGCGCGCCGGCTAGGCAAGCGGCGGCGATCCATCGCGGCGACTGCCCGGCCGATGAGAGCAATAAGGCGGCCACCACATCGCGCAGCGTCATCGTTCTTCTCCTTGCAGGACCGGCGCAAATCAGCCGCGCCAAGTGCCGCACGCAGTCTCGGCTCGAAGTCTTTGATGCGTCCAATAGAATAATTCGCTGGTTATCGATGCCGGATAGGCATAAAGGGTTTCCATGGACCTGCGGCGAGCGCGCACCTTCGTCACCGTCGCGCAGTTGGGCACCGTCTCGAAGGCGGCGCAGCAGCTGCGCGTTGCCCAGCCGGCTTTGTCGCGGCAGATCGGCGATCTCGAGCGCGAGCTCGGCTTCAAGCTGTTCGATCGGGTGGGGCGCCGCCTCATCCTCACCACCGAGGGCGAG